>NZ_SPUM01000043.1 GCF_004614195.1 Massilia horti | reverse complement strand
ATTCTTTCATGCGCCGGGGTGGCACGCTCTGCAATGACCGTTAGGGTGCGCACCCCGTGCGCACGCGGTCGCAAACTCTGCTCAACGGTACCGCGTGCGCACAGGTCCTCGCAGGCCGCGCGCCCCCTACGCCTTCTTTAACAGAGGTGGTAGCTCACGTGTAGTACTTCAGGACAGCATAACCGCCATTCCCGGGACGCGATTCCACCAAGGCATAGCGTTGGATTTCCCAGTCAATCAGCGGCCCATCCGTCGGAGCAATCGCATTCGGTGCGCGCCGCGACATCGTCACGTGCGGCCGATACTTGCGCTCTTCAGGCAATAACCCAAGCGCGACAAGCGCCTGCGCCAAATCCGCGTGCAGCTGCAACAGTTCGTCCGGTTCCATATGCGGCTCCAGCACCGCGATCCCATGCGGCCACAGCTTGGCTTGGCCCAGTGACAGCCGGAATGGCGCGAACGGCACCGCGAGCCCCTGCATGATTTCCGGCACGCGCTCGCTCGGCTGGTTGCCGAGGAAGTGCAGCGTCACATGCAGTTTGTCGTCCGGCACGCTCGCCGCGCCCTGCGGCCAGCGCCAGGCATCGCGCCACTGGGCAAGCTGGTCGCGGATGCCCTGTTCCGGCCACAGGGCAAGGAACAGGCGGGTGGTGGCTGGCTTGCCGCTCATGGGAAGGAGGTCAGAAGCAGTGTTCCTGGCTGGGGAAGCTGCCGTCCTTGACGGCCGCAACATAGGCGCTGACCGCGCCTTCGATATTGCTCTGGCCGTCCATGAAGTTCTTCACGAAGCGCGCCTTGCGTCCGGGGAACACGCCCAGCATGTCGTGCATCACCAGCACCTGGCCCGAGCAGTCGGGGCCGGCGCCAATGCCGATGGTCGGGATGTGCAGCAGTTCGGTCACTTCCTTGCCCAGCGACGCGGGAACAGCCTCGATCACGATCAGGGCCGCGCCGGCAGCCTGCAGGGCCAGCGCGTCGGACTTCAGTTGGCCAGCCGTCGCATCGGTCTTGCCCTGCACCTTGTAGCCGCCCAGCTGGTGCACGAACTGCGGGGTCAGGCCGACGTGGGCGCATACCGGAATGCCGCGTTCGGTGAGGAAGCGCACCGTCTCGGCCAGCCAGGCTCCGCCTTCGATCTTGACCATTTGCGCGCCAGCTTGCATCAGCTTGACCGCGTTGTCGTGCGCGGCTTGCGGCGTCGTGTAGCTCCCGAACGGCATGTCGGCGAGCACCAGGGCGGTCTTGTTGCCGCGCGCGACAGAGGCCGTGTGGTAGGCCACGTCGGCCACCGTGACCGGCAGGGTCGAGGGGTAGCCGGCGCACACCATGCCGAGCGAATCGCCGATCAGCAGCACCTCGACCCCGCAACGGTCCATCAGGGCCGCGAAGCTCGCGTCGTAGCAGGTGAGCATGGCGATCTTGTTGCCGGCGGCGCGCATCGCGAGCAGCGCGGGGGCGGTCACGGCTTTTACGACCGGAATTGCCGGTGCCTGCTTCTCGTTGCCAGCCATGTCCTTGCCCTGCAGATATCCGCTCATAGTAATCCTTCTGAAATCAAAAAATGCTGACGCGCTAGTGTAATGCTACGTACAAAATCCTGCTGGAAGTGGGCGACCGGCGAGGGCAACCGGCGAGGGCTATCAGGATCGGCGTTCCATCGTAGCGATCTCGATCCGCACTGGACTGTTACCACGTGAGAAATAGCCGCTGCCGGTCACTCGGAACTGGAATTTCTCGTAGAACGGAACGGCATTGCGCGTGGCCTCGATGTGGATCGTAGCTACCTCGCGTGCTTCAAGCGCGGCGATGGCTGTTTGCAGCAATCGCGTACCCACTCCGCGGGCCGCGTGGTCGCCGGCAACGAACAACTTGGACACCTCGGCCCCCTCGATTTCCACGAACCCGAGCACGCCGGTATCTTCGGCAAGCCAGAGGTCGCCACGGATGATGGCCTCGAGATAGCCCTCCGGTGCACGTCCGTCGAGCCACATGGCAATCTGCTCCGGCGCATAATGCGCACGGCACAGCCGCTCCACCGAATTGCGATGGATCTGGTAGAGGGCAACGGTATCGGCCGGGGTGGCCAGGCGGATGCAATATTCGTTGGACATGGAACGGTTCCTCATGCGCGCTCAAATGATTGAGCTTCCGGGCGATCAGACAACCGGCCCCCAGCTTGCCAGCGCCGCGATCAGGCGGGGTGTCAATCCAGCCCGGTGATGGCGTTAGCGCCAATCCGATTCGCGGGTACCTGCAGCAGCACATGCAAGTAAAATACTGGCGGGCATGATTGTTGAGTTTTGCTAAGATGGACAAAGCTTACATGGAAAATGCCAACGACACACTCTTAGCTGCAGGGTAGGTCTGCTTCGGCTAGCGATACCACAATGGCCACGACTATCCTCATCATCTTTTTCATCGTCTATCTCGGCATGATCCTTGGAGGTCTGCCATTTCTGCAACTTGACCGGACCGGCGTCGCGCTTCTCGGGGCCATTGCGCTCATTAGCATCAATGCTCTGAGCCTGGAAGAGGCGGTGGCAGCTATCCATTTGCCCACACTGATCTTGCTGTTTGCCTTCATGGTGGTATCGGCGCAGATGCGACTTGGGGGATTCTATGACTGGATAACCCGCAAGCTGGCTGGGTTGTCACTGAGTCCTTCCGGGCTGTTGGCTGTGCTGATCGTCGTCACTGCTGCGCTGTCAGCCGTGTTCAGCAACGATATTGTTTGCCTGGCCATCGCTCCGGTGCTGATCGATGCCTGCAAGAAGCGTCAGCTTGCCCCGGTTCCCTTCCTGCTGGCGCTAGCCTGTGCCGCCAACATCGGCTCTGCCGCGACACTGATCGGCAATCCACAGAACATGCTGATCGGCCAAACGCTGCAATTGCCTTTTGACGGCTACTTCTTGGAAGCAGTTATTCCAGTTGGGTTGGGGCTGCTCACAAGTTGGGGACTGATTGTTTGGCAGACCGGTGGACGTTGGAGAGAGGCTGATGATGTTGTGGCAAACGCCGCAGGCGCTCCTGAGCCGCAAACCGAGAAAGTACCATTCGATGCCTGGCAAACGACTAAGGGACTGGTTATTGCTGTCGTGCTGTTGGTGGCGTTTCTTGTGGCGCCGTGGCCTAGAGAGCACATGGCGCTTATTGGCGCGGGCGTTTTGTTGATGAGTCGTCAGTTACATTCTCGGAAGATGCTGGGGCTGGTAGATTGGGAGTTACTAGTGTTGTTCATGAGCCTTTTCGTGGTGAACCATGCACTTCAGCGCACAGGGATAACCGCACACGCCATCAATTACCTCGCCACTCTCGGCGTGCGACTGGATCAGCCAAGTTCGTTGTTCGTCGCCACTTTTCTGCTTTCCAACCTTGTCTCTAACGTCCCCGCCGTGATGCTGCTATTACCCGTTGTCCACCATGAGATGGGCGGTGTGCTGCTTGCATTGGTCAGCACGCTATCCGGTAATTTGTTGATTGTAGGAAGCATCGCAAACATCATCGTTGTGGATGCTGCAGCCAGGCGTGGCATTGCCATCGATTGGAGACGCCATGCCCGCGTCGGGTTGCCGGTCACCCTAACGACCTTGGCTGTCTCTGGCGCCTACTTGGCACTTCGCTTTTAGTTCGGAAGGTGGAAAGCGGGCTGGGCGATGACAGGAACCTGTATGTCAATCCAGCCTGGTTATGGCCTGGTGCGCGACGGCGGCGGCAAATTCGCGCGCCCGGCCTTTGCCGGGTACGTCGACATCCGGTGCGATTTCGAGCAGCGGCACCAGCACGAACGCGCGCTCGAGCATGCGCGGGTGCGGCACCGTCAGGCTGGGGGTGTCGATCACCTGGTCGCCGTACAGCAGCAGGTCGAGGTCGAGGGTGCGCGGGGCATTGCGGTACGGCCGTTCGCGGCCGTTCGCCTGTTCGATCTCGAACAGCGCCGCCAGCAGTTCGTGCGGCGGCAGTTCGGTGGAAAGGCAAGCCACGGCATTGATGTAATCGTCGCCGGAGGAGTCGATCGGCGCGGTGCGGTAGCTGCTGGAAGCCCGTACCAGGCGGGTACCTGGCAGGCGCGCCAGCCGCGCCAGCGCATCCTTGACGTTGGCGCGGGCGTCGCCCAGGTTGGCGCCGATGCCAATGTAGGCGATCATTCCTCGCCGGGCGCCGCGGTGGCCGGGGCCGCAGCCGCTTCGCCATTGCCGCGGCGCGGTCCGCGGCGTGACGGGCGCTTCTTCCTGGGGCCGGCCGGGGTATCGCGCGACACGCTGATCAGGCGCTCGCGTTCGGCGGAATCGCCTTCCGCAAACGCGGTCCACCAGTCGCCCAGCTCCTTGTCCAGTTCACCCGATTCGCAGCGCAGCAGCAGGAAGTCGTAGCCGGCGCGGAAGCGTGGGTTTTCCAGCAGCTTGAACGGCGTCTTGCCGGTACGGCGCTCGAAGCGCGGCTGCATGGCCCAGATGTCGCGCATGTCGGTCGCGATGCGGCGCTGCAGGGCAAGGTTCTCGGTCTGCGCGTCGAGCACGTCGTCGGCCGCCAGGTGCAGTGCGGGAATCGGCGACTCGCCGGCGGCGCGGTAGGCGTTCCACTTTTCCAGCACCTGGTGCCACAGCAGCGACGCGAACAGGAAGCCGGGCGAGACGCCCTTGCCGGCCTTGACCCGGTTGTCGGTCGACTCCAGCGCCAGCGTTACGAACTTCATGCCGATCGGCTGTTCGAGCACGGCGTCGAGCAAGGGCAAGAGGCCGTGGTGCAGGCCGGCGCCGCGCAGCTCCTGCAGGCAGCCCAGCGCGTGGCCGCTCATCAGGAGCTTGAGCATCTCGTCGAAGATGCGCGCGGCCGGCACGTTGTTGATCAAAGGGGCCATCACCGGGATCGGCGCGCGCGTGCTGGCCTCGATGGTGAAGTGCAGCTTGGCCGCAAAGCGCACCACGCGCAGCATGCGCACCGGGTCTTCGCGGAAGCGCGCTTCCGGCTGGCCGATGATGCGCAGGACCTTGCCGCGGATGTCGCTGATGCCGCCGTGGTAGTCGAGCACCGTGCCGGTGGCCGGGTCGTAGTACATGGCGTTGATGGTGAAGTCGCGCCGCGCCGCATCTTCGTGCTGCGGGCCGAAGTTATTGTCGCGCAGGACGCGGCCATGCTCGTCCTTGGGCGCGTTGTTGCTGCCGTTGCCGCGGAAGGTCGTCACTTCCAGCAGCTCCTGGCCGAACATCACGTGCACGATCTGGAACCGGCGGCCGATGATGAAGGCGCGCCGGAACAGGCGCTTGACCTGCTCGGGCGTGGCGTCGGTGGCGATGTCGAAGTCTTTCGGCTTCACGCCCAAGAGCAGGTCGCGCACCGCTCCGCCGACCACGAAGGCTTTGAAACCCGCTTCCTGCAGGGTCTGGGTGACACGGATGGCGTTGGCCGAGACGAGCTTGAGGTCGATGCCGTGTTCGGCAGGGCCGAGGATTACAGGCTCGCTCGGATCGCGCGCGGACTGGTCTTTCACACCAAGGATCTTACGGATAAATTTTTTAATCATTGAACAGATGGAGTAAAGGCCAGCCGAGGGCGGTTGCGTGCTTGGTCAGCGCGGCGTTCGGATTGGTCGCCACCGGATGGGAGACGACCGACAGCAGTGGGATGTCGTTGTGCGAGTCACTGTAGAAGTGGCTGCGCTCGAACGCATCGAACGGCTGGCCCAGCTGGTCTAGCCATGCGTGCATGTGTGTCACCTTGCCCGGGCCCGAGGTATGCGCACCGAGCAGCTTGCCGGTCAGGTTGCCGTGCGCGTCGGTTTCGGGCATGGCGGCGATCAGGTGCTCCACGCCGAATTCGCGCGCGATCGGCTCGGTGATGAAGCGGTTGGTGGCGGTGATGATCGCGACCAGGTCGCCTTGATCGGCGTGGCGCTGCACGAGTTCGCGTGCGCGTGGACGAATCGCCGGCCGGATTACTTCATGCATGAACTGGCCGTGCATCGCGTCCAGCTCGCGGCGCGGAAAGCGCGCCAGCGTGCCGAGCGCGAATTCGAGGTACTCGACCGGGTCGAGCGTGCCGGCCTGGTACTGGGCGAAGAAGGCGTCATTGGCGCGGCGGAATTCGCCTTCGTCGACGGCGCCGGTGCGCACCAAAAATTCACCCCATTCGTAATCCGAATCGATCGGAAGCAGGGTGTGGTCGAGGTCAAACAGCGCGAGGTTTTTCATTCTTTCGGTTCGGGGGGAGGGTTCCCTTGCAACAGCAGGTCGCGCAGCAGCGGCAGCGTGACCGGCCGCTGGGTCTCGAGGGAGTACTGATCGAGCGCATCGAGCATCGTCGACAGGGAGCGCATGTCGCGCTTGAAATGGGACAGCAAATAGGGTAACACGCTGGCCGACAGCGTCAAACCGCGCGCCTCGGCGGCCTGGGTGAGGGCGGCGATCTTCTGGTCGTCCGACAGGCCGCGGATCTGGTAGACCAGGCCCCAGCCCATGCGTGTGCGCAGGTCTTCGCGCAGCGGCAACACGGCCGGCGGCACCGGGCCGGTCGCGACCATGTAGGCGCCGTGTTCGCGCACCTGGTTAAACAGCGCGAACGCGTCGATCTGGCGCGCGGCCGGCAGGCGGTCGACATCGTCCACCAGGTACAGGCTGACCTCGGGCGCAAAGACGAACTGGGCTTCGGGCGCATCGGACGCGATGTAGCGCGCGCCGGGCGTGGCCGCCAGCGCCTGCAGCAGGTGCGACTTGCCAGCGCCGGTCTCGCCCCACAGGTAGCAGAAATGCTCGCGCGAAGCGCGCTGCGCGAACTGGTGCATCAGGTGCGCCAGTTCGGTATTTTCGCCCACCTGGAAGGTGTCGAGGCTCTGCGCCGGGTCGGCGCCTAAATCGAGCACCAGCTGTTTCATGGCGTGGGTCTCATGCTAAAAATATCATATTGCATCAGGCATTATAGAAGCTGCTACGCAGATAGTGGTGTTTCAGGTGGCGGAAAGCCACCATCAGCACCGCCGACGCGGGCAGCGCCAGCAGCACGCCGGCAAAGCCGAACAGCTGGCCGAACGCGAGCAGGGCGAAGATCACCGCCAGGGGATTCAAGCCAATGCGCTCGCCCACCAGGCGCGGGGTGAGGAAGAACCCTTCGATGAGCTGGCCGGCGCCGTAGATCACCGCCACGTAGATGAGGCCAGTCAGGCCCGGGAATTGCAGGACGGCCGCGATCAGGGCCAGCGCCAGTCCGAGGCCAAAGCCGAGGTACGGGATGAACACCAGCAGCCCGGTGAGGAGGCCAACCGGCAGCGCCACGTCAAAGCCGGCCAGCGCCAGCGTGGCCGAGTAGTACACCGCCAGCACCAGCATCACCAGGAGCTGGCCGCGCAGGTACTGGGCCAGCAGGTCGTTCACTTCGCGCGCCATGGACACCACCGGGTCGACCCAGCGGCGCGGAATGGCGCCCTGGACTAGGGCCAGCATGCGGTGCCAGTCGAGCAGCAGGTAGAACAGCGCCACCGGGACCAGGACCAGGCTCGCGATCCAGCCCAAGAGGGCGCTGCCGCCAACCCGGGCACTGGCCAGCACCCAGGTCCAGAGCTCGTCGCCGCCGGTGGCCATCTGCTGGGTCAGCAGGGTGCGGATGCCCGAGCCGTCGAGCTTGATGTTGATGCCGAACTGCGCCAGGCGCGGCGCCACCAGCGCGTCGACCTTGGCCAGGAAAGCGGGAATCTGCGCCAGCAGCAGCGGCAGTTCCTTGCGCAGCACCGGGATCACGATCAGGGCCAGCGCGCCGCCGGCGGCCACGAACACCAGCAGGACCAGCACCACGGCCAGCGCGCGCGGCATGGCCCAGCGCCGGATGCGCAGGCGGCACAGGTGGTCGACGGGGCCGCTCAAGGCATAGGCGAGGATGGCGGCGGCGAGAAAGGGGGCGAGCACCGGACCGAGCAGATACAGCAAACCCGCCAACGCCAGCCAGAGTGCCAACCAGAAGGTCGATTGTTTTTGCTCCGGGGTGAGGAAAAATGGCATTCTAGTTATTGTTGTCTCTGTTGATCGGCGTCGGTGCGGGCCGTTTGCTAGAATAGCGGACTAGCCAGATTTTGGCGTTCGCTTTCTATTTTACCGCCTCCGCTGCCAAATACCATGAGCCAACCATCCAATGTTTCCCTTTCCTACCGCGATGCCGGGGTCGATATCGACGCCGGCGACGCCCTGGTCGAAGCGATCAAGCCGTTCGCCAAGCGCACGATGCGCGAAGGCGTGCTGGGCGGCATCGGCGGCTTTGGCGCGCTGTTTGAGATCAGCAAGAAGTACAAGGAACCGGTGCTGGTGTCCGGTACGGACGGCGTGGGCACCAAGCTCAAGCTGGCGTTCGAGCTGAACCGCCACGACACGGTCGGCATCGACCTGGTGGCGATGAGCGTCAACGACATCCTGGTGCAGGGCGCCGAGCCGCTGTTCTTCCTCGACTACTTCGCCTGCGGCAAGCTCGACGTGCCGACCGCGACCGACGTGGTCAAGGGCATCGCCGCCGGCTGTGAACAGGCCGGCTGCGCGCTGATCGGCGGCGAGACCGCCGAGATGCCGAGCATGTACCCGGACGGCGAATACGACCTGGCCGGCTTTGCCGTCGGCGCGGTCGAGAAGTCGCAGATCATCGACGGCAGCAAGATTGCGCCGGGCGACGTGGTGCTGGGCCTGGCGTCGTCGGGCGCGCATTCGAACGGCTACTCGCTGGTACGCAAGATCATCGAAGTGGCCAAGCCGGACCTGAACGCCGACTTCCATGGCCGCAAGCTGGCAGACGTGCTGATGGCGCCGACCCGCATCTATGTCAAGCCGCTGCTGGCGCTGATGCAATCGATGGAAGTGAAGGGCCTGGTGCACATCACCGGCGGCGGCCTGGTCGAGAACATCCCGCGCGTGCTGGGCGATAACCTGACCGCCGTGCTCGATGCGAAGTCGTGGCCGCTGCCGCCGCTGTTCCAGTGGCTGCAGCAGCATGGTGGCGTGGCGGACGCCGAGATGCATCGCGTATTCAACTGTGGCATTGGCATGACCGTGATCGTGTCCAAGGAAAACGCGGACGCGGCATTCGCCCAGCTGCAGGCGGCCGGCGAGACCGTGTACCGCATTGGCGAAATCCGCGCGCGCAAGGAAGGCGAGGCGCAGACGATCGTGCAGTAATCGACTTCGTCATCGGCAAAACGGGCGCCTCTCGGGGCGCCCGTTTTGTTTTGAAAAGCCGCAGTGCATGACCCGTAGGGGGCGCGCGGCCGGCGAGGACCGGTGCGCACGCGGTCACCGCATGCTGACTTGCGGCTGCCGTTTCGCTACGAACCTTTCGCGAACCGCGTGCGCACAGGTGCGCACCCTACGGCCGGAACCGCTTGCCGGATACGTCAGCGCTTAAGCACCTTCTGCACCGCCACCCCGCGCAGCCGGAATGCATCCGGCATACCCGAACCGAGCAGCGGGCGCAGGTACAGCCGGAACGCGTCGGTCACGTCGGTGCCGCTTTCGCTGATGAACTCGTCCTCCATCGTGCGCGTCTTGCCGGCCACCTGGTCGAGCGGCATCAGTTCGTAGTCGACCGAGTAAAAGCCGGTGCGCTTGATGGCCACCGAGCCGTCGCGGTCGCCCCACATCGCGAACTGCACCGCCTTTTCGCCCACTTCGCGCGCCTCGCGCTGGTCGACGTCGGACACGCAGCCGATGAACGAGCGCTGCAGATAGCCGAAGGTGTCCCCGCGCACCCGCTTGATGCCGAGCTTGCCCTTGATCTCGTCGCACAGCAGGTCGGCCAGCGCGCCGGTGCCCGACAGCTGCACGTTGCCGTGCTGGTCGCGCTCGATCTCCTTGGCCAGCAAGGTGGCCACCGGCTGGCCCGAGGCATCGTGGATGCCTTCCGACACCGCGATCACGCAGCGGCCATGGCGCTCGTAGGTCGCCTTCACATCGGCCAGGAAGCGCTCCAGCTCGAAGGTGCGCTCGGGCAGGTAGATCAGGTGCGGGCCGTCATCCGGAAACTTCTTGCCCAACGCGGACGCGGCGGTGAGGAACCCGGCGTGTCGCCCCATCACCACGCCGACATAGACCCCAGGCAGCGCCGCGTTGTCGAGGTTGGCGCCGGCGAAGGCTTGCGCCACGAAGCGCGCCGCCGACGGAAAGCCGGGCGTGTGGTCGTTGCCGACCAGGTCGTTGTCGATGGTCTTGGGGATGTGGATGCAGCGCAGCGGGTAGCCGGCCTGCCGGGCCTGTTCGCTGACGATGCGCACGGTGTCGGCCGAGTCGTTGCCGCCGATGTAGAAGAAGTGCTCGATCTCGTGCGCGCGCAACACGTCGAAGATGCTGCGGCAGTAGGCCATGTCCGGCTTGTCGCGCGTGGAGCCGAGCGCGGAGGAGGGCGTGGCGGCGACCAGCTCGAGGTTGTGGCTGGTCTCCTGGGTCAGGTCGAGGAAGTCTTCGTTGACGATGCCGCGCACGCCGTGCAGCGCGCCGTAAATGCGCGTCACGTTCTGGAAGCGGCGCGCCTCCAGCGCCACGCCGACCATCGACTGGTTGATGACGGCGGTCGGTCCGCCTCCCTGTGCTACCAGAATCTTGCCCGACGACATGTACGCCTCCCGGATGAGTTACGGATGACCCCGACCCAAGCTTACTCCTTAACCGCGCCCTTGCCGATATGCCGTCCATCCCGTTTTTTTTATATCTTGTTCAAAATTGCAACATTTGGCGGAGAGTGATGTTAAATTAATGTAATAAACAAAACTTTTCTTGTAGTATTTATTTATGAAAACTATCCTTTGCGGCGCCGCCATGCGCCTGACCCTGGGCGTGACCTGCGCCCTCGCGCCCTTCGCCCATGCCGCCGCTGAACCGGCCAAATGCAGCTACATGGCCGTAGGAAAATTGCCCCTTCGGTACAGCGGCCCCGGGCTGGAAATCACGACCGAAGGCAGCATCAACGGCACTCCGGCCGAGCTGCTGGTTGACACGGGCTCCTCACTGACCGCCCTGACGCGCACTGGCGCCGAGCGGCGCGGCCTCAGGCTGCGCCCTACCGGCAGCCGCGCAATGGGCGTCGGCGGCATAAGTGCGCTGTTCGCAACCAACGTCGACGAATTCATCGTCGGCCCCGTCCGGGCGGGCCGCAGCAATATGCCGGTGCTGGTCAGTTTCGGTCAGACCCCCTCTTTCGATGCCATTCTTGGTGCGCCCTTCCTGTTGCAGACTGACCTGGAAATGTCGCTGGCGACCAAGCAATTGACGTTTTTTGTCCCCGAAAACTGCGGGAACACCAATCTCGGCTATTGGAGCGAGAACGTGCACCATGTCCCGCTCCGGCGGCATGACCAGGAACAAAGAAATCCGCATTTCTTCGTCCGCATCAACGGGAAGGAGATGGAGGCCATGATCGACAGTGGGGCCGCCGTCAGTACGATCAGTAGCGACGGGGCCAAGCGCGCCGGGATCGCGTTCGACACCCCCGGCGCTCGCGCTTCAGATTTGGCCGGTATCGGCCGCTACACGACCTCGCGCTGGTTCGCGACGGTCAAGACCTTTCAGATCGGAGAGGAAACCGTCGAGAATGCGGAAATGGCGGTGGAAAACTCAGGCATGGATGGCGCAGACGTCACGCTCGGCGCCGACTTCCTGCGCGCCCACCGCCTGTTGTTCGCGATGAGCCAGAACAAGCTGTATTTCTCGTATGTCGGCGGCGAACCGTTTGGGCAGCGGCGCAAGCTCGAACCATGGATCGAGGCCGAGGCGGAAAGCGGCAACGCCGATGCCCAGCTGGTGCTGGCCAACATTTACGCAAGCGGCAATGTGGTGCCGCGCGACGAGGCGCGCGCCGCCAGCTGGCTGGAAAAGGCTGCAGCGGGCGGTAGCGCGTACGCCAACCTGTACACCGGACGCGACCTTTTGGTGCGCGGTGACTTCGCCAGGGCTGCGACCCGCCTGCGCGTCGCACTCGACAAGCTGCCAGCCGAACGCGACGGCGCCCTGTGGCTGTACATCGCTCGCGTGCGTAGCGGCCAGGCCGAACTGGCGAAGTCGGAACTGGCCGCCACCTTCTCGCGTAGCGATAGCGATGAATGGCCGAAGCCGATCGCCGAGTTCTATCTCGGCAAGCTTTCGTCTGACAAGCTCCTGGCGCAAGCGGCGGACGACCGCAAAGGCGGCAAGATGCGACGCTGCGAAGCCCTGTCGGCGATGGGGAATTGGCATCGGGCGCACGCGCAGCCCGAGCAAGCAAAGGCGCTCGACGGGCAGCTCAAGGCCACGTGCGCCGATGTCGAGGAGAATTTCATCGCCATCGGAGGCTGAGCGCGGCCTTCGCTTACTCCTGAACCGCGCCCTTGCCGATGTTCTTGTCCAAGAATTTTTCGACCCGCGTCCAGAAGTCGATGTTGTTCTTCGCCAGTCGCCAGCCGTGGCCTTCCTCAGGATACTCGATCCACTCGACGTTCTTGTTGGCCTTGGTGACGGCATCATAGAACTTCTTGCCGTGGTAGAGCGGTACGCGCTTGTCAACGCCGCCATAGGCCAGCAGCACCGGCTGCGTGATGCGGGCAGCCTGCTCGATCGGCGAGGTGGCCTTGAGCTGCGCGGCGTCCTTGACCTGGTCGCCGATCATGTCGGGCATGCCGTACTGCTTCCATTCGTCCGTCAAGTCCGATTCCTGGGTCCAGCTGCCGTTGTACATCAGGTTGATGTCGGTGACGCCCACCCAGTTGATGCCGCACTTGAACAGGTCGGGGTCGTTGACCAGGCCCATCAGCGTCGCATAGCCGCCATAGCTGGCGCCTGCGATGCAAATCCGCTTCGGATCGACGATGCCCTTGTCAATCAGGTAGCGCGTTCCGTCGGCGACGTCGTTTTGCATCGCCAGGCCCCATTGCTTCCAGCCGGCCAGGAAGTGTTTGGCGCCAAAGCCCGTGCTGCCGCGGAACTCAGGTTCCAACACGGCATAGCCGCGCGTGGCCAGGAATTGCGTCTCCGGATGCCAGCTCCATGACGCGCCGCGCACCCACGGGCCGCCGTGCACCATCACCACCAGCGGCAGGCCAGTGCGCTTGCCGCCAGGCGGCAGGGTCAAGAGCGCCGGGATGTCCAGGCCGTCTCTGGCCTTGTAGCGGATTGCCTGCTGACGTCCCATCTGCTTGGGATCGATGGCGGGGCGGGAATCGCCGACCTTGCTGATCAGCTTGGTATCCTTGTTGTACAGCCAGTAGGTAGGGGGAATCGCATCCGCGTACGAACGCACCGCCACCCAGGGGGTCTCGGAACGCGCAGCGACGGCGAGCAAGTTGACGGTGGCGGGGAGCAGTTTGTCGACCGTCGCCTGGATCGCCTTCATCTCCGGGTCGACCCACTCGTCCGCTTCGGCATCCGTTACAAATTGAACGCCGAGCAACTTGTCCCTGGTTGTAATGAGGCCGCCGACGAAATCGTAACCGGCGGTCGAGATCAGCGGTTCCGGATTGACCTTGCCGGTGGCGAGATTGAAGGTGTGGACCGAGCTCGTGTCCTTGCCGCCGGCCCGCGCAATCACGTACAGCGTGCCGTCCGGGCCAAAGCCGAGCGGGATGATGTCGTCCTGGCCGTGGCTGTAGGGGGTGTAGCTGATCAGCGTGCGCCAGATGTCGTTGGCCGGGTCGCGGTAGTAGATCGTCGTCAGGTCCTTCTCGGTGCCTGCCGCGAGGCGCGGCTCGCCTTTGTTATCCAGGATCCAGCTCTGGACGCTGCCCGGGCGCGGTACCTTGGTGGTCTGCCCCGTGAGCGTGTTCAGGCGCACCAGGTTCACGTGGCGCACGCGTTCGGTCTCGGTCCATTCAGGATTGGCAACGTAGATGTATTCCGAGTCCTGCGCGCCGCGCTGCGCGAGCAAGTAGTGGTTCCAGGGCAGGAGCTTGCGGGCGGTGCGGGTGCCGGTCGTCCCGCTGTTGACCCACGAACCGTAGCGGTCCACCAGTTGCACGAATTGGCTGCCGTCGCGGTTCACTGCGAACATGCCCGGTGCGTGGCGTACATTGCCCTGGCCGACGGACTTGTCGTGCAGATCGAATACCAGGCGCTCATCGTTCACCCAGCGGAAGGTGCCGATGTCGGCGTCGTTGAACTCGGCTACGCCCTTGCCGGTGTTGGTCTGCAGGTCGATCACGACCAGGAAATCATGCCGGCCCTTCGCGCCCGATTTGACAGCCAGGTATCTGCCGCTGGGCGAAATCGCCGCCCCGCCATAAGCAGATGCGCCGAAGAAGGCTTCGACCGGCGGCGGCGCAGGAACCGCCGGCGCTTGGGCCAGTACGGCGCCGGACGGCGACAGGGCCAGGGCCAGCAGGATTTTTCTGCTCAATGCTCGGAAGGGGAACTGCATGTTTTTCCTTTTATTGTCAGTGTCGCCGCCCGGCGGCGAATTTTAGAAAACCAGTTTTTATATCCCTTGGAACACGTCTGCTGCTCTATTGATGAGCTACGGACGATCCGCCGGTCAGCTTACTCCTGACCCGCGCCCTTGCCGATGTTCTTGTCCAAGAAGTTTTCGACGCGGGTCCAGAAGTCGATGTTGTTCTTCGCCAGCGACCAGCCGTGCCCTTCCTGCGGATATTCGATCCATTCGACCTGCTTGTTGGTTTCCTTAATCGCATCGTAGAACTTGCGTCCGTGGAAGATCGGCACCCGCCGGTCGACCCCACCGTAGGCCAGCAGGACCGGCTGCTTGATGCGCGACGCCTGCTCAAGAGGCGAGGTGGCCTTGAGCTGCGCCGCATCCTTGACCTGGTCGCCGATCAGCCTGGGCATCCCGTATTTCTTCCAGTCGTCCGTGGCATCAGAGTGCGAGTACCAGGTGTCGTTGTACATCAGGTTGATGTCGGTGACCCCCACCCAGTCGACGCCGCACTTGAACAGGTCCGGGTCCTTGATCAGCCCCATCAGCGTCGCATAGCCGCCGTAGCTGGCGCCGGCGATGCAGATGCGCTTGGGGTCGGCCACGCCTTGCGCAATGGCCCAGCGCGCAGCGTCGGCCAAGTCGTCCTGCATCGCCAGTCCCCATTGCTTGAAGCTGGCCTTGAAGTGGCTCCAGCCAAAGCCGGTGCTGCCGCGGAATTCCGGCTCAAGCACCGCGTACCCGCGCGAGGCGAGAAACTGTGATTGTGAGCTCCAGCCCCAGGTCTCCCCGCGTACCCACGGGCCGCCGTGCACCAACACCACCAGCGGCAGGTTCTTGCCGCCGCCCTTTGGCAAGGTGAGCAGGGCAGGAATCTCAAGCCCGTCGCGAGCCTTGTAGCGTACGGCGTCTTGTTGGCCCATCTGGCGGCTGTCGATTGCGGGGTGGCTGCTGCCCACCAAGTTGAGGGCGTTGGTTTTGGCATTAAACAGCACGTAGGTTGACGGAGTCACGTCGGAAAACGAGCGCACCAGCACCCACGGCTGCTGCGCGCGTGCGGCCACTGAAATCATGTTGATCGTTCCGGGCAGCGCCTTGTCGACCGCCTGCTGGAGGGCTTTCATGTCCGGATCGAACCAGATGCTCGACGCGGCGTCGGTCTGGTAATGCACGCCCAGCAGCTTGCGGCTGTCCGTCACCAGGCTGCCGGCGAAGTCATAACCGGCGGCGGCGACCACTGGCTCGGGGTCGATTTTGTTGGTGGTGAAGTTGAAAGTGTGAACCGCGGTGGTGTCCTTGCCATTGTGTGCGACCACGAACAGCCGGCCGTCCGGCGCGAAGCCCAGCGGGGCGAAACCCTCGTCCGATTCGCTGTAGTCCTGGTAGCTGACCAGCTTGCGCCATTCGGCGTTGGCCGGGTCGCGATAGAACACGGTCGTGATATCTTTTTCATGCGTCATGGCGATGCGTGGCTCGCCCTTGTGGTCGAGCAGCCATGCATATACGGCGCCAGGGCGCGGGACTTTCTGCGCACGCCCGGTCACCGTGTTCAGGGACAGCAGGTCCACATAGCGCAGTTCGCCCCGGTCATCGTACTGGGGGCTTCTCACATAGATCGATTCGGAATCCTGTGCGCCGCTCTGGTGGAGCATGAAAGTATGCCAGGGGAGTAGCTCGCGCTGGCCGACTGTTGGCCGCGCCGACACGAAGGACTGGCCGGTCCGTTGGGCCAGTTGCACAAAGCCTTTGCCGTCGCGGCCCACCGCATACAGACCTGGCGCAACGTCGACGTGGCCCGGTGGCAGGGTCTTGTCGGTCGCGTTGAATACCAGGCGATCGTCGTTGACCCACTGGAAGTCTCCGATGTCGGCGTCTTTGAACCCGGCCACTTTCTTGCCTTCGTTGGCCACCAGATCGATGACGACCAGGTAATCGTGCCCGCCCGGCTGGCCGGTACGCGCGGCAAGATAACGTGCACTGGGTGAGAGAATAGCGCCGCCAAAGGCCGGGCGCTCGAAGAAGCTTTCGATCGGCGGTAACGGCGTTGCGGGTGCCGCGAGCGAAATGGCCGGGCCGGCCAGAAGGGCGGCGAGCAGACCTGCGATTGGCATAAAACGGCTTGACGGCATTGTCATCCCTTTTCGAAAATTATCCTTTTAGTTTACCCAACGTTTTGCTCAAGGGAAATCATTCCGGCGCACGCAGGTAGTCGACCAGGGCGTCGCTGGCGCGCGCCGGTGGGGCGGAGAGCAGGCTGGCGACGACCAGCACGGCGATGCCGGCCGGCACCCCGAATACGCCGGCCGAGATCGGCGCGATGTGGAACCAGGCGGCGCTCAGGCTGCCGCCGAGGATCGGGTTGGTGTGCAGCATGTAGAACAGGCACACCAGAAAGCCGGCCACCATGCCCGCGATCGCGCCGACATGATTGGCGCGCTTCCAGAACACGCCCATCACCAGCGGCGGGAACAGCGTCGATGCGGCCAGCGAGAACGCGGCGCCCACCAGCGACAGGATGTCGGCCGGCTTTTGCGAGGCCGCGTAGGCCGCGATGAAGGCGACCGCCAGCAGCAGCAGCTTGGAAATCGTGACCCGCTTCTGACTCGAGGCGACCGGGTCGACCACCTTGTAATAGATGTCGTGCGAAAGCGCGTTCGAAATCGCCAGCAGCAGTCCGTCGGCGGTCGACAGCGCGGCTGCCAGGCCGCCGGCTGCCACCAGGCCGGAAATCACATACGGCAGGCCGCCGATCTCGGGCGTGGCCAGCACCAGCACGTCGCCGTCGATCGCGATCTCGGCCAGTTGCACGATGCCGTCGCCGTTCACGTCGGTGACGCTGATCAGGGGATTGACCTTGTCCACGTTGGCCCAGTACGAGATCCAGGTCGGCAGGTGCGCGAAGTCGCTGCCGACCAGGTAGGTGTAGATGTCGTACTTGGCCAGCACCGCCAGCGCCGGAATGGTCAGGTAGATCAGCAGGATGAAGAACAGCGCCCAGAACACCGACACCCGCGTCTCGTGCACCGAAGGCGTGGTGTAGTCGCGCATCAGAATGTGGGGCAGGGCGGCGGTGCCGATCATCAGGCAGAACACCAGCGCCAGGAAGTTGTTGCGCTTGATGTCGGACTCATCAAAGGTCGCGCCGGGGAACGGCTGCGCATGCGGCTCGGGCGGCCGTGCGCGCGCGAGGTTGGCCGCGCGCTGCTCGCGCCACAGGTGCTCCGCCTCGTCCGCGTTCTTGGGGTAGGCGACCAGCGCGCGTTCGGCGCTCCTGATCTCGACCAGCGACGCGTTGCGCTTGCGCGCCGCGTCAAGCTGGCGCTGCGCCTTCGCCTTGCCCTGCTCCCACGATTGGGGCAGGGTGGACAGGAGCGCGTCGAATTCGTCGGCCTTGCGCTGGAAGCTGGCGCGCACTTCGTGCTCGCGCGGGTCGAGCGCGAGCAGGGCTTCGCGCTTGGCCAGCTTGGGCAGCACCGAGCCGTAGGCGACCTGGGGCAGCGCGTTGCCCGCGTGCTTGGCCGACAGCCACATGGTTGGAATCAGGAACGCGACCAGGATGATGATGTACTGCGCCACCTGGGTCCAGGTGATGCCGCGCATGCCGCCCAGGAAGGAGCACACCAGAATGCTGGCCAGGCCCAGGAAGATCCCGACCGAGAAATCGACGCCGGTAAAGCGCGACGCGATCAGGCCGACCGCGTAGATCTGCGCCACCACGTAGATGAACGAGACGATGATCGTGGCGCCGACCGCCATCAGGCGCACCGGTGTGCCGCGCGCACCCCGGCCACCGCCGTAGCGGGTGGCCAGGAAGTCGGGAATCGTGTACTGCGCCGAACGCCGCAGGTAGGGCGCGATCAGCAGCGCCACCAGGCAGTAGCCGCCGGTCCAGCCCATGATGTAGGCCAGGCCCGAAAAGCCGTGCAGGTAAAGCCCGCCGGCCAGGCTGATGAAGCTGGCGGCCGAGATCCAGTCGGCGGCGGTGGCCATGCCGTTGAACAGGGCCGGCACGCGGCGCCCGGCGACATAGTATTCGGACACGTTCGAGGTGCGGCAGATCACCCCGATCGTGGCGTACAGCGCGATGGTGGCGAACATGAACAGGTAGCCGATCCACAGGCGCGGCATGCCTTCGTTTTCCAGGATCGCGAGCGCCATCAGGAACAGGCCGAAGCAGCCGCTGTACCACAGGTAGTAGCGGGTCAGCTTGCGCATGTAGGCGCCGGGCGGCTTCACGCGGCCTCCTCGATGCGGCGCGCGTACTCCCGGTCCAGGTGCCGCATGCGCCAGGCGTAGCCGCCGACGATGGCAAGGTAGACCAGCGAGGCGCCTTGCGCCGCCATGTAGAACGACAGCGGCCAGCCGAACACGGACAGGCCGGCCAGCTCGCGCGCGAAGAACACCGTGCAAAAGCTGGTGGCCAGCCACAGCACCAGCAGCAGCGCGCTCATGCGGCGCGTGGCGCGCCAGTGGGCCGCGCGCGCGGCGCGAAGCAGGCGTGCCTGGCGCTCCGGTCCAGGGTTTGCCTTCATGGTCTCAGCTGGCATCGGTAATCCTTGGGGCGGGTGGCGGAAAGGTCAGCCGGAACAGGCAGCCTGGCAGCTTGGCCGACAGGCTGCGCGGGTTGTTGAAGATGTCGATTTCGGCGCCGTGCTGCTGCGCGATCTCGCGCACGATCGCCAGCCCCAGCCCGCTGCCCGGCACGCTGGTGCCCAGGATGCGGTAGAAGCGCTCGAACACGCGGGTTCGCTCGGTGGGCGCGATGCCGGGGCCGGTGTCTTCCACCTCGAGCAGCGCCCGCTCGCCGTCGCGCCGTGCGCGCACCGTGACGCTGCCGCCGCTTGGGGTGTAGCGCAGCGCGTTGTCGATCAGGTTCGACAGCAGCTCGCGCAGCATGACCGGATTGCCCTCGACCGTCACAGTCTGGTCCGGCGGCTCCAGGCCCAGGTCGATGCGCTGCGCGAACGAGGCCTGGACCCAGTCCTGCACCCCCGCCTTGGCAAGCAGGCCCAGGTCGAGCTCTTCGAACGCCAGCCCGGCGTGCGGCTGGTTTTCGGCGCGCGCCAGCGCCAGCAGCTGGTTGACCAGGCGCGTGGCCGACTCGCTGCTCTTGGCCAGCTGCTCGAGCGAGCGGTGGATCTCGTCCGGGTCGGACTGGCGCAGCGCCAGCTCGGACTGGGTGCGCATGCCCGCCAGCGGCGTTTTCATCTGGTGCGCGGCGTCGGCGATAAAGCGCTTTTGCATGTCGATCGTCTGCGACAGGCGCTCGAGCATGTCGTTGAGCGAGCCGACCAGCGGCGTGATCTCCTCCGGCACCTGGCGCGAATCGATCGGCGACAGGTCGTCCGGGCGGCGCGCGCGGATGCGTTCCTGCAGCTGCGCCAGCGGCGAGAGCCCGCGCGAGAGCGCAAACCAGACCAGCGCCAGGATCACGGGCAGGATGATGAACTGGGGCAGGATCACGCCCTTGATGATCTCGTTGGCCAGCTGCGCGCGCTTGTCGAGCGGTTCCGCGACCTGCACCAGGGCCAGCCGCGGTTCGCTGCCGCGCGAGGCCAGCGGGTCCAGGTTCACGTACGAATAGGCCACCCGCACCGGGGTGCCGTGCAGCGCGTCGTTGCGAAACCGCACCGCGCCGCCGCGCTCCAGGTCATCGCCCGGTGGCAGCGGCAGGTCGCGGTCGCCATCGACATAGGCGCGGCCCGGGCCCACGACCTGGAAGAACACGCTGCCCACGTCGTCGGCGCGCAGGATGTCGCGCGCACTGCCGGGCAGGTGCGCCACCAGATGCCCGTCGACCTCCTTGACCTGCTGCGCCAGCACCGTCGCGCTGTCCGCCAGCGCGCGGTCGAACGGCTGGTTGGCGATCGACTTGGCGACCAGGTAGGTGATCGCGATGCTCATCGGCCAGAGCAGCAGCAGCGGGGCCAGCATCCAGTCGAGGATCTCGCCGAACAGCGAATGCTCGATGCCGTCCTCGGCTTCCGGATTGGGCGGCACATAGGGCGGCACATACGGCGGCGCATCGATGCCGTGGTCCTCTGGCGCTACGAGCCCGGCGTCGCGATCGTTCACTTGTTGCCGCTAGCGGGGTCGGGACGCGCCGCGTCGGCGCATTTTTCGAGGCAGTAGCCCAGCCCGCGCACGGTGGCGATGCGGATGCCGCCCGATTCGATCTTCTTGCGCAGGCGGTGCACGTAGACCTCGATCGCGTTGTTCGACACCTCCTCGCCCCACTCGCACAGATGGTCGACCAGCTGTTCCTTGGACACCAGGCGCCCGGTACGCGCCAGCAGGATTTCGAGCAGGCCCAGTTCGCGCGCCGACAGGTCGAGCATCTGGTCGTTGATGTAGGCGCTGCGGCCGACCTGGTCATACACCAGGGGGCCGTGGCGGATCACGCTGGGGCCGCCGCCGGCGCCGCGGCGGGTGAGCGCGCGCACCCGCGCCTCCAGTTCCGACAACGCGAACGGCTTGGCCATGTAGTCGTCCGCGCCCAGGTCCAGGCCAGTGACGCGCTGCTCGATCGAGTCGGCGGCGGTGAGGATCAGCACCGGCAGCAGCGAGCCGCGCGCACGCAGCCGGCGCAGCACGTCCAGCCCCGGCAGGCGCGGCAGGCCCAGGTCGAGGATGAGCAGGTCGAATTCCTGGGTCGCCAGGACAGTATCGGCATCCTCGCCGTTGCGCACGCAGTCGATCGCATAGCCGGACTGGCGCAGCGAACGCGTCAGGCCGTCGGCAAGTACGCTATCATCTTCGGCTAATAAAATTCGCATGGGGCAACCGGGCTCATCCTTTTGCACAAGCTATTTTGTTTGATTTCTCGCAACAATGCGAGCCCTTGTGAAAATAGGCCCACATAGCGCTTGCCAAGAACACTGGATTTTTATACAGTAGTGTCTATTGACCCTGAACGATGCAGGCCTCGGCGGCTGCCACCCTTGCCCACTTCACGATTGAAAGAAGATTATGGACGACAAAAAAATTGCAGTAAACGCTACTGAAAAGGGCAAAGCCCTGGCCGCCGCCCTGGCGCAGATCGAAAAGCAGTTCGGCAAGGGATCGGTCATGCGCATGGACGCCAATGCGCCGGTCGAGGAAGTGCAGACCGTTTCCACCGGCTCGCTCGGGCTGGACATCGCGCTGGGCGTGGGCGGCCTGCCGCGCGGACGCATCGTCGAAATCTACGGCCCGGAATCGTCGGGCAAGACCACGCTGACCCTGCAGACCATCGCCCAGATGCAAAAGCTGGGCGGCACCTGCGCCTTCATCGACGCCGAGCACGCGCTGGACGTGACCTATGCGCAAAAGCTGGGCATCAACCTGTCCGAACTGCTGATCTCGCAGCCGGACACCGGCGAGCAGGCGCTCGAGATCACCGATGCGCTGGTGCGCTCGGGCAGCGTCGACCTGGTGGTCATCGACTCGGTGGCGGCGCTCACCCCGCGCGCCGAGATCGAAGGCGACATGGGCGATGCGCTGCCCGGCCTGCAGGCGCGCCTGATGTCGCAGGCGCTGCGCAAGCTGACCGCCTCGATCAACCGCACCAACACCCTGGTCATCTTCATCAACCAGATCCGCATGAAGATCGGGGTCATGTTCGGCAGCCCGGAAACCACCACCGGCGGCAACGCGCTGAAGTTCTACGCATCGGTGCGCCTGGACATCCGCCGCACCGGCTCGATCAAGTCCGGCGACGAGGTGATCGGCAACGAAACCAAGGTCAAGGTCGTCAAGAACAAGATCGCGCCGCCGTTCAAGGAAGCCCACTTCGACATCCTGTACGGGGAGGGCACCTCGCGCGAGGGCGAAATCCTGGACCTGGGCGTGGACAACAAGATCGTCGAGAAAGCCGGCTCGTGGTACAGCTACAACGGCGAGCGCATCGGCCAGGGCAAGGACAACGCCCGCATCTTCCTGAAGGAGCGTCCGGCGCTGGCGCGCGAGATCGAGAACAAGGTCCGTTCCGCCCTGGGCGTGCGCGAACTGCCGCCGGCCGGCGGCGAGGAAGAGGGCGGCAAGCCGCGCCTGAAGGCGGTGTCGGGCGAGTAATCGCCTGATCGAGGTCGCATGCCGGTGCAGCAACTTGGAGGTCGTTTCAACATGAGCAGGGCAAGGCGCGGCGACGAAGACAGTGCGGTTGCACGGCAAGGAGCCGCAACGCGGCCATGCTCATGTTGAAACGACCTCTGAGCCTGAAGGCGCGTGCCCTGCGTTACCTCTCGACGCGGGAGCACAGCCGGCTCGAGCTGGGCCGCAAGCTGGCGCGCTACGCCGAGGAGGGCGATGACGTCGAGGCCCTGCTCGATTTTTTGGAAAAGAACAACTGGCTGTCGCAGGAGCGGTTTGCCGAATCGCTGGTTCACAGGAAGGCCGGGCGCTACGGCAATAGCCGGGTGCTCGCCGAGCTGCAGAACCACGGCGTGGAAGGCGAAGCGCTGATGGAATTGAAGACCGAGCTGCAGGAAACCGAAACCGCCCGCGCCTGCCAGGTGTGGCACCGCAAGTTCGGCAAGGTCGCCGAGGACGCGGCCGAGCGCGCCAAGCAGATGCGCTTCCTGCTGCAGCGCGGCTTTTCGCAGCGCGCGGCGCGCGTTGCGATGCAAGGGAGCGACGCATTGGACGACGGGTCGTGACGCGCCGGCCAGGCGCAAGCGCGGAGCGTCATCTGCTGCACGCGGCAAGCGTGCTCCTCACCGCAGATGGCGCTGCGCGCTTGCGCTTGGCTTGGAGGTCGTTTCAAAAGGCGCTGTCACCGCGACGCCCACGCGTTCAGCCGTAGGGTGCGCACCAGTGCGCACGCGGTACGGTTGAATGCCGTTGGCTCCGGTACGCACACGTACCGCGTGCGCACAGGGCACCAAAGGCCCTGCGCCCCCTACGCCTTCGGCAAGCATCTATTCAACGTTTGCGCCGCGCGCCAGTAGCGCTGTTCCCGACAAGGGGGGCGCCGAGCACGGGGAACGACATGCTACCGCATCGATCATTGCGGGCCATCGGGACTGCATAAAGACCGTAGGGTGCGCACCAGTGCGCACGCGGTGCATAGCGTCCCCAAAGTTGGCGTTCCGCCGCCTTCACCCTCGCCCAACAATCTCCCATGTTGCAAAATTGCAAGTCCGCTGCCCCCATGTTGCGGTGCAACTGGTCAAGCGCTGTGATAAACTTTCACGGATTAAGCAGCGCCGCAGGAGCGGTTGTTGCCGTAGAAGCTGCGGCAACGTGCATGAGCACACGGCTGCACAATTTACTGCCGTATGTCGGCAACTGTTTTTATGCCCCTGTCCCCCCCCGCCCCGCGCTCGCTCCGGCATTCGCGCGCCATTACCGTCGAAGCGTATTTACGTGACGATGGTCTGTGGGATCTCGACGCTTGTATCCGTGACGTCAAGGCGCGCGACATCGCGCTCGCCTCCGGCATGCGTCCGGGCGGCCATCCGGTGCATGACCTCAAGCTGCGCGTCACTGTCAACCGCGAGCTCGTCATCGTCGACGCCGAAGCCGCGTCCGATGCTGTTCCCTATCCCAGTTTCTGCGAAACCATCGGCCCGGCCTACAAGAAGCTGATCGGGCTGTCGCTGATGAACCATTTCCGGCTGCACCTGAAAGACCGCCTGTCAGGCGTACTCGGCTGCACCCATCTGACCGAACTCGCACAAGCCTTGCCCACCGCTGCCATCCAGGCCCTCGCCGACGACGAGTTCCTGGCGCGTGCCGGCGGCGAGGCCCAGAAGCCCTTCGAACTGGACCGCTGCCATGCGCTGCGTTCCGACGGACCCGCCGTGGCCAGGTACTACCCGCGCTGGGTAGCCAAGGTCGTGTCGGGTTAGTATTCGTTGTTCCGGTTTTTTTATTCAACCGATATTTCTAAATCAGTAACAGTAAAAGGAAGCCAGCATGAAAATCCATGAGTATCAAGGCAAAGAGATCCTCCGAAAGTTCGGAGTGACGGTTCCGCGCGGCATTCCGTGCATGTCCGTGGAAGAGGCCGTCAAGGCAGCTGAACAGCTGGGCGGCCCGGTCTGGGTAGTCAAGGCACAGATTCATGCAGGTGGCCGCGGCAAGGGCGGCGGCGTCAAGGTCGCCAAGTCGCTCGAGCAGGTGCGCGAGTACGCGAACCAGATCATGGGCATGCAGCTGGTCACGCACCAGACCGGCCCGGAAGGCCAGAAGGTCCGCCGCCTGCTGATCGAGGAAGGCGCCGACATCAAGAAGGAACTGTACGTGTCGATGGTCACCGACCGCGTGTCGCAGCGCGTCGTGCTGATGGCTTCGTCGGAAGGCGGCATGGACATCGAGGAAGTCGCGCACACCAACCCGGAAAAGATCCACAACGTCGTGATCGACCCGGCCATCGGCCTGACCGACGCGCAAGCTGACGACGTCGCCCGCAAGATCGGCGTACCGGAAGGCTCGATCGAAGACGCGCGCCGCAACCTGCAGGGCCTGTACAAGGCATACTGGGAAACCGACGCATCGCTGGCCGAAATCAACCCGCTGATCCTGACCGGCGACGGCAAGGTCATCGCCCTGGACGCCAAGTTCAACTTCGACTCGAACGCGCTGTTCCGCCATCCGGAAATCGTCGCCTACCGCGACCTGGACGAGGAAGATCCGGCCGAAGTCGAAGCATCGAAGTTCGACCTGGCTTACATCTCGCTGGACGGCAACATCGGCTGCCTGGTGAACGGCGCCGGCCTGGCCATGGCCACCATGGACACCATCAAGCTGTTCGGCGGCGAGCCGGCCAACTTCCTGGACGTGGGCGGCGGTGCGACGGCTGAGAAAGTCACCGAAGCATTCAAGATCATGCTGAAGAACCCGGGCCTGAAGGCGATCCTGGTGAACATCTTCGGCGGCATCATGCGCTGCGACGTGATCGCCGAAGGCGTGATCACCGCATCGAAAGCCGTGTCGCTGAACGTGCCGCTGGTCGTGCGCATGAAGGGCACCAACGAAGACCTGGGCAAGAAGATGCTGGCCGATTCCGGCCTGCCGATCATCTCCGCAGACACGATGGAAGACGCAGCGAAGCAGGTCGTCGCCGCTGCTGCAGGACAAGCCTAATTCGCGAAGGAAACAAACATGTCGATTCTGATTAACAAAGACACCAAAGTAGTCACCCAGGGCATCACCGGCAAGACCGGCCAGTTCCACACCCGCATGTGCCGCGATTACGCGAACGGCCGCGAGTGCTTCGTTGCTGGCGTGAACCCGAAAAAAGCCGGCGAAGATTTCGAGGGCATCCCCATCTTCGCTAACGTTTCCGAAGCCAAGAAAGAAACCGGCGCCAACGTTTCCGTGATCTACGTGCCGCCCGCAGGCGCCGCCGCCGCGATCTGGGAAGCCGTCGAAGCCGAGCTGGACCTGGCGATCTGCATCACCGAAGGTATCCCGGTCCGCGACATGATGGAAGTGAAAGACCGCATGGCCAAGGCCGGTTCCAAGACCCTGCTGCTGGGTCCGAACTGCCCGGGCCTGATCACGCCGGACGAAATCAAGATCGGCATCATGCCGGGTCACATCCACAAGAAGGGCCGCATCGGCGTCGTGTCGCGTTCGGGCACGCTGACCTATGAAGCCGTGGCGCAGCTGACCGCGCTGGGCCTGGGCCAGTCGTCGGCAGTGGGCATCGGCGGCGACCCGATCAACGGTCTGAAGCACATCGATGTGATGAAGATGTTCAACGACGATCCTGACACCGACGCCGTCATCATGATCGGCGAAATCGGCGGTCCGGACGAAGCCAACGCTGCCTACTGGATCAAGGACAACATGAAGAAGCCGGTGGTTGGCTTCATCGCCGGTGTTACCGCTCCTCCGGGCAAGCGCATGGGCCACGCTGGCGCGCTGATCTCCGGCGGCGCTGATACCGCGCAAGCCAAGCTGGAAATCATGGAAGCCTGCGGCATCACGGTCACCAAGAACCCGTCGGAGATGGCTCGCCTGCTGAAGGCCATGCTGTAATCGGCGAGTTCCGCCAATCAAAAACGGGGAGCGCGAGCTCCCCGTTTTTTTATATGTGGGCCGTCCAGGCCTACAATTTTTGTACAGACGGGGACCTGCTGACAAAAAATGCGAGGCAAGAAGTGACAAAAATTGTCAGTGCACAATGTCAAAATGCGAATTTTTGTCGCTTCTGATGTCGACGAGATAACGATTTCGGCCAGATGCAGGCTGGCACGGGCCTTGCATACAGGAAAGGGCAGCAGCAAAGCTTTACGCAACCCTTAACCCCACCTCGGAGAGTTGAACATGAAACAGATGAAAATCGTTAAGAAAGCCCAAGCCGGCTTCACCCTGATCGAACTGATGATCGTTGTTGCCATTATCGGTATCCTGGCCGCCGTGGCAATTCCGCAGTACACCAACTACATGTCGCGCACCAAGGCGGCAGGGGCTATCGCCGAACTCGCATCGGTCAAGACCGGCATCGCGATGTGCTACCAAGAAACGGGTAAATTCGAGGGTTGCTCTGGCGGCCAAAATGGCGTGCCGGTTCCGGCTGTTACAGGCAATATCAAGGCAGTCACCTCGATCACCGACGGCGTCATCACCGTTACCACCGGCGCAACCGCAGGCGGTGAGGATCTCACCATCATCGATAGGCCGAGCGTAGCGGCAGACGGCAACGGCGCGAACATGGTCTGGACCAACGAGGGCTCCACCTGCACCGACGCGGCCCGCGGCTTCAAGCCGGGCGCTGGCGACTGCCCGACCACGGCCGCGACCCCGACCCCGGGCGGCTAATAATCGACTGGTACTACCAGAAAACGTTCTGTCACATTCCAGTGGGGTTTGGCAGCGCGGGAGAGAAAAACCCACGCATCGCGTGGGTTTTTTCTTTCCAGCCGTGACCGCAAGCCCGTTCTGATCCTGCGAGGTTATCTTGAAGAGAACAACCGTCTTTCATTCGGTACAGCGCGGCTTTACGCTGATCGAGTTGATGATTGTCGTGGCGATCATCGGCGTACTGGCAGCGGTCGCGATCCCGCAATATGCAAATTACGTCTCGCGCACCAGGGCGGCAGGAGCGGCGGCGGAGCTCGACTCGGTCCGCACTGCAATCGCGCTATGTCGGCAGGAACTGGGAACCCTCACCGGGTGCAATGCCGGTACGAACGGCATCCCGACACCGGCCACCAGCGGAAACATCGTCAGCGTTGAATCGATTACCAATGGCGTCATCAGCGTCACCACCGGCGCCACCGATGCGAACGGAGCTGGCCTGACCATCATCGATGAACCCAATGTCACCGCGGATTCGGCCAACATGTCCTGGATAAACCGCGGCACGACGTGCGATCCAATACGCGGTTTCAAACCCGGCATCGGCGACTGCCCATGATGGCCCGGGCGGGCTAGACAATCTTCTGCCGGTCCGCCAGCAGCGCCTCATAGGTCAGGTTCTGCAGCAAGGTGTAGTGCGCCGGCTCCAGGTCGACGAACTGCACGCCATACGCGTAGACCTCGGCCTGCTGCGCGTCCGGCCGTACGATGTTCATGTTGCGTACCGATGCCCGGACTTGTAACCGCACTTCCTGATTGCCAGGCGGCGCGACCAATGTGAATTGCAGCGTAACGATATCAGCGGGCGGCAGCGGATGAGTCGTCTGCACCAGGGCTCCCGTCACCGACAGGTTGGCCAGAATGCCGTTGACGGGTGCACCGCCGGTGGCGCTGACCTGCACCGGAATGTCGACCCGGACCCGCATCGCGCCGCGCAGGCTGGTGCCCTGGATCGCGCCCGGGAACGACACATGCACGTAAAACAATGGCCGGGCAAATACACGCTCGACCGTGCAGGCGAATGAACACACGTTCACGCCCGAGAACACCCGGATCGTCAGCCGTTCCCCCTCGGTCAGGGGAATCGGTGCCCCATTTTCCATCGGTATCTTGACGATCATGTACTCGTCTTTCACATAACCGATCAGCGTGGAAAAGTACTGGATCGGCTTGACGCGTCGATGTGTGATGAATTGCAGGCGGACGCCGACCTGCAGATTCATTGCTTCGAATTCGAGTTCCTGGGCTTTGAGCTCGTGCGGTGGAGTCGTACTCATGCTTTGGTATCAAGAACCGCGCCCGCGAGGGCGTCACCGCGCACCCCTCACTGCGACTGTGTAAAGGCGCCATAATACCACTTTTGCAAATATGAGCTGGGGAAATTATTGTTGTGAGAACAAGATGTGCTGGCGGTGGCGGCCAGGGGAAATGCACAAAAAAACGCCCGCTGCGGGAGCGGGCGAGGTTGGTGCGATGAGTAGAAGACTTACTGCTTCAGGTGCTGATCCAGCCAGCCCAGCACTGTGTGGTGCCACAGCACCGAGTTGGCTGGCTTGAGCACCCAGTGGTTTTCGTCCGGGAACACCAGCAGCTTGCTGTCGATGCCACGGCGCTGCAGGGCAGTGAAGGTCGACAGCGCCTGCGCGGTCGGGATGCGGAAGTCCAGGTCGCCCTGGATCACCAGCATCGGCGTCTTCCAGTTGTTCACATAGTTGACCGGGTTGAAGCGCTCATGGTTCTCCGGCACGGTGAAGTACGGACCGCCGTTTTCCCAGTCGGTGAACCATTGTTCTTCGGTCGAATACGCCATGCCGCGTGCGTCGAACACACCGTCGTGGTTGACGATGCACTTGAAGCCGTCGGACCAGTTACCCTCGATCCAGTTCATCATGTAGCCACCATACGACGCGCCGAGCGCGCAACTCTTCTCGCGGTCCAGCCACGGATACTTGGCCACGGCCGCGGCCAGGCCCTTTTTCAAGTCGACCAAAGGCTTGCCGCCCCAGTCGCCACTGATCGAATCGGTGAATTTCTGGCCGTAGCCGGTCGAGCCGTGAAAGTCGATGAACACGGTCGCGTAGCCGGCGCCGGCATACACCTGCGGATTCCAGCGGTAGCTCCAGCTATTACCGAAGCTGCCCTGCGGACCGCCGTGCACCAGGAAAGCGATCGGATACTTGGCGCCCGGCGTTGCGTTCCAAGGTTTCATGACGTGGCCGTAGACGGTGTCGCCGTTGGCCCCGGTGAACGAAAACTGCTCGTACTCGCCAAAGCGCACGTCGGCCAGGCGCTCCGCGTTCTGGTTGGTCAGCTGCTGCGGCTGGCCACCCAGCTTCATCTTGAACAGCTGCGCGCCTGATGCCAGGTTCGCCTGGGTGTAGGTGATCGTGTCGCGCCGCACGTCGAAGGCGCCGACCGAACCCTTGTCGGTCAGCGGCGCCACCTTGCCGCTCGCAACATCGATTGCGAACAGCTTGTGCTGGCCGATGTCCTCGGCGTCGACGATCAGCGTCTTGCCGTCGGCGGTCCATTGCACGTTGCCTGCGGAGCGGTCCCAGCTCTCGGCAATGTTGCGCTTCTTGCCGCTCGCCACATCCATCAGCACGATCTGGAAGCGGTCCGCCTCGAAGCCCGGCCGCGTCATCGCCAGGTAGGCCAGGGTGCGGCCGTCCGGCGAGAACACGCCTTTGGTGTCCCAGGCGGGGTTATCTGCGGTCAGGTTGCGCGGCGCCGCCCCACCTGCGGCCGGGACGGTGAACAGGTCAAAGTTGGTTGACCAGGCCTCGGTCTTGCCCGCGATGCGGGCCGAGAACACGATGCTCTTGCCGTCGGGGCTGAAACGGTACTCGTCGCGGTCGCCGAACGGCTTGGACGGCACGTCCGCATCGAGCGTGCCGGATAGGCTGACCGGCGCGGCGCTCACCTGGCCGGACGCATCGATCGGTGCCGAGTACAGCACCGAGTTGCGGCCGTCGGACCAGGTATCCCAGTGGCGAACGAACAGACGATCGTAGACGAGTCCGGTTGCTTTGCCCTTCGAATCGAGGCGTGACTTGGTGCATGCAAGGTCCGCGCAATCGCGGAACACGGCCATGGTCAGCGCCATGCGGTCACCGGTCGGTGCGACGCGGAACGACTCGACGTCCAGCGGCAGGTCGGTGACGCGGGTCGCCTCGCCGCCGCTCACCGGCAGGCGCCATACCTGGGACGAGCCGGACCGGCTCGACAGGAAATACACTGCATCGCCGCCTGGCGACCATTCCGGATCGCTGCTGCTGGCGCTATGGCTGGTCAGGCGTTGCGGCACCGGCTTGGCGGCGCGCAGGTCGACCATCCACAGTTCGGTATGGCCGCGGTTCTTCGACATGTCCGTGCTGCGCACCGTGTACACGACGCGCGTGGCGTCCGGCGACACCGCCGGGCTGCCGATGCGTTCCATGTTGACCAGGTCCTCCACGGTCAAGCCACGTGGCGCGGCCATCGCGCCGCTGGCGGCCATGACGGCAGCGCTCAGCATCAGCAAACGAAATTTCATCCAGTCCTCTTGGTTATTTAATGACACCGGCTTTTCTATGAAGCAATGCCGGATTCGTGCAAACCATCAATTTAACATGAGGCAAGGCACGGTTGTGGGTGCCGATGTCGCGGCAGGGCGTAGTGAGATCAACAGTGTGCAGGCGCGCTGGGCCTATAGTTGTGCTGCGTCGCACGAGGGGTGCCACGCCCAGCCTGAAACAATCTTAGGAATTGCCATGACCAAAATGAACAACGCGCCAGTCTTTGGGCTGGACATGAACCATATTTTCGTTGACACCTCGTCGAAGATTGCTGCCCTATACAGCGAAGCGATGCGCGCAAGCGCCGAGCAACTGTGGGTCAGCTCGGCCCGCATAGTCCAGGAGCATGTAATGCAGGCACTCGTTGCCGCCTCGCAGTCGTGCGCCGAAGCGCTTGCCAAGAACGCCGCGGCGGTTCAGCAGCAGGCGTTCTCACGGCTAGCCGGTGCCAATCAACAAGCGGCGGAGATGATGGGACGCGCCTTCGTCGACAGCTGGATGGCTGCGATGAAGCCGCCGAGCATGAGCAGCTGAGGTTCTTCGTTCCGGTGGGTGATCCTGTGCACTGGCCGACCGGGCGACTGGTCGGTTTGGCACAGGTGATCCCAACCAACCGCATCAGATGACCTGGCCGATGCGCGCTATCGCACCGAGGAGCTCGCGGTCCGGCGGGCACGTATGGTGGAGGCGCTCCGAATTTGCCCCTTCCGCGTCGACTTGATGTTTTCCCTGATCCGTTCCATCGGACTACCGACGAACCAGTTCAAAACATAGGCAAAGCCAACCGAAAAGACCACGTTGCCGAGCGTGGTCACCAACGGGTCAGAGATGCCGTGCTTCACTGCCCATGCGCCAAAAGACATCGTCACCAGCATGTGGCCAATATAGATCGGGTAGCCTAATTCCCCAATCGCTTTATCCAATCTTGACGCCTTCTGATAGAGAAATGCGAGCGGCAGCAAGGTCAAGAAGATCGCATACATGGCTATCCGCTTGATGTTTTCATCCACCGGAATCAAAAAGTAGGACGCGAACGAGGCAATCAACAGAACCGTTGCCCATGCGGGAAGCGCGTCGTGTTTGGTCGACGCCAAAAATTTCTTCCAGAACGGCAGCAAGAATTGATTCGCCAACGCGCCGAACAGAAACAAGGACAGCTCTGCCGGGAAAAACCGATACGTCCAGGGATCGTTTGCTCCAGGCCCCCACGCGATCAGGGCGCACCTGATTGCCAGGGATGCCGCCAATAACGAGAGCAGCAGGGTTCTGTTTCTTAGGATGAAAGGCGCCATCGCATAAAAGCTGAGCTCTACACCTAAGGTCCATGCCTGCGGGACGAGCAGCCCCGTGTACAAGTGGCAATCGGATTGGCGGTAATCTGTTGCAAAAACAACCTCGTTATTACTGACGCCGGCAAACATCAACCAATCCTGGCCGAACAGGAACAGATTGGAAAACACCAGCATCGTGGCGGCGGCAGTGGGGATGTCGTGGTAGAACTCAAAGAATTTTGGCGAGGTGAGAACACGCGCCCCAAGCGTGATTACTGCCACCACAAGGTAAATCGGGTAGAGCCTGAGCGCGCGATTCAGATAGAACTTAAACGGATCGCCGTAGACCGGATTGGTGCGGATAACATGAGCAATCAGGAACCCGGAAACTATGTAGAACAACTGAACCGCGTTTTGCCCACCGACAAACATCAGACCACCATTCCAAGGGGAGTGCGCGAAAACCACCGTGATTGCAAGAAACGTGCGCAAAAATCCCATTGTGCTTAACCTTGTCGCGTCTGGAATGCCCACTGAATGGGGATTCCCCACAGGGAACCCTTGTGATCCAACTGGCTTACTGGTTTCGGCGAGGTCCGCCGGGCAGGGCATGACCGCATGTTCGCATGTGGTCAAATAGCCAACGTTGATCCTTGCCAGCTTACGGCTGGGTTCGGTTAGTCGCGATAGGGAAAAATGAAGAGAGGATTCGTCAACCGCCCCCACGCGTTCAGCGATGGCAGGCCATTCAATGTGCTACGGCCACGGGCTTTAGCACAGGCGTAGGGTGCGCACCCCGTGCGCACGCGTTACGTGTGAAGACCGTTAGCGCCCGGCGCACCGGATGCCAGGACGCCCCTGCTAGTTTGTCTTTAACGTGTAGTACGACCCATCCGTCGGGAATTGCAGGTCGAGCAGCTTCCCGTCCTGGGACCTGACCTGATAAATCGTCAGCGCAAACTGCCATTCGCCGTGACCAAATCGCTTCTTGGCAATCTGCAGCTCACGACCTGGCGGGTGTTTAAGTCGAGAAACTGGTTTTGGCCCACTCATGTCCATGCTGCGCAACATGGACGTCGTCCCGATCCAGTCCTTCTGGTTCCACCATAGATCGCTTTCCGGGAATTTCGGCTGCAGGTCTTCCCGGTTAACCGGCCACTCGCCCAACTTGGCCGAGACGTGGAGGTTAAGCGGGTCGGGCAGTTTTTCTGTTTTGAGTTTCATGTCGAGCTGGCCCGCGCTACCCGGCGGATAGGTGTAGCACAGCCAGACATAATGCTCGTCCTGATAAAGGTGCAGCACGACGCCGCTGCCGGCGTCGATCTGCTGCGCCGGCAATTGCGAATATTCCGAACAGTCGCCGTCAACGAGCGGGGTTAGTGTCGTCGGATGCGCTGGGGCGGCGGAGGCTGCAAGAAGGAGCGGGAGACCTGGAAGCAAAAAACAACCGTATTTACGCATAAGCGAGGTTCCTTTCGGCCGTGGCGGCCACGGAGGCGCGCGCGACGACAGCCGCGAGAGGGTACGGACATCTGGAGCGGGCCCAGCGGCGATTGTATCCGTTTTAAAACGACATTGATGCTGGTCGAATAGTTCCCTTGACCTTGATTGGCACCATTAACAGCATCATCTGAGTTAAGCATGCTTGGAACATCGTGGATTTGTCAGGTGTGCCAGATGGGTGTGATTGAGTTCGATCGCGAGGCGTTTTATCAAAAGCTGAGTTGGCTTGAGCGCGAAGCTAAGCATGCGACGTCACAACTAATGATATGGCCCAGGGCCGCGTCACGCGGATTGGTCGGCGCCATGGGGGAGGGCATCAGCAAGGTGCCGGCCAGGGCCATGTCACGCGGATTCGCCGGCGCCATAGGAGGAGGCATCAGCAGGGTGCGCCGGCTACGGGATGCGCTTGAGCAAGCCCAAGGCATCGCGCTGGACAACCTCACTCGAAAGCTTGGTGCGATCGGACTTAATGTTGTCTGGTCGATCCTGGAGAGCGTTCTTCACGACATTGCGCTGTACATGGGCGGATCGGTGCTTGTCGGAGGCGCGGTCGGCGCAGGGATCGGTTTTTTTGGCGCAGGGATTGGCGCCATCCCAGGGGCTGCCGCTGGCGCTTCGGCCGGTGTGGAGGTCGGCTCCGCGATACTCACGTTTCTTGGTCTGAAGTCCATCCTTGAATTTCTGATGGACAGCATCCCGGAAGTGGTGCGCTCTTACAAGGAAGGCTTTAAGGCAGCGTGGGAGGATGACGCCACGCCTAGGTCCCATACCTTCGACGCCGCGCAAGCAAGCCCGAGCCTCCAGTTGATGAGCACCAGTCGCGCAGCGCAGGAATTTGCCCGCGGCCACGAGATCCTCATGATTGCGATGCTGGCAGGTTTTGTCGCCTACTTGACTCGCGGTAACGGCAAGTTGGCGACACTGCTTGCCGAAGTCAGGCAAAGCGCGCGGTTGGGTCCCAGGGTGGCCGAATGGCTTGAGAAAAATGCCGAGAAACTCATCGCCAATCCTTCGCTTCGTCAGAAGGTGTTTGGCGCTACCGGGAGTGCTGTGCGAACAGTAGAAAATGCTGCCGGCAAAGGCGCGGCTAAGGAGGCTGCTGCTGTTGCCAACGAAACGCAACCAGCGGCGCGCGCTAACGGGAACAAACCAGAGCGGACGGCTGAGAACGCCTTTGAGGGCGATGCTATAATCGGCAACTCCGGAAAGGGAACGGTCGATTTGGCGACCACCCGCGGTACCTGGGGAGAGTTGCCGGTCACGCCGGCTGCGGAGCGCTTTGCTGCGCAGCTAGTCCGGCCGGGGGATATGGTTCCGCTCCCCCGGGGAGCGATGAACTTGCAAGACCTTGGAAGCCTTGCCTCGAGTGAAGGCGCGGAGTTTGCTGTTATCCGTCTCGACGGTGAGCGCTACATCGTGCGCGGTACAGCAAACTCAACGACCATACCAAAAGGGGCAAAGTTGATTGGTCATGTCCATCCAGGGGAAGGCTACATGGGATTGTCCCCCAGCGCCGAGGACATGGACGCACTGGGTGAATTAGGCCAAGGTCGCTCCGTCATCTTCAACGAGAGTGGTTCGTGGCGCACCTTTGGGTCTGATGGACCGTCATCGTCGGTATTCATGCCGAAACCGACACTGGGGGAATGAATATGGCGATATTCATCGAGGGCAAGACAAGGTGCCGGATCTGCGGACAGGTGATTATTCCCAGTGCTGTCATGGTCGGGTTCCCAAACGTGGAGTTGCCCACCGGGCTCGAAACGCTTGCCGATAGCTGCCTGCACAGGCGCTGCCTGGACGCACACCCTCGGCATGTTGAACTCTTGCAAGAGTGGCAGCAGCATTGGCTGGCGCAGGCCGAAAGGGGCCGTATAGATGCGTCGGTCAACGAACACGGCGTCGTCATCTTCCGCAAGAGGCGATTCACCTTTGCGGCGCTGGACAGCTTCGTTGTACTCGAAGATGAATTGGCGGTGTTCGACCAGCTAAAAATGTTCTTCATATCGTTCGATAAACGCGAGCCAGCTTCCACGGTGACCGCGTGGAACACGTATGAGCTTACGCCGAGTGAGGTAGGCGCACGCTTGCATGTGTCGGCCAATCCAGCGCTTGCGACGACGCTTCGAGCTACGCAGGAAAGCGTGATCATCGACTACGAGTTCACTGGGGAGCGGTGGTCGAAATTCGCTCTCGGCTGGGCCCGCGCGGCGCATCCTTGATGCGTCGTGCACGGTCTTGCCATTTGCCTGATCGTTGTCTGCTTGATGCCACCACCTTCCTGTTGGGACAAGCGCGGGACAAGCACCAGTTTTTTTCGCTTTAGGCGGGGTTGGCGCTGCTAGGCGGCTGTACGGTGAACTTGGGTCCTGGCCGAGCCAGTAATAAGTGTTTCCCTCAGTAGATCAATCACTTATCAATGTCCGCCGTCCAATCCCCGCTCTTGCCCCCGTGCTTCTCCAATACCCGCACATTGGTCATGACCATCCCGCGATCCGCCGCCTTGCACATGTCATAAATCGTCAGCAGTCCGACCTGCACGGCAGTGAGCGCCTCCATTTCGACTCCGGTCTTGCCGACGGTCTCGACCTGCGCGCGGCAGTGCACGCTGCTGGCCGCCGCATCGACACTGAAATCGACAGCGACGCGCGTGAGGGCGAGCGGATGGCACAATGGGACAAGGTCACTGGTGCGCTTGGCGCCCATGATCGCCGCGATGCGCGCGATCCCCAGCACGTCGCCTTTCTTTGCGCTGCCCGAAACGATGAGCGCCAGCGTCTCCGGCTTCATCCGGATCGTGCCGGCCGCTACCGCAACCCGGTGCGTCTCGCTCTTGGCGCCAACGTCGACCATGTGGGCCTGGCCAGCCGTATCGAAATGGGTGAGCTTGGCGTCGGAATCGGCAGGGAACGTCATTTGGGGTATCAGTACTTTCAGGCTGGTAACAAAGTGTTTGGTCAGCAGTGACAATCGCGTGGATGCAGGTATCATAGCATTGTGAAATCAATCCACCGTCCAGCGCTGTTGCCGCGCCGCCGGCTGTCCCGTCTGATTGCCGTCGCCTTCATGTCGGCGTCGGCAGCGTTCGCCTCTCCCTCACCCACGTTCTCGGCCGCGCCAGCGACGACCCCATTGGTCAAGGCGCCCGACAATACGACCTTGCCGATGCTGGGCGATTCGGCGCGCGGCGATTTGTCGCCCGTCGTCGAGCGCAGGTTGGGTGAGGAAATCATGAACGACATCCGCCGGGATCCTGATTACCTCGACGATGATCCCATCCTCGAATACCTGAACAACTTCGGCAACGCGTTGGTCGACGCGGCGCCCGGTGCCCGTGGCGAGAGCAACTTTAACTTCGGCTTTTTCGCGGTGCGCGATCCGATGCTCAATGCGTTCGCGTTGCCGGGCGGGTTTATCGCCGTGCACTCGGCACTGCTCATAGCGGCGCAGAACGAGTCGGAACTGGCATCGGTGATGTCGCACGAAATCGGCCACGTCGAGCAGCGCCATATCGCGCGCATGCTGGGGCAGCAGCGCCAGGATGCGCTGCTGCCGATCGCCGCGATGATCCTGGCGGTACTGGCGGCCAAGGCCAGCCCGGACGCGGCAATGGGCGTGATCATGGGCGGGCAGGGGCTGGCGCTGCAGCGCCAGCTCAGTTTCAGCCGCGATGCCGAGCGCGAGGCGGACCGGGTCGGCTTCCAGATCATGCGTTCGGCCGGCTACGACACGTCCGGCATGGTGTCGTTCTTCAAGCGGCTGGAGAACTCGAACAAGCTCTATGGCGAGCTGCCGGCTTTCCTGAGCAGCCACCCGCTGACCGGTGAGCGCATTGCCGACATCCAGGCACGGGTTCGCGAAATGCCGCGAAAGCAAGCGCGTCCGGACAGCATCGAATTTCACCTCGTGCGTGCGCGCGCCCGCGTGCTTCAGGACGAAAGCGTCAAGGGCCGGGCCGACGCCAGGGCGGCGTTCCAGGCGCAGCTGGCGCAGGAGAACAAGCAGCAGCAGGTGGCGGCGCAGTATGGCCTGGCGTTCCTGGCGCTGCGCGAGGGCGAGCTGGATAAGGCGCAAGGCTGGCTGGACAAGGCTCGCGTCAGCATGCAGCCCAAGCCGGGCGTATTCTCCGCCGAACCGGATGGGACCAGCGGTGAGGCAATGTTCAAGGGCCTGGGAATCGAGATCAAGCTGGCGCCCGGCCAGCCGCAGAACGTGCTGGAACAGGCGGCCAAGGATGCCGCGCAGGCGCAACAGCAATTCCCGCTGTCGCGGGCACTGGCACGGCAGTATGCGAGCGCGATGATCGCGGCCGGTCAAAACGAGGAGGCGGCGCGCTACCTGCGTGAACAGGTCAGGCAGTACCGCGAGGAGCCCAAGCTGTACGACCTGCTGGCCAAGGCGTATTCGGGACAGAACAAGATCGCGCTGCAGCACATGGCGCTGGCCGAATCGTATGCGCTCACCGGAGCGCTGCCAGCGGCTGTCGACCAGCTTCATCTTGCGCGCAAGGCCAATGACGCGTCGTTTTATGACCAGGCGGTGATCGATGCGCGCGAGCGTGAGATCCAGCAGAAGCAAAAGGACGTGAAGGACGACGGGAAGAAGAAGTAATTGGCCCGTCGCGTGCACGCCGTAGGGTGTGCAGCTCTGCTGCGCACGCGGTCACCGCATGCTGGCTTGCGGCTGCTGCTCCACTCCGCCCCGTTTGCGAACCGCGTGCGCACTGGTGCGCACCCTACGAGGAGGGCACCTGCACGTAGCCGAAATGCTCTGGCATCTGTCCGCTCTGGATGCGCTCGACTACGATGCGCTTGCTGCCGTGGTTCAGCACCAGCTCTCCCGCGCCGCCTTCCAGCCACGCCATCAGCGCCTCGTCCGACACCGGCGCGCCATCCATCTCCAGCTTGGCCAGCCACTGCGCCATGTCGCGGTCATCCAGTTGCGCGACCACGCCATCGCCTTGCACGATCGCCGCGCCGTGCTCGGTCAGGTAGGCTCGATCGAGCACGAAACCCGCCTGCCCGGTCTGCAGCACCAGCCCCGCCACGGGATCGGTGCGCGCGATGAACGGCGTGGCCTCGAGGTTGACGTACACCCGCTGCGGGCCGTTCTGGAAATACCAGCAGCCACGCTCGTCGTGTGTGTAGTTGCGGTTGATGAAACCGACCAGCGCCGCATTGGTCAGCCTGTCGCCCGGAACGCCTGCGCGCTGCGCTGCTTCGTCGCGCATGCGCCAGGCGCCGCGCGCGTCGAGTGCGAGCCAGCCGTAGCAGTGCGGCACGTTCGGCCACTTGGCCATTGCCTGTTTTACGATGTCATCCATGCTGTCCGTTCGGTTTGGGCAGTTCGTTCCCGCCCGCCGCACCCATCGTGCCGTCGAAGAAATGCAGTATTCGTTGCGGCAGCCAGTCGATGCGGCCGGGCGGGCGTCCGACCGCAAAGCCGACATGCCCGCCGTGCTCGGGATATTCGAGCCGCACCGACTTCGATGCCAGGTCCGGCAGGTAGACGCCCGGGAAAAACGGATCATTGCGCGCGTTGAGCACCAGCGTCGGCACCGTGATGTCGCGCAGGACGTGCTTGGCGCTCGCGCGGTCCCAGTAGTCGTCGGTGTCGCGGTAGCCGTGCAGCGGCGCGGTGACAATATTATCGAATTCGTAGAGGTCGCGCGCGGCGAGCATGGCGGCGCGGTCGAACAGGCCGGGATAGCGTTCCAGCTTGGCCAGGCACTTGGGCTTGAGGCTGCGTAGAAACACGCGCGTGTAGAGCATGTTAAAACCGGACGACAGCGATTCGCCGCCGCGCGCCAGGTCGAGCGGCGCGGAAACCGCACAGGCGGCATCGACGATCTCGGCCTGATGCTGGAATTCGCCCAGCCAGCGCAGCAGAGCATTGCCGCCGAGCGAGACGCCGGCCACAAAAAGCCGGCCGGGGAAGCGCCAGCGCAGGCGGCGCACGATCCAGTCGATTTCGAGGGCGTCCCCAGAGTGGTAGAAGCGGGGCGCGCGGTTGGCCTCGCCGGAGCAGCCGCGAAAGTGCGGCACCGCGCCCGACCAGCCGCGCTCGGCCAGCCCCGCCATCAGGGCGCGCGCGTATTGGCTGTCTGACGAGCCTTCCAGTCCGTGGAACAGCACGACCAGTGGCTGGCCCGCCAGGCCGTCGACGAAATCGACGTCGATGAAGTCGCTGTCCGGCGCTTCCCAGCGCTCGCGCCGGTAGGTGACCTTTGGCTTTTTGATGCAGGTCGCCGGGTAGATCGTCTGCAGGTGGCCATTGGGCAGCCAGGCGGGAGCGCGGTATTCCATGATAGTGGCACGCAGCAAGCGTGCGGTTCTGTCAGTGGTGCTTGAGCTCGGTGCCAGGCTTTAACCGGTACTCGGTGCCGCAGTACGGGCACCGCGCTTCGCCATGGTCGTCGAGCTCGAGGAACACGCGCGGATGCGACGACCACAGCGGCATTGCCGGATTCGGGCAAAAGGCCGGCAGGTCCTTGGCCTCCAGTTCGACCACTGGCATCGTCTTAGCGTTCATTTGTTTCTCCGTCAGGCAAAAGTTGGGCAAAGACACGATTTTAACGGATTCGCCATGCGGCCGAAATGATCGGTAGAATATCCAGTCCGATATACAGTCGAGCCCGTTTTCCTCGCTTTTTCCTTGCTTAAGCCGGAGGCCCGCCGACCGATTTCCATTTCATGCCCGACCGTTCCGCCGTATTTGCCAGGCCTGCATGTTGCAGGAATACCACATGAGTCCGCCCCAGCAGGGCGCGGTTGCTGACCGCCACGACCCCCTGGCATGGCGCCAGGGTATGCAGGCCGGCCTGCCCACGCTGTTTGGCATCGGCGCCTGGGGCCTGGTGGTCGGCATTGCGATGGTCAAGTCCGGCCTGACGGTGCTGCAGGCCAGCGGTATGACCCTGCTGGTGTTCGCCGGTTCCGCGCAGCTCGCTTCGCTGCCTTTGATCGCGGCCAACGCGCCGGTCTGGGTCATCTTCGCCACCGCGCTGGTGGTCAACCTGCGCTTCGTGATCTTTGCCGCCTTGCTGGCGCCGCATTTTGCGCACCTGCCGGCGCGCCAGCGTTTCTTTCTCGGCTATATCTCCGGCGACATGACGGTCGCCATGTTCCTGCAGCGCTACCCCAATCCGGCGCCGACGCCCGGCAAACTTTCGTATCTCAAAGGGCTGATGTACCCGAACTGGTTCGCCTGGCAGATCGGTTCGCTCGCCGGCATCTTCCTTGGCAGCGCCATCCCCAGCGAGTGGGGGCTGGGCTTTGCCGGCACGCTGGCGATCCTGTGCATCATGGTGCCCCTCATCATCAACAATGCCGCGCTGTGCGGCGTCGCGGTGGCGGCGGTGGTGGCGGTGCTGGCCCATGTGCTGCCTTACAAGCTGGGGCTGCTGGCCGCGGTCGTGCTCGGCATGTGCACGGCCATGGCAGTCGAGGAGGCGCTGGAAAAACGCAAGGAGCAGCATGGCTGATTGGGAAATCTGGCTCACCATCGGCGTGCTGGCGGTGGCCACCGCGGCCACCCGCAGTTCGTTCTGGCTGATCGGCCACCGGGTGGCGATCCCCAAACGGGTGCAAGAAATGCTGCGCTACGCGCCCGCCTGCGCGCTGGCCGCGATCATCAGCCCCGACCTTGTGCTCGGGCCGGATGGCGAGGTCCAGCTTGGCCTGTCGAATCCCAGGTTGCTGGCCGGCATTACCTCGTTCGCCTTTTACTTGTTGCGCAGGAACATGCTGCACACGATCCTGTTCGGAATGCTAGTGTTCACGCTGTTGCGCGTCTCGCATGTTTTTGCTGCGGCGGCCTAAGGTAGAATAACGATATTTCATTCCTACTGTTGAGCCTCATGAACGCCGCTCTGAATTTCACCCGCCTGCAAGACCTGATCGACCGCGATGTGCTGAAGAACAAGCGCGTTTTCATCCGTGCCGACCTGAACGTGCCGCAGGACGACGCAGGCAACATTACCGAAGACACCCGCATCCGCGCCTCGGTCCCGGCGATCCGTGACGCACTGGCCGCCGGCGCCGCCGTCATGGTGACCTCGCACCTGGGCCGTCCCACCGAAGGCGAATTCAAGCCGGAAGACAGCCTGGCGCCGGTCGCCAGGCGCTTGTCCGAACTGCTGGGCCAGCCGGTCGAGCTCAAGCAAAACTGGGTCGACGGCGTCGAGGTCGCGCCGGGCCAGGTGGTGCTGCTGGAGAACTGCCGCCTGAACAAGGGCGAGAAGAAGAATTCCGACGAGCTGGCCCAGAAGATGGCCAAGCTGTGCGACGTGTACGTCAACGACGCGTTCGGCACCGCGCACCGCGCCGAAGCCACCACCCACGGCATCGCCAAGTACGCGCCGGTGGTCGCCGCCGGTCCGCTGCTGGCGGCCGAGCTGGACGCGCTGGGCAAGGCGCTGGGCAATCCACAGCGCCCGCTGCTGGCGATCGTCGCCGGCTCCAAGGTTTCGACCAAGCTGTCGATCCTGCAAAGCCTGGCGAACAAGGTCGATAACCTGATCGTCGGGGGCGGCATCGCCAACACGTTCATGAAGGCGGTCGGCCTGAACATCGGCAAGTCGCTGGCCGAGCCGGACCTGGTCGGCGACGCCCGCGCCATCATCGACATGATGGCTGCGCGCGGCGCCCAGGTGCCGATCCCGGTCGACGTGGTGGTCGCCAAAGAGTTCTCGCCAACCGCGCAGGCCACGGTCAAGGACGTCAAGGACGTGGCGGACGGCGACATGATCCTCGACATCGGCCCGCAGACCGCAAAGATGCTGGCCGGGCAGGTGGCCAAGGCCGGCACCATCGTCTGGAACGGCCCGGTCGGCGTGTTCGAGTTCGACCAGTTTGCCGAAGGCACCAAGACGCTGGCGCTGGCGATCGCCGCGTCCAAGGCGTTTTCGATCGCGGGCGGCGGCGACACCCTGGCGGCGATTGCCAAATACAACATTGCCGACCGAATCGGCTACATCTCGACCGGCGGCGGCGCCTTCCTCGAATTTTTGGAAGGGAAAACCCTGCCGGCGGTGGACATTTTGCTCCAGCGTAGCGCCAAGTGACACCAGCGCAGCCGCGGGCTGCGTTTTTACTTCAAGGATAACTATGTACCGTGGCACAAAAATCGTTGCAACCATCGGCCCTGCGTCGACCGACTTCGACACGCTGGTCAAGATGATCCGCGCGGGCGTGGACGTCGTGCGCCTGAACTTCTCGCACGGCCGCGCCCAGGATCACATCGACCGCGCCGCCCTGGTGCGCCGCGCCGCCGCCGAATGCGGCAGGGAAGTGGCGATCATGGCGGACATGCAAGGTCCGAAGATTCGCATCGGTAAGTTCGAGGACGGCAAGATTACCCTGAACAACGGTGACACGTTCATCCTGGACGCCAAGTGGGGCGAGAACGGCGAACTGGGCAACCAGGAACGCGTCGGCCTCGACTACAAGGCCCTGCCGCGCGACGTCAGGCAGGGCGACCGCCTGCTGCTCAACGACGGCCTGATCGTGCTGGACGTCGACCGCATCGTCGGCAACGAGATCTTTACCACGACCAAGGTCGGCGGCGAGCTGTCGAACAACAAGGGCATCAACCGCCTGGGCGGCGGCCTGACCGCGCCGGCCCTGACCGCCAAGGACATGGAAGACATCAAGACCGCGATGAGCTTTCAGGCCGACTACCTGGCGATCTCGTTCCCCAAGAGCGCGACCGACATGGAAATGGCGCGCCAGCTGGCCAACATCGCCGGCGAGCCCTACCACCACAAGCCGATGATGATCGCCAAGATCGAGCGCGCAGAAGCGATTCCCGTGCTGCAGGAAATCCTGGATGCGTCCGACGGCATCATGGTCGCGCGTGGCGACTTGGCGGTGGAGGTCGGCAACGCGGCCGTGCCGGCATTGCAAAAGCGCATGATCCAGATGGCGCGCCAGTCGAACAAGCTGGCCATCACGGCCACCCAGATGATGGAGTCGATGATCGTCAATGCCGTGCCGACCCGGGCCGAGGTGTCGGACGTGGCCAACGCGGTGCTGGACGGCACCGACGCCGTGATGACGTCGGCCGAGACCGCATCGGGCAAGTATCCGGTCGAAACGGTCGAGATGATGGCGGCGATCTGCGCCGAAGCCGAGCAGTCCGAATACAACAAGCTGGACGCCGACTTCATGAACGTCCAGTTCACCCGCATCGACCAGTCGATTGCCTACGGCACACTATTTACCGCCCATCACCTGCGCGTGAAGGCGATCGTCGCCCTGACCGAATCGGGCTCCACCGCATTGTGGATGAGCAGGCACAGCATCGACACCCCGATCTTTGCGCTCACTCCGTCTCAGACGACGCAACGCAAGGCATCCTTGTATCGTAACGTGCAAGCTTTTCATCTGTTGCAGGAAGGGGGCAGCCACGCGGTGCTGCGCAAGGCCGAGGAGCTGTTGATGAAGGAGGGCGTGGTACGCAAGGGCGACCTGATCGTCGTCACCTGGGGCTCCCCCATGGGGCAGGCCGGCGGCACCAATGCGCTCAAGATCGTCCGGGTCGGCGAATTCGACTAACAGGTTTTCTTATTGTTTGGAGTACACCATGGCACTCGTATCAATGCGTCAATTGCTGGACCACGCCGCCGAACACGGCTACGGCCTGCCGGCGTTTAACGTCAACAACCTGGAACAGGTGCAGGCCATCATGGCCGCCGCCGATGCCGTTGGCGCCCCGGTGATCATGCAGGCCTCGGCCGGCGCCCGCAAGTACGCTGGCGAAGCCTTCCTGCGCCACCTGATCGACGCGGCGGTGGAAGCCTATCCGCACATTCCGGTCGTGATGCACCAGGACCACGGCCAGTCGCCGGCCGTGTGCATGGCTGCGATCCGTTCCGGCTTCACCTCGGTCATGATGGACGGTTCGCTGCAGGCCGACGGCAAGAGCGTGGCCAGCTACGACTACAACGTCGACGTGTCGCGCGAGGTGGTCAAGTTCTCGCACTCGATCGGCGTGACCGTCGAGGCCGAACTGGGCGTGCTCGGCTCGCTCGAGACGATGAAGGGCGACAAGGAAGACGGCCACGGCGCCGAAGGCACCATGACCCGTGAGCAACTGCTCACCGACGTCAACCAGGCCGCCGATTTCGTCGCGCGCACCCAGTGCGACGCGCTGGCCATTGCGATCGGCACCTCGCACGGCGCCTACAAGTTCACCCGCAAGCCCACCGGCGACATCCTGGCGATCGACCGCATCAAGGAAATCCACGCGCGCATCCCGAACACCCACCTGGTGATGCACGGCTCGTCGTCGGTGCCGCAGGACCTGCTGGCGATCATCCGCGAATTCGGCGGCGACATGAAGGAAACCTACGGCGTGCCGGTCGAGGAAATCCAGGAAGGCATCCGCCACGGCGTTCGCAAGATCAACATCGACACCGACATCCGCCTGGCGATGACGGCCGCGATCCGCAAGTACATGTTCGAAAACCCGTCCAAGTTCGACCCGCGCGACTACCTCAAGCCGGCGCGCGAAGCGGCAATGAAAATTTGCAAGGAACGCTACATCGCCTTCGGTTGCGAGGGCATGGCCGCCAAGATCAAGCCGATCCCGCTCGAGAAAATGGCCGAGCGTTACAAGGCAGGTGAACTGGCGCAGATCGTGAAGTGAAGTACAATTAGCGTTTTCCCGGATCAGCAGTGCTCGTCGTTCCCGGGCTCGGCGCCCCCCTTGGCGGGAACCCCATTCCCAGTGCAGCCGCGCGAGCAAAAATGGGGCCCCCGCCAAGGGGGGCGCCGAGCCCGGGGGCGACGCTATCAGATGCATCCAGACCGGCGGGATTTTCCCGCCGTTTGCGTTTCCAGACTATCTCTATGAACAGCCTCTACCAATCCACTATCCAGTCCCTGCCGCTGCTCGGCCGCGGGAAGGTGCGCGACAACTACGCCGTCGGCGACGACAAGATCCTGATCGTCACCACCGACCGCCTGTCGGCCTTCGATGTCGTGATGAACGAGCCGATTCCCGGCAAGGGCATGGTGCTGAACCAGATGACCGATTTCTGGTTCGGCAAACTTGGCCACATCGTGCCGAACCACCTGACCGGCATCGCGCCCGAAAGCGTGGTGGCGCCAGAAGAAGTGGAGCAGGTAAGGGGCCGCGCCGTGGTCGCCAAGCGCCTGCAGCCGATCATGGTGGAGGCGGTGGTGCGCGGCTACATCATCGGTTCCGGCTGGAAGGATTACCAGGCCACCGGCGCCATCTGCGGCATCGCGCTGCCGCCCGGCCTGCGCCAGGCCGACAAGCTGCCCGAGCCGCTGTTCACGCCGGCGGCCAAGGCTGACATCGGCGAGCATGACGAGAACATCAGCTTCGCGGAGATGGAAAAGCGCATCGGCTCGGAGCTGGCGCACAAGATCCGCGACATCAGCATCGCGCTGTACCGCGCGGCCGCCGACTACGCCGCAACGAAGGGCATCATCATCGCCGACACCAAGTTCGAGTTCGGCCTGGACGAGAACGGCGTGCTGCACCTGATGGACGAGGTGCTCACCGCCGACTCCTCGCGCTTCTGGCCGCGTGACTCGTACGCGCCAGGCATGTCGCCGCCGTCGTTCGACAAGCAGTTCGTGCGCGACTACCTCGAAACGCTGAAGGACTGGAACAAGACGGCGCCGGCGCCGACGCTGCCGCCGGACGTCATCGCCAAGACCCAGGCCAAGTACTTCGAGGCGATCGAGCGCCTGACCGGCGAAAAGCTGAAGGCCTGACATGAGCGAACAAGCCAAGCCGCTGGTCGGCGTCGTCATGGGTTCCTCGTCCGACTGGGACGTGATGCAGCACGCGGTCGCCGTCCTCAAGCAGTTCGGCGTGCCGTACGAGGCGCAGGTGGTCTCGGCGCACCGCATGCCGGACGAGATGTTCGCGTATGCCGAAAGCGCACGCGAGCGCGGCCTGCGCGCGATCATCGCCGGCGCCGGCGGTGCGGCCCACCTGCCGGGCATGATCGCCGCCAAGACCATCGTGCCGGTGCTGGGCGTGCCGGTCCCTTCCAGATACCTGCGCGGCGAGGACTCGCTGCTGTCGATCGTCCAGATGCCCAAGGGCGTGCCGGTTTCGACCTTCGCCATCGGCGAGGCGGGCGCCGCCAATGCGGCCTTGACCGCGGTGGCGATGCTGGCAAGTACAGACGAAGCGATGGCCGCCAGGCTGCTGGAATTCCGCGGCCAGCAGACCGCGGCTGCCAAGGCCATGACCCTGCCCGCATAGGAACATATGAGCAATACCAGGCATCTTCCATTCATCCCCGGCGTCGGCACGCCGGCCTGGCTCGGCGTCATGGGCGGCGGCCAGCTTGGCCGCATGTTCGTCCACGCCGCCCAGGCCATGGGTTACAAGGTGGCGGTGCTCGAGACCACGCCCGACTGCCCGGCGGGGCACGCGGCCGACCAGTTAGTTACCGGCGGCTATGGCGAGCGCGAGGCGCTGGACGAACTGGCCAGCCGCTGCGTCGCCGTCACCACCGAATTCGAGAACGTCCCGGCCGACAGCATGGCCTACCTCGCCGAGCGCACCTTCGTCGCGCCGGCAAGCGGCTGCGTCTCGATCGCCCAGGACCGCGTGCTGGAAAAGCGCTTTTTTGTGGAATGCGCGCCGGGATCTAGCGTGATGCCGGCGCCGCACAAGGTAATCGCCTCAATTGATGACATCGCCGCCATTCCCGACGACCTGCTGCCCGGCATCCTGAAGACCGCGCGCATGGGCTACGACGGCAAGGGCCAGGTGCGGGTGCGCACGCGCGAGGAGGTGCAGGCCGCGTTCGACGCCATGAAAGGCGTGACTTGCCTGCTCGAGAAGATGCTGCCGCTCGCATACGAAGTGTCGGTGCTGACCGCGCGCGGGCTGGACGGCGAAAGCGTGGTCTACCCGATCGCCGAGAACGTGCACCGCGACGGCATTTTGTTCACCACCACCGTGCCGGGACCGAACGTGTCCGACGACTGCGCGCGCCGCGCGCAGGACGCGGCGCGTGCGATGATCGCGCAGCTCGGCTACGTCGGCGTGCTGTGCATCGAGTTCTTCGTGCTGCAGGACGGCAGCCTGGTGGTCAATGAGATGGCGCCGCGCCCGCACAACAGCGGCCACTACACGATCGACGCCTGCGTCACCAGCCAGTTCGCGCAGCAGGTGCGGGCGATGGCGCGCCTGCCGCTGGGCGACGTGCGCCAGCATTCGCCGGCGGTCATGCTCAACATCCTGGGCGACGTCTGGTTCGAAGACGGCAGCGACACGGCGCGCGAGCCGGCATGGGAGCAGGTGCTGGCGATCCCCGGCGCCAACCTGCACCTGTACGGCAAGGTTGAAGCGCGCCGCGGCCGCAAGATGGGGCACCTGACCTTCGTCGCGCCGACCCTGGCCGACGCGCAGGACAGCCTGCGCCAGGCCTGCGCCATCCTGGGCATCGCACCGTGAGCGAGCGGTTCGACCAGGCGGCGGTCATTGCTGCCGCGCGCTTGCTGGAGCAGGGCCGCCTAGTCGCGTTCCCGACCGAGACCGTGTACGGCCTGGGCGCGGACGCCGAGAATCCGGCGGCGGTGGCCAGCATCTACGCGGCCAAGGGACGGCCGCAGGACCATCCGGTGATCGTGCACGTCGCACCCGAGGCGGGGCTTGACCACTGGGCCGCCGACGTTCCGCCGCAGGCGCGCGCGCTGGCGGACGCCTTCTGGCCCGGTCCGCTGACCATGATCCTCAAGCGCGCACCCGGCATCCCCGATGCCGTCAGCGGCGGGCAGGACACGGTCGGACTGCGCTGCCCTTCGCATCCGGTGGCGCTCGCGCTGCTGCGCGCGTTCAAGGGCGGCCGGGGCGGCGTGGCTGCGCCGTCGGCCAACAAGTTCGGCCATGTGAGCCCGACCACCGCGCAGCACGTGCTTGACGAATTCGGTGCCGACGGCACGGTGGCGATGGTGCTCGACGGTGGCCAGTCGCAGGTCGGCATCGAATCGACCATCGTGGACCTGTCGCGCCTGGCGACGCACGGGCCGGTGCTGCTGCGCCCGGGGCACATCAGCGCCGAGGCGATCGCAGCTGTGATCGGCCAGCTGCCGGCCGCGCCCGACGTCGCCGCCCCGCGCGCTTCGGGCACGCTCGAATCGCATTACGCGCCGCACACGCCGGTGGCGATGCAGGACCGCGCGCTGCTCCCTGTGACGCTCGCGCGCATGGCCGCGGGCGGGCGCAAGGTCGCGCTGATTCATTACTCGGACCTGCCGGCCGCGCATGCGCAAGTGCGCCTGCCGGCCACGCCGGAAGGCTTTGCCCACGCGTTGTATGCGGCGCTGCGCACCATGGACGGCAGCGGGGCCGACGTGATTTTGGTCGAAGCGCCCCCGACGGGTGGCTCCTGGCTCGGTGTGAACGACCGGCTGCGCCGCGCGGCGCACGGGTCGACGGCAGTCGTGCAAGGGCTCCTCGACGATTCGTCCCGGCGCTGATTGACTCGACTGCCGCTGCCGGCTCGCTCGGATACCTGGGCGAGCCGTGTCATTTCGGGTCACGCATGGCTGCCCGGCGCCCACACCGTTGTGGGCCACTCAGCACTTTCCTACAAGTATCTTTCCCGATATCACGTTGCTATAATCCCCCAGCGCTGACGACCTCTACGCACTGTTGTCACGAATAGACAATACGGAAACTATTTAGCTATACAAGCGGACCGAAGACTGGCATATTAATTGCGACACGAATAGCACGGGCGTTCGTTTCAAATAAGAATACTTTAATCTAGGAGATACAATGCGTAAGACCAACTTTGCGCTCGCGTTGTTGACGGCGGCAGCCCTGGCTGCGTGCGGCGGCAATGGCAGTACCGGCGGTGATCAGTCGCTCAAGACCAAGTTCAGTTCGCAGGTATCGTTCGGTGACAGCCTGTCCGACGTCGGCACCTACGCGGTCGGTCCGATCGCGGCCATGGGCGGCGGCAAGTACACCATCAACGGCAACAATACCTCCACGTCTCCCGACCTGACCGGCAAGAACTGGACCGAACTGGTGGCGGCGCAACTTGGTCTTCCCGCCCCGTGCGCGGCACAAACCGGCCTGCAGGGCGACGCCAAGCAGGGCTTTTCGGTGGCGGTCGTCAACAACAATAACTGCCTCAACTACGCCCAGGGCGGCTCGCGCGTGACCAATCCGGTCGGCCCGGGCAATGCCCTGACCGGTTCGCCGCTCGGCCAGATGACGGTCCCGGTCGCCAAGCAGATCGACAACCACCTGGCCAAGGTGGGCGGCAAATTCACCGGGACCGAGTTTGTCACAGTGATGGTTGGCGGCAACGACATCCTGATGCAACTGGGCGGGCTGCAAACCGACGCCACCGCGGCCGGCTCGACCGCATTCGCGACCTCGCTGACCGGCCAGCTCGCGGCCGGCGCTCCCAGCCCGGCCAGTGCCGCGCAGGCGATCGGGCTGGCGATCCAGACCGAGGCGGCCAGGCCGGGCTCGACCAGTGAAAGCATCGTCGGCGTCGCGGTCACTGCCGCCGTCAAGGCTGGCAACACGGCGGCGGGCAATCCTGCCGTGTACGGCCCGATGGTCGCCAAGGCCCAGACCGACGCGACGACCGCAGGCAACAATTACTTCGCCGCCAACTCCGCGCGCATCGTCTCGGCGATGGCCACGGCCGGTGCCGAAACGGTCGCGCTGGTCAAGAACCAGATCATTGGCAAGGGCGCCAACTTCGTGCTCGTGAATAACCTGCCCGACGTGGCCAGCACCCCGTCGGGCAAGCACCAGACCGCCGACGTGCAAAAGCTGATCGATACCGCGGTCAACGCCTACAACGACCAGCTCAAGAGCGGTCTGGCGGGCGAATCCAAGGTGCTGCTGGTCGACTTCTACACCGTCAGCAAGGACCAGGTTGCCAACCCGGCCGTATACGGGCTCTCCAACACCAAGGAGATGGCCTGCTCCACGGACCTGGCCAAGAACGCGCTGGGCGGCACTTCGCTGGTCTGCAACGCCAAAAACGTGGTCGCGGGTGACGTGAGCCGTTACATGTTTGCCGACGAAATCCACCCGACGCCGTTCGAGTACAGGCTGGTTGCCAGCTATGTGCTGGAACAGATGGTGGTCAAGGGCTGGCTGTAATTTCACGACGGGCCCGTCCGTCTCTCGGGCGGGCCGAGACCTAATAAGAAAGAACCAGGAGAACAAATGAAAGCATGTATGAATAGCGTCGTGAAGTTGCTGGCTGCCGCGGGGCTGCTGGCCGCCGCTTCCGCCGCATCGGCCCAGTCGACCGGGCAGTGGACGGTGGCGGTGGGCTTGAACAAGATCACCCCGAAGGTCGAATCTGGCGACATCTCGGCACCGGCCTTGCCGCACTCGAAGGGCGACGTCAACTCGAATACCCAGCCGGTGATGGTCTTCGCCTACGGCATCACTGACAATATCTCCGCCGAAGCGGCGATCGGTACCCCATACAAGCACAAGCTCTATGGCGCGGGCGCGATCGAGGGTACCGGCCAGCTGGGAACGGTTCAGGCGCTGCCGCCGACCGTGTTCCTGCAGTACCGCTTCTTTGCCCCGAGCAGCCGGGTGCGGCCGTATGTCGGCATCGGCGCCACCTATGCCTACTTCATGAAGGAAACCGGTTCGGGCAAGATGACCGCGCTGACCAATCCGGGCGCTGGTGAGCCGACCACGTTCAAGATCGACAACAAGCTGACCTATTCGCTGCAGGCTGGCGTGTCGGTCGACCTGACCGACCGCATCTTCGCGAACGTCGCGCTCCTCAAGACCAAGCTGAGCACCGACGTGCACTTCTCGTCTGGCCAGCAACAGCACATGAAGCTGGACCCACAGGCGGCGATGCTGACGGTCGGCTACAAGTTCTGAGCCGAGCCTGAACCTGTCTCGTCCTTAAATAGGTTGACGCGCCACGGCCTTTTTCGTTGCGCGTAAAGC
>NZ_SPUM01000137.1 GCF_004614195.1 Massilia horti | reverse complement strand
GTGCGCACAGGTGCGCACCCTACGCCGCCCTGCGAGCTTCACGTATAAAAAAACCGGCATGGCAGCGCACAGCCATCCCGGTTTTGTATCCCGGCTGCTTAATTCAGCCGTTCTTTTCTTCCAACGTCACCACCCGGGCCACGCCATTGGGCCCCGGAAAGTCCACGAACGCGCTCTGCACCAGCGCCGGCATCACCTTGGGTGTCGCGAACTCGCGGCTATCGTTGCGCACGGTTACGTCGAACAGGCGCTTGCCGTCTTTTGCCGAACGGATGCCAACTTTCAGTTCGCGATGGTAGTTGTGATGCGTAATGACTTGGTACGACGGGAACGGGTCCCAGAACGGATCATAGAACCCGGTGCCAATGAACCGGGTCCGCCCGCGGTACATGTAGGTGTAGGGGCTGTAGAACATATACCTGTAGAGCATCGGATTGCTCTGATGTACTACCCGAACCGGCACATCGGTGGTGGTAAAGCGCATCGACACCAGCAGCGCCGGCTTGTTCACGCCTGAATCATGAAAGCCCAGCTTGGCCAGTTGCGCCCGCACCAATTCCTGGTAGCTGCGCATTTCCAGCGTGTCGTCGGCCGCCGGCGGCGCCTCGAAGGCATAACTCTTGTCGTCCAGCTGGGCGGGCCATTGCTGGAAGGTGGTCACGTCGCTGCGTATCGTGCTCGCGCAGCCGGTCAGCAGCAGGGTCAGCGTTACTCCGGCGGCGGTAAACAGGCGTTTCATAATTCTCTCCATTTGTTCTTGCGGCCTTTCTCACTTCATAGGATACCTTATCGTTCAATTTTCGCAGATTAATTTACAGACAGTTACTGTCCCCACAGTCCGATACAAGAAATGGAACGGAACCGCCCGAACTCATGTTGGTAAAATAGGCGGACTTCACCCACTGTATAGAGCGGACACTTTCCATGCGCACTGACACGCCCCAGACCATTTACCGGAAGGACTACACGCCGCCGAGCTACCTGGTGGACACCGTGGAACTCGGCTTCGACCTCGACCCTGCCCGCACCATCGTGGCCAACCGGCTGACGATGCGGCGCAACCCCGCCAGCGCTCAGCGCGAAATCGAGCTGTATGGCGAGGAACTTGAACTGGTGGCGCTGCGACTGAACGGCAAAACCCTCGGCAAGCGCGACTACCGCATCGAGGGCAACCTGCTGCGCATTGCGCACGCGCCGGAAGAGGTCACGCTCGAGATCGAAACGCTGTGCGCGCCGGAAAAGAACACGGCGCTCTCCGGCCTGTACGTCTCCAATGGCAACTTCATTACCCAGTGCGAGGCCGAAGGCTTTCGCCGCATCACCTATTTCCCGGACCGTCCGGACGTGATGGCCAGGTACACCGTGATGCTGCGCGCCGACAAGGAACGGTTCCCGGTGCTGCTGTCGAACGGTAACCTGGTCGAAGAGGGCGAGCTCGGCGACGGCCGCCATTACGCCAAGTGGGAAGACCCGTTCCCCAAGCCGTCCTACCTGTTCGCGCTGGTCGCCGCCAAGCTGGTCTGCCAGGAAGAAAAGTTCCAGCTGGCCGACGGCCGCGAGGCGCTGCTCCAGGTGTGGGTGGAAGAGGGCAACCTCGACAAGACCGACCATGCGATGCAGTCGCTCAAGCGCAGTATCCGCTGGGACGAAGAGCGTTACGGTCTCGAGCTCGACCTGGACCGCTTCATGATCGTCGCCACCGGCGACTTCAACATGGGCGCGATGGAAAACAAGGGCTTGAACATCTTCAACACCAAGTACGTGCTGGCCAACCCGCGCGTGGCCACCGATGTCGACTTCCAGGGCATCGAGGCGGTGGTCGGCCACGAATACTTCCACAACTGGACCGGCAACCGCGTGACCTGCCGCGACTGGTTCCAGCTGTCGCTCAAGGAAGGCCTGACCGTATTCCGCGACCAGGAATTTTCGGGCGACATGATCGGAACAAGCAGCGGCCGCGCGGTCAACCGCATCGACCAGGTCCGCACGCTGCGCCAGGTGCAGTTCCCGGAAGACGCCGGCCCGATGGCGCATCCGGTACGTCCCGACTCCTTCGTCGAGATCAACAACTTCTACACCGTCACTGTCTATGAGAAGGGCGCCGAGGTCGTGCGCATGTACCAGACCCTGCTCGGCCGCGAAGGCTTCCGCAAGGGCATGGACCTGTACTTCGAACGGCATGACGGCCAGGCCGTCGAATGCGACGACTTCCGCTCGGCCATGGCCGACGCCAATGGCCGCAACCTGGACCAGTTCGAACGCTGGTACAGCCAGTCCGGCACGCCGGTGGTGCAGGCCGAAGGACGCTACGACGAATCGGCCAGGACCTACACGCTCAAGCTTTCGCAATCGTGCCCGCCGACCCCCGGCCAGCCGGACAAGCTCCCGTTCCACATCCCGGTCGCTGTGGGCCTGCTCGGAGCAAGCGGCCGCGACCTGCCGCTCACCATCGACGGCAAGGAACTGGGCACCACCGCGGTGCTGGAGCTGACGGAAAGCGAACAGAACTTTGTCTTTAGCGGGGTGGCCGAATCGCCGACGCCTTCGCTGCTGCGTGACTTTTCGGCGCCGGTGGTGCTCAAGTACGGCTACAGCGATGCCGAACTGCTGCACCTGTTCAGCCATGACAGCGACCCGGTCAACCGCTGGGAAGCCGGCCAGCGCCTGTCGATGGAGCGCCTGCTCAAGCTGACCGAGGTGGCCGCTGCCGGCGGCGAGCTTAGCCTGGACGACACCTTTGTCGAGGCGATGCGCAAGATCCTGACCGACGACACGCTCGACCCGGCGTTCCGCGAACAGGCGCTGCTGCTGCCGTCGGAAAGCATGATCGCGGACCAGATGGACGTGGTGCAGCCGCTGCCGATCCACACGGCGCGCCAATTCATGCGGGCCGAGATCGGCGCGCGCTTGCACAACGAACTGCTGGCCACGTACCGCTCGCAACAGACTCCCGGCGAATACAGCGCGGACGCCGAATCGATCGGCCGCCGCGCGCTCAAGAACCTGGCGCTGGCCTATCTTGGCGCGACGCCGGCCGAGCAAGCGCTCGCGCTCGCACAAGAGCAGTTCTCGAATGCGACCAACATGACCGACCGCGTCGCCGCGCTTGGCGCCCTGATCCACGCCAACGCCCCAGCGGCGCCGGACGCGCTGAACCGCTTCTACGACGAGTTCGAAGACGAAGCGCTGGTGATCGACAAATGGTTCGCGATGCAGGCCACCGCCGCGACCACAGACGTGGCCAAGGTGCGCAAACTGATGAAGCATCCGGCGTTCAACATGCGCAACCCGAACCGCGTGCGCAGCCTCATCTCGTCGTTCTGCGCCGCGAACCCGGTACAGTTCCACGCCGCGGACGGCAGCGGCTACGCGTTCTGGGCCGAGCAGGTAATTGCGCTGGACGCGCTCAATCCGCAAATTGCGAGCCGCCTGTCGCGCGCGATGGACCGCTGGCGCCGCTACACGCCCGAGCTGCAGGCGTACATGAAGCAGGCGCTGGAAAAAGTGGCTGGCCAAACCAAGCTCTCCAACGACGTGCGCGAAGTCGTCAGCAAAGCCCTGTCCAACTAGGCCCGTGACGCTTCCCGTGCCCTGTCCAACTTGGCCCGCGACGCATCCCGTGCCCTGTCCAACCAGGCCCGTGACGCTTCCCGTAGGGTGGGCACTCCGTGCCCACGCGGATTGAACACACCGCTGGCGCCGCCGCTGCAGCGCCCGCTCCCCGCGCACGCCTTGCCCGAAACCGAATCCCCACAAACCAAAGGACCCAAATGAAACGCGTCAGTCTCACGCAACACCTGGTTGAGGAACAGCGCCTCAACAACGCCATCACAGCCGAACTGCGCCTGCTGATCGAAGTTGTGGCTCGCGCCTGCAAGACCATCAGCCACTCGGTGGGCAAGGGCGCCCTGGGCGGCATCCTGGGCAGCGCCGACACCGAAAACATCCAGGGCGAAGTCCAGAAAAAGCTCGACGTGATCTCGAACGAGATCCTGCTGGAAGCGAACGAATGGGGCGGCCACCTGGCTGCCATGGCATCGGAAGAAATGGAAACCATCCACCCGATCCCGAACCGCTACCCAATGGGCGAATACCTGCTGATGTTCGACCCGCTGGACGGCTCCTCGAACATCGACGTGAACGTCTCGATCGGCACCATCTTCTCGGTACTCAAGGCGCCCGAAGGCATGGGCGCGCCAACCGAGCAGGCCTTCCTGCAGCCGGGCGCGCAGCAGGTGGCGGCCGGCTACGCCGTGTACGGCCCGCAGACCATGCTGGTCCTCACCACCGGCCATGGCGTGAACTGCTTCACGCTGGACCGCGAGATGGGCTCGTGGGTGCTGACCCAGCGCGACATGCGCATTCCGGAGCAGACGAAGGAATTCGCGATCAACATGTCGAACCAGCGCCACTGGTATCCGCCGGTGCAGCGCTACATCGACGAACTGCTGGCCGGTAAAACCGGACCGCGCGGCAAGGACTTCAACATGCGCTGGATCGCCTCGATGGTGGCGGACGTGCACCGCATCCTGAACCGCGGCGGCGTCTTCATGTACCCGGCCGACGCGCGCGACCCGTCCAAACCCGGCAAGCTGCGCCTGATGTACGAAGCGAACCCGATGGCGATGATCGTCGAACAGGCCGGCGGCGCCGCGACCGACGGCCGCCAGCGCATCCTCGACATCACCCCGACCTCGCTGCACCAGCGCGTGCCGGTCTTCCTCGGCTCGAAGAGCGAGGTCGAGCAGGTGACCGGCTACCACGTGGAGTAAGCCGGCCGGGCCTTGCCGGTGACTCAACTTCGGGACTAGCAAGTTTCCTAATTCGTCTGCTACAATTGCGTTCTATGCCGGTGTAGCTCAGTTGGTAGAGCAGCGCATTCGTAATGCGAAGGTCGTAGGTTCGACTCCTATCTCCGGCACCAGAACATCACAACCCGCGTTCTCGCAAGAGGCGCGGGTTTTGTGTTTTCAGCCCCTTCGCTGTCCGAGCCGTAACAGTGCTCTGTTAGCCAGCGCACAGTGCATCCCAGCTATTCGTTATATTTTTATCCATCGAGACGCGAATCCATGATCCGCGTCCGACCAGGCGCCGGAAGGCGGGCGCGCAACACTGCGAACGGCGGGGATGGTCTCCTATCTGTGGAACTTTTGACCTGAATTGGTGTCGCGAAGATCAGTGAATTGACCCAAGGCAGCACTCTTAAAAACCATTGATGTAGAACAGCCCATTTTCGCGCCTTCGTTTTGTTTGCAGCGAAATCAGGCAAGAATGTGGTGATGGTCAGTTATCGGTCTACTCCGCGTTGGTCTACATTTTTACGAGGGATACATCATGGATAATCAGAAGTCGAACGAGGGAAGCGCACGCAATTTGGGACAGGGCTTGGGCACCAGCATGGGCAAGGACCAGACCGCAGGCAACCAGGGCAAGGACCAGATGGCGGGCGGCAGCAAGGGAGGTACCAGCTCGACCGGCGGCGTGAGCAATGCCTCGACCAGCTCGATGGGTTCCAGCGGCGCGGGTAGCAGCGGCAGCATGGGCAACAGCACCGTCGGATCGAGCGGAACCGGCACCATGAGCGGGACCGCCGCCACCACCCATAGCGGTGTCAGCATGGGCGGCAGCCGCATGTCGCAGGATTCCAGCCAAAGGTCGCAGGAATCCAGCCAAAGCGGGATCGCTTCGGTAGTCAATCCGGAGCAGATGCACCGGACGATCGACAAGGCGGCACAAGCCGCGCAGCCAATGGTCGACCGCCTGGCCAGCAGTGCCCATGCGGGCGTGGACAAGATGACCGACATGATCAACGGCGCCAGCCAGGGCCTCGGCCAGCGCCAGCAGCAGCTTTCCGACGCCGCCACTCAGTGGATGGCATCGACCAGGGAATATGTCCGCCAGAAGCCGGCCACCGCGCTGGTGATCGCGCTTAGCGCAGGCTACGTGCTGGCTAAACTCCTGGGCGGGAACCGCCGCGAGTATTGATTGCTTTTCGGTCTCAAGATTGTGAACGCGAACACTGATGGCGTAACAGTTACTTTTCTCTGAACAAGTACTGACGATTGCTTGTTTCGACGTCCAAGGGTGTTCGACAACCCGTGATACTCCCCGTGAGATCACGGGTTTTTTTCGTCCCTGTCGGCCAGGGGGGCGGCGCCCCTTATTTTTCGCACAATCCGGACGCGCTGTGCTAGCATGCCAAACTTTCAATATTGGTATGCGGAAATAATTGATAATGAGTTTGCAGCGCCAACTGGTATTCCTCCTGCCAGCACCAGCACAGGCAGCGCAGACCGAAGCTCCCCTGGTCTATGCCGGGTTCGCATTCTCGGGCGATTCCAGTAATCGGGAGCAGCTCTTCCCGTACAGCGCGCAAGAGGTGAAACCATGAGTGAAGTAGTAGAAACGCCTGTCCAGCAGAAGCAGGGCAGTATCCACAAGTGTCCCAGTTGCGGCGCCTCGCTTGGCGCCTTCGTGTCGACTTGCGCTTCTTGCGGGCACGAGTTACTCGATGTCGAGGCAAACCGGACGATCACATCCCTGGCCGAACGTTTCGCGCAAATCGAGCGCGATGTCGACGCGCTCGGCTACAAGGGCTATGCCCGCGATCAGGCCATTATCGAGAAAAAGGGGCGCGTGATACGGGACTTCGCCGTGCCCAATTCACGCGAAGACCTGCAGCAGCTGATCTACTACATTCAGCCGAGGATAGTCGCGAGCGTCAAGCCGGACCCGAACGTCGAAGACTGGCGAGCCAAGTTCATCGAGGTACTCAACCTCGCCAAGCATGCCTACAAGGACGAGGCGGCGGCGCTGGCCGAGTTCGCGCAGATCGAGGCGAGCCTACAACACAAGCTGTCCGAGGAAAAGAAGATCAAGGCCAAGCGCAAGTTCATTTTCTTCTCGGTGTTGGGGGTCCTGTTCATCCTCTACATCATGGGGTCCCCAGAGCTGAAGGAATGCGAGCAGGCCTATGCCAAGGACGCGTCCGCGGAGAAGTCGCGCCTGGAAAATCTCTACGCGGCGATCGAACAGGACGTGCGCGGGAAGGACTTTATAGGCGCCAAGGTCAAAGCCGGCAAGTTACGCTGGGAGCTTGAAACAAGCTGCAAGGAGGACCAGAACGCGAAGATGAAAGTGGTTTGGCAGGAGACGGCCGAGCAGGTCGCCGGCCTGATTCGCAGCGAGTTCGAACGCGAAATCGCCTTGGCGCAGGGCCGAGCCAATCGCCAGGTGGCCGAGAAAGAGGCGGTGGCCTACCGCCAGACAGCGGAGCATGTCGCCGAAGAGGAGAAGACGGCGGAACTGCAGGGCATCGAGTCCGCCAGGGAGAAGGCGGCCGCAGCGAAGGCCGCTACCGATAAACGCGAGGCAGCCACCGAACAGCAGTGGTAACCGCCGATCCTTCATAAGAAAGAAAAAATCGATCCATGGGACTCTTTTCGAACAAGGCAGAAGGCGGCGCGATGGACGTGATCCGCTGCGACCAGACCGATTACCTGGTCTGGAAGTGGCGGCCCAGCGGCTCGGCCAACAGCACCACCAAGGAAAACGCGATCCGCTGGGGCAGCAGCCTGCGCGTCAAGGACGGCGAGGTGGCGGTGTTCGTCTACCAGCAGGCGGACGGGCAGCACCAGGATTTCATCGAGGGGCCGTTCGACGAGACCATCAAGACCGCGAACTTCCCGGTCATCAGCAGCATTCTCGGGCTGCCTTACGCCGGCCAGTCGCCGTTCCAGGCCGAGGTCTATTTCATCAATTTGGCCGGCAACATCAAGATTCCGTTCGGCGTGCCGTATTTCGATGTCTTCGATCCGCGCTTCCTGGACTTCCCGGTCAAGGTGGCGGTGCGCGGCTCGCTGATCTTCAACATCACCGATTACCGTGCCTTCATCAAGCAGCATCGGCTGATCGACTTTGACCTCGAGCGCTTCCGCCTGCTGGTGCGCGACGCGCTGATCAAGAACGTCAAGGGCATTGTCAGCAACGCGCCGTCCGACCACGGCATCCCCGTCCTGCAGATCGAACGCAAGCTGCTGGACGTGAATGACCTGGTCAGGCCGCGCGTGGCGCAGGCGTTCGCCGAGGATTTCAGGGTGAACATGTTGCGCCTGGACGTCGACACGATCGAGGTCGACAAGACCACGGAAGAATATGCCCAGCTGCGTTCGGTGACCGCCGATCTCGAAATCGCGATGCGCCAAAAGCAGAATGAGGTGGGGATGCGCAACATCGACATGACTCAGTTGATTAATGCCGAGAACATGAGCGAGTCGCTGCGCATCCAGCGCGAGGAATCCCAGCGCTTCCAGCGCCTGCAGACCGAGACCCAGCACCTGGCCGCGCATCAGCTCGACCAGCAGACCTCGGTGCTGCGCGACGCAGCCAGCAATCTCGGGCAGATGACGGCAATGGACCTGGGCACGGGCGGGGGAGGCTTCAATCCGGTCGGCATGATGACTGGCCTGGCCGTCGGTGGCGTCATGGGTGGGCAGATGGCCAACATGATGAACGTTGCCGGCAGCAATATCGCCCAGCCGCCGATGTCGCCGCCGATGATGTCGCCGCCGCCACCACCGCCGCCGTTGCTACAGGCCCAGTACAACCTGAACATCAACGGGCAGACCGTCGGGCCGTTCCCGTTGCCCCAACTGCAAGACATGGCGCGCACCGGCCAGCTGCTGCCGACTACCTATGCGTGGAAGCCGGGCATGAGCGGCTGGGAAGCAGCCGGAAGCATTGCCGAGCTGGCGCCTATCTTCAGCCTGGCGCCGCCGCCACCGCCGCCGCCACCGCCGCCTATGCCCGGCGCAGCCTGAAAGGGAAGCTGATGGATGACAACAACTTCTATTCGATCGACCGCCTTGTCGAGTTTGGACTGTGCACGGCGGTCGCCCGCCAAATGGTCGAATCGATGAATGCCGCCTTGAGCCAGCAGGCAATGCCGGGCTACAACAAGCAGGTATGCGCGCCGGGCTTCTGGGTCGTCTTCGACGGTAAGAGCGCAGGGCCATTTGACGAGGCTGAACTGCTCAAGCTGATCATGACCGCGCGCGTGACCAGGGCAAGTTATGTCTGGAAGCCGGGCATGGCCCAGTGGCAGACCGTGGAAAACACGCCCGAAGTGCTGCGCCTGGTCGCGCTCACCCCGCCACCTTTCACTTCCTAGGAACGAATATGCGCGTGCATGCGTTGAATCTTTTAATCGCCCTGCTCGTCAGTGGCCTGATCACGTTCGGGCTGGTGAGCGCGGACGCGAACACCATCAAAGGCACGATGGCCGTGGGCAGCTTCCTGTTTCTCGGCTGCACCCTCGGGACCGCACTGGGCTGTCAGGTTGAACAGCCGCGCACGGCGGTCAACCTCAAGGTGCTGTCCGGAACATTTTTCGTCGTCGGCCTGGCGATCCAGCTGGTTTTTTCTTTCGGAATGTTTTCGCAAACCAGCTACGTCATCACCGATGGCGTGGTGTTCCTGACTTTCATCTTAACCGCGAACGCGGTATTTGGGGCGAAGCAGTAAGCCCTGCCTCTTCCAAAGTGCGCCGCCCGGCGCACTTTTTCCAGCGTAGGGTGCGCACCAGTGCGCACGCGGTCATCGCATCCCGACTGGCGGCTGCCGCTTCTCTGCGCTACGTTTGCGAACCGCGTGCGCACAGGTCCTCGGCGGCCCCGCGCTCCCTACGACGCTAGGCCAGCATTTTCGATCGAGCTGACGCGCCGGGTCATTCGACCGACGTTTCCACCGGCTTGTCCATGCGCGGACGCGGCGTGCGACGAGTGCCGCGCACCTTCGCGCGCAGCCAGTCCTGCAAATCGTCCACGATGCTGTACACCACCGGCACCACCAACAGGCTCAGTAGCGTGGAGGTGATCAGGCCGCCGATCACCGCGATCGCCATCGGCGAGCGGAAGCTCGGGTCGCCCGCCAGGCCAAGCGCCAGCGGCAGCATGCCCGCGCCCATCGCGATGGTGGTCATCACGATCGGCCGGCTGCGCTTGTGGCAGGCGTCGACCAGCGCGTCGAAGCGGCGCATGCCCGCCTTGCGCGCCAGGATCGCGTAGTCCACCAGCAGGATCGAGTTCTTGGTCACGATCCCCATCAGCATGATCAGGCCGATCATCGACGGCATCGACAGCGCGCTCCCCGTAATGAGCAGCGCCACGAACGCGCCGCCGATCGACAGCGGCAGCGCGGCCAGGATCGTCACCGGCTGCATGAAGTCGGTGAACAGCAGCACCAGCACGCAGTAGATGCAGATCACCCCGATCAGCATCGCAATGATGAAGCTGGCGAACAGGTTCTGCATCTCCTGCGCGTCGCCAAGCTCGGCCACCTGCACCGACGCCGGCAGGTTCTTGATCGCCGGCAGCGCGTGCGCTTCCTCGTTCGCTTCGCCCAGCGAGCGGCTTGATAGTTCCACTTCAAAGGTCACATTGCGGCTGCGGTTGAGGCGATCGATCTGTGCCGGGCCGCTTTCCATGCTGATGGTGGCGACGTTGGCCAGCATGACCGGTCCACGCGCGCCGGGCACCAGCAGGCGGCCGATGGCGTCGAGGTCGGCGCGCACGGCGTCGGGCAGCTTGACGCGGATCGGCACCTGGCGCTCGGACAGGTTCATCTTGGTGAGCGCGACATCATAGTCGCCGGCGGTTGCCACGCGCACGGTCTCGCCGATCGCGGCAGCGGTCACGCCAAGGTCGGCGGCGCGCGCATAGTCCGGGCGCACGATGATCTCGGGCCGCACCAGCGCCGCGCTCGAGCGGATGTTGCCAATCCCGCGCAGCGTGCGCAGTTCGCGCTCGACTTGCCGGGCCGCCGTTTCGAGCGCCACCGGGTCATCGCTGCGCAGCACCAGCTGCATCTTTACGGTGGTGTCGGCCGCGCCGACCGAAAAACGCGCGCCGGGAATAGGGTCGAGCATTGTGCGGATTTGGGATTCGATGTCCGCTATGCTCTCCTTGCGTTGCTTGCGCGGGACAGTGATCACCGTCAGCACCGCGCGGCGCGCTTCGGCCGCGGCGCCGGGAGCGAAGGCGTCGCCGCTCGAGCCGCCGCCGATCGAGCTGAAGATGCTCTTGACGCCCTTGACCTTCATTGCGGCCAGGCGCGTTTGCTCCGCCAGGGCGTGCGTCTGGGCGAGCGTGGAACCCGGCGGCAGCTCGACGCTGATTTGGGTTTGCGAGCGGTCCCCCGGCGGCACGAAGCCGGTCTGCAGCAGGAATGTCAGCGCGATCGAGGCGGCGAAGAACGCGGCCGCGCCGGCGGTGGTCAGCCACCGGTGGTGCAGGCACCAGCGCATCGCGTCCAGGTAGCGGCGCATCAAAGGGCCGTCTTTTTCCTCGCGCTGCTTGGCCGGCTTGAGCAGGTAGGCCGCCATCATCGGTGTGAGCAGCCGCGCCACCAGCAGCGAGGCGAGGATCGCGAGCGTCGCGGTCCAGCCGAACTGCTTGAAGAACTTGCCAACGATGCCGCTCATGAAGGCGGTGGGCAGGAACACCGCCACCAGCGAGAAGGTGGTGGCGATCACCGCCATGCCGATCTCGTCGGCGGCGTCCAGAGCGGCCTGCATCGGCGTTTTCCCCATCCGCAGGTGGCGCGCGATGTTCTCGATTTCGACGATCGCGTCGTCCACCAGCACCCCGACCACCAGCGCGAGCGAGAGCAGGGTGACGCCGTTGAGGGTGTAGCCGAACAGGTACTGGCCGAGGAAGGCCGGAATCGCGGACAACGGCAGCGCGGCCGCGGCCACCAGCGTCGAGCGCCAGTCGCGCAGGAACCACCAGACCACCAGCACCGCCAGCAGCGCGCCTTCGTACAGCATCTCCATCGAGGCCTCGAAGTCGTCCTGCACCGGCGCGGCATTGTCGATCACCTCGCGCAGTACGACGTTCGGGTGCTCTTTCTGCAGTTGCGACATCGCCGCGCGCGCCCCGCTCGCGACATCCAGTTCGCTCGCGCCGCGTGTGCGGAACACCTCCACGCCGACCACCTTGCGCCCGTCCTGCTCGGCGATGGCGCGCGGTTCGGCCACCGTGTCCTGCACCTTGGCCACCTGGTCCAGCCGCACATGGCGCCCGTCAGGCAGCGGAATGTCCAGCTGCGCCAGCTGTTGGGCGGTCTGCACGGTGGCGATGGTGCGCACCGACTGCTCGGCGCCGCCGACGTCGCCGCGCCCGCCGGGCGATTCGCGCTGCACGCTGCGCAACTGGCGCGACACGTCGAACGCCGACACCTGCAGCGCCGCCATCCGCGCGTCGTCCAGCTCCACGCGGATTTCGCGGTACACGCCGCCCACGCGCTTGACCGCGCCAAGGCCCGGCACCGCCAGCAGGCGCTTGGTCACCGTATTGTCGACGAACCAGCTCAGGTCCTGGTCGTCCACGCGCGCGCCGCTCTTCGGGTTGGCTTCAAGCGCGAAAGTGCTCACCACGCGGCCGGCGATGGCGGTCTTGGTCACGCTCGGGTCGCGCATCTCGGCCGGCAGGTCGGCGCGCACGCGCGAGACAGCGTCACGCACGTCGTTGACCGCCTCCGACAGGTCCTTGTCCAGGACGAACTCGACGGTGATGGTGGCAACGCCGTCCAGCACCGTGGTGAAGATATTCTTGACGCCTTGCAGCGTCGCAATCGAATCCTCGATCTTGCGCGCGACTTCGGTTTCCAGCTGTGCCGGTGCGGCGCCGTCGAGCGAGGCGGTGACGGTCACGAGCGGCAGCTCGATGTCGGGGAAGTCCTGCACCTTGTTGGCTTTGTAGGCCAACAGGCCCGCCAGCGTGAGCAGGGCGAACAGCATGATCGCCGGGATCGGATTCCTGATCGAGAACGCGGAGAAGTTCACCCTGGCTCCTTCAGCGTGCGGACGCGATTTGCGGCGCCGGCACGTTGCGCACCAGGTCGCCGTCGTTGAGGAAGCCGGCGCCGCTGGCCACCACCAGCGCATCGGGCGCAAGGCCCGCCACCACTTCGATCCGATCGCCGATGCGCCGGCCGGTGGTGACCTTGAGCTGGCTTACCCGGCTATCCGCGTTCAGGCGGAACACGTACGAAAAGCCGTCGCGCACGGCCACCGCCTGCTGCGGCACGGTCAGCGCGCTGGACTCGCCCAGCTCGAACCGGCCGCTGGCGAACATGCCGGCCTTGAACGGCGCGTTGGGCGCCAGCGCCACCGGCAGGTCGACATACACCAGTGCGTTGCGCGTCTGCGCGTCCACGGTCGGTCCGACCATCCGCACGCGCCCGGTCACTTCGCTGCCGCTGGCCGCGGTGACCATGGCCGTGGCGCCGGGCTTGATGCGCGCCAGTTCCGCCGCCGTCACTTCGGCACGCCATTCGAGACGGCCCTGGCGGATCAGGCGGAACAGTTCCGTACCCACGCCGACCACCGCGCCCACGGTCGCGCTGCGGGCCGAGATCACACCGCTGTCCGGCGCCACCACCTGGGTGTATTTCAGGCGCAGCTGCTGCTGCGCCAGCGCCGCCCGGGCCGCTTCGACCCGCGCCACCGCGATGCGGTCAAGCGTCATGTACTGCGCGATCTGCTGTTCGCTCAGCGCGCCGGAACTGTCCAGCTTCTTGACGCGCGCCGCGTCGGCCGCTGCCGCGGCCGCATTGGCCTGGGCCTCCTGCAGCGCGGCGCGTGCCTGCGCCAGGTCGGCGTTCACGCTATCGGACGAGAAGACCGCCAGCACCTGGCCCTTCTTCACGATGTCGCCCACGTTCACCCGCACCTCGTCGAGGCGCAGCCCGGCCGATTCGCTGCCGATCACCGCTTCCTGCCATGCCGCCACGTTGCCGTTCGCGGCAAGCCGGATCGGCAGGCTGGCGCTGGCCGGGCGCGTGGTGGTGACAGTCAGCGCTGGCTTGGGGGCCGGTGCCGCCTTGTCGAGCGCATCGGCGCGGCGCGTGGCGGCAAGCGTCAGCAGCAGGGCGGCGCCGGCGGCGCCAAGGAGCAGGGGGGCGGGCTTCTTGAGGGTACGGGTCATTGTTAGTCCAGTGCCTTACAGGAGTTGGATTCCGAAGCGCTTCATCGCCAGCGCGAACAGGCCAAAGCAAGTTACCGTAATCAGCACCGAGGCCAGCATCGTCGGCCAGAACCCAAGGCGCGCCAGCAAAAACGGGAAGGCGGCGAACATCGGCAGGGTGGGGATCACGTACCACAAGGTGTACCAGGCGTGGTTGGCCACCTTCGATTCCGGCTGCTTTTCCAGGTGCAGCCAGACCAGGGTCAGCAGGGTCACGATCGGCAGCGCGCCGATGAAGCCGCCCAGCCTGTCGCTGCGCCTGGCCGCTTCGGAGACCAGGACAACCACGGCGGCGGTAATCAGGTATTTGGTGATGAGCCAGGGCATTTTGCGGGTAGCGAAGGTTGAGCTCGCCAGTGTACCAAAGGCTGGATTAGATCAATACATTGATTGAATTGGTGCTCGGTTACAATTGCTTACAGTTGATACCAGGAACGCATCTCGGTGCGTTGCAGCGGGGGTATAACTGAACAACCACAACAACAACAGAACGGCGATCATGAAAACTTCAATCCGCCTCATCCTGGCAGCCACGGTACTCGCCGTCGGGCTGCCATTGCACGCGGCCACGCTTACGGCCGAGCAGCAGGCCGTGCATGTCCTGAACCGCCTGGGCTACGGCCCCAAGCCAGGCGACATCGAGCGCGTCACCCAGATGGGCGTACAGCGCTACATCGAAAGCCAGCTGCATCCTGAATCGATCCCGTACCCGGAAGCGCTCGCCGCGCGCCTGGCCGGGCTTGAGAAGGCGAATGCGCGCGCTGGCGATCTGGTGGGCGAATACGCGCAGCTGCAGATGCAAAAGCGCGACGACGACGACAGCGTGCGCGAAAAGCGTCGCCTGGCGCAGCAGCGGATCGCCCGCGAGACCGCCGAGGCGCGGCTGCTGCGCGCCATCGACAGCCCGCGCCAGCTCGAAGAGGTGATGGTCGACTTCTGGTTCAACCACTTCAACGTCTTCTCCGGCAAGGGAATCGACCGCGCGCTGATCGCCAGCTACGAGCGCGACGCGATCCGGCCAAACGCGCTCGGTTCGTTCCGCAACCTGCTGCGCGCGACCGCCCACCACCCGGCGATGCTGTTCTACCTCGATAACTTCCAGTCGACCGCGAACGGCTTCGTACCGCGCGGGCAGAGGGGCAACCCGAACCCCAAGGTGCGCGGCCTGAACGAAAACTACGCGCGCGAGCTGATGGAGCTGCACACGCTCGGCGTGGACGCGGGCTACACCCAGAAGGATGTGACCGAACTTGCGCGCATGCTCACCGGCTGGACCTTCGACCAGCGCCGGCTGGTGACCATGAACGAGACCTTCTACTTCGATGCGAAGCGCCACGATAACGGCACCAAGAACTGGCTCGGCGTAGAGGTGCAGCCGCGCGGCCAGCAGGAAGGCGAGATGGCACTGGACGTGCTGGCCGCCCATCCGTCCACGGCGCGCCACATCAGCTACCAGCTGGCGCAGTACTTCGTCAGCGACACGCCGCCCGCGACCCTAGTCGAGAGCATGACCAAAACCTGGCGGCAGACCGGCGGCGATATCCGTTCCGTGCTCAAGACCCTGTTCGAGAGCGAGGAATTCATGGCGGCGGACACGGTCGGCGCCAAGTTCAAGACCCCGTACCAGTTCGTCATTTCCGCCGTGCGCGCGAGCGGCACCCCGGTCCTGAACATCGGGCCCATCGTCAATACCCTGAACCAGCTGGGTATGCCGCTGTATGGCTGCGTCACGCCGGACGGTTACAAGAACACCCAGGACGCATGGCTCGCGCCCGACTCGCTGAGCCGCCGCATCACGTTCGCCACCTCGCTCGCCTCCGGCCGCACGGGGATTTCAATGCCGCAGTCGGAACTGCAGATGGCAGCGACCATGGCCTCGAGCGCCCCGCCGGGCATGGCCGCGACGACGGCGCCTGGCGCTCCCATGATGAGCGCCCCCGTCTCTGCCGCGGCGATGGCCGCCGTGAAAAACGCGAAACCGCTCGACCCGGCCACACTGCAGGCTGCACTGGGCGAGGCGATCTCGAAACGCACGGCGGACATCGTGGCGCAAAACGCGGGTGAGCTACGGGCAGCGATGCTGCTCGGTAGCCCGGACTTCATGCTGCACTAACCTGGGAACGAGAACATGAAACGCAGGGACTTTCTGAACGCGCTGGGCATGGGCGCCAGCCTGATCGTGCCGGTAGGGCGCAGCGCCTGGGCCGCCACCACCGACAACCCGACCAAACAGAAGCTGGTCGTGGTGATGCTGCGCGGCGCAGTCGACGGCTTGAACGTGGTGGCGCCGGTCGCCGACCAAAACTATTTGCGCCTGCGCCCGAACATCGGCCTGGCTGCGCCCGGCAAACCGGACGGCGCCATCGACCTGGACGGCTACTTTGGCCTGCACCCGGCGCTGGCCAGCCTGCAGCCGCTGTGGCAGGAGAAGAAGCTCGCTTTTGTGCACGCCAGCGGCTCGCCCGACGCCACGCGCTCGCACTTCGACGCCCAGGATTACATGGAATCGGGCACCCCGGGCCGCAAGAGCACGGCCGACGGCTGGATGAACCGGCTGGTGGCGCAGCTACCCGGCACCTCGACCCCGAGCCGCCTGCTGGGCATCGGACCGCTCATGCCGCGCATCCTGTCCGGCAGCGCGGCGGCGATCACACTGCCCAACGGGCCGGCCGCCACCAGGGCCGACCTTCTCGACCGGCCGAACATCAGCAAGGCCTTCGACCAGCTCTATGAAAACCACGAGCGCTTCGGCCGCGCCTACGTCGACGGCAGGAACGCGCACCGGGAAGTGCTGGAAGCGGCCGCCGAAAGCCCCGAGATGCGGGCGGCTGACCGTGGCGCCCCGCTGCCCAACGGTTTTCCGGATGACGCCGCGCGCCTGGCGACGCTGATGCGCAACGACCCCAAGATCCAGCTCGCCTTCGTCGCGCTGGGCGGCTGGGACACGCACGTCAACGAGGGCGCCGGCACCGGCCAGCTGGCCAACCGGCTGGCCCCGCTGGGGCAGGGGCTGGCGGTGCTGGCGCAGCGCCTGGGTTCCCTGTTCAACGACACCACGGTGCTGGTCATGTCCGAGTTCGGCCGCACCGCGCGCGAGAACGGCAACGGCGGCACCGACCACGGCCACGGCAATGTGATGTGGGTATTGGGCGGGCGCGTCAATGGCGGCAAGGTCTACGGCGACTGGCCGGGCGTGGACGACCGCGCGCTCAATGAAGGGCGCGACCTGCAGGTGACGACCGACTTCCGTTCGGTGCTGGCGCAGGTGGCCGAACGGCACCTGCGGCTGTCGGACAAGCAGCTGGAAAAGGTCTTTCCCGCAATGCCGCAAAAGAATCCGGGATTCCAGCTGTATGGCGTTTGATCCGAAATGTTTGTAGGAGAGACGCTATAGTAGTTCTACGGTATTGCACTGCACAATAAATGGGACTATATTGAAGCTGTCTCCTCCAGTTTTCTCCGAAAACTTGGATTGCCGCCCGCCCGCCGCAAGGCCCGCGGGCGTTTTTTTGTGTGCGGTGCTGAACCATGGCGGCTACGCTGCTTTCGCGAACCGCGTGCGCACAGGTGCGCACCCTACGCCTGCTGCCGTAGGGTCGAATGAGGGACACGGGCTTGGGCAGATCGTTGGGTGCGCACCAGTGCGCACGCGGTCACGGCATACCGACTCGCGGCTGTCGCTTCACAACGCTGCGTTCGCGAACCGCGTGCGCACAGGTGCGCACCCTACGATGTGGCACGGCTATGGGCTTCGGCAGTACGCTTGCATACCGCCGGCGTCCACCACCACCTACCCCCTATTCGGAGCCTTGCCCGCCATCCTCACCCTGGAACGCCCCGGCCCGCCACGTCAGCACCAGGGTATCGCGATGGCCATCCGCGCCGTCCGGCTGGATCGGCGTGGTCTCATGGATCACCGCCGCGTCGTCGAGCAGCAGCAAAGTCCACGGTTCATACATGGTAAAGCGCTTACCCTGCGGCCCGTTGGCCTCGAACACCCGCGTCTCGCCGCCCTTGACGTTCTCGCGATCGACCAGGATCACCGCCACAAAGTCGACCCCGTCGCGGTGCGCGCCTTCCGGCGTGGGACGGCCGATGCCGCCCGCGGTATCGATGCGGAACTGGTGCGCCTCCACGTACCACGGCCGCGCGTCCTTTGCCTGTGCACAGATTTCGCCGAGCGCCTTAAGCAAGCGGTCCCACGCAGGCTCGGCGATGGTCGACGGCTCGATCGGCTCGAACAGCCTGTGCATGCCGCCGTGCAGGGCGTTGTATTCGATCGGTTGCCAGTGCGCGCGGTGCGCCGTCTGCGTGAGCTGGCCACCGCTGTCGATAAAGCAGGAGTGGCGGCGGCGCCGGTAGCGGCCGCCGTCCTTGAGGTAGTTGTCGAGTTCGAGCCGATCCCAGCTTGGCGCCAGCGTCTTCAGTTCGTCGAGGGTGCAGCCGGCCAGGCGCGCCACGTCGGCGGGGCGCAGCAGTGCATAGCCTTCGGTGCGCAGCGCGTCGGCCACGCGCGATGGATCGGTGTAGGGTGGTTCAGAGCTAGTCATGCTTGCTAGCGTAGCACCTTTTGCTGCTCACCGTGCGGCGGGGCCCCCGCGGGCAGCTACCAGTTCTTGACCAGCGTAAGACGGAAGGTGCGCGGCTCGATCGGATGGAAATGCACGTCCTCATGCGCCACGCTTTCGTCCTGCATGCGCGACGCATAGTAGTACGACACGGACGCGTCGCGCCGGTTGGCCAGGTTGAACCCTTCAAGCTCAAGCCGAACGTCCTTGGCGATCCGGTAGCCGACCCGTCCGCCCAGCGTAACGCTCGCCTTCGAGCGCACGCTGTTGTCCTCGACGAGCGGCCGCGGCCCGAAGTAGCGCAGCCGCAGCGCCCCCGACCACGGGCCAAGCCTGTCGATAGTGAGCGCAAACTGTGCCACGCCCTCGACCGCGCCGGGGATATAGCTGCCTTCAGGCGCGTCCCCGCGCCAGCGTGCCCGCGCGAAGGCGGCGTCAAAGTCGACCGACAGCCACTTGAGCGGCTTGTAGTAGTTCGAGAATTCGATCCCGTAGCGGCGGCTCGGCGCCCCGGCCTCGGTGGTGCCGGCGTCGCCCACAAAGGTCAGCTCCGAATCGAAGTCGAGCCGGTACAGCGAGAACGTGGTCTGGTTCTTGGGGATCGCTTCGGTCCGCACGCCGAATTCCAGCCCGTGCGAGCGCACCAGGCCCGGCGTCTGTCTGATCGCCTCGCCCGACTTGGGGTCGACGGTGGCGACAGTCCCGCGTGCGTCATTGCTGTGAAAGCCGTTGCCGACGTTCGCGTAGAACTCGGTCTGCGCCCACGGTCCGAATATAACGCTGAGCGACGGGCTGACCAGCCGCGCGGACGAGCGCCCCGAGTTCTCAGGGCGGTCGCTGGCGACCTTGAATCGATAGCTGTCGGCGCGAACCCCTGCGACGGTACGCAGCACCTCGCTCCAGCGCGTCGCGTTCTCGACAAACAGGCCGAGGCTGGATTCGACCACGTGATCCTCCCGCGTGGTCGCCAGGCGCCGGCGCGCGCGGGTGTCGTACAGGCCGTTGAACACGTTATCGCTCTGCAGCTGGGCACCGACGGTCAGGTCGGACGCCATCTGGTCGCCGCGATGCATGTGCCAGGTGTGCGACGCGTCCGCGCCCGTGGTCACGCGCCGGTCCGGCTGGCTGAACTGGTCGCCGCCCACCGGGTCCTCCAGAAAGTAGGTGAAGTTCGAATACAGGTCGAGCTGGTTGCGGATCAGGTAAGCGCTCACTTTCGACGCCGAGTCGGCCGTTGTGCGGCGCCAGATGCCGGATAGGCTGTAGCGCCCTGCCATGCCGCCATCGGTCGGATCGAGCGCATCGAAGTGGTCCAGCAGGCCAGTATCGACTGCGCGCTGCGGGATCTGGTCTGTCGAGTTCCAGCTCCCGCGGTAGGCCATGGCGGTCACGCTCCAGCCGTTATTGGCGTAGCCACGGCTGTAGCGCAGCACGCCGTTGAACTTGCGGTAGTCGTCCGGGCGGGTGAACGGGCCGTCGTTGTGCAGCACTTCGAGCGCATACAGCAGGCTGCCGCCGGCAAGCTCCGGCGACCCGGCCAACGCAGTGCGCACAAAGCCGTCCTGTCCGATGCCGACGGTGGCCACGTTCTGAACCAAGCGGTTGGCGTAGGTGATGGTGGCGCTGCCGGCTGACGCAAAGTCGCCCTGGCGTGCCGAGTAAGGCCCCTTGGCGTAATCGAGGCGCGCGGTCAGTTCCGGGAACAAGAAGTTCAGGTCGGTCCAGCCCTGGCCGTGCGCATGGCTGCGCTGGTTGACCGGCATGCCGTCGATCCAGGTGGCCAGGTCGGTGCCGTGGTCGAGGTTAAAGCCGCGCAGGTAGAACTGGTTGGCCTTGCCCTGGCCGCTATGCTGGCTGACGATCACGCCCGGTGCCGCTTCCAGTAGCTCGCCCGGGCTGTACATCGCGCGCAGCGCCAAGTCCTTCTGGCTCACGCTGCCGGCGCTTGCCGATTCCGCGATGCCAAGCTGGCTGGCTCGCGCGCCTTCGATCAGCACGCGCTGGATCACGAAGTCGTCGGCTTGTGCCGAAGCGTGGACAAACAGCGCTGCAAGCGCGCAGGGGAGTGGGCGAAGCATAGACATCTCTCCTGGAGGTCGTGTGGGTTTCGTAGTTTCGAAGGGTGGGCAGGGTGAGGCTGGGCAGTGCCCGGCCGAACGCCCACGCGTTCAGCGATAGCCGGCCATACCCGAACGGGTTCCGTGTTCGTTGAACGCGTGGGCGGGAAACCCGCCCACCCTACGCGATGCGTGAGCCGAGTCTAACGGACCGGCTGGTCAGCGGTTTTACTATCAAAGGTAAAGGTGCGGACCTTACCAGCCTCGCTGAAATTGACGGTGTTGACCTGATCGACCAGGAAGTCGATCAGTACCGCGTCATGGATGGCCGCGGTCTTCGCCAATGGCGTCTTCTCGGCCTCCTGATAGATCATCACGCTTTGCGCATCGATCGTCATGCCAACCCAGCGCAGCGGCAGCCTGGCCTTGTCCGTCCCCTGCAGCCAGAACTGCTTTTCGACGTACCGGCGCAGTATGTCCTGGTCCTCCGGCTGGGTCAGGTCGAACTGGCGCTGGTAGGCATTCATCAGCAGCGCCTCGACGTCATGCGCCATGTAGGTGTGCACGACTTCGGTGCTGCCGGTTTTCTCGTTAAACGTAATGTCCGTGATCCCGGCGTGGAAGTTGTGCCCCCACGCTGCGCCGGCCAGCGAAAACAAGGTTGCGCAGACGGTTGCCCGCAGGGCGCGCAGATGCGCGCGCCCCAATACCGCCTTGCTCACCCTACGGCCTGTCTTCATTGTGCTGCCTTCTCCTTGTCGCCGGTCTTCTTGAGCGGCATATTAAAGTCCTTCATCATGTCGCCTTGCTCGCTCTGGGTCTTGAACAGTTCAAGGCGCGACGGGTTCACCTTGCGCGGCCAGGAGTTATTGCTGACGTCAATGTCGGCAGTCTCCAGATACGGGTCCTGGGTCAGGCTCACCATCGGCTCGTCGGTGATGATCAGCTTGGTGATCTTCTTCGGCGAGTAGCGCCACACCTCGGCCGGCACGCGCTCGATGTACTTCTTGCCGCTCGCGAGCTGGATCTCCAGCACCAGCGGCGTGACCAGCCCACCGAGGTTCGAAAAGTCGACCAGGTACAGGTGCTTGCCTTCCTTGAGCAGCGCCTTTTCCCAATCCTCCAGGCCGTCGACCGCCTCATTGTACTTGTTGCGGTCGCGGTTGGTCACGGTGAAGTCGTCGTGCTCGTTGTAGAAATCCTTCAGTTCTGGATGTGCGTCCACGCGGCGCGCCAAGGTGCCCTTGTTGCGCTGGTCCGTGATCGAAATCGGTTCGGCGTCGTGCTGGGCCTTCTTCCACTTTTTCTCGATCTCGGGATCCTTACTGCTGATCTGGTATTCGGTGATGCCGTCCACGCTTACGTCGACCGCATCGGTGGTGTAGAACCAGCCGCGCCAGAACCAGTCCAGGTCCGTGCCGGAGGCGTCTTCCATCGTGCGGAAGAAGTCCGCCGGGGTAGGGCGCTTGAACTTCCAGCGCTGCGCGTACTCGCGAAACGCGAAGTCGAACAGCTCGCGGCCCAGCACCGTCTCGCGCAGCACGTTGAGCGCGGTGGCCGGCTTGCCATAGGCGTTGTTCCCGCGCTGGAGCACCGACTCCGAGTTGGTCATGATCGGCACCTGGTTCTTGCTGCGCATGTAGTCGACGATCGCGCGCGCCTCGCCACGCTTGGATGGGTAGTTCTCTTCCCACGACTGCTCGGCCAGGAACTGCATGAAGCTGTTGATGCCTTCATCCATCCAGGTCCACTGGCGCTCGTCGGAATTGACGATCATCGGGAAGTAGTTGTGGCCCACCTCGTGGATGATCACGCTGATCAGGCCATACTTGGTGGCCTTGGAATACGTCAGCTCGCCGGTCTTCTTGTCCTTGGTCGGACGTCCCCCGTTAAACGAGATCATCGGGTACTCCATGCCGCCCACCGGGCCGTTCACTGAAATCGCGACCGGGTAGGGGTAGTCGAACGAGTACTTATTGTAGCTGTCGATGGTGTGGATGATCGCCTGGGTCGAATACTTCTCCCACAGAGGATTGCCTTCCTTGGGGTAGTACGACATCGCCAGCACGTCGGTGCTGCCCTTCTTGAAGCCCTGCGCGTCCCAGATAAACTTGCGGCTCGTGGCCCACGCAAAGTCGCGCACGTTGGCGGCCTTGAAGCGCCAGGTCTTGGTCGTGTTGGCGCGTGCCTTTTCGGCTGCTTCGGCCTCGGCCTGGGTGACGATGACCACCGGCTTGGTTGCCGTGCGCGCCTGCTTGAGGCGGTCGCGCTGGGCAGCGGTGAGCACGTCGTTCGGGTTCTGCAGCACGCCGGTGGCCGCCACGATGTGGTCGGACGGGACGGTCAGCTCCACGTCGTAGTCGCCGAATTCGAGGGTGAACTCGCCGTCGCCCAGGTACTGCTTGTTCTGCCAGCCGGCCACGTCGTAGTAAGCGGCCATCCGCGGGAACCACTGCGCGATCTCGAACAGGTCGTTCCTGTCTTCCTTGTCGAAGCGCTCGAAGCCCATGCGGCGGCCCAGCACCTTCGTCTCGGGCACGTTGAAGCTCCACTCCATGCTGAACGAAACGCGCGTGCCCGGCTTCATCGGCTGCGGCAGGTCGATGCGCATCATGGTCTTGTTGATCACGTGCTTCAAAGGGCGACCGTCGGCGTCCTTCACGCTCTTGATCTTGAACCCGCCATCGAAATCGCGGCTGGCAAACAGGAAGCGCGCAGCGTCGAACTGCATGCCGCCCTTGCCGTCGGCGCCAGTGCGCCATGCGTCGCGCGAGGGGATGGTCGAAATGTTGCGGTTGTCGGAATCGGCCCGGAACATGTTCTGGTCGAGCTGGATCCACAGGTAGTTCAGCGTGTCCGGCGAGTTGTTGTAATAGGTGATGGTGCCCGCGCCAGTCACCGAACGATTGGCCTCGTCGAGCGTGGCGCGCAGCTTGTAGTCGGCGCGCTGCTGCCAGTACGCGTGGCCCGGCGCACCCGAGGCGGTGCGCACGCTCGTCGGCGTTGGCAGCAGCTCTTCGAGTTGGCGGAACTTATCGTCAAAAGGTTCAGCGGCAAAGCTGGAAGCGGTGACGGCGGCCAGCAGGGACAGGGCGGCGAGGCTGGATGGCAGGCGTTTGAGGTTCATCTTGGTGTTGGTGCGGAGTGTAATACTGACTTTAAAAAAACGTAGGGTGCGCACCTGTGCGCACGCGGTACCTTTGCATACACGAGTCATCTGCATGCGAACGTACCGCGTGCGCACTGGTGCGCACCCTACGGTGGTTACTCAGCCTTCTTGGCTTCTTTGACTTCCTTGACTTTGAGCTTCTCGTTAAAGTCCTTCATCATGTCGCTTTGTTCGCGCTGAGTCTTGAACAGTTCCAGGCGCGACGGCATTGCCTTGCGCGGCCACGAGTTGTTGCTCACGTCCGTGTCGGCGGTCTCCCAGAACGGATCCTGGGTCAGGCTCACCATCGGCTCGTCGGTGATGATCAGCTTGGTGATCTTCTGCGGCGAGTAGCGCCATACCTCGGCCGGAATGCGCTCGATGTACTTCTTGCCGCTCGCGAGCTGGATCTCCAGAACCAGCGGCGTCACCAGCCCGCCCACGTTCGAAAAGTCGACCAGGTACAGGTGCTTGCCTTCCTTGAGCAGCGCCTTCTCCCAGTCTTCGAGGCCGTCCACCGCCTCGTTGTACTTGTTGCGGTCCTTGTTCGTGACCGTGAAGTCGTCATGCTCGTTGTAGAAGTCCTTCAGCTCAGGATGCGCATCCACGCGGCGCGGCAAGGTACCCTTGTTGCGCTGGTCGGTGATCGAAATCGGCTCGGCATCGCGCTGGGCCTTTTTCCACTTCTTCTCGATCTCCGGATCCTTGCTGCTGATCTGGTATTCGCTGATACCGTCCACGCTCACGTCAACGCGATCGGTGGTGTAGAACCAGCCGCGCCAGAACCAGTCCAGGTCCGTACCGGAGGCGTCTTCCATCGTGCGGAAGAAGTCGGCCGGGGTCGGACGCTTGAACTTCCAGCGCTGAGCATATTCGCGGAACGCGAAGTCGAACAGCTCGCGGCCCAGCACCGTCTCGCGCAGCACGATCAGCGCGGCAGTCGGCTTGGCATAGGCGTTCGGACCGAGCGCGGAGATCGATTCCGAGTTGGTCATGATCGGCTGCTGGTTGGCGCTCTTCATGTAGTCGACGATTGCGCGCGGTTCGCCACGCGACAGCGGGTAGTTCTCTTCCCACGCCTGCTCGGCCAGGTACTGCACGAAGCTGTTCAGGCCTTCGTCCATCCAGGTCCACTGGCGCTCGTCCGAGTTGACGATCATCGGGAAGTAGTTGTGGCCCACCTCGTGGATGATCACGCCGATCAGGCCGTACTTGGAGCGCTTGGAGTAGGTGATCTCGCCCGTCTTCTTGTCCTTGGTCGGACGCGGGCCGTTAAACGAGATCATCGGGTATTCCATGCCGCCGACCGGGCCGTTCACAGAAATCGCAACCGGGTACGGATAGTCGAACGAGTACTTGTTGTACTGGTCGATGGTATGGATGATGGCCTGGGTCGAATACTTCTCCCACAGCGGATTGCCTTCCTTCGGGTAGTAGGACATCGCCAGTACGTTGGTCGAGTCCTTCTTGTAGCCCTGCGCATCCCAGATGAACTTGCGGCTCGACGCAAACGCGAAGTCGCGCACGTTCTTGGCCTTGAAGTGCCAGGTCTTGGTGCCGGCGGCGCGGGTCTTTTCCTTTGCTTCCGCTTCGTCCTGGGTCACGATCACGACCGGCTTGGTCGCGGTGCGCGCCTGCTGCAGGCGCTGGCGCTGGGTTGGCGTGAGCACCGCGTCTGGATTTTGCAGCTCGCCAGTGGAGGCGACGATGTGGTCGGCCGGGACGGTGACCTGCACGTCATAGTCGCCGAATTCGAGCGTGAATTCGCCGGTGCCGAGGAACTGCTTGTGCTGCCAGCCGTACACGTCGTAGTACGCGGCCATGCGCGGGAACCACTGGGCGATCTCGAACAGGTCGTTCTTGTCGTCGAATTTTTCATAGCCCGAGCGGCCGCCGAGCACCTTCTGCTCGTTGATGTTGTGGTGCCACTCGATCGAGAATGCCACGCGCGAGCCGGGCTTGAGCGGCTGCGGCAAGTCGATGCGCATCATCGTGCGGTTGATGACGTAGTTGAGCGGGCGGCCGTTGGCATCCTTGACGCTCTTGATGTTAAAGCCGCCGTCAAAAGTGCGCGCTTCCATCAACGTGCGCATCGCATCGAACTTCATGCCTTCTTCCGGGCCGCGCGGCTGGCTCCACGCATCCTTCGACCTGATGGTTGCGCTGGTGCGCGAGTCCGAATTGGACTTGTAGATGTTCTGGTCGAGCTGGACCCACAGATAGGTCAGCGTATCAGGTGAGTTGTTGTGATACGTGATGGTCTCGGCGCCGGTGATCGCGCGGTTTGCCTCGTCGAGCGTGGCGCGGATCGTGTAATCGGCACGCTGCTGCCAATAGGCGTGACCCGGCGCGCCGGAGGCGGTGCGGATCGTGTTCGGAGTGGGCAGCAGTTCTTCGAGCTGGCGGAACTTGTCGTCGAAGTTGGTACGAGGCGGTTCGGCGGCGATTGCGGACATCGCGAGGCACAACGTCGCTAGCCCGAGAGGCAAACGTATCATATTTACCCTGAGTTTGAGGTTGAAAAGAAGAAAATATTCTAGACGCACCTCTTCTGTAAGTGTTCGTTAGATTTGTAACAGGGTTGTTACAAGGGGCATATGTGTTGACTGCGCGGGTCTTCGAACCGAATGACTGGCGTGTCACTACTAATAGTTACGGAAAAACCCCTATTTCTTGTTCTAATAGCGAGTACCGAATTGAGGTCGAGCGAGCTGCAACCGCTGAAGCGTACGCTGCAATTAGCTCCCTCAGCGTCAAAATGGCTGATCGTGCGTCGTAGGAATTTGCCTGTTGACCTGTCCCTTGACCTCAGCCAACGTTGTTGCCGCACAGCCGAGCAAGAATCTCCGTTCAACGTACAACTCAACATGCGAGGTTGACATGCGCGCTATCACTTGGTTACTTGTAGCGGCTGGCTCACTTTCGCTTGCATATGTGCATTCTGCTGAACCGTTCGGAGGGTGGGAATCACTTAAAGGTGCGGTGTATCTAATCCACGGCGGCACACTTGCAGACAAGCAGCCTGTGACAGCAAAGAATCACAGACTCTCGATCTTGTTCGACGGTCAAGCGGCAAAGGAAGTGTTTGATTCGATCGGTCCAGATCTCCCGATGACGTGCAGCGGCGAGAAAGGCGATCGGGCGAGGGACAGGGGCGGCATTTTCTGTTCATATCACTCGCACCACAAGGGGACGAAGGACGGCCCGTATCGGTGTTGGATAGGACTCGACATTAAGACCGGCGCGAGCCTTGGGCTGGTGAGTTGCTGAGCGCGGCGCTATTCACTTTGCCAGGTTTCGCTGGCCACCAAGTAGACAAGCGGCGCGCTTCGTACTCGTCCGGCTGGCGAATTCAACCAAAACCACGAACCGGAAAGCTCGAATCGCGCTGAAGCCAGTTGCCCGCCGAGTAGACCGTCCGCGCATCGGTCGCGTCGTGGTGCCGGCGCACCTCGCCGCCGATGCCCGGCTGCTTGAAGATGTAGATCGTCTGTTGGAATACGCCACGAAAATCGCTTTTGCCAGTCGTTCAGTGCGAAACTATGAGTCACATCTCCTAAGCCCATCACAGCGGGCCGAAGTCTTCTGCAAGGTACTTTTACTTTTCGTCGTGGCAGTCTTATCTTTCTGTTAAACTTGTTCAAATACAAAGGATTTCCGACAAGCATGCGGCAACAGTTGAGATGCCGAGAAGCAACGCAGGTAATAGGAACTGTTTGAGCGAACAAGGAGCATAACGAATATGGACTGGAAGAGTGCGACAGTCAACGAGGGTGCAACGAAAATACCTGATAGGTGGTTGCATCTATATTATTACGAAGCGCTAAATATCCTTTTTCGTTTTGAAAACGCGCTACGGATCTTTGTCTACGTAATTCTTAAAAAAGAGTTGCAGGGCAAATGGGACTCAGCCGCTATTTCAGAAGGTGCCACGATACGAACGGAGACGAAAAAACGCATTGCGCAAGCACGGGAGCATGGCTACCTTGGCTATGAGGTGTCGTCGCCGATGCTTTACTTAAATAGCGGGGAGCTGACACAAATCATCACTTCAGAAGCTTATTGGAAGTATTTTGGACCGTATTTTAAAGCTAGTAAGTCGATCATACTAACAAAACTGCAAGAGATTGGTACAGTAAGGAACTCCCTCGCACATTTCCGTCCGTTGAAGGAGGACGATATTGATTTGATCAAGCAAAACTCTAAGCATGTATTGCTTCAAATAGAGGACTGCCTAACGCAACTAACTTCGCTCTCCCAAGTTGTTCCGTCAAATTCGGACGAGGGGTGGTACAAGGAGTTAAAATCGATCGGGAACGAGCATCTTAGTACTTCTTTGTTTTTTAGTAGGGATCAAAACTGGATCAGAGTGGAGTTGGGCTACAAGGTGCCTGTGCTCAAGAGAACACAGTATGGTGAGGAGTATTTCAGCTACTCTGTTGGCAATATAAGAACATCGCAAATTCTCGCCACGTGCAAAGCGATTAGAGAAAACTGTGTCTATGTATGCGAGGCACCTACTCACGGCACTCTTGATGAACAGAATAATATTGTTACAAAAAAACGGATAAGTCTTATCTTTCCACGCGCCACCTTGACAGCGGCCTTAAATGAAATCGCGAATGAAATCCGCGATGCTTCCTTAAAAATAGATAATGAAACGGAACTCGTATCACAGGATAGTTTGGCGAGGGGAGATCTCGTAGAAGTAAAATCTGCCACAGCAATGTACAAACGGGCCCAGAATGGGCAAGGATATTGGAGTGTCCAATTGCAACAGTTGCAAACAACTTTGACCGATGTTGATGAGGTTGAGTTTTGGGGCGAGCGTACGCAATACGCACACGATTTCGTCAGTGCGACGGCTCATTATCCCTGGATGCCATCGTCGGTTTCGAATCCATCTTGGGGTTTTTAAGGGAGCACATTCGATGGTAGGATGGCTAGCTCTTTTATGGGAAAACACCACATTGTCCAGACAGAAGACTCAGTAAATAGTTAGTTACGAAGGGTCTTGAATTGCAGTAGTTAATAACTATATATGCTGCACCCGAAAAATGTCTTTCAGGCAACATCAAAGGAGAATGTCATGGCAGGCGAGTTCGAAGTTGGTGATACGGTGCAACTGAAAAGCGGCGGCGACGTGATGACGGTTGAGAAGATGGAAAGTGAAACCGTTACTTGCGTGTGGATGCAAGAGAAGAAGGTGATGCGGGACACGTTTGTGCGGGCTACGCTCGAAAAGTTCACCCCGGCTTGGTAACTGTATAGCGCCTCAGGCCCCGCTGTCGAACGCTCGACAGTGGGTTTCCTGTTCAGTTGTTCTATGATGAGATCGGCTCTAACATCATTCCAAATTCTCATCGCTACGTCCTGATCTGTCTATCGAATGGATAGAGAAGCAGGGCCTTAGCTAGGCTATCTCAGATGGCTTCTACAACTGGGGAGTCATCGGCAAGGCCGCATGGGACGCGATTCCGGCATAACGCCATCAGAGTTACGGAGAAACGCCGTCGAGGCACGTCCGAGGCACGGGGTCAGTTATGATTTGACGGATTGCAGGAACGGCCCCCCGTTTTCCCGCGCGATTCAGCAACTGACGGTCCCAACGCTCTCACCAGTACGAAGATCGAGTCCGATCCAGCATCGATAAGGGCCGTCCTTCGTACCCTTGTGTTCGGCGGTATAGCTGCAATGAATGCCCTGCTTGTCCCGCATCCGGTCACCTGTCTCCCCGCTGCACGTTTCAGGTAGGTCAGGGCCTATCGAGTCGAATATGTCTTTCGCAGTTTTGCCGTCGACAAGGACAGTCAGCTTTCGGTCGGTGCCGGTTGGCGGTGTCCGATCTGCGACTATGCCGGAATGGATTTTGTAGATCGCACCCTGGAGTGGTTTCCATAGTCCATAAGGGTCGGACGAAGGATCGGCGGCATGCGCAAGTGAAATCACGATTGCAACTGCGCCCAGAGTCAGAAGGGTAGATTTATGCATCTCAGCCTCGAAGCTTCACATGAAAATGGTGGTCGTGCTTCTTCGCTTTCCTTACAAACGGAATATCGGGGCCGTTAAACAAGATGTAGACGACTGGAGCGAATGTCCTGAACAACTCGATTAGCTTCTCGGTTCCTTCCTTGTCATACTCCGCGTCCCACCAGAATACCGGAAGTTCGAGGCCGTCTTTACGCAACGGCCGCACATCCACTTCCAGCCCACTCCTGTGAGAGTCGTGATCCGGAGTCTCCCTGCCTCCCGGAAGGCTTATGTCCCCAATCCCGATCCGTCGGTTGTCGCGGGCTTGCCACTCGAGCGCAACGCGAAAAATCGCCGTCATCATGGCTGGGTGCGCGTACTGGTATGCACCTTTGGCCGGTTTCTTGTAGAGATCGCCGTAGACATAGTACCCAGAATCCATCGGGGCCTGCGGGAGCATGAAGAAGCCACGCGAATCCTTAGTCGGGCGAGGACGGAGCGGATCGGGGCACTTGTCGTCGTCTTCGATTGCCCATTCGGTTGACATGGGAGCCTCCGTCAGGCGCACTTATTGCAGGCGAGGTCCCATCCGCCCATAGTCGATCCGCCAGCTCCGCCGCCGATTTTTTGCTGAGTATAGGTCCATTTGATCTTGGAGAATCGCAACCCGATTTCGTCGTGCAGGATGCCTCCGCCATGAACCATCTGCTCCATGTTGGCGATCATGACGTTTTCCAGTTCGACTTGGTAATACTTCACGCGCTTGCCATCCCCGTCTGCGCGCATGAACTCCAGTTTGACCTTCGGTATTGTCTTGCCCATCGAGCAGGTCTGCATCAGGATTGGCGAGGCGAGGTCCGCGAGCTTGCTGATCGCAAGGGTTCGGTGTTCGCAGCGTTCGGCGGTGTGCCCGCCTCCTGTCGACACAGTTGCGCTCCGTGGCTGATTCACGCCCCACTGTGCTGAAGTAAGCTCGATCCACCCTTGGTGAGTGGAGTCGGCTGACTCGCCCTTAATACCATCGATGCTCAGATAAATGTCCGTCGCCATGTCTTCCTCCATGCCAAGTTGAACCCAGCGAACATTGTTCCTTGGCCCTAGCAGAGGGGCGTTGGCGACCGTCAAGCTACGTGAAGCGGAAGATCAAGCAGTGTGAAGAGTGTTTTCTGAACGATGTTTAGGTAGGCCGGGCTGGCTAGTTCAACCGAAACCACGAAACGGAAAGCCCGGATCGCGTTGAATCCAGCCCGCCGAGTAGACCGTTCCCGCATAGGTGGCATGCAGCGTGAATGCGTGCCGCGATACCGGCGACCGATTCGGCGCGCTGTAATGCGGCAGCAGGCCGTGAAAGCACACCAAGTTGATTTGACGGCTACCGGTATCGGCCGCCGCCTAAAACGGAAGTGAAGAAGCTGGCGACAAGCGCGTTCGTGCCGAAACGTACCGGCGTGTCGCCAGCTTGAATCACTTCGCAGCGCTAAGGGGAGCAGCCCCGTGGATTTGACGCTGCAGCAGTTCCTTTGCCGCCTCAAGCGCTTTGTCCGGCGCCGCCGCAACATCTGGCATAACGCCCACTCCTTCCCAGTTGGTATGGGTAATTGGACTGATGGTGCGCCGGCTGGGTATCACGGCAAAAAAATGGTCGCCAAGGCGATAAGGGCGCGTGGGGTGGGCTCCGCCCCAGGTCCTCTCACCGATCACCGTGGCGCGTTTCAGTGCCTGCATCGTGTAGGTGAAGTCTTCGCCGGCGGACCTCGTGCCCGGGCCGGCCAGGATGACGACCGGCTTCTTGCCACCATAGCGTTTGCCGTCGAGCTTATCTTCCGTCCACTGCTGGATAGAGATGCCGGTATCGCGATCCCAGATGTCGTTGAGGCGGGTACGCTGGTCGACAAAATAGCTGACCAGTAAGGCCACCGTTTGCGGCCCGCCGCCGCGGTTTTCGCGCAGGTCCACGATGAGGCCGTCGGTGTCAGCGAGTTTATCCATCGCTGCGGCGTACTTTTCGGCCACGAAGAAAGGTGGAGGGAAGCCGGAAACCTGCAGGTAGCCGATGTTGGGGCTCAGGTGATCGACCTTTTCCACGCCAAGGTTTGACAGGCGGCGGTAAACGCCGAAGAACAGGCGCATGCCGAAGTTGGTGCGCTGTTCCCACTCCGCTTGCGACGCCGGTGGAGGCCCGACTGCATCGTCGGGCGGAACCAGCCCGCGGCTGAACCTCACCTTCATATGCAGGTCATGGGCTACGCCGTGAAGGTCGTCCGTGAGCTGTTTTGCCAGCTGTTCGCCGTCCGTCATGCCATCGTACTTGCCCTCGTGATGGCGCTGACGCAGGACTGCTTCAATCTGCTTGGCCTTGTCGGGGAAGACATAGTGATCGTTCAGCTTCGCCACCAGCGTATCGACCGCCTCCACCCGCATCGCGCTGTCGACGACAACCTTTTGCCGCGGCCTATATTCATCCCAAAAAGGCCACCACACGGGCATGGTGGCATATGCTCCGATCACGGTCAGCACCAGCAAAGACGGTATGACAATCCATTTCTTTTTCATTTCTTTTCCTCTGATTGCGGCACGCGGGTTCTTGGTGTGTGGTGAATTCATCCGAATCGACTACCTCCTTGCGGAGGTAATAGATTGGATTGAGAATAGCACATCAATTGCTATGGCATAGCAATTTTATTGCCAAAGTGGCGATGCGACGGGCGTGCAAAGGCCGCCTATGGAAGGCAACCTGCGGGTCGAGAGGAAGACGGGAAGTATTAGTCGAAGCCGCGTGCTGGAAAGCCGGCGTCGCGCTGGATCCAGTTCCGAGGCGAATATTCGGTGCGCGCATCAGTCGCGTGCAAGGTGAACGCATGCCGCGACACCGGCGAACGGTTCGGCGCGCTGTAATGCGGCAGCAGGCCGTGGAAGCACACCAGGCTGCCGGCCCTGCATTCCAGCGGCACAGCGACGCTGTCATCCGGCCACGGCGTCGTGTCCAGCTTTTCCATCGTGATGCGGTCACCAATGCGCACGAAGCGTTCGCGCAGCGGGCCGCGATGCCCGCCCGGTTCGACCCACAGGCAGCCGTTGTCGATGGTCGCATCCTCGAGCGCGAACCAGAACGTGGTCACGCTGATCGGCGTGGTCTCGAAGAAGGTGGCGTCCTGGTGCCAGCGCACCTCGCCGCCGATGCCAGGCTGCTTGAAGATGTACATCGACTGCCACACCTGCGCCTGCACCAGGCCGAGGTCGCGTGCCACCTCCGCCAGTTTCGGGTCTCGCGTGAAGCGCTCGAACACCGGATCGAGGTCATGCATCGCGTGGCCGATCTTGTTGATCGAGAGCGCCTTGGCCTGCCGAAGCTGGCCTTTTTCGTCGAACGCTTCCTCTTCAAAGAAGCAGCGGATCGTATTGTCCGAGCCGAGGAACCACTCGTCCGCCTGCTGTTCCCTGGTAGTGAAGATCGAACGCGATTCGTCAGGATCGAAGGCGTCAACGATTTCGCCGGCGCGCTTGCGCAGCAGCGCGATCTCTTCAAGGCTCTTGAAGCCGGGGAGGACGATGTAACCGTCGCTTTCGTACTGCGCGCGCTGTTCGTTGGTGAGCATGTGGTTTTCCTGAATCAGGTCGGGATCAATCGGTCGGCATTCCGATGGCCACTCAAGGAAGCCAGCCCGACCAATCCGAAAAATATCAACGCAGCCGCGATCACTTCGGCCTGGGTGGCGTGGACGAAGCCAAGATCGAATATCGGATTGACGCGAATCTGTTCGATCAGTAGTCGCTCCAGGCCCGCGAATAACAAATACAACGAGAACAGCCATCCAGCCTTGAACGGATGCTTGCGCAGCGCCCAGATTGCAGCGAAGCAGGCCAATGCGAGCAGCGTTTCGTACATCGGCGTTGGATAAACGCCTGGCGCCGCGATGACCTCACCGATAATGTTGTTGCCGTAGGTTTGCGCCCACGCCCACATCGGAAGCCAGTTGGGTTTGATCGACATGTTGGATGCGATGCCCCAATCGCCGTCGCCGGAAACCTGGCATCCGATGCGGCCAATTGCGTAGCCAAGCATCATGGCCGGAGCGACTGCGTCAAGCAGCAGACGCGCAGGCAGATTCCAGCGCTTGATGAAGATAATGCCCGCACCGGTCCCCAGTATCAGTCCGCCGAACACACTGAGCCCCGAGCGGCTGAATATCATGCTCCACGGATCGGCAAGAAAACTGTCGAGGTGTTCGAGAATATGGAACAGGCGGGCGCCGATAACGCCTGCGAGCATCACAACAAAGACGAGGTCGGTCACAATCTGGTGCGGCGCCACCTCCACGATAATGTTCTCGCCGTTTTTGTTCCTGACCTGCCTGCGCGCGTTGGCGATTCGGCCAGCGGCGTGCAGGCGGCGTAATTCGATTTGCAGGCAAGCAGCGGCAGCGAGCATCCCAAATCCCACGAACAGCCCAAACATGGCGATGGGCAGGGGAAGATCGTAGCCGGTAATGCCCTTGATCACGTCGCTCAAGTATGGGTAGGATGACATGGCCGCTCGCTCGTTTTAGTCTGTCACCGTCCAGGCCCCGTTCTCGTAGACGCGTTCATCGCCCAGATACACCGCATCCGTCACTGCAAACACGTCGATGTGGTAGCGCGCGTCCTTGCGCTTGAAGCCTGGCTTGGGATACACGCCATGCTTGGCGCCGAGCGACAGGTGAATGCCGCACATGCGCTCGTAGGTGCCGATGTCGTCCACCCGGCGTTCGCGCGTGAAGGCGCGGTTCATGCCGAGGCCCAGTTCGCGCACCCACACCTCGCCTTCGTCGCGGCGGATGATGTCGAGCACCTGCTGGAATTCCGGCGTGGCGTCGATCGCGTCCACCACGCGCCCGCGCTCGATCACCAGCGTGACCGGTTTTTCGGGCCGGTTCGTATGGTACGAGGTGTCGCCGAACACATGCACCTGCACGCGGCCGTTGACCGCCTCAAGGTCCAGCGCCTCGGTGAACACCTCGCCGATCGGGAACTGGCCGCCGACGTTGTTCATCTCGCTGTAGTCGCCCACGTTCAGCTTGGCCGGCTCGAACGGCGAGGCAAACACAAGCTCTTCGCCGCCGCCGCACACGCGGCCAGAAGGCGCCGCGTCGATGCGCGCCTTGAGTGCCTTGCCAACGCCGCGGAAGTAGGCGGGATCGTAGGACAGCGCCTCGATGTAATGCTCGGACTGGGCACCGGGCATGCGCGACAGGTGCACGTGTTCGATCACCTTCAGGCCAAGCTTGAACAGCTCCACCCGAATCCGGAACGCCTCAAGCCGGAAGTTGGTCGACTGGACCAGCACCACGAGATCCTTCGGCGCCATGCGCTTGAACGCGGCCAGTACGTCGTCCGGCGCCATGCTGTCGAAGTCGATGAAGTCGGCGCCGGGCAGGTTGCGCCGGTAAGCTTCGGTCAGCGCGCGCGACAAGCCCGTGCGGCTGTCATAAACAACAAGAGCAGCATGAGACGGACCATGTTCGATCGCGATGTTCAGCACGTCGCGCAGGTGCTTTTCCGCCTCGTCGACCGCGTGCGCGGGCAGGTCGGGCGACAGTTCTGGAACAGGCTGAGCGAGCAATGACATGGGGAAATTTGTCGTTCGTTGAGCCCGACATTATACGTAGGTGCGCCGGAAAGTTCCCTTGATTGGCTCGCCTGTTGATCCGTGAAGGCTCGCCTTGCGCTACCTCTTGTACAGCGCGCCATACGCAAAACAGCGGCGCTATGATGCGACTGGCAACACGGCCCCTGTTGAGACGGGCTGGGTCGCGTTTTTCGACATCAACGGCGGAGCGCAATGGCATACCGATGGGAAACACCGGCCAGCGTCTGGCTGGAGGATGAGCACAGCGGGCAGTTCGAACTGCTGGCGAGCGAAGGGCTGGGCCGGATTGACCGGCATGCCCAGGCGCGCGGCCGCCTGCCCGATGTCGCCCGCCTGCTCGGCGCTTCCTTGCCCACGTCGTGCGATTGCGCGCCGGTCTATCCCGAAGGTTTTGCGTTCTGCCCCAATTGCGGTCGTCCGCTGGACCGGATGACCGCGCATTCCACTCCGGCCGACTGGTGGGGTCCACACTCGGATCTTTTCCTGCCGCGCCACGTGCCGCACGGCCTGCCGGTGACCTCGGTGCCACTTGCCGACAGCCTCGAACAACGCCAGAGCGTGCCGCATGTGGGCCGTTTTGATGTTGCGATGCGGGTGCCGCCGAATGCTCACTGCGTGTTTGCCGCAGCCGGTTACGGCTTTCCCGTGCAGCGGCTGCTGGCGCTGGCGTTCACACGCGGCGTGCTGCAGTACTGGGATCCGATGGCGCAGCTGTGGCACGTGATGGCGCCCGAAGGCGCGGACGATGACCTGGTGTTCACCGAGTCGGGCTACGCATGGCTGCCGGCGTTCCATCCCCAGCGCGGCGAGGTCGCGATCGTGCCGACCGCGTGCGGCCTGCGGCGGCTGTGGGTTAACCCGGTCAACGAAAGCTTTCGCACCGAACCCGTGCTCGAGGGCCGGATCGTGGCCGCGCCGGGGCAGATGCGCAGCCATATCGCCTGCCTGTATCAGGATGGGCAGGGCGTTTGGTTGTGGAGTGCGCGCAGCGATGATTCGGAGCGCCAGGGCTACGACTGTGGCGATGTGCCTGCGGCAGGGTGGACGCAACCTTTCGGCTACGACGGCCGCCTGTTCTGGCTGCACGAGCAGGGCCAGCTTGTATGGCGTCCCGGCGAGGCGCCGCGCTTCATGCCCTGGCCGCAGGGCTGGCAGCCGCGCCTGTCGTTCGGCGGTCCGACGCAGAGCCGCGACGGCCGCTTGTGGCACATCGGGCACGATGGCCTGGCCTATTCGTTCCTGGAACTGGGCGCGGACCGCCCGCAGCGTGAGCCGATCGATGGTGCGCGCCTGGGCTTTGCCAATCTGTTGTACAGGCGTGGGCATCCGGTGGTCGACGAGCCGTGGTCCGGAGAACAGGTCGAGGACCAGCAAGAGGACGAATCGCTGGTGCAGCCGCTGCTGCGCGGCTTTAACAGCGACCGCAGCCAGCCGAGCGGGCTGGTGCTGCGCTTTCACAAATACACCGGCCGCGCGGAGGATGCGTTGGCCGACCGTGTCATCGCCCGCACCACAATTGAATGGATCGGCAGGCGCAACGTGATCCTGGACGAGGTCGCGCGCCTGTCACGGCCGCTCGAATGCGTCCCTTTCGTGTACGACAGCATCTTGTGGCTGCATCACCCTGACTGGAACCAGATCCGCGGCTGGCGTCTGGAAGAGCTGTCGTGATCCGCGCATTCGTTCGCACCGTGGCTGGCGCCGCGCTGCTGTGCACTGGAGCGTCAACGTTCGCGATCCCGCAGGTGTTCCTGGTCCAGAACTCTGGCTGGATGGAGCCGTTCTACAGCGACGCGCGTTCGCAGTTCAAACCGCTGGTGACGGAACTGGTGGTGGCGGCGGCGCAGCCGGGCGATCCGGTGGTGCTCGCCGCATTCAACCAGGCGCTGCCGGGCGCGCCCTCGCCACGGGGGCTGCTGTCGGTGAAGGCGGAACCGGCGCTGCGACAACAGGTGTCGGGAGCGCTGGACAGACTGGAAGTCGCACGCAAGCCGGGCAGCAGCGCGCTGGCCGATACCGACCTGGGTGAGGCGCTCGGCGCGGCGATCAACACGGCGCTGGCGGGCAAGCCCGGCATTATCTGGCTGGTCACGAACAACCGTAACAGCCCGAACAACGACCAGGCGACGGCCACGCGCAATCGCGAATTCTATGAGCTGATCCATCAGGGCGGTTCGATCGACAAGGCGCTCGCGTTCCCTTTGAGGATGCCGGTGCAGGGCGCGCACTACCATGCCAACGGGCTGATGGTGTATGCGTTCGGGGTCGGGCAGCAGGGCGCACGCGCGCTCGATCAGATGCTGGCGGCGGGCCGCGTGGGGCAGGTGATCACCGAACCGCCGGCCCGGTTGAAGCCCCTCGACCGCGACACCGTGCGCTTGGTCCCGCGCCGCGTGGACGATTCGCCCGGCGTGTCGTTTTCGATGGCGCAGGGCGGCCTGTTGCGCGCCGACGTCGATCCACAGGCGCGCGCACCTGCGGCGAGGATCGGCTGGTACCTCGAGAACACGATTTACCCGTACACGATCGCGGGCGCGTCGATCAGCGCGCGTTCGCTGCTGGCCGGCGAAAGCCTGCCGATCACCCTCGGCAGCGGCGAGGTGAGGTCGCTCGCGCCCGGCGTGCCCGAACCGCTGGCTTCCACCATGCGGCTGCCGGTCGCGCACATTCCTGCGCGGTGGTCGATTGCAGCGCTCAAGTCCGCAGGCTCGGCCTACGTGCTGCCCGGGCGGATCGAACTGCACCTGGCCGGCCAGAAGCTCGAACTGTCGCGTGCCTTTCGCGAGCGGATGGAGCAGCTGTTCCCGGGCGATCCGCTGCCGGAGATTTTTGTGCCCCCGGACCGAATCAAGGAGTCCCATGCGATGCTGCCGATCGAAGTACGAATGCATTACCCGCTCCAGCCGCTGCTGCTGATCGGCGGGGCCAGTTTGCTGGCGCTGCTTGCCGCGGCTGTCGCGGCCTACGCGTTTGCCCGTCCGCGCAAGGTGCGGGTGACCGTCGGGGACGAGGTGCGCATGCTGCACGCGCGCCCCGGCACCACCCAGCCAATTTTCGACAACGCGGGCAACCAGGTCGCCCAGCTCAAAACCACACTGTTTGGCCACCATCTGACTGACCTACGCGAAGGCGCCCAAGTGCACCTTGGTGGCCGTTGAACCCAAGGGGATAAAAAATGCAAAAGACCACGCAGGCACCAACCTCGAGCAGCCCGGCCGATCCCGGTTTCAAACTACCGTCCGAGGCGGCCAAGCCGAACGACCCGCTGCCCCAGACCACACCGCCGACGGCGCATGAGCCGATCGAGGTCGCGTCCCCGCCAAGCCTGGCGCTCAACCCGGCCACCGATACGTCGGCCCGCGACCTGGCGATCGGCGCGACGGCCTTCCTGGTCCTGCTGGTCATTTATTTTTTTGCGCGTAACGCCTACGTACACCACCTGGTCGTGCGCCGCGTGTCGCCGTCCTCTGCCGGCAGCGCGGGCTGGCTGCTGTTCGTCGGCCTTGGCTTCATGTCGGCGGCGGCGGTCCTCGCGATGATCAACGCCGGCAAATTCTTGACCTTCGCCGTGACCGCGCCGCTGGTCGCGGTCGGCATTGTGGCGCTGATGGCGGCGCTGTTCATCGGACGCAGATAATCGACGACGAAAGGCAGAACATGGCAGATTTTTCCACCCCCGCCAGCTTCGGCAAAAAAACGGCTGAACTGAAGGTCGACCTGCGGCCGACGCTGTTCATCGGCGCTGGCGGCACCGGCATGGAAGTGATGATGCGCATCCGGCGCCGCATCCTCTCGGCGGTGTGGAACCGCCACCATCCGACCCGCGTTGAATCGATCGCCGACTTTCCGGTGGCACGCTTCCTGCACTTCGATCTGGACGGCGATGCGGTCATCGATAACGGCAAGTCGCAGCGGACCGACCCGTGGTACGAGCTGGTCAAGCTCACGGATGAGGAGCGGCTGGTCGAGCCGATCGACCTGCAGCAGTACCACGAATCCGACGACAGCCTGGCGCGCTTTCCGCTGATCGAAAGCTGGATGCCGCTACGGCCGAAAAGACTGCGCTCGCTCGGCATCGACCCGTCCAAGGGCGCGGGCCAGGTGCGTGCGCTGGGGCGGCTCTACCTGTTCGACAAATATCCCAAGCTGCGCGGCCGCATCAAGGGTGCGCTGAATTTCTTGAGCAGTAACGCAGGCATCGAACGCAAGGCGAACGATAAGCGGCTCGGGCTGCAGGTCGACACGTCCCGGTTCAGGATCGTCGTCATCGCTTCCTGTGCCGGCGGCACCGGCGCCGGTAGCGTGATCGACCTGGGCTGGCTGTCGAAAGCGATCGCGCGCCAGGAAGTGTCGGACAGCCAGGTCGATCTCGTGCTGTTCATGCCATCGGGCTTTGCATGGGCGAACAAGGAGCGCACCGAAGCGAACGCCTACGCAACGCTGATGGAGCTGGAAACCACGATGCGCGACATGAACGCGCAGGTGCGCTGGATGGACCCGGACAGCGTGGTGGGGCGCGGCGCGCCGTTCGACGACGTCTATTTCGTCGACACGGCCAACATCGCCAACAAGGCCACGCTCGACGTAAAGGACGTGTACCAGATGGTCGCCGACACGCTGTTCGAGGACTTCGCCTCCGCCGACTTCGCCAACCGCAAGCGCTCAGTGGCGGTCAACCAGCAGCAGCACAAGCTCGGGCCGTACAACCCGAAGGTGCCGGAGCAGCGCTTCGGCGACATGCGCCTGTCGTTCTCCAAGGTCTACTCTGCCTTCGGCAACGCGGTGCTCGACACCCAGCAAAGCCTGCACGACGACATCCGCGCCTACGAGCTGGCCGCGCTGATGGTCAAGGACTTCTTCGGGTTGGCTGGCACGGACGGCGCTGCCGCCCGGCGCGCCGGCGACCAGGAGCGCGACGCCTTCATGCGCGATTTTCTCGACATGACCGAGCGCCCGTTCGGCGAATTCCCCGATCTTAAGAAGGGCACCGTGGACGTGACGCCGTTCCAGGAATATGGCCTGACCCGCCTGCTTTTGATGGACAAGGACCATCGCTCGATGCTGGAACGGGTCGAGAGCAAGGTCCAGCTCGAAATCGATCGCATCCTGGCCGGCTACGATCTGAAGCTGTGGCGCGAAAAGGTGGCGGAGCTTCTGCCCAACCTGGAGCGCGACGCGATCCGCGAGGCCGGCGCCACGGCCGAAACGAGCGAGGACCGCATCAAGCGGCGCACCCTTGAGCTGACCAGCCAGCTGCAGGCGCGCGTGCGCAATCGCCTGTTCGCGCTGCTGGACGACCGCAAGCAGGGTGGCCTCGAGTTCGTGCTGTCGCTGCTGGAGCAGGTCAAGGCGCGCCTGCAGCAGCGCGACCTGGCCAATGCCGAGCGCAACGCGCGCCGCTACCGCGAGATCCGCGACGCGCTGCGCACGCGCCAGGTGGAGGAATCGCTGAGCAACCTGTCGCAGGCGGCGGGGCGCCTGTTCGGCAAGGAGGCGCAGGCGCGCGAAGTGATGAACCACCTTAAGCGCGACGTGGCCGACTACCTGCGTTTTCACCTGCTGGCTGTGGCCGCGGGGCAGGCGATCGAGGTCATGAGCGCAATGTCGGCTTGGCTGGGCGAGCCGCAATCGACTGACGAACATGGCCAGGCCCAATGGAGCGGCATCGCCGGCGAATTCCAGGAAGGGCGGCGCCACGTGCAGGCGATGCTGGCCGTTTGCGACCAGCGCATCGGCCAGTTGCGCGCCGATGCGCGCCATGAGCACGCCACCTGCGTCAAGCTGGCCAGCGACGTGCTGCCCGAGCAGGTCAAGCTGGCTGGCATAGTCCCCGCATGGAGCGAAGAGGTGCTCCTCGAATTCGGCGGCTCGGCGCGGCTGTTCCCGCAACTGGCTGACGAGCGCCTGCGGTCGGACCTGCTGCTCAAGCTGTTCCGGCGTGCGCAGACCCAGCTTTCCGGTGACTGGCAGGCGGGTGCGGAGCCGCCCGATCCGCTGCTCGATCGCCTGTCGGCGATGTCGCAGCCGGAGCGCCATCGCGTGTTCGGCGAATGGATCCGGAGCGCCATGCCCTGGATTAACGTGCGCTTCTCGGCCGAGTTCACGCCCGCCGCCGACCAGTTCAAGGCCTTCATTGGCGTGGGCGATGTCAATGCGTGGCGCAAGATGGAAGCCGAGATCCGGGCCGCGGTACCGAGCGGCTTCTTCCACGGGGACCAGCTTTCGATCGTCAACACCGGCATTCCCGGCAGGGCGGTGTGCTATGTCGAATTGTCCGGCTATCCGATGACGGTGCTGCGCGGCCTGCCGACCTGGCGTGCGTCGTACCAGATCGAGAATCCCAAGATTCCCACGCACCTGCACTTCGACTCGACCCGGTTCCGCCATCCGATCTCGCCTTCAATGGATGAACTCAACCGGTTGGCCGACGACTACGAATGGTTCCTTGCGGCGAACGCGCTCGGCGTCATCCGGCGCAAACCGGACCAGGGCGACCGTGAGGCGTCATTCCAGCCGCGTGGGCAGTACCTGTTCGAGGTCGAGCCGGGGTCGGGCGAATGGCTCCAGATCGGCAACGAGTTCGCGATCCGCTCCAACGGCCTGCCACCGTACTACCGCGATCAGGTGATCGCTGCGGCGAGAAGCAGGCTTGCGCAGATCGGCGCGCACCAGTTCGTGCTGCTGGCGGCGCTGATGCGGTACTACCAGTTGCGCGTGTACGAACCGCGGCTTGAAGTCGACGAGACTGGCGTCCAGCTGCCGTCGCCCTCGCTGCCGAACATTACCGCGCGCAGGCTGTTCGAGGTTTGGTTTGAGCGCGCGCGTGCGCTCGACCCTTCGATTTCGCAGGCGCAGGTCGATGCGGCGCTGGCGAGCATCGACCAATGGAGCGAGCCGGTGCCCGATTCGGCCGGCGATGCCTACAGCTGGGAGGTGGGGCGGCCGGTCGAGAAGCTGGTCGTGCGGCCCGAATTCCTGGCCAGCGACGAGCGCGCGGCGCAGGTGCTCGAGCGTCGGATCACGCCCGATTCGCCGGTGCGCTACAGGCTGTACCTGAACGGCGTGCAGCGTGGGCCGCATTCGATGAGCGAAATCGCGCAGCAGATCGCGCGCGGCGAGGTGGATGCGGACACGCGTGCCTGGAACATGCAGTGGAATCCAAGGGCCGACAAGTGGAAGACCGTGGGCGAGATTCCTGAGCTGGTGGCGCTGCTCAATGCCGTGGTTCCGGATCCTGAAGACGAAATACCGGATCCGGAGTGAGGCTCTGAGTGCCGGACCAAGTTGCTTACCGCTGCATCGAGCCTTCGTGCGCGCGCACGATGCCGCGGCGTGTGGAGTTTTGTCCGTACTGCGGTCTGGATCAGCGTGCTCGCCCGAACAGTCAGCAAGCCGTCTTCGGGCCCGGTGACGCTGTGGCGGATGCGAAGGCCGACGAACGACCGCCGGCATTGGCGCAGGAGCGGGTGCGTGCTGCTGCAGGTGAGGTGGGCAACGATGGGCGCGGAAGGAATGCTGCTGATGGATCGCGGGGGCCTACGCGCTGGGCAGCGACATCCGGCAAGTCGGCCGCTCCTGTTGCGCCGCGTCTGCCGCAACGTCAGCCGATTCGGCTGCGCTGGTGGCTGCTCGCGCTTCTCGTCCTGTGGATGACCTGGTTCGTCGCCAAGCACTCCTCGACTCGAAAGCTGGATGCGCGCATTGAACGTGCGATCGTGTTGGCCGAGCAGTGCAAGTCACGGGAAGCGCAATCTGAACTGGCAGCGTTGCGATCAAAGGGGGCGACGCCGGCGAAGCTCCAGCGGCTGCAGGAGGCACTCGACGAGGCTGCGGGTGAGTGCAGGCGGATGCGGCAGCGTGGCAAATCGACGGGTGATGCTGGGGATGCAAGGTCGCTGGCGGGGGCGATTGACGGTGTGGCCCGTCCGCGCGTCAAGTTGAATCGTCGCGGCTCTCGGCGTAGCGAGGAACAGTGAAATATGTGCGAACGCCTGCGGGTTTCGTAGGGTGCGCACCAGTGCGCACGCGGACGTTAGCGCCGCGTTGGCGTTGACCGTGAGCCGAGCGAACCGCCAACTCAACGCAAACGTACCGCGTGCGCACAGGTGCGCACCCTACGCCCATGCGCGCGGCCGCGTGTGCATGGAAGCGCTGCTGGTTTTCTACGCCATCACCCTCAGTTCCTGCCACCCGCACAACACGATCGACAGGTCCACGTACCCCGAGCGCCACGCACGCTCCAGGTCCTGCTCGATCTCTTCCAGCGAGGTCTGTTCGAAGTTGGAGAACGCGCGCACGCCGTAAGCCCGGTTGCGCCCGTGCCCCTTGGCCAGGTACAGCGCCATATCGACCAGGTTGACCGCGCGCTCCCACGACAGCGCTTCTCCGCGTAGCGCCAGCGGGAACGGCGCGAAGCCGATCGAGACCTGGGCCGCCAGCTTTTCGCCCTGGACCTCGATCTGGGTGGAGGCGATCCCGCTCAAGAGGCGCCGTGCCACTTCATCCAGTCCGCTTCTCGGGATGGCGGGCAGGAAGGCGAGGAATTCTTCGCCGCCCCAGCGCACGATCATGTCGGTCTCGCGCAGGATGTCGCGCAGGTTCTGCGCAATCGAGTTGAGCACCACGTCGCCCACAGCGTGGCCCCAGGTGTCGTTGATGTTCTTGAAGTGGTCGACGTCGAGCAGGAACAGCGCGCCGACCACGTCTTCGCCGGTGGTGCCGCTGCCGCGTTTTTCCGTGTGGTGGTAGTTGCGGATGAATTCCTGGAAGTGGCGCCGGTTGTACAGGCCGGTCAGCGGGTCGCGCACGCTCTGCTGTTTGAGTTCCAGGTTCTTTTCGTGCAGTCTCGCGTTCGCATGGCGCACCTTGCGGTACAGGAACCAGACGATGATCGCTGTCAGCGCGAACACCACGACCACCAGCCCCCACACGCGCAGCTGCAGGCGCCGGTTCTTGATCTCGGCCGAATTGACCTGGTTTTCGCGCATCAGCAGTTCGATCTGGCGTTCCTTCTTGTCGGCCTCGTACTTTTCCTGCAGTTCAAGCATGGCTTTCTGGCGCCGCGTTTCGAACAGCTCGTTCGACAGCGCGCGTTCGCGGTGGTAGGCGGTCAGGGCGCCGTTCAGGTCGCCGGCGCGTTCGAGGGCGTCGCCATAATCGACCAGCATCGTTTGCAGGTCGGGTTTGCTGCCAGCCTTTTCGAAGAGCGCCAGGCCGGCCTCGATGTTGCGTTTTCCTTCGGCCAGCCGGCCCTTGCCAAGGTAGGCCAGGCCCAGATTCATGCGCGCGACTGCCACCAGCCGCTCGTTGTTCATTTCCTTGGCGGCGGCAATGGTCTGCTGGGCGTAGGAGGCGGCGTTGGTGTAATTGTGCAGCTTCAGGTAGCAGTTGGACAGGTTGGCGAGCGCATGCGCGATGCGCGAGGGCGAGCCGATCTTGCGTTCGAGGGCGAGCGAGCTGAGCATCGCCTTGAGCGCGCGCTGCTGCTGGCCCGAGTCCATTGCCAGCCCGTATTCGGTGTTGAGCAGGGTGGACATGCGTCCCGGGGAGCTGCTGCGCTCGGCCGCGGCATGCGCTTCGGCCAGCGCTTCGAAGCCTTTGTTGTATTCCCGCAGTTGGCGATACAGTTTCGCCAGCGCGTTCTGGGCCATGACGATCTGGATCGGATCGCCGTTTTCACGGGCGAGCAGGGCCGCCGCCTGCAACTTTGCCAGCGCGAGCGGAAAATTGCCGTCTTCCGCGTACGATTGGCCGGACGAGATGATGGCGCGCACGCGCAGTTCGATGTCGTTGGTGGTGTTGGCCAGCTGTTCGCTTTCCCAGATCAGCTTGTGCGACAGGGGCAGCTCGTTCAGCGCGAATTCGACGTATCCTTTACGCAACAGTCCCTTTGCCAGGGCGACCTTGTCCTTGTTCGCGCGTCCGTATTCGATCAGCTCGTCGCAGGTGGCCAGCGCATGCTCATGCTTGCCTGCCCCCAGATAGGACGAGCATAGCTGGGCCAAAAATTCGGCCCGTTCGGCGGGGGGGGCGGCGCGCGCCTGCGGCTCGATCTCGAGCAGCATCGGCAGCGCGCGCTCGGGAAAGAAACGATTGAGTTCGCGGGCCTCGGCAAGGCTCGCGGAAAGCGACGGCGCGGCGGCCCAGGTGGCGGGAATGGCGAGGCACAGGGAGACCAGCAAGCCAAATTGGCGGCGGCGCTGCAACGTCTCCTTCAATGCTGCGAACATAGGTCCCTCAAGAAGGTCGGGAAACCCCTGCGGGGGGCGTGGACTTGGAATTATATCCCTGTTGCAACTAAGAAATTGTGTTTTTTCTGGTTTTTACTAAAAAGTCACATGGAAGCAACGGTTGCAAATTTCGCGCCTGCCCGGGTCACGCCGCCAGCTGCTGCAGCAGGTATAGTCGCTGGTAGATCCCGCCCTCAACCTGCATCAGCTCCTCGTGCGCGCCGGCTTCGGCGATGCGGCCGTGGTTGAGCACGATGATGCGGTCGGCATCGCGGATCGTCGACAGCCGGTGCGCGATCGCGATGATCGTCACCGTGCCGCGCAACTCGTCCAGCGCCTGCTGCACGATCTGCTCGGTCGCGCTGTCGATGCGCGAGGTGGCCTCGTCCAGCAGCAGGATGCGCGGCTGGCCGGCCAGCGCCCGGGCGATTGCGATCAGCTGCTTCTGGCCCGACGACAGGCGCGAGCCGCCTTCGCCCAGCGGCGTGTCGTAGCCGTTCTCCATCTTTGCTATGAAGTCGTGCGCGTGGGCGGCGCGCGCGGCCGCCTCGATCCTTTCCTGCGGCAGGCCGCGGCCCATGTCGATGTTCTCGCGCGCCGACGCCGCCAGCAGGAACGGGTCCTGCGGCACCAGGCCGATATCAAAGCGGAAGCGTTCGTTGTCGATCGCCGCCAGCGGCTCGCCGTCGATCTCGATCGCGCCGGTATCGATAGGGTAGTAGCGCAGCAGGAGCGAGAGCAGGGTCGACTTGCCGCTGCCAGTGTGGCCGACGATGCCGAAGAAGGCGCCGTTCGGGACGTCGAGCGACAGGTGGTGCAGCACGGTCTGCCCCGGAGAATAGCCAAAGCTCACGTCACGCACGCGCACGGCCGGGCGGTTGTGGGCGCTTGCCAAGCGTGCGCCTGGCGTGCGCGCTGCCGCATGCTCCGGCGCCCCCGCTTCCTCCAGCAGCGCCGCCACGCGCGAAGTGGCGACCACCGCCTGCTGCAGGCTCGAAAACTGCATCGTAATCTGGATCAGCGGCTCGACCACCCGCGCGATGTAGCTGATGAACGCGTACAGCACGCCGACTTCGACCGAACTGATGGTGCGTTGGCCAAAGCTGAAGATCACCACCGCCAGCAGCACCACGTTGATCAGGTCCAGCGCGGGGCGCAGCAAAAAGGCGTTGGCGCGCAGTTCGGCCACCCGCGCCTTGTAGTGGGTCTGGTTGGTGGCGTCGAAGCGTTCGCCGAAGCGCCACTCGGCGTTATTCGCCTGCAGCACGCTCATGCCGCCGATCGATTCGGCCATCTGGCCGTTGATCTCGCTGCGCAGCGCCCGGGCGCGCGTGACCGCGGGGCTGGACAGGCGCTGGTACAGCCACACGATGCCCAGCACCGCCGGCACCAGCGTCAGCACGATCAGCATCAGGCGCCAGTCGAGCCAGGCCATGGCTGCCGTGGTGCCGATCAAGACGATGCTGCTGTCGAGGATCACGAACAGCACCTGGATGTATAGCCGCTTGACGGCCTCGGTGTCGTTGGTCACGCGGCTGACCAGCTGGCCGGTGATGGCGCGATCAAAAAACGCCATCGGCAGGCGCAGCACGTGGCCGTAGACCCATTCGCGCAGGCGCTGCACGGCGCGCATCGCCATGCCCGACAGGCGGATCAGCTGGCGAAAACGCAGCCAGGTCGCGGCCCAGCCGGTCAGCAGCACGCCGGCCAGCAGCAGCGCCATGCGCGGCCAGTCGGCGCGGTGCGGCAGCAGGTGCTCGTCGATCAGCTTCTTGCCCAGGAGCGGGCCGAGCACTTCCAGTCCGGCCGCCACCACCAGCCACACGGTGGCCCAGACCAGGTGCATGCGGTCGGGGTGGGCGGCGCGGCGCAGCAGCGCAATCGCTTGCCTCGCCTGGTCGCGGATCGGTGTCGATTCAGATTGCATCGAGGCTGGCCTCCAGTTGTTGATAGCGCCACTGGCTGGCATACCAGCCGTCCCTGGCGAGCAGTTCGTCGTGCGTGCCCCGTTCGATGATGTGGCCGCCCTTGAGCACCACGATCAGGTCGGCCTTGATCACGGCCGACAGGCGGTGGCTGGCGATGATGGCCGACAGTTCGGGGCGCGTGCGCCGCAGCTGGTCCAGGTGTTCCAGGATGCGCGTCTCGGTGCCGGTGTCCACCGCCGACAGAGCGTCGTCGAGCAGCAGCAGCGCACTGTGTGCCAGCAGAGCGCGCGCGATGGCCACGCGCTGGCGCTGGCCGCCGGACAGCGTGATGCCGCGTTCACCCACCGGGGTGTCGTAGCCCTGCGGGAAGCGCAGGATGTCGTCGTGGATCGCGGCCATCTTCGCGGCGTCTTCGATGTCGGCGCGGGTGGCGTCGGGGCGCGCCAGTGCGATGTTCTCGGCCACCGTTGCCGAGAACAGGAACGGCTCCTGCGGCACCCATGCGATGGCCGCGCGCAGCGCCGCCAGCCGGTATTGTTCAAGCGTATGCCCGCCCCAGGATGCGCCGCCATGCTGCGGCTCGGCCTGGCGCAGCAGCACCCGCAGCAGGGTGGATTTGCCGGCGCCGGTCGGGCCGACCAGGCCGAGCGTCTGGCCGGGCCCCAACGTGAGCGAGACATCGTCGAGTGCGCGCCGCTCGTCCTGGCCGTACGAAAAGCTGACGTTCGAGAACGTCAGCGCGCCGTGCCCGACCTTCTCGACCGTGCCTTCGTCGACCACCGAGAGCGGGGTGTCGAGCAGCGGCTGCAGGCGCGCCAGGCCCGCGCGGCCGCGCTCGATCAGCGACAGCACCCAGCCGGCCGCGAACATCGGCCAGATCAGCTGGCCCAGGTACATCGTAAAGCTGGTCAGCGCGCCGATGGTCAGCTGGCCGTTCCAGACCAGGTAGCCGCCCAGCCCCAGCGTGAGCGCGCTGGCGGCGGTCAGGGTCAGGCCGACCGCCGGTTCATAGGCCGCCTCCCACTTCTGGGCCGACAGGCTGGCCTGGGCCGCGCGCTGGGTCAGCTCCGCGAACTGGGCCGCGCTGCGCTGCTCCAGCCCGAGCGCGCGCAAGGTGCGTACGCCCGACAGCGACTCCTGCACATGGTCGTTCAGTTTCGAAAAGCGCTGCAGCGAATCGACTTCCGCCGCATGGATGTGGCGCGAGATGTACCAGAACGCGAGCGCCATGAACGGGAAGGGCAGCAGCGCGATCAGGGTCAGGCGCCAGTCGACGCCGAGGAACATGATCGCCAGGACCATCACCAGCGTCAGCGTGCCGTCGAAGCCGGCCAGCATCGCTTCCCCGGCCGCCTGCTCGATCGCGTCGATGTCGTTGGTGCCCAGCGCCATCAGGTCGCCGGTGCGCTGGCGCTGGTAGAAGGCCGGGCCCTGCGCGGCCAGACGCGCGTACAGCCGCGTGCGCAGTTCGACTCCCAGCTTGTAGGATGCTGAATACAGGCGGATGCGCCAGCCCACGCGCAGCACGTAGATGGCCAGGCCCAGAGCGAGCAGTTCGGCCAGCGGCAGCAGCAGGTCGGAGCCGGCCAGGCGGTGCGACGCCAGGCCGTCGATCATCTCGCCCACCTTGCGCGGCACCCATACCGTGCATGCTGCCACGCCGAACAGCATCACCGCCGACGACCCATAGGCGCGCCAATTGCGGCGTACAAAGTCGCCTACCAGCCTTGCCAGACTCATTCGCAATCCTTCATCAATTAATCCTGTTGGCCCAGGCAATCGTCGTCCCCGTGGAGTGGACCCATGCTGAACGTCATTTCACGCTGCCTATGGATTCCCGCCTGGCGGGAACGACGTAAAAACAAAAAGCGGGCCGAAGCCCGCTAGTTTACTTTTTTTGCACGAGCGGCGCTCAGGCCGCTGTGTCTACTTGCGTCGGCTGGTCTTGGCCGACGCCGCTTGCTTCGTCCGCCGCACCGGTGCCGGCGTCTGCTCGGGCGCTATCGACGGCAGGGCGATCTCGTGCTGGGGACTCACCATCAGTGGCGCCGCAGCCGGATGCTCGGCAACTTCCGCCTTGGGCACCACCTTGCTCACCGCTTCGGTAATCGTGGCGACCGGCTCGTCCGCGTTTGCGGCCTCGGGCTTTGCGCTGGTCTTGGCGAACTGCCCGCTTGCGGCCTCCTCGGGGAAGACGGCGGCAGGGGCGGATTCAGGCTGTGCCTGCATCTCGGTCCGCACCGGAGCCGGCGCGGCGGCGCGCGGCACGGCGATGCTGGCGGCCGTGGCAATGTTGATCAGTTCGCGCCCGTAGGCGACCATATTCTGGAATTGTTCCTGAGGCTGCAAGCCGAGTGCGAACAGGTCGCGCGGATCGGTGATCGAGAACAACCGCCCGATGGTCTTGGTCGAGCGTTCGACCGCCGCGCGCGACGTGTTCAGGTTCAGCGCGATGAGCTTGCCGGCGCTGTCGAATGCCTGGCTGGTCACGGCGCGGAAGAAATCGAACTGGAGTTCGACCTGGGTCTTGCGTGCTGCGGAAAACTGTTCGGGAAGTGAAGTCATGGGATTTCCTTGGAGTTTGAATATGACGCGCTGCAATAAAAGTGAGTGTAGCTGTGATTGCCAGTGTTGGAAAGCATTATTTGCCGCGCTTTGCATGGGAAATCTTGCATCGCAACATTATTTGTCTTGTTGCACTATTGTCTTCGTTGACATGTCGTGAAATCACTACAATTACTCCATCCACAATAGAGGAGCGCGCATGGACCTCGTGATTCGCAATGCCAACCTGCCCGATGGCCAGCAAGGGATCGATATCGCAATTGCCAGCGGGCGCATCGCCGCGGTGGGCGCGCGCCTGCTTGTCGCGGCGGGGCGCGAGATCGACGCCGGCGGCATGCTCGCCAGCCCGCCGTTCGTCGACGCCCACTTCCACATGGACGCCACCTTGAGCTACGGCCTGCCGCGCGTGAACGGCTCCGGCACCCTGCTCGAGGGGATCGCGCTGTGGGGTGAGCTCAAGCCGCAGCTGACCCAGGACGCCATCGTCGAACGCGCGCTCCAGTACTGCGACTGGGCGGTTGCGCGCGGCCTGCTCGCGATCCGCACCCATGTCGACATCTGCGACGACCGGCTGCTCGCGGTCGAGGCCCTGCTTGAGGTGCGGCGCCGCGTCGCGCCCTACCTGGATCTGCAGCTGGTCGCGTTTCCGCAGGACGGCCTGCTGCGCAGCCCGAACGCGTTCGCCAACCTCAGGCGCGCGGTCGAGATGGGCGTCGACGTGGTCGGCGGCATACCGCATTTCGAGCGCACCATGGAGCAGGGCGCGCAGTCAGTACGCCTGCTGTGCGAGTACGCGGCCGAACGTGGCCTGCCGGTCGACATGCACTGCGACGAGAGCGACGACCCGCTGTCACGCCACATCGAAACGCTCGCCTGCGAAACCCGGCGCCTCGGGCTGCAGGGCAGGGTGGCCGGCTCGCACCTGACCTCGATGCACTCGATGGATAACTACTACGTCAGCAAGCTGCTGCCGCTGATCTTTGACAGCGGGGTGGCGGTGATTGCCAACCCGCTCATCAACATCACCCTGCAGGGGCGGCACGACAGCTACCCCAAGCGGCGCGGCATGACGCGGGTGCCGGAGCTGATCGCGGCGGGCGTTGATGTCGCCTTCGGCCACGACTGCGTGATGGATCCGTGGTATGGCCTGGGTTCGGGCGATATGCTGGAGGTGGCGCACATGGCGCTGCACGTGGCGCAGATGACGGGGCAGGCCGCGATGCGGCAGTGCTTCATGGCCGTGACCGAAGTCCCTGCGCGCATCCTTGGTCTCGCAGGGTATGGCATCGCCCCGGGGTGTCATGCTGATCTGGTGCTGCTCGATGCCGCCGATCCGGTCGAGGCGATCCGGCTGCGCGCGGCGCGGCGATTGGTGCTGCGGCGAGGAAAGGTGGTGGCCGAGTCGCCGCGCATGCGCGTCAAGCTCGAATTGCCGGGGCGGCCGGGGGCCACGGATTTCCGGCTGGGGCGATGAGTGTGCGCGGGAGGCGGATGCTAAAATTTATGCAATTCGTAGGGTGCGCACCTGTGCGCACGCGGT
>NZ_SPUM01000037.1 GCF_004614195.1 Massilia horti | reverse complement strand
GGGCCGCCGAGGACCTGTGCGCACGGGTCCTCGGCGGCCCCGCGCCCCCTACGATCCACCACCGGCGCGGCAAAAATCGCAAGCCGGCGAAGAGCGCGTCACTTCACCCGCTGCTTTTCCAGCTTGCGCGCCAGCGTACGCCGGTGCATCCCCAGCCGCCGCGCCGCTTCGGAGATGTTGAAGTCCGTCTCGGCCAGCACCGCATGGATATGCTCCCACTCCAGCGTCTTGATCGACGTCGAGCGGTTGGTCACCTCCAGTTCGGTATTGCCCGCCACGTGCCCGAACGCCGCTTCGATATCGTCAGTGTTGGACGGCTTGGCCAGATACTGGCACGCCCCGAGCTTGACCGCCTCAACCGCTGTGGCAATGCTGGCAAACCCGGTCAGCACCACGATCTGCATCTCGGAATCGTGCTGGTGCAGCAGCTGCACACAGGCCAGCCCGGAGGTGTTCCCCTTGAGCTTCAAATCCACCACCGCATAATCCGGCGAATGCGTCTCCAGCAGCGTGGACGCTTCGTCGTAGCCCGGCGCGACCAGCACCTGGTAGCCGCGCCGCTCGAACGAACGGGTGAGCGTGCGTGCGAATGCCTCGTCATCTTCGATGATGAGCAACAGGCGGCTAGTGGACATGCGTAACTTCCTTTTCTAGTGCGATGGACGACAGCGGCAGCGTCAGCGTCACCTGCGCCCCGCCCTGCGGCCGGTTGGCGGCTGCGACCGAGCCGCCCAGCTTGCGCGCGACGTTCACGACCAGGAACAGGCCCAACCCGCCGCCCGGCCGGCCCTTGGTGGATTGGTATGGTTTGCCGAACTGGGCCAGCATGGCCGGCGCGAATCCGGGGCCAGCGTCGGTCACATTCAGGGTCAGCGTGCCGTCCTCCGTCACGCTCGCCTCCAGCCCGACAAAATCGGGCGAGGCTTCGAGCGCGTTGTCCAGCACATTATCGATCATCTGCTTGAGCGCCGAATCGAACACCACCGGAATGTCCTCGCTGATGCGGTTCTGGTAGCTGAACGAACGCACCGGCCGGCTGCCCTTCCATTCGTCGACCAGCTGGTCGAGGAAGGTGCGGATGGTGGTGCGCATCGCCGACTCGCCGCGCGTCTCGCCGGCCGACAGCAGGATGCCGCTGACGATCGACTTGCAGCGCTTGAGCTGGGTCTGCATTTCGGCGATCTCTTCTAAGAGCTCCGGGTTCTTCTTAAACTCGGGCATGCGCTTCCAGTCGCCGAGGATCACCGACAGCGTCGCAAGCGGCGTGCCCAATTCGTGCGCCGCGCCGGACGCGAGCAGGCCCATGCGCACGATGTGTTCCTCTTCGGCCGCGCGCTGGCGCAGGTCCGCCAGTTGGGTCGCCTTGGCCTTCAGCGTGCCGCTGATGCGCGAGACGAAAATCACCAGCAGCGCGGCATTCAGGCCAAAGCAGATCAACAGGCCCTGCACATACAGGCTGGCGATCCCGCGCGCATGGTCGAACGGCAGCGCCAGGGGCTTGGCGAACACCGACAGCAGCGCCAGGCACATGAGCGTGATGACGGTGATGGTCCACGTGGCCCATATATCGAGCAGCACCGCCGCCAGGATCACCTGCAGCAGGTAGAGAAAAGCGAAGGGATTGGTGGTGCCGCCGGACAGGTACAGCTGCACCGTAAAGGTGGCCACGTCCACCAGCAGCGCGAGGAACACTTCGCGGTTGGTGACGGGTACGTGCTCGTGCCAGCGCAGGTGGCTGGCGATGTTAAACGCGATCAGGCAGGCCAGCACCTCGAGCATCGGCACCAGCGGCAGGCGCACGTCGAACACCATGATGGCGGCGGCGATGGTCGTGATCTGGCCGATCACGGCAATCCAGCGCAGCTCGATCAGCTGCAGCATGTTGCGGTGCCCTGCCGCGTATTCGACGTTGGCAACCGCCGCGGCCGGCTCGCTGTCCGCGTCCGGCTTGTTCAATACTTCGGGATTAGCAGTCATTCGTCCTCTTCATGCCTCTTGCGTGCCACCCACCACATGGCGGCGGCAACCATCAAAGCAAGAGCATACCAAGTGATGGCATAGACGAGGTGACTGTTATGAAAAGCGATGACGGTCAGGCCGCCGACCGGGTGGTCCGGCGCCTCCAGTGGGTCCTGGTCCCTGCCGGCATCGACGAAATACGGCGCCACGTTCGTGAGAGCGTGCGCGCTTGCGATCGCGGCCACGTCGCGCGAGTACCAGCGGTTGGCCGCGGGGTCGTTATTGCGCAAAAAGCCGCCGCCCGGCTCGCTGATGCGCAACAGGCCGCTGATCGTGACCGGTGAGCCGTTCGCGGGGCACACGGGCCCCTGCGCGCGGCGCAGCGGATAGTGTTTGGGACCACCCTGCTCCTGGGGCACGAAGCCGCGGTTGACCAGCACGATGCTGCCGTCCGGCGTGCACAGGGGCGTGAGGAGCCAGTAGCCGCTGCCCAGTTCGGACAACGCCTGCACGGCGGTGGTGTATTCGTAGAGATAAGTACCGGCCAGGCGTACATGCCGGTATTCGTCGGATTGGGCATTAACCTGCGCCCAGCGCGCCGGAGGGGGTGGCGCGACCGGGGCAGCGTGAACGCGTGCATTCACGCGTTCGATCAGGGCCAGCTTCCATTGCAGGCGGTAGACCTGCCAGGTGCCGAGCCCCGCAAACAGCACGAACAGCAGCATCCCGAAGACTACCAGGATGGGCGCGAGCCCACGCCGGTTTGGCGCCGGCGCCGCTGGTTCGTGCTGGTCCTGCGTCATGGCATGTCGTGCATGCCCTGCATGGCCTCAGGGCCCATGCCCGGCATCATGTTGGCGTTCATGTGGTACATGACCCAGATCGAACCGGACAGCACGATGAACAGCAGGATGACGGTCAGGATCAAGGCCATCATGTTCCAGCCGCCTTCGGACTTCGAGTTCATGTGCAGGAAGTAGATCATGTGCACAACGACCTGCACCGCGGCGAAGCCGAGGATGATCGCGCGGGTTGCGCCCGGCTCGACCACGTGGCCCATCACGAGCCAGAACGGGATCGCGGTCAGGATCACCGACAGGATAAAGCCGATGCTGTAATCCTTCAGGCTGCCATGGGCTTCCAGGTGATCATCGCCGTGGCCGTGGTGGCCGTGGCCGTGGTGGCCGTGTTCAATGTGGTGGCCGCTCATGGCAGGACTCCCATCAAATAGACAAAGGTGAAGACGCCGATCCAGACAACGTCCAGGAAGTGCCAGAACATCGACAGGCACGACAGGCGGCGATAGTTTTCGCTGGTGATGCCATGCTTACCGAGCTGGAACATCAGCGTCACCAGCCACACGATACCAAAGGTCACGTGCAGGCCGTGGGTGCCGACCAGCGCGAAGAACGCGGTCAGGAAGCCCGAACGCTGCGGGCCCAGGCCCTCATGGATCAGGTGCGAGAACTCGTACAGTTCCAGGCCCAGGAAGCAGGCGCCCAGCACACCGGTGATCGCCAGCCAGCGCTGCACGCTGCCCAGGTTCTTCTTCTGCGCGGCCAGCATCGCAAAGCCGTAGGTGATCGACGAGAACAGCAGGAACGCCGTGTTCAGCGCCACCAGCGGCAGGTCGAAGATCTCGGCGCCCGACGGGCCGCCTGCGTAATTGCGGCCCAATACGGCATAGGTCGCGAACAGGCAGGCGAAGATCAGGCAGTCGCTCATCAGGTAGATCCAGAAACCGAGCAGGGTGCCGTTTTCCGGGTGGTGCTCGCGCACCAGGTAGCGCGAGCTGCTGTCGGCGGCCACCGCGCCGCCGTTCATTACGTTAATTTCAGACATGGGCTTCCAGCAAACGGGTGCGAGCTTCCTCGGTGCGGGTCACTTCTTCCGCCGGGATGTAGTAATCGCGTTTGTAATCAAAGGTGTGGTAGATGGTTGCAGCGATCATCGCCAGGAACGACACGCCAACCAGCAGCCACATGTGCCAGATGATGCCGAACGCCAGCACGGCCGACAGCGCCGCGACAACAAAACCTGCCCAGGTGTTCTTCGGCATGTGGATCGACACGAAGTCCTTCAGCGGACGCTTGTAGCCGTTCTTCTTCATGTCAGCCCAGGTGTCGTTGTCGTACACGACCGGGGTGAACGCGAAGTTGTAGTCAGGCGGCGGCGACGAGGTGGCCCACTCCAGGGTGCGCGCATTCCACGGGTCGCCGGTGACGTCGGCCAGCTTCTTGCGGTCGCGGATCGAGACCAGGATCTGCATCAGCAGGCAGCCGATACCAGCCGCGATCATCAGGGTGCCGAACAGCGAGATGCGGAACAGCCACTGGTCGTCCATGTTCTCGAAGTGCGACATGCGGCGGGTGTAACCCATGAAGCCCAGGATGTACGGCGGGGTGAACGCGACCCAGAAGCCGACCGACCACAGCCAGAACGAAGCGGTGCCCCATTTCTTTTCCAGCTTGTAGCCGAACATCTTCGGCCACCAGTAGTTCACGCCAGCGAACAGGCCGAACAGCACGCCGCCGATGATCACGTTGTGGAAGTGGGCGATCAGGAACAGCGAGTTGTGCAGCACGAAGTCGGCCGGCGGTACCGCCAGCATCACGCCGGTCATGCCACCAATGACGAAGGTGATCATGAACGAGATGGTCCACATCATCGGCAACTCGTAGCGGATCCGGCCCTTGTACATGGTGAACAGCCAGTTGAAGATCTTCGCGCCGGTCGGGATCGAGATGATCATCGTGGTGATGCCGAAGAACGAGTTCACGCTCGCGCCCGAACCCATCGTGAAGAAGTGGTGCAGCCACACCAGGTAAGACAGGATCATGATCACGCAGGTCGCGTACACCATCGAGGTGTAGCCGAACAGGCGCTTGTTGCAGAAGGTCGAGACGACTTCCGAGAAAATACCGAACGCCGGCAGGATCAGGATGTACACCTCAGGGTGGCCCCAGATCCAGATCAGGTTCACGTACATCATGGCGTTGCCGCCCAGTTCATTGGTGAAGAAGTGGGTGCCGATCAGGCGGTCCAGGCCCAGCATCGCCAGCACCGCGGTCAGCACCGGGAACGACATGACGATCAGGATGTTGGTGCACAGCGCGGTCCAGGTGAACACCGGCATCTTCATCATGTCCATGCCCGGCGCGCGCATCTTGACGATGGTGGCGATCAGGTTCACGCCGGACAGCAAGGTGCCGACACCGGCCACCTGCAATGACCAGATGTAGTAGTCGACCCCGACATCAGGCGAGGCCAGGATGCCGGACAGCGGCGGGTAAGCCAGCCAGCCGGTGCGCGCGAATTCGCCGACGAACAGCGACGCCATCACCAGCACCGCACCCATCGCGGTCATCCAGAACGAGAAGTTGTTCAGGAACGGGAAAGCCACGTCGCGCGCGCCGATCTGCAGCGGCACGATGTAGTTCATCAGGCCCGTCACCAGCGGCATCGCCACGAAGAAGATCATGATCACGCCGTGGGCGGTGAAGACCTGGTCGTAGTGGTGCGGCGGCAGGAAGCCGTGCGCGTCGCCGAACGAGAATGCCTGGTGGGCGCGCATCATCAGTGCGTCGGCAAAGCCGCGCAGGAACATCACAAGGCCCAGCACCATGTACATGATGCCGATTTTCTTGTGGTCGATACTGGTGAACCATTCGTTCCACAGGTAGCCCCACAGGCGGAGCTTGGTCAGGACCGCGAGCAAGGCAATACCGCCCAGCGCGACCATGATGAAGGTTCCGATCAGGATCGGCTCGTGGTAGGGAATCGCTTCCCAGCTGAGCCGACCGAAGATTAGCTTCGTCAAATCAAAATGCTCTTGCATGGTTACTTCTTCAGGGAATTGGTGGGCGAGGTGCAGACCTCGGCTTCAGCGACCTGGGTCGCGGCCTTTTTCGGCATCTCTTTGATCGCGACGGCCTTGGCGCGCTTGGCGTCGTCAGCCATCATCTTGTTCATGCACACTGAGCCGTCTGCCACGCAGCGGTTCAGCACCAGGTTGTACAGCGTCGGCTCGACGGTGCCGTAGTGGCGCACCGGATCCTTGATGCTGGGCTTTTCCAGTTCCAGGTAGTTGGTGCGATTCAATTCGCCCCCGCCCGACTTGACGGACTGGACCCAGCTGTCAAAGTCGGCCTGCGTCACGCCGCGGTAGCCAAAGCGCATGTCCGAGAAACCGGCGCCGCTGTAGTTGGCCGAGAAGCCTTCCGACTTGACCGGCTTGTTCTGCACCGCGTTCAGTTCGGTCTCCATGCCCGGCATCGCATAGATCATGCCTGCCAGTTCCGGCACGTAGAACGCGTTCATGACCGAGGTGGCGGTGATCTTGAAGCGCACCGGCACGTCGACCGGCAGCACCAGTTCGTTGACCGTCGCAATGCCCTGCTCCGGATAGAAGAACGCCCACTTCCAGTCCATCGCCACCACCTGCACTTCCAACGGCTTGGTCGAGGTGGAGATCGGACGCATGTGATCGATGCGTTCGAGCGGACGGTACGGGTCGAGCTTGTGGGTGTAGATCCAGGTGATCAGGCCCAGCGCGATGATGATCAGGAGCGGTGCGCCCCAGATCACGAGTTCGAGCTTGGTCGAGTGGTCCCAATCGGGTTCGTATTTCGCATCTTTATTACTTGCGCGATATTTGCGAGCGAACGCGATGGTCAGGATTATCACCGGAACGATGATCAGCAACATCAGCAGCGTCGAGATGACGATCAGATGCGCCTGCTGTTTGGCAATGTCTCCGGACGGGTTCATCACCACCGCATTACAGCCAGCCAGCGCTGCAAGGGAGGCAAGAACCAGTCCGCGACGGACGGTCTTAGGAATCATGCTTGTATAGGACGTTACATGGGAATGAGAACATGCTACTGTAACGCTAACGGCCTTAGCTGCACATTGGACGTTTTGTCCCACCCCTTGCCTCAAGGCTTGTTTTTCCGGGGTGAGCCAGGGCCGTCAGAATGACTACATGGAGACGAAGATATGCAAAGCACGACAGGCTACGGCGGTGCAGGTGCCGCTCCGATTAGCAACCCGCGCAGCGGGGCCCGTAACATCAACGCCCGGGACGGCGAAATCCACCCCGGGGAAATCGCGGTGGGCGTGGTCATAGGCCGCGCCTCCGAATATTTCGACTTCTTCGTCTACGCCATCGCCTCGGTGCTGGTGTTTCCCGCAGTGTTCTTTCCCTGGGCAGACCGCCTGAACGCCACGCTGTACTCGTTTACGATCTTCGCCTTTGCATTTATTGCAAGACCAATCGGCACCATCGCCTTCATGGCCATCCAGCGCCGCTTCAGCCGTGAAATCAAGCTGACCATCGCGCTGTTCCTGCTCGGCACATCCACCGCCGGCATTGCCATGCTGCCAACCTACTCGCAGTGGGGCGTGCTGGCGGTCGTCATGCTGGCCGCCACACGCATCGGCCAGGGCGTGGCCCAGGGCGGCTCGTGGGACGGCCTGCCTTCCCTGCTCGCGCTGAGCGCGCCGGAAAACAAGCGTGGATGGTACGCGATGTTGGGCCAGCTTGGCGCACCGGTGGGATTTATCCTAGCCGCCGGGTTATTTTCTTACCTGATCAGCAACCTGACGATGGATGACTTCCTCGTCTGGGGCTGGCGTTATCCGTTCTACGTGGCGTTTGCGATCAACGTGGTCGCCCTCTTCGCGCGCCTGCGGCTGGTGTCGACCAGCGAGTATTCGCGCCTGCTCGACGCCCACGAGCTCGATCCCGCGCCAGTGGTGGAGCTGACCCGCGTCCAAGGCAGCAACATCCTGATCGGCGCACTGGCCGCGCTGGCCAGCTATGCCCTCTTCCACCTCGTGACCGTGTTCCCGCTGTCGTGGATCCAGTTGTACGACACGCGCCCGACCGACGAATTCCTCAACTTGCAGATGATCGGCGCCGGCATCGCCGCGCTCGGCATCCTGCTTTCGGGCGTCGTCGCCGACAAATTTGGCCGTCGTAACACGCTGGGCACGGTCGCGGTGCTGATCGCGATCTTCTCGGCCTGCGTGCCGAGCCTGATCGACGGCGGCGAAACCGGCCAGAACATCTTCATCCTGGTCGGCTTCGCCCTGCTCGGCCTGTCGTATGGCCAAGCCGCTGGCGCTGTGACCGCCAACTTCCAGCAGCGCTTCCGCTACACCGGCGCCGCCCTCACCTCGGACCTGGCCTGGCTGGTGGGCGCCGCGTTCGCGCCGGTGATCGCGCTCGGACTGTCGGCCAACTTCGGCCTGGGGTATGTGAGCCTGTATCTGCTGTCGGGCGCCGTCGGCACGCTGGCGGCGCTGAGCTTGAACAGGGCGCTGGAGATACGCGACTGAGCGCTGGAGCTCGCCAAACCAAAACCGGCCCTCGTGGGCCGGTTTTTTTATGACACTATTTTTTGTAGCCTATGGCTTTCACAGGTTACTTTCCAGCCGCTCCATTCCCTGATGACCGGAATGCATGTGATTATTCTGCCTCGAAAAAGAGACCCTTGAATTGGCAAGCAAGCAAATTCTTCACTTCTGTAACGACGGACGGAGGACGGGGAGGCACCCGCATCGTGGTGACGCGCGACGACGACACCACAGTCAATAAATAGGCGCCATCAATGAAGCTCGGCGTCCTGGACAAGGACACCTGTGTAATGTCGCGTAGCGGAATAATACGTCGATGGAAAAGTGTATGGCCATAGAACTCGAAATGGCTACCCGTAATCCTCAGAAATGGAGTGCGCCTTTGGTAGCTGTACAGTGCGCCCCACAATATCGCGGCAGCGAAAACCAGTCCCGCGCCAAATAAAAGAAGCAGCCAATCAAAGGGCTGGGATAATTTGGCGATGAAATCAGGAATCCAAATTGCAATTATGACCGCAAGGAGGGGTGCCGCGTTGGGCCCTTTGCGTGCAATCTCTGCACCGCCCTGATTTCCTCCGTCACCGTCATCGCCACCATGTTCCGTCGTTTTGTCTCCTGCATGCTCCCGTTTGATCATATTGAGGCCTATTCGAATTGTTCGACGATTCCGACATTCTCGATCAAATTGTCAACATATATGTTCACGAATTGTCACAAATCAACGGTGCCGGTGCATTTGCCAAGTGGAGAGGCGATCGAACTGCCGTGGCGCTCGTAAGCAAGCAACTGCGGTCGCAGCGCCTGGCTGCGACCGCAATATTAGATACTTGGTACCGGATTGGTGCCTGATACCAGCACGTATTTCTTGCCGTCGAAATGGTAGCGAGCGGACTGTTCGATGTTGGCTTTAAGGTGCTCTGTAAAATCGCCCGATTTGTTCTCGGTGACCTTGTAACGCTTCCCCTTGAAGTCGACCAAAATGTCGCGATAGGCTGCGGGTTGGGGACTGTCAACAAAGCGCATGCTGCTATCGATCTCCCAGCACTCGTCCACCTCAGGCATGCAAGCACCAGAATTGCCGGACATTTCGCGGAAACCACCGAGATGGCGTACGCCGTCGCCGAGGTCGAAGACATCGGCCATGCTGATTTCATAACCCTGCCATACCCCGCCTGAGGAGACAATGAAGCCTTGTTTGTTGGGGCTGAGATTTATCCATTTTACGCTGCCGATCTGGCCATGCGATCCTACGGACGCGACATTTTCACGGCGTTCCAAGACAGTCCAATCGCCATCTTCACGCCGCACTGTATACACGTTGAGCATTCCGGGTGTGACGTGTGCAGACATGTCGGCGCCATTTTGGTCAGATGGCGAGCCATTCACAATAACGGCGGTACGCCCGTCAGCTAACTCGTTTGCACAGACGAGTGCCATCAGGTACGTGGAGTCGGTTCCGTTTTGTCGGATGTCCACCACCGCGTTGCCGCTGTTGGAATCATAATTGTCCTGGAAAATCGCCCGCATCAGTTGCCCTTCGTGCTCCCTGCTCAAGGCGGGAGCCTCACTCGGCGTAGCTGCAGAAACGGAGGCTGCGCCAGGCAAAACTGCGGGTGTGCCAGCCACCAGCATGGGCTTCACGTCGGACTCTTTTTGCTGTGAGCAGGCCACGACAAAAGCTGCGAGGATTATCATCCCCGCTCGCTTGGAAAAAAACGCCTGCATCATGCAACATACCTCTTTCGTGGCTTCATCGTCTCAACCGAACCGTAGAATTAGATGTGTCTAGCTTGCGTAGCCAGCGTAACATTTTTCTTTATAAAAAGTTTCACAATTGTTCCTTAATTTTGTCGCGGCCACTTCAAACACTCGACTAAACATAGGAATCTTCCCCGCTCCCCTGCGTCAAAAGGCAAACGGAGGAACGGTCAATGGAAAGCAAGGAACTCGTTCAAATCGGCGCCGGCACGGCAACCATGGAAGGCATGCTGGAGCTTCCAACACCTCCCATCGGCGTCGTCCTGTTCGCGCACGGCAGCGGCAGCAGCCGCCTCAGCCCGCGCAACAACTACGTGGCAGGGGTATTGCGCGAAGCGCGCATTGGCACCCTGCTGCTCGACCTGCTCACGCCGCAGGAAGACCGCACCTACGAAAATCGCTTCAATATTCCCTTGCTGACCCAGCGCCTCGGCTTTGCCGCGGCCTGGCTAAGCCAGCAGCCGGCCACCTCAACATTGAAACTCGGCCTGTTCGGCGCCAGCACCGGCGCCGCCGCCGCGCTGCAATTGGCCGCCGAACCGGGCATTGACATCGCAGCGGTGGTCTCGCGCGGCGGACGCCCTGACCTGGCCGGGCGACATGCATTGCAGGCGGTGCGCGCGCCCACCCTGCTGCTCGTGGGCGGCGACGACGACATCGTCATCGAACTGAACCGGCGCGCACACGACGATCTGCGCTGCGAAAAGCAGCTCGTCATCGTGCCCGGCGCCACCCACCTGTTCGAGGAACCCGGCAAGCTGGAGGAAGTCGCTTCGCTGGCCACCAACTGGTTCGTGTCGCATTTCCCGAACGGCTGACCATGTCGGACCACCCTGCCCCCGAACCTCGGCTGCGCCTGGTGTTCGGCGGCGACGCCATGCTCGGGCGCCTCGTAAACGATGCGATCGGGCTGCACGGCCCCGGCTATCCGCTCGGCGCGATCGCGCCTCTTCTACGGACCGCCGATCTGGCCATCGTCAACCTCGAATGCGCCATCACCGCCAGCACCCGCCAGTGGCATGGCGAACCGAAAGCCTTCTACTTCGGCGCGCCACCGCAAGCGATCGAGTCGCTGACCGGCGCAGGCATCGACCTCGTCAGCCTGGCCAACAACCACGCGCTTGACTTCGATGTGCGCGGCCTGCTCGACACGGTCGATGCGCTCGACGCCCATTCAATCGCGCACGCCGGAGCCGGAGCGGACCTGCAAGCGGCACTGCGTCCCGTGATCGTCGAACGCAACGGGCTTCGGATCGGCATGGCTGCCTTTTGCGATCACCAGGAGGATTTTGCAGCCGGGCCGGCGCGTCCCGGTATCGCGTGGCTCGACCTGCGCGACGAGCCCGCCGCCCTGGCTGCGTTTTCTCGCGCGCTCGATGCGTTGGCGCGCGCCGATGTCGACTGGCCGATCCTCTCGCTGCACTGGGGGCCGAATATGGCATGGCGGCCCTCGCCGCGCTTTCGCCGCCTGGCCCATGCGGCGATCGACATGGGATGGAAAATCCTGTTCGGCCACAGCGCGCACGTTTTCCAGGGGATCGAATGGCGCAATGGTGCGCCAATCATGTATGCGGCCGGCGACCTGGTGGATGACTACTATGTCGACCCGACGTTCTGCAACGATCATCAATTACTGTTCGAATTGCAGCTGGGGCCGGACAAGGTCGAACGCATCGTGCTCCATCCGCTGTTCATTGCCGATTGCCGCACGATCCGCGCCGATTCCGCGCAGCGCGCCTGGATCTTCCGACAGATGAGCGAACTGTGCGCGGAGCTGGGTACACCCGTGCACCCCGACGCGCACACGCTTGTTATCGCACCGCCTGCTTGACGGCAGTGCCGAGTTTGCGTTCGCGTGCGCATTTGCGCACCCGTCGCCTCCTGCAGATCGTAGGGGCGCACAGGGCTGCGCCCGGTGATCCCCGCGAGCTGGCCCGGCTTCGTGATTCGCTACCGCGCACCGGGAACTGGCACAATGCATGAGATCAGCGCGCTAGAGCGGCAAGGAGAATGACATGGCAAGCCTCAAACTGACCGGCGTGCGCAAGTCGTACGGTGCGCACGCCATCCTGCACGGTATCGACCTGGACATCGAAGACGGCGAATTCGTCGTCTTCGTCGGACCTTCCGGCTGCGGCAAGTCGACGCTGCTGCGCGCGATCTGCGGACTGGACGAGATCGACGAGGGCGAGCTGTTCATGGACGGCGTGCGCATCAACCAGCTGCCCCCGGCTGACCGGCGGCTGGCGATGGTCTTCCAGAACTACGCGCTGTATCCGCACATGACGGTGCGCGAAAACATGGGGTTCGCACTGAAGCTCGCCGGCAGGCCAAAGACCGAGATCGAGTCGGCTGTGCTGAAGGCGGCTAGAGCTCTGCAGATCGACGCCCTGCTCGACCGCCGGCCGAAGGAGCTTTCCGGCGGCCAGCGCCAGCGCGTCGCGATCGGGCGCGCGATCGTGCGCGAGCCCTCCATATTTCTGTTCGACGAACCGCTGTCCAACCTGGACGCCGCGCTGCGCGTACAGATGCGCATCGAGCTGGCCAGACTGCATCGTTCGCTCGGCACCACCATGATCTACGTGACCCACGACCAGGTCGAGGCGATGACGCTGGCCGACCGCATCGTGGTTTTGAACGGAGGCCGCATCGAGCAGGCCGGGCCGCCGCTCAAGCTCTACCACGAGCCGGACAACCTGTTCGTCGCCGGCTTTCTCGGTGCGCCGACCATGAACTTCCTGGCGGGTGAAGTGGAGGCGTACGCCGGTGACCGTGCGGCAGTCGCGGTGGCCGGCGGCGCCACCGTGCTCGAGGTGCCGCTGGCCGAGCCGGTGCGGCCTGGCACTCGCGTCACGGTCGGCGTGCGGCCGGAGCATCTCGATGCTGGCGCCAGCGCTGGTATCCCCGCCACGCTGTTCGCGATCGAACGGCTGGGTGACGGCTGCTGGCTGTACGCGAACGTCAAGGGCAGCGGCGAACAGATGGTCGTACGCGCCGACGCCGAACGGCACTGGGAGCCCGGCCAGGAGCTGCTGCTGTCGGCGCCGCCGCAGCGCACGCACGTGTTCGGGCCGGACGGGCGGCGATTGCTGCCGTAAGGCCAATTGCGCCCGCTCGCGGCCTCAGGCCGTAGCGTAGGGTGCGCACCCGTGCGCACGCGTCACCGTTTGATTGGCCCGCGGCGTCGCTGCCATAAGGCATCGTTCGCATCACGCGCACACAGAACCTGCGCCCCCGTCAATTCCACCCGGAATTGATCCGCCGACTTCTCCACCCCGCCCTGCGCCAGCGCAGAGCGCTCCTGCTGAGCCCGCTGCTACATTGGTCATGACAGCCGAGCCGTCCGCTTTCACCGGAGCCGCTTCTGTTAAGCAATGGAGACAGCAATGGATCGCTCCCTGTCGCGCAGCCACACGCATGCCCGCTCCCCATCCTGGCTCATCACCGCCGCCACGCTCACCCTGCTCTGCGCTTGCGGCGGCGAGCGCGGCGACGACGTGCTGGTCCCCGGCACCGACAACACCGCGCCAAGCGAAGTACGCCTGACATGGTTTGGCCTGGCCAACTGGACCTTCAAGATTGGCGACCTGAACATCATGATGGACGGCTACATGACGCGGATTCCGCCCGGATATTTCCAAGGCGGCAGTGACGGCCTGGCCTACACCAGGGCGCCCTGGCCGGTCGACCAGGGTGCTGTGCGCTGGAGCCACAGCGTGCTCTCGAACAAGCCCGGCTCGCCGATCAACCTGGTGCTCACCGGCTCCAGCCAATTCGACCACAGCTTCGATACCGCATACTGGGCCTCTCTCACCAAAGCCACGGTCATCGGTTCCCGCTCGACCTGCTACCAATTGCAGGCGCAAGGCATCCCCCTCGAACAGTGCAAACCGGTCTACGGCGGCGAAACCTTCCGCCTGAATAAGTACGTGACGATGCGCGTGGTCCGCTGGACGCACGACGGCAGCGAGCAGTACGCCCCGCGCGAACTGCAACACGTTCCCACGCCCGATGCCGACGGCAAGCTCAAAGGCGGCGCCTTGGAAGACTTTCCCAACGGCGGTGGCAGCCGCGGCTACCTCTTCACGGTCAAGACCGCCAGCAAAACCACCCTCAGTTTCTTCGTGACCGATTCAGGTGCGCCGCAGGGCCTGACGGTCGATCAAATCACTGACGGCATCAATTACGGCAAGCCCATCGAACGCCTGGCTCTGGCGATGCGCGGCGCCCGATTGAAAAGCGTCGATCTCTGGATCGGCGCCGGCGGCCACGCGGTCGCCGCGATCATCGCGCCGGTGCTCAAACCCAGAGCCTACGTGGTCAACCACATCGGCAATGTCTTCGTTCCCTTCGAACAGGGCAACACCAGTCCCTTCCGCGACACGCGCCTGGCCACCTGGCTTGCTGCGAAAAACATCGCCCTCGTCCCGCCGTTGCAGTACCTGGACGCGTTCGTGCTGGACGCAAACGGGGTACGCCCCGTCGACAACATGCCCATGAAAAAGATGTACGGATTCTGAAAGCGCCAGCTACTCGGCAAACAGCTCCACCATCAGTTCGCGCAGCCAGCAATTGCCCGGGTCCTGGCCGAAGCGCCGATGCCAGAACACGTTCGTCTGCAGCATCGGCAATTGCAACGGGGGCATCGTCCACGCCAGATCGAAGGGCGCCGCCGCCCGCTCGGCCAGCTTCTGGGGCACGGTCACCACCAATCCGCTGGCACTGGCGATGTACGGCACGGCGGTAAAGTGCGGCACGCGGTAGCGCGTCACCACGCCCACCCCGGCCTTTTCCAGCAACTGGTTGATGCGGTCGTACGGGCTTTCGTCCGTATCGACAAGCAAGTGTTCGGCGGCGATGAAGCGATCGAGCGTGACCTCGCCTTGCGCCAGCGGATGGCTCTTGCGGAACAGGCTCACAAAAGGCTGGCGGAACAGCAACCGCTGGTACAAGGCGCCGGACACGTCGTCGAACGCGCCCACCGCCAGATCGACGCGGCCGCTCTCCATCGCTTCCCTGAGCGCAATGCCTCCCGCCCGGATCGAGCTCACCTGCACCCGCGGCGCCAACGCCCGCAAGCGCTCGACCAGCACCGGCATGAAATACACCTCGCCCACATCGGTCATGGCAATGGTGAAGCGACGCGTGCTGGTTGCGGGATCGAATTGACTGCGCTGGTTCAGCGCCAGCCCAATCTGGAGCATTGCCGCACCGACCGGCTCGGCCACTTGCTGCGCGAAAGGCGTGGGCTGCATGCCGCCGCCCGTCCGCACGAACAGCTCGTCGTCGAAGGTGCGCCGCAGGCGGGCCAGCGCATTGCTGACCGCCGATTGGGTCAGCCCCAGTTTGCGCGCCGCCTTGGATATCTGCCGCTCGCGATAAACCTCCTGGAACACCGCCAGCAGGTTCAGGTCGATATTGCCCGGTTCGATCATGGAAGCGCCTTATTATTTACGAAATCAATAGTCTACATTTCTGTATTCATCTCGTAAAACGTTCGCATATCCACTACAGTTGTCCGCACAACAAAACCCGCAGGAGACCATCCGTGCTCGAACCCACCCCATCGGCAGCAAGCTACATGTCCGGCTTTGGCAACGAATTCGCCACCGAAGCCCTACCCGGCGCGCTTCCGCAACACCGCAACTCGCCCCAGCGGGTCGCCTACGGGCTGTACGCCGAGCAAATTTCCGGCACCGCGTTTACCGCGCCGCGCAGCCACAACCGGCGCTCGTGGCTGTACCGCATCCGTCCGGCTGCCGTCCACGGCCAATTCAAACAGATCGACAACGGCCGCATGGTCAGCCAGTTCGGCCAGGTCCCGCCCCCGCCCAACCAATTGCGATGGGACCCGCTGCCGATGCCATTGGCCCCGACCGACTTCATCGACGGCTGGGTCACCATGGCCGGCAACGGCTCGCCCGAGGCCATGAGCGGCTGCGCGATCCACTTGTACGCCGCCAACCAGTCGATGACCGACCGCTATTTCTATTCGGCTGACGGGGAGCTGCTGATCGTGCCCCAGCACGGTCGCCTTCACATCGCCACCGAACTTGGCCTCCTGGAACTTGGACCGCAAGAGATCGCCGTCATCCCGCGCGGCATTCGCTTCCAGGTCGCGCTGCCGGACGGCCAGGCCCGTGGCTACATCTGCGAGAACTTCGGCGCCCTGCTGCGCCTGCCGGACCTGGGCCCGATCGGCTCCAACGGGCTGGCCAACCCGCGCGACTTCCTGACTCCAGCCGCACGGTACGAAGACCGGGAAGGCCAGTTCGAACTGGTCGCCAAGTTCTGCGGCAACCTGTGGCGGGCCGACATCGGCCACTCCCCGCTGGACGTGGTCGCCTGGCACGGCAACTACGCGCCCTACAAATACGACCTGCGCCACTTCAACACCATCGGCTCGATCAGCTACGACCACCCGGACCCGTCGATCTTCCTCGTATTGCAGGCCCCCTCGGACACTCCCGGCGTGGACACGCTCGATTTCGTGATCTTCCCGCCGCGCTGGCTGGCCGGCGAAGACACCTTCCGCCCGCCTTGGTTCCATCGCAACGTCGCCAGCGAATTCATGGGCCTGATCCACGGCGCCTACGACGCCAAGGCCGAAGGCTTCGTCCCCGGCGGCGCCAGCCTGCACAACTGCATGAGCGGGCACGGCCCCGATGCCGCCACGTTCGAAAAAGCGAGCAATGCCGATACCTCGCGCCCCAGCAAGGTTGCCGACACGATGGCCTTCATGTTTGAAACCCGCCACGTGATCATCCCGACCGCGTACGCGCTGGCCAGCCAGCAATTGCAGCGCAATTACCAGCAATGCTGGGCCGGCATCGGCAAGGCCTTCCGGCCCGAGCCTTGATACGGCTGGCCGTGCGCGTTGGCGCGCCATGAGCCGCCGTGCGATGATGGCTTCCAAGCACGGCAAGGCACGGGGATGACTGCCCCGGCCGATCAAGGACATGCTGCTCATCCTTGCCCTGATTTTCCTGAACGGCATCTTGTCGATGGCGGAATTCGCGCTGGTTTCCGCCCGCCGCCTGCGCCTGGAAAAACTGTCCGCCGAGGGCAAGCGCGGCGCCCGCGCCGCGCTCGACCTGGCTGAAAAGCCGAGCATCTACCTGTCGACCGTCCAGGCGGGCGTGACCCTGGTCAGCATCTTCAACGGCGCCTTCGGCGGCGCGTCGCTGGTGGCGCGGCTGGCGCCGCACATTGCGGCGGCCGCGCCGCAGCTCGCCGGCTTCGCCGACCATCTCGCGCTGGCGATCGTGGTGATTTGCATTGGGTTCGCCTCCATCATCCTTGGTGAACTCGTGCCCAAACGCATCGCCATGCAACACCCCGAACGGGTCGCCACCGCGCTCGCGCGGCCCCTGCACGCGCTGGCGCTGCTGATGTCACCGCTCGTCAGGCTGCTGGCTGTTACGACCGACTTCATCACCCGCCTGCTGCGCATGGAAAAGCCGGGGGCCGAGATTCCGACCGAGGAAGAAATCACCGGCATGCTGCGCGAAAGCACCGAGGCCGGCGTGTTCGAACCGACGGAATACGAAATCGTTTCGCGCGCGCTGCGGCTCGACGACCGCCATCTGGGCGCCCTCATGACGCCGCGTGTGGACATCGAATTCCTCGACCTGGACGACGGGGCCGAACGCAACCTTGCCAGGATCGCGGGCAGCATGCACAACCGCTTCCCGGTAATCCGGCACGACCAGGGGAACATCTTGGGTTATGTGACCGCGCGTGACCTGTTCGCACAGGCCATCCGGGGCCATGCCCTGAACGCCGTGGACATTGCCGCCGCGCTCAAACCGCTGCTGTTCGTGCCCGAGTCGGTCAGCGCAATGGACTTGCTGGAACTGTTCAAGAAAAACCGCGCCGAGCTGGCGCTGGTGGTCGACGAATACGGCGACATCCAGGGCATAGTCACGCTGGCGGACGTGATGAGCGTGCTGGTCGGCGAAGTGTCCGTGTGTGGCGAGGAGCAGGCGCCGGACGCGGTGCGGCGCGAGGATGGCAGCTGGTACATGGATGGCGGCATTTCGCTTGACCGCTTCCGCGAAGTGCTCGGCGCGGTCGTCGAATTTCCCGGCGAGGGCGATGGAAGTTATCACACGCTGGCCGGATTCGTGCTGTACCAGCTAGGCTACATTCCCAAGCCGTCCGAATACTTCGACTGGGACGCCTACCGCTTCGAGATCGCGGACATGGACGGCAACCGGATCGATCGCCTGCTGGTGACCCCGGTTGCGCGTGAAACTGCGCAGTAGGTGACCGGCACTAAACGACGCCGCGTCTACTCACCCGTACCGCGTGCGCACTGGTGCGCACCCTACGATGGCTAATCACCCGGCACCAAACATTCTATTGAACGATATTTTGTTGCCGCATATAATAAAACGATGACGGAAACCGGACAAATGGATCTGCGCGCCATGCGCGTGGCGGCGGAGGAAGCGCGCGGCCTGCTCAAGGTGCTCGCCAATCCCGACCGCCTGCTGCTACTGTGCCAACTGAGCCAGGGCGAGCATTGCGTGAGCGACCTGGAAAGCGCACTGGACATCCACCAGCCCACCCTGTCGCAGCAACTTGGCGTGCTGCGCGAGGAAAAGCTCGTGGTCACGCGGCGCGAAGGCAAGCAGATTTTTTACAGCATCGCGAGCAAGGAAGCGCTGGCCGTCATGCAACTGCTGCATGAGCTGTATTGCAAGAAGACATAGAAAGAATCGGATGCACATCGATTGGACCCATTTCACGCCGTGGACCTCGTTCGCCGGCGGGCTGCTGATCGGCCTGTCGGCAGCGCTGTTCGTGCTGCTAAGCGGCCGCATTGCCGGCATCAGCGGCATCCTCGGCGGCCTGCTGCGCCCTGCCCGCGGCGATCTCGGCTGGCGAATCGCCTTCCTGCTCGGGCTCGTGCTGGCGCCGCTGGCATATGCGCTCGTCCACCGGCTGCCCGACACGCGATTTGATGCAGGCAGCGGCACGCTGATCGCCGCCGGACTGCTGGTCGGACTGGGCACCCGTTACGGGTCCGGCTGCACCAGCGGCCACGGCGTATGCGGGCTGTCGCGGCTATCGCCCCGCTCGCTGGTGGCGACCATCGCATTCATGGCCGCCGGTATCGCGACGGTGTTCGTAGCACGCCGCCTGATCGGTTAAGGGATTACCCATGCAGCTCGTTGTTTCATTCATCGTGGGCCTGATCTTCGGTATCGGCCTGATCGTCAGCGGCATGTCCAACCCGGCCAAGGTGCTGGGGTTCCTGGACCTTGCCGGTAACTGGGACCCATCGCTCGCTTTCGTCATGGCCGGGGCCATCCTGGTCGGCCTGTTCGCATTCCGCCTGGCGGGTGCACGCCAACGCACGCCGCTCGGAGCGGCAATCCGCCTGCCAACGGCGCGGCAGATCGACCGCCGCCTGGTGTTTGGCAGCCTGGTCTTCGGCGCCGGTTGGGGCCTGGCCGGCATTTGCCCCGGTCCTGCGCTCGCGTCCCTGTTCTCTGGCAGCGCAAAGCCCATGATCTTCACGATCGCCATGGTCGCCGGCATGGCGGTCTATGAATTCCTCGGGCGCGGCAAAAGATGAGCAACCTGCCTGTACTAGGCCTTGCCGTCGGCACGATCATGGCGCTGACCGGCGCCGGCGGCGGCATACTCGCAGTCCCACTGCTGGTGTTCGGCGCCGGCATCGGGGTCGCACAGGCAGGCCCGATCGGCCTGCTCGCGGTCGGCATGGCCGCAACCCTCGGGGCGGTGCTCGGCCTGAAAGCCGGCATCGTGCGCTATCGCGCCGCCCTGCTGATCGCGGCGGCCGGAACGCTGGCCGCGCCCTGCGGCCTGTGGCTCGCGCGGCGCATCGACAACCACTGGCTGATGCTGTTCTTCTCGCTGGTGCTGCTTTACGTTGCCGTTCGCACCGCACGCCAGGCCCTCGGGCTGGTTCCCGCGGTCGTGGCGCAAGCTGATCCTCCCTGCATCCGCGGCGCCGGCGGCCGCTTCGTCTGGACCTCGGCATGCGCACGCTCGCTCGCGCTGTCGGGCAGCATCGCCGGTTTGCTTTCTGGCCTGCTCGGGGTCGGCGGCGGCTTCGTCATGGTGCCCGCGCTTCAGCGCTGCACTGACCTGGCCATGCAGTCAGTCGTGGCCACCTCGCTGGCCGTGATTGCGCTGGTGTCCGCCAGCAGCGTGATCGCCAGCGCCGCGACCATGGATTGGGGAGTGGCCCTGCCGTTCGCCGGCGGAGCCCTGTCCGGCATGCTGGCCGGCCGTCTGGTATCCGCGCGCCTGGCCGGCCCGCATCTGCAGCTTGGCTTTGCCGCGGTCGCGGCGCTCGTCGCCGTTGGCATGGTCGCCAAGGCCGTTCTTTGATCAACAGGAGCCCCTCATGAACGTCAACCCGATCCAGCTGTTCGATGCCGAGTCGTCGACCTATACCTACATCCTCGCGGCTCCAGGCAGTAACGAGGCGGCGATCATCGACCCCGTCGACCACCACTGGGAACGCGATCTGGCGCACATCGAACGGCTTGGACTCAAACTCGCCTACATCCTCGAGACGCATGCACACGCCGACCACGTGACCTCGGCCGGCAAGCTGCGCGCGCTCACCGGCGCCATGGCGGCGGTGCCGAGCGGCTGCGGGATTTCCCCCGCCGAGCTGCAGCTCCGGCACGGCGACGTGATCCGCTTCGGCGCTGGCGAGGAAATCGCGGTGCTGCACACGCCCGGGCACACCGGCGGCAGCATGAGCTACGTCTGGCGCGACAACGTGTTCACCGGCGACACCCTCTTGATCAACGGGTGCGGGCGCACCGACTTCCAAAGCGGCAGCGCCGCGGCGCTCTACGACAGCGTGATGAACAAGCTGTTTCGCCTGCCCGACGACACGCGCATGTGGCCCGGGCACGACTACAAGGGCCAGTCGGTATCGACCATCGGCTGGGAAAAGCGCCATAACGCGCGCCTGGCCAACCGCAGCCTCGAACAGTTCGTCGAGCTGATGGCCAATCTGGACCTGCCCCGGCCCAAGCTGATCGATGTGGCCGTGCCGGCCAACCGCAACCTCGGGCTGCCCCATGGCGCATGACAAACCTTTCGCCGAGGCGGCAAACGTCTGGGACCAGCGCTTTGGCGCGCCCGTCAGTCGTCGTCATTATGCGGACAGCGGTCGCATCCGAACCGAGCTGGGCAATTTGATATTGCGTTAGCACACCCGAATGCAAGCTTCCCCGGCAAAGCGTTGAACGACATCCAGGTAGTCTGGTCCGACCTCGCGGCGGCTGCCAACCGAAGCTGAGGGGACCACACATCATCGTTGCCGCAGCCGCAACAAAACTCATCCTTTACCCGCTCATGCATTTCTAAAGGAGGTTGTGATGTTGAAGCGCGCTTTAATGATTGCACTCGCGCTGTCCGCGCCTGCCGTACTGGCGCAGCCGGCTTCCGGCGTGCCTGCAGCAATTGAGCAGGCCAGTGGGATGAAACCGAGCTATAACGCAAAGGAGAACGTGTACAAGATCTCCAAGCCAAGGCCGGATATGGCGACTATCAACGGCTGGAAGCTTCCGCCATTCCTCGGCACCACCTCCTACGCGGGCTTCGCACCGACCGGCAACGCCGCGAAAGTCATGGTCATGGGCGACATGGTCCTGTATGAAGATGAGGTTGCCCCAGCGATGGATGCGGCCCTGGACAACGGGCTCGAAGTGACCGCTCTGCATAACCACTTCTTCTTCGAGCAGCCACGCCTGTATTTCATGCACATTAGCGGCATGGGAGAGGCCAACGCGATGGCGGCAGCAGTCAGGAAGGTACTCGACGCCCCCCAGCACATCCGTGCTGCGCACCATGCGCCAGCGACTGCCTTCCCCGAATGGCGCGTGCCGAACGAAAACCGAATCAGCGCGGCGCCACTGGACGCGGTGTTCGGCAAGAAGGGCGAGTCCAACAATGGGATGTACAAAGTGAGTTTCGGCCGCCCAGTCAAGATGCATGGGGTGACCGCGGGTGATGCAATGGGCGCGAACACCTGGGCGGGCTTTGCCGGGAGCGACCAGCAGGCGGTTGTCGATGGAGACTTTGCGGTGCTGGAAAGCGAGCTCCAGCCAGTGCTCAAGTCCTTGCGCAGCGGAGGAATTAACGTTGTCGCCATTCACCAGCATATGACCGGCGAGGAGCCGCGGCTGATGTTCCTGCATTATTTGGGACAGGGCAAGGCGCAGGACCTGGCCAAATCGGTCCGAGCCGCCATCAATCTGACCGATACGAAGATCGACTCGACAGCGCGCAAGTGATTCCGCCCGGGGCCGATCGTGGCAGCATTGCAAATGAAGTTGGCTGTCCAGACGCGCCTGTTATGGGGACGCGGCCTGCGCGCTTGCGCCGATGGCTTCGTGAGCCTTTTGCTGCCGGTCTACCTGCTCGGTCTCGGGATGAATCCATTCCAGGTAGGCATTATCACTACCGGAACCTTGCTCGGCTCCGGCGTATTGTCGTTATTGGTTGGACTGCACGCCCGGCGCCTCCCATACCGCACATGGCTCCTGTTGGCGTGTGTCCTGATGGCCGCTACCGGCTTCGCTTTCGCGATCGCCAGCGATTTCTGGCCACTGCTGATCATTGCCGTTGTCGGCACGCTCAATCCGTCCAGCGGCGATGTCAGCGTGTTCCTGCCGCTTGAACACGCGCTGCTCGCTGGTTCCGTGGAGGATCAGCGCCGTACCGCGTTCTTCGCCCGCTACAATTTGGTCGGCTCACTTGTGGCGGCGCTGGGAGCGCTGTTGGCGGGCATGCCACAGGTAATCGCTGCGGCACTACATGTCGGCACACTGACAGCGATACGTTCGATGTTCGTGTTGTATGGCTTGCTTGGTCTGGTTTGCGCAATGGCTTACCGCAGCTTGCCGACCGTGCACAAGACGGCTGGCGCAAGGCCGGGAGCACCCTTGAGGCAATCGAAGCGCAACGTCTATACCCTGGCGGCCTTGTTCAGCATGGACGCATTTGCGGGCGGCTTCGTCGTGCAATCGATGTTTGCCCTGTGGCTGTTCGACCGGTTCCAGCTGTCGCCTCTTGTGGCTGGAACCATTTTTTTCTGGACCGGCCTCGTGTCCGCACTATCCTATCTGGCGGCGGTCAGGATCGCCGGCCGCTTCGGCTTGGTCAACACGATGGTGTTCACGCACCTGCCATCCAGCGTGCTGCTCATCTTGATACCGTTCACGCCGACCCTGGGCTGGGCACTGCTGTTGTTGCTCGCCCGTAGCGCCTTGTCGCAAATGGACGTGCCGACACGCGGCTCCTATGTCATGGCGATCACGCTGCCTGACGAACGTGCTGCCGCCGCAAGCGTGACCTCGGTGCCGCGCAGCCTGGCCGCAGCTGCCAGCCCCGCACTGGCAGGATACCTCCTGACCATCAGCACCTTCGGCTGGCCATTGATTGCGGCCGGCGCTTTGAAGATCGCTTACGACTTGTTACTGTATGCCAGATTCAAGCATATTCGCCCGCCGGAGGAACAAGCAGATGTCGACTTCGCATCCCGCGACCCGGGCAGCAGCATCTTGCCTGAGCGCGGTGGCACGCCGTAGTTCAGTCATCGGTGCTGGCGTAGCGATGAAGCGAATCATTGTGGCGCTCACCTTGGCGGTCTCCGGTATGCCGTGTGCCCTCGCGTTGCGTCCATTCGATGGCACAGATGCGGCAGTAGTGCGCCCAGGCGGAGTGGAGTTCGAGTTCGCGTATCTGAATCTGCTTCGAGAAGGGAGGCAAAAGAGCTTCTCCGCTCCGGGTCTCGTGGCGAACTTCGGCGTCTCACCTTCGAGCGAATTGGTGGCAGAAGGCCTCCTGCGCACCCAATTTGGGGGCGGACCCAATTCTTCGGGAACAAGCTTTGACGATGTGGAGCTTTCATGGAAACAGGTGTACCGGCCCGGCGAGCTGCAAAATGCGCACGGGCCGAGTGTCGCGAGCGAATGCACCCTGCTGCTGCCGACCGCTGCCGGTGAGCGAACCGGCGCAGGCTGCGCTGGTATCATCTCGCGGCGAATCTCGAGCGCGATGTTTCACTTCAATGCCGCGCTTTTCAAGAATCGGGAACGCCAGTGGGAGCGCACGCTTGGAGTGATCGTGGAAGCTCCGCCTCAGGGCAAGCTCATGCCGGTGTTCGAAATATTCCTGGGGGCCAGGTCGGACGGATTGAAGACACGCTCGGCTCTGGCAGGGGTGATCGTGTCGATGGCAGACAACCTGGAGCTTGACGCCGGATTGCGCCTGGGCCGGGTCGGGAACAGCAGCATTTCGGAGATTCGGGCCGGCCTCACGTGGAGCCCCCGCTGACAATGTATGGAGCCTGGGATGACAAGATCGTATTTGTTTGCATTGCTCTGGGTTTCCACCACCTGTGCCGCGATCCCGTCCCTACACGCCTCGACAGCGACGACTGCGCCATCGCCATCGACGTTGCAGCTGGTTCGTGACTATCCGTTGCCCGGCCGAGCAAGCCGATGGGACTACATGAGCCTGGACGCCGCCCATGAGAAACTGGCACTGGCCCACCTGGGCGACAATTCCGTCGTCGTGGTCAGCACACAATCGAAAAAGGCGCTCGGCACCATCGGCAATGTGCGGCAGGTTCACGGTGTACTCGCGGTGCCGGAAATGGGGCGGATCTATGCGACGGCGACGGGTAGCGACGAACTGGTCGTCATTGACGAGCCGAGTCTTGCGATTCTGGCGCGCGTGCCGGTCGGCCGTTATCCGGATGGCCTGGCCTATGCGCCTAGTGTCAGTAAAATCTACGTGTCCGATAAGGAAGGCAAGACGGAGAGCGTGGTCGATGCGCGCACAAATAAGCGCGTCGCCACCATCGACTTGGGCGGCGCCGTGGGGAACACCCAATACGACCCGGTGAGCAGGCACATATTTATTAACGTGGAAGGGACGGGTGGATTCGTCGAGGTCGACCCGGCGACCGACAAGATCATCGACCGCATGCGCTTGCCGAGCGCGCGAGGGAACCATGGACTATTGATCGAACCGAACCTGCGTCTTGCCTTCATCGCTTGCGAGGGCAACGACAAACTGCTTGTGCTGGACCTGCACACCAAGCGCGTGGCAGCGCAATTCACGGTGGACGGCGAACCGGATGTGCTGGCGTACGATCCCGGTCGCAAGATATTGTACGTCGCAACCGAGTCCGGACCGGTGCACCTCTTCCGTCTCGGGCCGGACGGTACGGCAAAGATCGGCTCAATCCGGGTCGGACCGAACGCGCACACCCTTGCGGTCAACCCAGATACCCACGAGCTATATATTCCGTTGAACCAGCCGCGCCCGATTTTGCGGGTAATGCAGCCGGCGGGGTAGCGCACACATCAAGACGTTTCCCCGCGGCGATTCCGCAGGTAGACGCGGCGGTAGATCCGCGCTCACTTTTCTTGTTCTACTTTCTGCGCGGTACGTATGATGGACCACGGATAGTAAGGTTTGGCTCGAAATAAAAATATTCCCAGCACCGCCATAATCAATGGAAACAACGCCGAAAAACATCTAAGAACCATGTCATCTGTTGGCTGGCCATTAAATTGAACAGTTCCCCCTGGAAGAATATTTGACATCCCATAAATAAACGAAACCGTTCCTCCAAAGATGAATGCCACGGCCATGATTCGTCTAATTAGGAAATTGAAAAATCGCCAGTACGATTTGCGAATATTCATAATATCTGAAGCGGTTGAAGCTGCGGCCGGTGTTGGTTTCGGTGGTAACGGGATCAAAGATGCCTTTGTTTTCCTTTTGAACTACGCCCAGTCAGATGCGGGGCACTAGAGGAAAACAGCTTTTTTTGTTCGCACAAGTTGCGTCTGACGATAAGCTCGTCCTTACACGCTCCTATTCCACCAGCTTAATTGCCTGCCATTTTCATCATAAATATTGCCATATTCCCACTGATGTCCAGCGTGCTTAACGCTCGATAGGATCTCTTCAATTTCAGGAAAACCGATCTTGACATCGAGGCTAATTAGCAGCAACGAGAGATGGTCCGGATCGTCGCTTGCCTTTCCAACCTCGTACAACCCCTTGTGCCCAAGAATGTCATTGATTAAAGATCGAATTTCCGGCTTCTCCAAACTCCCTCTTACAAACACTCGCACCGTCACTTGGCCGTTATGCTCTAGCACTTCGAAGTCACCGCTTGCTTGGTCCAGCACCCGAATCACATCACCGTATGCAACGCCATATGCGAATGCCGGAATGCTGCGAACAATAAACGTATCATGCGATTCATTTGGCACGGCAAGGACAATCTCGCGTTGTACATGGGCCTGACCCATCTTCAGCGGTATCCGTACCAATTGTTCATCGTCCATTTAGCTCTCTTTCATTGGTTCCTTAGGCTGTCCTTCGGAGGCTCCGGCAAGCAGAAACTTGCGCCGTTCAAACCTTGTTTTGCATCGCTCGCAACCTGCGCACCTCGTTTACCAGATCAACAACATCTTGCCTGGCGCTGGCAATAAAATCCTGATCCGCTACAGTTGCACCACTCAATTCGATATCCCCTCCACGCTGCTCAGGGGTTCCAGTCATGATAAAGCTAGTACCACTTGTATGATCGCGTCCTTCCACATACGACTTCCATGGTGCCGGGGTAGCGCGGTTAGCGCGACTTTCGATTTCAAGCAATCGTTTTTCGGATATTTCGTTCATCTCATGACCTCGGCGTTGGTTATCTTTCGGATGGGAGAATGCTACAACGGACGAATCAATGAGGTGCTGCGGCGGACCCGTTTCGCCAGCAAAGCCGATCTGGGGGTAAATTTCTGCCACCAGAGCTGCTGCAGCGGTCGCAAGGACAAGAATCGAAATTCCCAGAAATAAAATTCCAAGATTCACCACCCACTCGCGAAAAAAGTACTTTCTTGTCATTGGCAACCACTGTGGAACAAGGAAAACAAATGTCACACATAAAGCATCCACAATCGAAACAACAGACGATATGATTGACCATAAAACGTCATTCTAATCCCGAACATCTGGTTCGGACCCTTCGGAGAACTTTTGAATCTCACTTCAAGCGCGCTTCAAGCTCACTAATCGCACTGGCCCATTGCTTTTTAGGCGATTCACTCCAAAGCTGACTTAATTCAGAACTCTTTGCATCCTTGATTTTCAGGAGAGCCTTCCTTGCGAGCGGTGCCAGCTTCGCAATCTCTTCCTTTGGTTGACGCGCGAGCCATTCGCGGAGCTCTTGTGGCATTTCTTTACTTGGCTTTCCTTTTGCAGCCGCCACCACTTCTGCTGCCGCAACGGCCATGCTGCCTTCCGGAGCCTCGAGCGGGTTCGCCTTCAGACCGATTTGCAGTGCTGAAGCTATAACTCCCGCCCCCTTCGACTCGATGCATTGCTGCACCCAGTCGAGAGCATCATCGTTTTCAAAGCTTCCCGGCCCCCATGCTCCAGCAAGACAAACACCGCATACCAGGAAAGCAGCCAGCGCTAAAAATATCTTCTTCATCAGGTCCCGATCAATGAGGTGGAACGCTCTGTTGCTGGCATTCCCTTATGAGGCAACCAGAGAAATATCATGGCATTGTCATCACCCAGAAATTGGCCCATCTGGCCAATCGCAGACGTTAGGTCAAGGCTCAGTCTACGGTTCTATTACTTACAAGACAAGCTCATTGTCGAACCAAGAAATTTCCTCCACGACACCCAACCAACCAACTATCCATTAGAATCATGGCCTACAGCAACCGCTCGAGGCCACGATGGCAGACCACAGCAACCAACTCAAGCGCGGCCTCAAGAGCCGGCACATCCAGCTGATCGCACTCGGCGGGGCCATCGGCACCGGCCTGTTCCTCGGCATCGCCCAGACCATCCAGATGGCCGGCCCGTCCGTCATCCTCGGCTACGCCATCGCCGGCCTGCTCGCCTTTTTGATCATGCGCCAGCTTGGCGAGATGGTAGTCGACGAACCGGTGGCCGGCTCCTTCAGCTATTTCGCCGACAAATACGGCGGCCACCTCGCCGGCTTCGTCTCGGGCTGGAATTATTGGGTGCTGTACATCCTGGTCAGCATGGCCGAACTGTCCGCAGTCGGCATCTACGTCCAATACTGGTGGCCGGAGATTCCGACCTGGGTGTCGGCCCTGGCGTTTTTCCTCGTCATTAACGCGATCAGCCTGCTCAACGTGAAGGCCTTCGGCGAGATGGAATTCTGGTTCGCCGTCATCAAGGTTGTGGCCGTGATCGGCATGATCGTATTCGGCGGTTACTTGCTGCTCTCCGGCTCCGCCGGTCCCGAAGCCGGCATCGCCAACCTTTGGCAGCACGGCGGATTTTTCCCGAATGGCGTGAGCGGATTGGTGATGGCCATGGCCGTCATCATGTTCTCGTTCGGCGGCCTGGAGCTGATCGGCATTACCGCCGCCGAAGCAGACGACCCCACGCGCAGCATTCCGCGTGCGACCAACCAGGCGCTGTACCGAATCCTCATCTTCTATGTCGGCGCGCTGGCCGTGCTGCTTTCGCTCTATCCGTGGCAGAAGGTCGCCAGCGGCGGGAGCCCGTTCGTGCTGATCTTCCACGCACTGAACAGCAATGCCGTGGCCACCGTGCTCAATATCGTGGTGCTCACTGCTGCCCTGTCGGTGTACAACAGCGGCGTGTACGCCAACAGCCGCATGCTGTACGGCCTGGCGATGCAGGGCAATGCGCCGCGCGCGCTGCTCAAGGTCAACCGGCGCGGCGTGCCGATCGTGGCGCTCGGCGTGTCGGCGGCCGCCACCGGCATCGCGGTGAGCATCAACTACTTCATGCCCGGGAAGGCGTTCGGGCTGCTGATGGGGCTCGCCGTTTCCGCACTGGTGATCAACTGGGCCATGATCAGCTGGAGTCACTTGCGCTTCCGCGCCCACAAGCGCGCGGCTGGCGCCACGACGCTGTTCCAGAGCCCGGGCTCTCCGCTGGCGAACTACCTGTGCCTGGCCTTCGTGGCGGCGATCCTGGTCATCATGTACATGACGCCGGACCTGCGCATTTCCGTCTACCTGATCCCGGCCTGGCTGGCCGTGCTGGGGGTCGGTTACTGGAGCCGCATGCGTAATGGCGCGCCGGCGGCTGCGCGCACGAAGACTGAAGCGTAGAGCGGCCGGCGATCACTGTAGACGCAGGCCGGAGATTTTAAGGGCGAACGGCATCCCGTCCTGCGCCACGTCGCCGAGCTGCACGTGCAGCCCGCCCTCGTCCTGGGTGAACGCCAGCCCGGGACCGCCAAGGCGCTCGACCTTGGTCACCGTGCCAAGCGACACCGGCAGCGACAGGCCCCAATGCATAAAGATGCCGAACTTGGCGTCGTTGAACCAGGCGGGCGGCCGGTAGTGCTGGCGGATCGATTCCCAGTCGGTCCGGAATGGCCCGGCAGGCAAGGCCGTAGTCACCGCCGCATCGGCAGCGGCGACGATGGCGGGCGTCGCGGACGGTCCCATGACTCCATAGTCGAACAGCGCAGATTCCGCCACGCCGCCGCGATCGGGTTTGGAAAGCTCGCCGGCGCAGGCTGGCAAGGTGCGTTGGCCGACAGTATTGTCCAGAACACGGCCATGACAGCCACCCGTCGCGTATCGCTCAGCAACTTGATTATCTGCTGAGCGATGCCGCCCGGCTGTTGACATCGTCTGCGCTGAAAATCGATACTCAAAGGCACTTGTTGCAACACCCTGCCCGCCATGACTGTCATTACAGAGATTGAAGACCTGCGCCAGCAGGCCCGCCGGCGCGTCGCCAAGGCCATCTTCGGCTACGTCGATTCCGGCTCGTATTCCCAAGGCACGATGCACGCGAACAAACGCGACCTCGATGCCATTCACCTGCGCCAGCGCGTCGCGGTCAACGTCGACCAGCGCAACACTGCGACCACGCTAGCCGGCCACGACGTGCGCATGCCCGTTGCGCTTGCACCGGTCGGGCTCACGGGCCTGAACTACGGCGACGGCGAAATCCTCGCCGCCCAGGCTGCGGAAGAATTCGGCGTGCCGTTCACGCTCACCACGATGAGCATCTGCTCGATCGAGGACGTGGCCGCCGCCACCACCAAGCCGTTCTGGTTCCAGCTGTACGTGATGCGCGACCGTGCCTTTGCCGCCGACCTGATCGCGCGCGCCAAGGCCGCGAAATGCTCGGCGCTGGTGCTCACGCTCGACCTGCAGATCCTCGGCCAGCGCCATGCGGACTTGAAGAACGGCCTGACCGTGCCCCCGCGCCCGACGCTGTCCAACCTGCTCGACATGCTGAGCAAACCGCGCTGGTGCGCCAGCGTCCTGATGGGCAAACGCAAGACGTTCGGCAACCTGGACGGCCACGTCAAGGGCGCCGAGGGCCTGTCGACCTTGATGGCCTGGGTTGGCCAGCAGTTCGACCCGACCCTGAACTGGGACGACGTCGAATGGATCCGCAAACAGTGGGACGGCAAGCTGATCCTCAAAGGCATCCTCGATCCGGAAGACGCCAAACTGGCGGCCCAGACCGGCGCCGACGCGATCGTGGTCAGCAACCACGGCGGACGCCAGCTCGACGGCGCCATGAGCTCGATCCGCGCACTGCCGCAGGTGCTCGACGCCATCGCCGCCAGCGCCAATCCGAACATCGAAGTGTGGATGGATGGCGGCATCCGCAGCGGGCAGGACGTGCTCAAGGCCTGCGCCATGGGTGCGCGCGGCGTCATGATCGGCCGCAGCTACGTCTACGGCCTGGGCGCGATGGGCAAGCCCGGCGTCACCACAGCGCTGGAACTGATCCGCAAGGAGCTGGACGTGTCGATGGCGCTGTCCGGCATTCGCGACCTGCGCGACGCGAACCGCTCGCACATCGTGCTTCCGCGGGACTGGTGACCGGCCATGGGCATCGATAAACGCGCGCTTGCCCTGTCCGTGCTGGTGGTCGCCAGCAGCAGCACCTTCGCCGCCACTGGCAAGCAGGTCGAAAAACTCGATCGCGGCGTAGTCGCGATCCGCACCAGCGGCGGAACCTTCCTGAGCTGGCGCGCGTTGGGCACCGATCCTGCCGGGATGGCGTTCAACGTCTACCGCGGCGCGCTCAAGCTCAACGCCGCGCCGCTGACGGTCACCAACTTCACCGACGCCAACGCGCCAGCCGGCGCCACCTACTCGGTGCGGCCGGTGCTTGGCGGCGCCGAGCAGGCCGCGGCCGGCAGCGGCCCGGTGTGGGACCGGCCCTACAAGACCATTCCCCTGCAAAAGCCTGCCGATGGCGTGACGCCAGACGGCCAGCGTTACAGCTACGTCGTCAACGACGGCTCGGCGGCGGACCTGGATGGCGACGGCACCTACGAGCTGATCATCAAGTGGCAGCCGACCAACGCGCACGACAACTCGCACCGCGGCTACACCGGCAACACCTACATCGACGCCTACAAGCTCGATGGCACCCGCCTGTGGCGCATCGACCTTGGCCGCAACATCCGCGCCGGCGCGCACTACACCACCTTCCTCGCCTACGACTTCGACGGCGACGGCAAGGCCGAGGTGATGATGAAGACGGCCGACGGCAGCGTCGACGGCCAGGGCAAGGCGATCGGCGATGCCAGCGCCGACTACCGCAACAAGGACGGCTACATCCTCCACGGTCCCGAATATCTCACCGTCTTTAACGGCATGACCGGGGCCGCCATGGCCACCACCGGCTACCTGCCTGCGCGTGGCCAGGTGAGCGACTGGGGCGACGCCTACGGCAACCGGGTCGACCGCTTCCTGGGCGGCGTGGCCTACCTGGACGGCCAGCGGCCCAGCGCTGTGTTCTCGCGCGGTTACTACACCCGCGCCGTGATCGCGGCATGGGACTGGCGCGACGGCAAACTGATCAGCCGCTGGGTGTTCGACAGCGACAAGCCAGGCCCGGGCGCGGCGGTCAATCACCAGGGCGCGCACTGGCTGTCTGTCGCGGACGTGGATGGCGACGGCAAGGACGATATCGTCTACGGCGCCGCGACGGTCGGCAGCGACGGCCAGATGCTCTACAGTACAGGGCTGTGCCACGGCGACGCTCTCCATGTCGGCAAGCTCAATCCCAACCTGCCGGGCCAGCAGATATTCATGGTGCACGAGACGCCGTCCTGCTACCGCGGCCATGGCGTCGAAATGCACGACGCAGCCACCGGCAAAATCCTGTGGAGCTTTGGCGAGGACGGCGACATTGGCCGCGGCACCTGTATGGACATCGACCCAGCCTACCCGGGCGAGGAATGCTGGGCCTCGATCGGCGGCCTGATGAGCGCCGACGGCAAGCAGATCTCCAGCAACCGTCCACGCAGGTTCAACTTCGGTGTCTGGTGGGACGGCGACCTGCTGCGCGAATCGCTCGATCACACGCTGATCGAAAAATGGAATCCCAAAACGGAGCGCCTCCAGATGGTGCTCGACGCCCGCCAGTACAACGCCGCCTCGAACAACGGCACCAAGGGCACGCCGGTGCTCTCGGCCGACCTGTTCGGCGACTGGCGCGAAGAAGTGGTCTGGCGTAGTGCCGACGACAGCGCGCTCCTGATTTTTTCAACGACTCTACCTTCCCGCCACCGAATCCCGACACTCATGCATAATCCGCAGTATCGGGTGCAGGTGGCAGGCCAGAACGCCGGTTACAACCAGCCGCCACATCCGAGCTTTTTCCTGGGCGAGGGCATGGCACCAGTCGCACAGGAACCCATCTATACACCATGAGACAGATAACGATGAAACTTCGCCTTACCCTGTTCGCGCTGGCTGCCGGCGCCACCTGCGTTGCCAGCGCCGCCGAGCGCCTCACCGTCACCGTCAGCCACGGCCTGGACATCGCACGCCCCAGCGAAACCATCTCCATTCCCTGGTCCCAGGTCAATGCGGCGCTTCCGCACGCGCGCGTCCAGCAGATCGTGGTCAAGGACGCCGCCGGCAAAGTACTGCCGTACCAGGTGACCAACGTAGCGCCCCAGGCCAAGGATCCCAAGAACGAAGGCATCGCGTATGGCGAGCTGCTGTTCCAGCACGACTTCGCCGCAGGCGAAAAGTCGGCCAAGTTCACGGTCGAAAAGACCGACACCACCTCGCCACCTTTCCCGGTCAAGGCCTTTGCCCGCATCGTTCCCGAGCGCCTGGACGACTTCGCGTGGGAGAACGACAAGGTCGCGCACCGCACCTACGGCCCTGGACTGGCCGCGCCCGCGCCGGCCGGCTCGAACAAGGAAGTGCTCAAGACCAGCGGCCTGGATATCTGGTTCAAGCGCGTTCCCTACCCGATCGTCGACCGCTGGTACAACAAGGGACATGACCACTACCACGTGGACGAAGGCGAAGGCATGGACATGTACAACGTCGGCACCACGATGGGCGCCGGCGGCACCGGCATCTGGGACGGCACCAAGCTTTACAGCGGCATCAACTTCGTCAAGTGGAACGTGCTGGCCAACGGCCCGATCCGCGCGATCTTCGAACTGACCTATGACGAGTGGGATGCCGGCGGCACCAAGGTCTCCGAGGTCAAGCGCTTCACGGTCGATGCCGGCCACTACCTCGACCGCATCGATAGCACCTTCACCTTCACGGGTCCGCAACAGCTCACCGCCGCCGTCGGCCTGAACAAGACCCCGAGCGACAAGGGCGAGGAACCGAAGATCAGCTACGCCCAGCAACGCGACGACGCCGCGCTGGTGCAATGTGTAACGCAGCGCACCAAGGGCGAGTTCGGCGTGGCCGTGGTCCTGCCGTCGGCGCAGCCAACCTACGCGGAAGACGCGCGCAACTCGATGATGACTGCGACCGTCATTTCCGGCCAGCCGCTGCGCTACTACGTCGGGGCGGCCTGGAACCGCGGCGGCGAGATCACCTCACAGCAGCAATGGCAGCGCTACGTTGCCGACGAGGCGGCACGCCTGCGCTCACCGGTGAAGGTCACCCTCTCGTCCAGCAACTGACGTGCCGCCGCTGACCCGCCGCGACTTCTTAAAGGCCAGCGCGCTGGCCGTCACCTTGCCGGTGGCGGACAGCGCGTCCGCGGCGGGCAGCGAAATCGCCGGCCAGCTACTTGTACTCGGCCTCGCGTCTCGCCGACGTTAGTGCAGCAAGTACCTTATCAATATCGGCGTGGTAGAACTGCTGTCGCATGACATAAGGTTGCTGGCATGGTGCATCCAGTTTTCCGCCATCCCGTAAGCCAAGTTCAATTCGGTGACGCAACTTACAGGCGGCCGTGATGGCTTCTCCGGTAGCTGGATTGCCAAATACCGGTAAGCCTTCAATGCGCGTCACGTAAGCATCTTGTGAGAATGTTTTACAGTCCTTTATACCGTCCAGGATGATGCCTTCTGGTGTTTCCGTCGTGCCGCTACTGCCGCCGCAATTGTCCTTCATCAGCTTGACGACCGCGCGTAACACCATCGCATCGCGCTGTGCCTGGCTAGGCTGCTGCAGCGTGGCTAAGCCAGTCGCGCCAAATAAGTCGATCCAGTGTTGATCCATACTGCCATTTGCGCTTAGCAGTAAGTTCAGCCAACGTGGTTCGCAAGGAGAACTGGAGCCGCATTCCATCGACTTCCCAAAATCGGGCTTGCCGCCGCTGCCAAGCTCCTTATAGAAACCGTTGATACGCGACATCGCCGTACCCACTCCCTGGCGTGCCGCCAGAACATACGTGTATATCGCCAGTCCGCAGCTGTACTGCAGCCGGTTGGCACGGATGAATCGCGGCGTCAGGGCACGCCAACTTCGCTGTTCGGCGTATAGAGCACAATTGGTCAATGCCTGATCCAGATCGGCGGCCGCTTGCGCACGCGTAAGCCAACCTTGCTGCACCGAGGTCATCCAACGCAAGAATTCGCCGCCTCCTTCATGGATCAAGCTCGCGTCAGGATAAACATCGACCGCATCGCGCAGCTGAAAACGGTGGCTGAATTCATGCGCCACCAATAGCCGCAGATTAGCCTGTTCGTCCGGGCCTGGAGCGCTCGGCCAGTTGAACAAAGACAGGCGCAGGACATCGCCCGCATCTCCGCCGATCCCTGGACCGCCAGGTCGGGTCGCATACACTGCCGCCATAATCGGGGGGTGGTACCGAGCGTCCGGAAGCGCAACGCGCAAGTAATTCACCGTGCCTTCGGCCACCGCTTTAATTTGCGCGACAGCAGCCGCAGACAGGCGGGGATCGAACCAGGCTACCGGCTCGCCGTCGCGCTGTGCCTGGGGTGCCTGCAATAACAGCGCCGCAGTGTCTTCAGCCGCATTCGCAACAGCGGCGCCTTGATAGGAATGACCATCCATCAAGATGCCGGGGGCGGAAAAATGGTAGCCAACCTTGCCGCAGCTGTCAGCCAAGGCGTATTTGGATAGGTGGACATATACGCCTTGCCCCAACGGGAACGCTGCCGGGTAGCCCGGTTGACTGATTGCTGGCGGCACACGAAAGCGTAATACTGGACATGCGCCTTTGTTGCGACTTAGCTGGTCCGCCCCAGCGGCGCCGCAGTCGTCCAACGCTTGCCAATTGGCGCGCGTTTCCTGGCCATCCTGCCCTTTTTTAATAAAGGGAACAGCGGTGCATTGCGCCGGCAATGTGTAGCTGACTTCAATCGCATCCGGCGAAAGCAGGCGTAGTTGGACAGCGGGGCCTTCGTCCGTGACGAACCGATGACCGCCGCTGATATCGGCCGCTTGGGCACTGCTCGCAACGGCCAGCAAGATGAGAAAAATACGGACGCGCATCCGATTACCCTATTGTTTGGATGCTGAACAATAAACCCGTTAGCACCAGGCTATCCACGCCTTGAGACGAACTGTTGAATTAGGAGGTTAATCAGCATCCTGTGCCAGATAAACAGCGCAGACGCCTAGCGGGCTTGTAGCACGACCAGGTTGCCCAGTACCGCTACTTCGTTCTCCGTCCTTAACGGGCCGGTTTCCAAAGCGATGATCGAAAACCCGGCGGCATCGGCCAGACGCTGGAGGTAGCGCTTCGAATGGGCATAGCGGTTCGCCGCCGTGAGCCTGTAGTCGCCCTCCTGCACCGCCTCGATTGAAAAGCAGAACCAGCCACCTGCGCGCAGCGCCCTGTGCACTTGCGCGAACAACTGGTCCAGCTCACCAAAGTACACCAGCACATCGGCTGCGGCGACCAAATCGAATTCGCCGGTCCTGCCTTCCATGTACTGCACGATGTCGCCGCATTCGAGCTTGTCGTAGAGCCCGCGCTCACGCCCCTTCTCGAGCATCTTTTCCGACAGGTCGACGCCGACCAGGGTCCGCGCATACTCGCGCAGATGGCCACCGAACAGGCCCGTGCCACAGCCCAGGTCCAGCACGTCCATCGATTGCGGGGCGACGCACTTGCGCAGCACGGCGCCAAGCAGCTCCGGGGTACGGTACTTCAGCACATCCACGAGGTGCCGGTCGAAGTGATCCGCGTACTGGTCGAACAGCTCCTTGACATAGCCGGTCGGAGAGGCGGCGGGCACCTCCTGCACGCCGAGCGCGGCCAGCGCAAACCCGATCTGCTGCGCGTCGGCGCCAAGCTCAAGGGCCTGCCTGTAGGCCGCGACCGCCTCGTCACTACGGCCCAGCGCCCGTAAGGTATTGGCGCGGTAATGGTAGGCGGTGGCGTAACTGGCATCGAGCTCGATCGCTCGCTCGTAACTTTGCAGCGCACCGGGCAGGTCGTTCAATTTTTTGAGGGCGGTGCCGCGCGAGCACCACATCTTCGCGTCACCGCCCTTGCCCGCGAGTGCCCGATCGTAGCTTTGCACCGCCTCTTCAAACCGGCCCAGGGCCTGTAACGCGTTTGCACGCGCGCACCACGCATCGACATTGTTCGAACGCCCCGCCAGCGCCCGCTCGGCGCTCACCAAAGCGTCGCCCGGCCGGTCCAGGTCGTGCAGAGTAATGGCGCGATTGCACCAGGCCTCGGGATAGTCCGGCCGGCACGCAAGCGCGCGATCATAACTGGCCAGTGCCTCTTCCAACCGCCCGAGCTTGCGCAGCGTATTGCCGCGATTGCTGAGCGCCAGCGCGTAGCGTGGATTGAGCTGCACCGCCAGATCGTAGCTGGCCAGCGCATCCTGCGTTCGCCCCATGTCCTGCAGCGCGGCGCCCAGATTGCAGCGGGCAGTGGCGTGCATCGGGTCGATGGTCAACGCGTCGCAAATCAGTTCGACGGCACGCTCGGGCCGCCCCTGCTGCCGCGCGATCACGCCCGACAGGTGCAGCGCATCGAACTGGCGCGCAGCCACAGCCAGGATGCGCTCATACAGCGCCTGTGCCGCTTGCAGCTTGCCTTGCTGGTGCAGGGCCACGGCTTCTTGCAAAAGCTGCGCCACCAGCGGATTTGTATCACTCATTCCATTCTCTCGATGCGGGAAAACCGATCCGTGCGGCGTCATTATCGCGCAAGTCCCGCCAATCAAGCCCATGATTATTCCCGGCCGTTCGCCTCAATCGGCCGATCGCTCATCTAGAATCTGGCGAAAAGCCACTCATCCGGGGGACCCGAATTGAACAAACTCCGTCGCATCAAACTCCTCGCCGGCCTGTTCGCAGGCTTTGCCGCCGCCGGCGCCAGCGCAGCAACGTATTACGTCTCCCCATCCGGCGATGACAATGCTGCTGGCACGATCGACAAGCCCTGGAAATCGTTCGCGCACGCCCAATCGGTCGCAGTGCCGGGCGATACTGTCTTCTTCCGCGGCGGGACCTACGCCTACACGGTTGCCACCTCCACTTGCGCCACGCGCAGAGCGGTGGTCAGCGGCATCGACCTGAACAAGAGCGGCGCCGAAGGACAGCCGATCCGCTACTGGGCCTATCCGGGCGAAACGCCGGTATTCGATTTCTCGCAGATGAAAGACGACTGCCGGGTCAAGGGCTTTAACGTCACCGCCGACTGGGTCCACCTGAAAGGCCTGGAAGTGACCGGCGCGCCACAGCAGCCGGAAAACCGTCTTAATCACGAATCGTGGGGAATTTGGGTCAGCGGCAGCCACAACATCTTCGAACTGCTTAACCTGCACCACAACATGGGTCCAGGTCTGTTCATCAAGAACGGCAGCTACAACCTGGTACTCAACAGCGATTCGCACCACAATTACGACCCCTACACCTCGAACGGCGCCGGCCAGAGTGCGGACGGCTTTGGCGCCCATGTCGGCGTCAATCAGCCGGGCAACGCGTTCCGCGGCTGCCGCGCATGGGCCAACACGGACGACGGATTCGACCTGATCAATGCGTTTTCGCCGGTCACGATCGAATATTCATGGGCCTGGCAGCACGGCTACCTGCCGGGCACCCATACGTCGCTCCCAGCCGGAAATGGCAATGGCATCAAGGCCGGCGGCTACGGCGGTAAATACGTACCCAATGGCGTCAGGCACATCGTTCGTTTCTCGGTCGCTTTCGACAATAAGGTAAATGGCATTTACGCCAACCACCACCCGGTCGAAATCGACTTCTACAACAACACGGCATTCAACAACGGCACCGATTTCAACATGCTCGGCATCGCGCCGGATGGCTCGCCGATCAACTTTGGCAAGCTGCGCAATAACCTCGCCTTGCAACCCAAATCGAAGCTGAAGATCGACGGCGTGGATTCCGCTTTCAACTCCTGGGATTTGCCCTTGACCGTTTCGGAAGCCGATTTCGAAGCCGTCTCCAACGCCGGCTGGGACGCGCCGCGCCAGCCGGACGGGAGCCTGCCCGTGATCCGGAACCTGCGCCTGCGTGCCGGCAGCGCCCTGATCGACAAGGGCACCGATGTCGGTTTGCCGTTCCATGGAAAGGCGCCTGACCTGGGCGCGTTCGAATACTCGGGCAAATCGAAATAAGCATCGCCAGCGATACGGCATCCACAGGAGGACACTAATGAAAGCACCCTATCGGCTCGCGCTTTGCGCGACCCTGCTCGCCGCCACTCAAGTCAATGCGGCAGAATCATACAAGTTCGCATTCGGCGCCAAGGCGCCTGCCGGCTACACCGCGGTGGCACCAAGCGCCACCTACAGCCAGGCGCGCGGTTACGGCTTCGAACCCGGCACGCAGCCCGACAGCGGCAAGCCATACTACTTCTCGGTCGATCTCCCGGAAGGTAATTACAACGTCACGGTCACGCTGGGCGAAGACAAGGCGCCGGCCACGACCACCGTCAAGGCCGAGCTGCGCAGGCTGATGCTCGAGAACGTCAAGACCGCGCCCGGCGAAACCGTCACCCGCACCTTCACCGTCAACATCCGCACGCCCCAGATTGCGGCAGTGGACAACATCGCAGCGGGCCAGGTGCGCCTGAAGGAGCCGCGCGAAACCGTCCAGGAGGCCTGGGCCTGGGACCGCCGCCTGACGCTCGAATTCAATGGCGACCACCCGGCCGTGCGCACCGTCGACATCACGCCCGCCAGCGGCCCGACGTTGTTCCTGATCGGCGATTCGACCGTCTGCGATCAACCGGGCGAACCCTTCAACAGTTGGGGCCAGATGCTCACGCGTTTTTTCAAGCCAGGCATCGCGGTGGCCAACCACGGCGAATCGGGCGAAACCTACCGCGATTCGATCGCGCGGCGCCGGCTCGACAAGATCGTCAGCGTGCTCAAGCCGGGCGACACTGTGCTGATGCAGTTCGGGCACAACGACCAGAAGCAGATCAAAGCCGGCAACGGCGGCCCGTTCACCACCTACAAGGCCGAGATCAAGACCCACGTCGACGCGATTCGCGCGCGCGGCGGCCTGCCGGTCATCGTCTCGTCAATGGAGCGGCGCGCCTTCGACGCCGAGGGGCACGTGATCCCCTCGCTGATCGAATACGCCACCGCCGCGCGGCAATCGGCGCAGGAACTGGGCGTGCCGTTCATTGACCTGAATGCGATGAGCAAGACGCTGTACGAGGCGCTCGGCCCCGAACAGTCCAAGCTCGCCTTCGCGCATCCGCCGCAGCGCCAGCTGGACAACACGCACCACAACAGCTACGGCAGCTACGAGCTGGCCAAGGCCGTGGTGACCGGACTGCGCCAGGCCAAGCTGCCGGTTGCCGACTACGTGGTCGATGGCTTTAGCTTCGACCCGGCGCATCCGGACCCGGTGGCGTCGTTCTCGGTGCCGCCCAGCCCCAACATCACCCGCGAACGCCCGCTCGGCGACGAGGCCAACAAATGAAGCTGTGCGCCCTGCTCCCCATCCTGGCACTGCTGGCGGGCTGCGCCGGCAGCGCCACGCGCGTCCCAGAACCGGATGGCGCTGGCTACGTCTTCGCGTACTTCACCAAGAACGGCGAAGACGGCCTGCACCTGGCCGCGAGCGACGACGGCTACCACTGGCAAAAGCTGGGCGGCGGCGCCAGCTACCTGCAGCCGAAGGTCGGCAAATCGAAACTGATGCGCGACCCATGCATCCTGCGCGGGCCGGACGGCGTGTATCACATGGTCTGGACCTCGGGCTGGAACGAGAACAATATCGGCTATGCGTCGTCCAAGGATCTGGTGCACTGGTCGGAGCAGAAGGAACTACCGGTGATGGCCCACGAGGCGGGCGTGCTCAACTCCTGGGCGCCGGAGATCGTCTACGACGAACAGCGCGGCGAGTACCTGATCTTCTGGTCGTCGACCATGCCGGGCAAGTTCCCGCAAACGGACGGCGCGTCCGACGCCAAGTACAACCACCGCATCTACGCGACCACGACGAAGGACTTCGCCAGCTTTACGCCGACCACGGTGCTGTACGATCCGGGCTTTTCGGTGATCGACGCGACCTTCTTGCGCGCGAATGGCCGCAGCTACCTGCTGGTCAAGGACGAGACGCGCTACCCGGCCAAAAAGTACCTGCAGATCGCCGAGGCGCCCGACCTGCATGGCCCGTACGGCAAGCTGAGCGAACCGATCACGCCCAAGGGCCTGTGGACCGAAGGGCCGACCGCGCTGCAGATCGGGCAGGACGTGATCGTCTATTACGACGCCTACACCACCAAGCACTACGGCGCGCTGCGTTCACGCGACCTGGTGCACTGGGAGGATGTGACCGGGCAGATGCATTTTCCGGACGAAGGCACGCCGCAGCGCATGCGCCACGGGACGGCGATCGCGGTGCCGCGCGCGCTCATCACCGCGCTGCGAGCGCAGCCAATAAAGGATGAGGTCATCTCGAAAAACGTAAAGTAGAGCTCGTCAATCAAGGAAAGCGAACGTCACAACAATAGCAGGCCTTAAAATATTCGTCGTCCCCGCCTGCGCGGGGACGACGGGCAACGCGGTGATTCACCGCCGGGTTGCCATTTTCTGAGAAAGTTAGCCGCTCATGAAAACGTACATCGTTTGAACACCCTTGCCGCATATGAGATGGCGCCTTCAACTTGCTCCTCGTTTGATCGGTCCGGCCAAGGACTAGTAAGTTTCTCTCGCCAAAAATACCAAAAACCGGTCACCTGAGCCAGCGGAATAAACAGGCAAATTGGTAGTGCGCTGCCAACGATAGAACTCATTATGCAAGTGCCTTCCTTGTAGAACCCCCAAAACAAGGTTCGGTTATGGCCGAGCGCCGAAGCGCAACGCTAATTCCGCGCGTCATTGAAGATTCAGCTGCCACGAAACCCCGTAGCGATCGCTTACCCAACTGAACTTGTTGCTGAAACCGTAGTTCCCCGGTGGCATCAGAACTGATCCGCCGATGGAAAGCTGGCTGAATGCATTGTCGAGCTCCGCTTCGCTTTCGCACTCGACGAAGAGCGAAAACGATGGAGTGAAAGTGAAGGCGTGATGTATCGGACTGTCGATACAGAGAATCTCCTGGCCCGCCAGCGTGAATTCGGCGCGAAATACTGTGCCCTCGGCACCCTGCTGGCCGGGGCCGTAGCGCTCGATCCGCCTAATCTGAGAGCCATGGAACAAGGAGACGTAGAAGTTCATCGCCTCCTCGGCGGATCCTTCGAACATTAGAAACGGTCTCACTGACTGGGCCATGGGATGTCTCCTTTGCTGGTTGGACAGCCGGCTGAGCAGTCGGCCTGGTACAAGCATAACACCTTGAACGCGGTTACACCCAGCGGGTCTGCCCTGCGTAGCCACGTCGCCCCTGCGGAGGCGGACCGTCGTAGGGTGCGCACCTGTGCGCACGCGGTTCGCGAACGACGCGTGACCGAGTGTCAGCCGCAAGTCAGCATGCGGTGACCGCGTGCGCACAGGTGCGCACCCTTCGATAAGCCGTACGATCGGAATGACGCAGCCGGCGTTCTCAGGCGCTGGCCCTATTTCTTCTTCGCGATCTCCACCGCGTAGGTCTCCTTGCGGCCCTCGAAAGTGCCGCCGAAGACAATCCACTTCCCGTCCGGCGAGAAATGCACGTTCGGCTCGAGGCCGCGATAGTCATGCGCCTTCATGTTCACCAGCTTTTCTGAACGGAAGCGTTTGCCCTCGGGGTAGAACGCATAGATCCACGTGCCGTTCTGCGCACGCGCCACCTGGGTCGGGTCGCCACCATCGCCGGCGAACATCTTCTGGTCCGGCGACAGCGTGTAGTGGATCGACCATTCATCCGCGGTCAGCTGGTAGATGCCCACTTGGTTCCCGGTCTTGACGTCGGCGCCGGCCATGTAGAAGGTCTCGCCGCGTGGCTTTTGCAAGTCGAACCAGATCGACTTGCCATCCGGGGAAAAGTATTCATGGCCGGCGATTTCCATATCCATGGAACGCTTGTGCATCAGGGTCGTGGTCTTGTCCTTGATGTTGTAGCGCCAGATGCGGTCGACTTTATGCCACGGCCCTTCGTGGCAGAACATCAGCACGTCCGGATCGGTCGGCGAAAACTGGATGTGGCCGAGCCAGTTGTTCTCCGCATGGACAATCTTGAATTCACCGGTCCTGATGTCGATTGTGAAGATCTTGTTTTCCAGGTGCGCGTCGTAGATGCGGTTGAAGTAATCGCTCTTCTTCGGATACTGACGCAGGATCTCCATCTGCTCGGGGCTGGCAATGCTGCCCGCTAACATGGTGCCGTCGGCGTTGATGGTCGCGATGCCGCCACGCGTACCAGCCGGGAAGGTGTACAGCTTGCGCGTCTTCTTGGTGTCCACGCTGGTCGCGTAGATGGTGTCGGCGCTCTGGTACAGCACCTCGCGCGTGGTCTTGGCGAGCATTGAGAGCATGCGCTTTTGCGCCGGATCGGTGGTCACCTGCTCGACCTTGCGGTCCTTCAGGTTGATGGTAAAGATCTGGTTGACGCCGTCAACCTGATTCTGGAACACCATTTTGTCGCCTTCGTCGCGCAACTGCTCGATGAAGGGATTGTTGTGGAAGTACCAGTTGCTGATCGGTTGGCCATCCAGCCCCGAAAGTCGCACCACACGGTGGCCAGTGTCCTTGTCGATCCACTCGGCCGGCATCGGCTTGCGTGACCCGGTTTCGACCACTTCCTGACCGATTGCGACATGGGTCAGGCATGACGCCAGCACCAGTCCCGCGATATGTTTGAGTTTCATGCTGTCTCCGCGGTTATTGGCGCACGCCCTGGAACATCAGGCCGCTGTCGTTCAACCCGAACTTGAACTTCTTGTTCATCTCGATGATCTCGGCGCCGGCCAGCAGGGTCGGGCCGTAGCCATGCGCGGCCTTCACGCTGGTCGGGCGGAAGTAGTAGAACGCAGGGTCGAACGCCATGCCGGTGCCGACGCAGATGCCTTCGATCTGGCCGTTGCCCGTGACCTTGGTGGCGACGGCGTTCCAGGCCAGGTTGGCCATCGGGCCGTACATCTGCGCGTCCACGTAGCCGCGATTGACTGCGCGTGCGATCGCGTAGGTGTAGATCGCCGTGGCCGAGGTTTCCTGGTACGAGTCGTTACGGTCGATCAGCTGGTGCCAGAAGCCTTCCTTGGTCTGATATGAGGCCAGGCCCTTGATGTGGGCGCGCAGCTGTTCCAGCACCGCGTTGTAGCCCTTGTGGTCCTTCGGCAGCACTTCCAGCACCTCGACCATGGCCATCAACGCCCAGCCGTTGGCGCGCGCCCAGTGCATCTCGGGGTGGTCGCGCATCCCTTCCACGTAGCCGTGCATGAAGATGCCGAGCCTTGGATTGAACATGCGCTTGGAGAACTGCACCACCTGCTTGACGGCGTCGTCATAGTACTTGCGCTCGCCCGTGGTCTTGCCCATGTAAGCCATGGTCGGCACGCCCATGAACAGGTCGTCCAGCCACAGGGTGTTGGGCAGCGGCCGCATCTTGGCGCCGCCATTGCCGTCCGGGCCTCCGCGCGCCAGCGTGCCGTCCTTGAGGCGGTACTCCTTCTTGGTCACGAAGTCGCCGCAGATGCCGATCATCTGGGAGTAGTCGACGGCGGAACCCGCCAGCTTGGCTTTCATGAAGCTGTGGCACAGGGCGCCCGCATCATCGAGTGCATGCGGGTTCAGGAAGCTTTTGATCGGCGCATGCGAATTCTTGGGGTCCGCCTTCACTGCCGGATAGTAGGCCTTCGTCAGATCCGAGAGCAGCTGATGCCGCTTCATCACGTAGTCGGTGTAGCGCTTGTCGCCGGTGGCCGCGCCCGCGGCCAGCATGCCGCTATAGGTCACGCCCCATTCGTAGCTGGTCAGGCGGAAGTCGCCCGGCTTGAGCACAGCTTCCGGATCGGCGCTGGACAGGTCGGTGACCGGTGCGCCGGTGGTCTTGTTGATGATTTCGGCCGGAGTGGTGCGGTCCAGGTAGGTGAACACGCGGTCCAGCACAGCCTTGACTTCGGCCGCGTCCATCGCGCGGTACGGGGTCGGGTACTTGACCTCCAGCGCGTGCAGCATGGCGTCGGCGGCGGCCGGGCCCTTCTCCTGAGCGGCCGGCGCTTCCTGGGCGGATACGTTCAGCGCCACCGGGAACAGGCCGGCGACGAGCATGCCGATCAGGGGGCGGCGCAGCTTCGAGGCATTCATCAAACACGTCTCCTTCATTTGAGCTGATAGATCTTCAGGTTGTCGATCGTCTGGCGCGACCATGTGGTGCGAAAGCCGAAATAGCCGCTCGTGAACGGCTGCGGATCGCGGTATGAAAAGTATTCTTTGCCGTCCACGAGCATGCGTGTGCAGCCGTTGTAGACGGCGATCTCCACGGCATAGTCGCGGTTCGGCTCGAGCAGGTGGGAGGAATCGAGGTACTCGCCCAGCACCACGCGCTGGCCGTTGCCATAACGGCGAAAGCGCGTGGTCGAGTTGGTGTTGCCGCCGAAGCCGACGTAGTACATGTTCAGGTTGTCGTAATCCTCGAACTTGCCGGAACGCGTGAACAGCTTGGCATTGTTGGGATCGTGCGCCATCCAGAAGTGGTTGAAGTCGGACAGGCGGTCGTTCTTTCCGCCGTCCATCACCACGCGCCGCGTGTACGTGATCACCAGGTTGCCGGACAGCGGCTTGTCAAGCCATACGGTCGCGCCGGAATCGACGTCGATCAGCAGGCGCCCGTCCTGGTTGGCGATCACGTTGCCGGGCTTTTTTGCGTACTCGGTCACGTAGCCACTGAGCGGACCTTCAAAGTCGTCCTGGTACAGCAGTGCGCCCCGCTGCCCCCACTGGGTGCAGGCGGCCGGCGCCGCTTGCGCACCGGCGGTAACGGTGGCGATAGCGGCGGCGGCCAGCAGTTTGATCAGCATGCTGGCGTCTCCTTACTGCCTGCGCGCCGGGCCCTCGCCCGTTCCGCGGCGCTCAGCCATCGGCGGCGGTGGCGGCAATTCATGCGGCAGCGCGTCGCCCAACAGGGCCAGCGATTCGATCATCGTCAGTCCACTCTGGGCCGCGTCGTTGGTCGAGACGCCGAATGCTTCGGTGGTCGGATTGAGCACATCCGGGCCGCTCAACGGACGCGGAACCGCGCCGCGCCAGCGGACCATGTTCTCGATCGCGTGTTTGGCGAAGGCCGGATTCTTCGTCTGCGCGTAGGCGTAGGCCGCAAGACGCGGACCACCCTGCGCCTTTTCCACGTACTCGCCATTGGCGCCTTCGGTACCGGTCTCCTTGTCCTTCAACAAGACCTCCGCCGGCGCTTCGCCCAGGCGCGCATACTGCAGCCATGCGGTAGCAAAGTCCTTGCGGCCGAGCAGCGGCACCAGCTCGAACATCACCTCCGCGCCGCCCTGAATGGTGGACAGGTTGTACAGCACCGGCACTTGCTGGCCCTCGAGCGGGTCGGGGATCGGGTGCAGCTTGCCGGTGGCGGGATCGTAGCCAACGGTCATGCTGCCGCGCCCCTTGAGCGGGCCGATCTTGTTACCGCCCAGGTCCGGATTGAGGCCGTTGCGCACGCCAGAACGCAGCCAGAACGGCATTTGCAGGATCGAGTCCACGCCCGCGTTGATGCGATCGCGCCACTTGGTGTCGCCGGTGCGTTCCCATTCGGTCATCCAATTCCCGGCCAGTACGTACCAGTCTGGGCCGATGCGGATCCGGCCCGGATACTTCGGGTCCTGCGGCAGCACCGGCTGCGCCAGGCGCATCGGGTCGAACTTGATCATCGCCTTGTCCGCCTGCAGCTGCTCGCGCATCACGTCTCCGATACGCTCGTCAGTGGTCAGGTAGTAGAACGGGCGCCAGTGCGCGGCCTGGCTGATGCGGCCTTCCTTGGACCCGTCGCCCCACTTGACCACGTTGTGGCGCGAACCGAGGCCCATCATCGGGCCGATGTGATACACGTTGGTCTCGCTGGTGTTGCGTGCCAGCGCCTCCGCCATGCGGAACAGGTCGGCGCGTCCGCTGCGCAGGTAGCTGGCCCAGATCCAAAGCGGCGTGCCCAGTTCCGTGTTATCCCAGGCGTAGCCCCCATGGTCGTAGTTCCACACATGGCGGCGGAAGTTGTAGCTGTGGATCACGTCGCCATACGTCCAGAAGCCGTACCAGTGGCGGTCGTCCTGCTGCTGCTTGTAAAACGCCAGCACCGAATCGAGCTTGTCCTCGATCGCCGCCCGCGCCGGCGTGGAGCGATCCACCGGGCTCCACACGCCAAACACCCCGGCCGAATGGATATACGCCGGCGACGCCGACAGCAGCGCACGCGCGCCACCGGCCTTGGCCATGGCCACCAGCTGGTCGCGCGAAGGCACGGCGGCGGACGGATACAGCGTGAACTCGCTAGTGCGGGCCACGCCGTAGGCCTGCGACATCCCGTCCTGCACGTCCTCGTAGGTTGCCGTCAACCCGTGTGCGCGGGTGGCGTAGTGGCGCATGTCCATGGCCGGCGCTTCGGGCGACCACAGCCAGGCAGTCAGCTCGGCTGCCTTGCCGGCCGCGTTGCGCACATCGAAAGCGGTCGGATAGCTCTGCCAGAAATCCTTGACGCTAACGGCCAGGCCGCCCGACACGTCCCCCGCAAAGACAAGGCCGGATGCGCGCTTGCCAGCATCCGAGAACACCCAGGTGCTTTGGGCATTGGTGCGCTTGAGGATGTTGAAGCCGTTCGGCGAAGGCTGGGTGAGCTTGTAATCGCTCCAGATGGCCAGCTGCTCCTTGTCCTTGACGCCGTAGAAGCGCCCGCCGTCGATCTTCTCGCCAGCCACCTGGCGCGGATCGGCATTCAGGTCACCCGGCTGCAGCGATTCCATCCAGAGGCCCCCATCCTGGCCGCTGAACGCCACGTGGCGGTTGTACACCTCTTCGCGCATCGGCACGGTAAAGCGCAGGCCGAGACCGCGGATGAAGTCCTTCTTCTGGTCGCCATCGTAGACGAAGGTGTGGACCACGTGGATGGCCGGATCGCCTGCGTAAAAATACAGGCGCAGCGAAAACGGCAGCCACTCACGCCCGCCCTTGGCCAGCTTGTGCTTGCCCTCGACCTTGAGCACGGCACGCACCGGGCCGGACTGCTCCACCGTGACCTTGTCAATCTTGGATGCGAAGCCGGCGCGGGCGGGCATGGCGCCCTCTTCCGGATCCGGGCCTTGCTGGACCAGTCCGACCAGGCGGCCGCTGCGCGCCACCTCCCGGCCATCGACGGAAATCGTCTGGATCAAATCCGTGCCGCGCGTACCCACGCGCACCTTCGACGCACCGGTGCTGATATCGATGAACTCCTTCCCGACCTGCACGTTGAGGGCAGCGCCAGGTGCCGCGCCTGCTCCCGCCGAGATCACATACGGCCCCGCCGCGCTAGCCACGGTGGCAAAGCCACTGAACTTGAGCGAGCCGTCCGGCCAGTAGGCCAGCGGCCAGGTCTGCAGGGGCAGCGCCTTGCCGTCCGGGCCTTTCAAGGCGAACGCCTGGTCCTTGCGCACCGCGCCCTGCGGCCAGGGCACGCCCCAGCTCACGCCGGTGTTGACGGCAGGTGCATCGCCGACCCAGTTGACGGCCACATCGGCGGGCGCGGCCTGGCTTGCGCCCGCGGTCATAAGGAGTGCCATTGCGCCGGTGGCCAGTCCCCATTTCATCGTTTTCATCATTTAACAGCTCCTGCCATTGCAGAGAAATACGGCGCCAGCGGATTGCCCGGCAGTGCCTTCAGGCCCGCCACCACGCGCTCTGCATTGAAGTGCGCGCCGGCGGCATTGGTATGCGTGCGCGCGTCCGAGAAAAAGGTATTGACCTTGTCCGCGCCGATCTCGCGGTAGCCGTTCGAAACCCACATCGTCAGGTCCATGAAAAACGCGCCACTGCTGGCGGCCACCTGCTTGTCCCATTCGGCGAAGTTGGCGAAGTCGCGCTCTTCCTGCCATTTGTCGCGGTGCGGGATCGGCGAAGCGAGGATGACGGTAGCGCCCCTGGCCTTGGCGTCGGCCACGTACTTGGCCATGTACCAGCCAAAGGTGTGCACCTGTTCCCTGGTGCCGTCCCGCTTGGCGTCTTCCACCGTCTCTGGCCCGGTGCCAGGGCCGGAGGCGCGTCCCTTCATCGCCGGGTCGCCGATGCGCCCGCCGTCGTTGTGGCCGAACTGGATCACGACCCAGTCACCGGCCTTGAGCATCGATACCACCTTGTCCCAGCGGCCCTCGGTAAGGAAGGTGCGGCTGCTGCGCCCACCAATGGCGCTGTTGACGACGTTGATTGTGCGCTCGTCAAAGAACGGCGCAATGCGCTCGCCCCAGCCGATGGCGCCGTTCTGGCCACCGCTCTTGACGGTCGAATCGCCGACCAGGAATAGGGTCGGCAGCTTGGGATCGCGCGGCGCCTCCGACCGCACGGTGCGCGCATCCTGCACCGGGCGTTCGTCCTCGCGTGCTTTGATGAACGAGGCGATGCGCGGGTCACCGAGCGCCTTCAGGCCCTGCACCACGATCTGCGCATTGAGCTCGGCGCCGGCCCAGTTGGTGTGTACCCGTTCGTCCGGCGTCGTCAGCGGGAACATGTTCATCACGGCTTCGCGCCCCAGCTCGTCGTAGCGGCGTGCGGCCAGCTCGTTCAGGTCGATGAAGCCGACCTTCTCCGCAGCCGCAACCTGCTCCGCCCAGCCGGCGTAATCGTTCTTGTTGCGGCGCACCTTGCCCTCTTCGTCCCACATCTTGCGGGGAATGAGCGAAACGATGACCGGCGTGGCGCCCCTGGCGCGGATGTCGGCGACGAACTTGCGCAGGTACCAGCCATAGCTGTGCACCACTTCGTGCTTTTGCGTTAGCAGGTTGTCGATTTCCTCGGTTTCCTCGCCAACCCCCTTGATGGTGCCACGCGCGCGGCTGGTGTCGTTGACTGGCGAGGCGTCGTTGTGCCCGAACTGCATCAGCACGATGTCGCCCGGCTTGACGAAGGCCAGCGTGCGCTCCCAGTGGCCGCTGGTGAGGTAGGTGCGGCTGGAAAGGCCGCCGACCGCGCGGTTCACCACATTGACCTTCGCGGGGTCGAAGTAAGCCGCGATCGGGTTACCCCAACCCCACTGGCCGGCCGGCCCTTTGCCCTGGCCGTCGTCGCGTCCATTGCGCACGGTGGAATCGCCGATCAGGATAATCGATGGCAGTTTGGGATTGGCCGGTTCAGGCAGTACCACCTGGGCGCGGGCGGGATCGGTATTGACGGCGGGCGGCAGCGATTGCGCCAGGACCGGGCCGGACAAGACCAGCAAGGCTGCGGCAGCGCGCAGCATCACGGACAGGAACGACATGGCAAACTCTTCGCGTTGTTCTTGCAGAGCCTTGATTCTATGCGACCATGTTCGGTACGAAATCCACTACCCGGAAAGAATCAGCAAAATGATTGGTTGCCGGCAACTGGTAGAGTGAAAATGGGCATTTTCCAATCCGTGGAGTGTTGCCCATGTTTACCCGCCTGCCGCTGTACGCCTGCCTGTGCGCCGCCCTGATCGCGTCACCCGACGCCTTCTGCCAGATCGGCAAGCGCTTTCCATCCGAACGCAAGGTTGTGAAAGACCCGGTAACCGGGACCATGCTCACCTTCCTCACCAGCAAAGCGCACGGCGATTCGAAAATCTACCCCACCCATCCGCAATGGACCGCGGACGGCAAATGGGTCGTGTTCCGCTCGCGCCTGGCGCAAGGCGAGGCGATGGCGGTCAATGAAGCGACCGGCGACATCGTGCAGGTCTCCGAGGGCGGCTATGCAGGCATGCTGAACCTGGCGCGCAAATCCATGAAGCTGTACTTCATGCGCAAGGCAGACGATGGCGTGCAGGTGGTCGAGGTCGACCTGGCGCGCGTGTTCGCAGACAGCAAGGCCGGCAAAATGCAGCCGGCGAGCAGCTACCAGCGTGTCAGCGTCACCCTGCCAGCCAGCCTGGAAGCCGGCGGCGACATGGCGCTCGACGCCGACGAGGAATGGGTGTACTTCCGCGTCGGCAAAGACGAAGCCGCGCGCCACCTGCCTGAAGGGACCAAGATCGAGCCGAACTTCGGCCCGCGCAACATGGGCGCCGGCCCGAACGGCATCGCCCGCGCCAACATCCGTACCGGCGAGGTTCGGCACGTGGTATCGGTGCCGTTCCAGATCGGCCACATCCAGGCCAACCTGTGGAACCCGGGCGAGATCGTGTTCTGCTGGGAGACCGGCGGCAAATCGCCGCAGCGCACCTGGACCGTCAAGGCCGACGGCAGCGGCCTGCGCCCGCTGTACCCGGAAGCGCCGTACGAATGGGTCACGCATGAAGCGGTGATCTCGAAAGACGAAGTGGCAATGGCGATCATGGGCCACCGCCAGATTCCGGGCGCGGCCGCCGCGGTCAACGCACCGGGTACCGACGTGGGCGGCGCCAACCCGGGCCAGGACACGGCGTGGGGCGACAGCGGCACCCGCGAAAAACCGACCGGCCTTGCGATCGTCAACCTGCGCACGCGCCAGATGACGATCGCGGGCCAGACGCCATCCGGCAGCGGCCTGTGGCACGTGCACGGCTCCAGCGACGGCCGCTGGGCAGTGGGCGACGACTTCTCGCGCAGTGTCTACCTGATCGACCGGAACACACGCGAAATGAGGATGCTCACCACCGGACACAAGACCACTGCGGCCGACCACCCGCACCCGACCTTCAATGCCGACGGCACCAAGATCGAGATCCAGTCGGCGATGCTGTCGGAGGACGGGCGCAGCATGAACATCTGCATCGTGCCGGTGCCGGAGGATTGGCTCAAACGGCCGGTGCCAAAGGCGGCGCAGGACATGAAGAACTGAGAACGCGGAGCGGAAGGGATCGTAACGTGAAAGAAAGCACTGTACGGATGTGCAGCGTCCTGACCTGAGTAGGCCATCGAAAATTGTGTTACGCCTGCGCTTAC
>NZ_SPUM01000019.1 GCF_004614195.1 Massilia horti | reverse complement strand
ATGCGCCGGGGTGGCACGCTCTGCAATGACCGTTAGGGTGCGCACCTGTGCGCACGCGGTACGGTTGCGCAGAGTTTGCATCCGCGCGCGCACGGGGTGCGCACCCTACGGGATAGGTGTGATGGTCACATTACGCGGTACGGTTGCGCAGAGTTTGCATCCGCGTGCGCACGGGGTGCGCACCCTACGGGATAGGAGTGATGGTCACATTGCGCAGCTCATACGGCGCCCCTTCGAGCTGAAAGCCGATCTTGCCCTCGCGCGGATTGGCCCCAGTCACCCGGTTTTGCAGCACGCCATTGACCGTCACCTCGATCACGCCGTCGCGCGCCAGCACGTCGACCACGTTCCATTCACCGGCCGGCTTTTCGCTGTCCGCCGCCATCTTGGCCTTGATCTTGGGGTAGGCTCCAGGCGCGGTGGTGAGCGGCTCGACGAAGCTGGCGCCCGCCATCGGCAGCAGATCGCCCACGAATCCATGCTTGGTCTGCACCTGCTGGCTCAGCGGCCACACCCCGTCCTTCGGTCCGGACGCAACGTGCAGCAAAAAGCCAGAATTGCCAGGCTTGCCGCTCCAGCGCCATTCGACATGCAGCTTGTAGTCGGCGTAGCTTTCACGAGTGGCGAAGTAGCCGGACGGCTTGCCGGCCACCGCGATCACGCCATTTGGCTGCATCGAGTACACCGACTCGGGCGCCGCGACGGGCGTGGTGACCAGGTCAAAGTCCTTGAAGTCCTGGCCGTTGAACAGCGGCCGTGAAGTGCTGGCGCAGCCAGTCAATGCCGCGATTGCCAGTACCCCGAAAACGTAAGATGCTTTTACCATGTTGAACCCTGCTGTAAGTTGAAAAAACTGGAGACACGATGAAGAGAATTGCACTTGCCCTGCTGCTTGCCGCCGCCCTGCCCCTGTCCCAGGCCGCGCCCAAGGTGCTGCCGCTTTGGCCGGAAGGCGTACCCGGCGCCAAGCCCGCACTGGGACCGGAACGCTTTGAAAACGGCCGCGTGTCGAACATCAGCGAGCCGACCATCACCGTGTACGGCCCTGCGGTCGACCGGCAGAACGGCACCGCCGTCATCATCTGTCCGGGCGGCGGCTACGTACGCGAATCGTTCCAACGCGAAGGCGAACAGTATGCCACCTGGCTCAGCACCTTGGGAGTGACCAGCTTCGTGCTCAAGTACCGGCTGCAGGAATTCGGCCACCCGGCGCCGCTGCAGGACGTGCTGCGCGCGGTGCGGCTGGTTCGCTCGAAGGCGGCGGAGTTCCACGTTCGTGCGGACCGCATCGGCGTGATGGGCAGTTCGGCGGGCGGTCATCTCGCGGCTACTGCCGGCACCCTGTTCGACAATCCGCTCGGCCGCACTGGGGCGCAGCTCGATGCGGTCAGCGCCAGGCCGGATTTTTTGATGCTGATGTATCCGGTCATCACGATGGATGGGCCGGCGGTGCACACGGGGTCGCGCAAGGCGCTGATCGGAGGGGCGCCCTCGGCGGAAACCGTGCAGCTGATGTCGGTTGAAAAGCAGGTAACCAAGGATACGCCGCCAACGCTGCTGATCCACACGCAGGAGGACAAGTCGGTGCCGGTTGAGAACAGCATCATGTTCTATCAGGCGCTTACGCGGGCCGCGGTGCCAGCGGAGATGTACTTGTTCGAGCATGGGGCGCATGGAATGGGAATGAAACCGGGGCTGGGTACGGCGTCGAACTGGCCGCGCCGCGCAGAGGAATGGCTGCGTGAGCGGGGGCTGCTTGATGCGGTCAGATAGGGGCCAACACTGAGCAGCCGTACCGCGTGCGCACTGGTGCGCACCCTACGCCCTCGGCAAGCCGTGAGGTGCGCGGTCCCCACCCTACGAAGTTCTCACGCCAGGTGGAACATCTGCACCAACGGCCACTCGCGCGGACGGTTGCCCGGCTCGACCTCCATCAGGTCGGCCATGTGGTCCCACCAGCGCCGCATGACCGGATGCTCCGGCAATGCAGCGATGTTCTGGTCGGGCCAGAGCTTGAGCACGGCGAACAGGTGCAGAGTCTCTTCGTCCAAAAAAATCGAGTAGTCGTAGATGCCTGAGTTCTTGAGCAGATCCACGAGCTCCGGCCAGATCTCGTCGTGCCGGCGCTTGTACTCCTCCACCGTACCCGGCTTGAGCTTCATCCGGAACGCGCGGCCGATCATTTGGAGCCTCCCGCCGCCATCTTCTTCAGCTCCGACGCAGCGAGCATGAACGCGCCCACACCATAGTTGAAGCTGGAAGTCGGGCGATAGAACGCCGGCTCTGCCCCGGTCTGCTGGATGTTGCCGACGCGGCCGTCCGCGTAGACATTCTTCAGGATGCCGGCCCAGGCGCGCGCAATCACGGGCTTGTACTTTTCTGCGTCCAGCAGTCCGTTGTTCACGCCGTAGGCCATGCCGTACACGAACAGCGCCGAGCCCGATACTTCAGGCAGCGGATAGGTGGCCGGGTCGAGCAGGCCGGCATGCCACAGCCCATCAGGTCCCTGCAGGCTCGCGATCTTGTCCGACATGTCGCGCAACTGCCGCACGTAGAAGCCGCGCTGCGGGTCATCCGCCGGAATGTAGTCGAGCACGCGCGCCAGGCCGCCCATCACCCAGCCCTCGCCACGCGACCAGAACATCTTCTTGCCGTTCGGCTCGCGCTTGGTGGCGTAGCTGGCGTCGCGCAAGTACAGGCGTTCCTCTTTGTCCCACAGGAGGTCGTAGGTACGCTTCCAGTTCAGGTGCATGTAGTCCAGGTACTTGCGTTCGCCGGTCACCTTGTACATCTTGGCCCATACCGGCGGCGCCATGAACAGCGCGTCGCACCACCACCAGGGGATGCGCGCGTCCTTGGGCTTGAGGGTTGCCAGCGGCAGCAGGTCTTCCATCTCCGCCTTTGTCAGGTTCAGCAGCGATGGGCGCTTCTCCTGCACATACAGGTCGATGTAGACCTGGGCGATCGACAGGTCGTCGGCGTTCGGCAGGCGGTCACGCAGCTGGAAGTCGAAGTGCTTGGCCATCTCGAACATGGCGTTGCGGTATTTCGGATCGCCCGTCGCTTCCGATGCGGCCATGAAGCCCGTGTACATCACGCTAGAAGTCCAGATGCGGTCCCAGTGCGGCCTGGAGCGCTCAAGCTGCCAGTCGGCGACCTTGCGCAGCGCCTTGTCGATGGCCGCGGGCTCAATTGCCGGCGACAAGTCGGTCGCGTAAGGGCCGGCGGACTCCGGCGCATCGCCAAAGTGGCGGCTGGTGTCCTTGTCGATGATCGCCTGCATGGCCGGCGTGGGCTGGGGGTAGTTCTGCGCGAGCGCCGGAAAGGCGGCGAAGGCGAGCGCGGCGGACAGTGCCGCCAGTCGTGGTTTGGTGGTCATCACGTCTTGTCCTGTTCTGCGAAACTCTTCTTCGATGGGTCTTCCTTCTGGCGCGGCGCGCGGATTTCGAAACTGCCCGCCGGCAGGCCGGTCACAGTGCTGGCTTGGCCCACCTCAACCTTGGTGCCCAGCTTGAGCGTGGTGTCGGTGAAGGTCCAGTCCTGGGCGTCGTTGATGTGGCCGCCCTTTTCGGCCTCGATGTCCAGACCGGAAAATTGGAAGCGCTGCAGCGGCGCGTGCGGGTAGCCGTCGACCTCGAACGCGGTCTTGGCGCCCGTCGCCTTGATGTTCCAGATCTTCACGTCGTGGAAGTGGGCAATGCCCTGCTCCTTGGGCACCGGCGTAGCCAGCACTTTCCAGTATGGCGGCACGTTGGTTTCGGTCTCCGGGATCTTGGCGTAGCTGTAGGACGGGTTCCAGTTCATCGTCACGCGCACGGCGACCGGAATGCCGGTCATCGTAAAGTCGTGCAGGCGCAGGTTTTCACCCCAGCCGCCGCGCGTGTGCGCCGACTTGAACAGGATCCCGACCGGCACCTTGCCCTCGACCGTGATGTTGTAAGCTTCGATGTTGCGAAAGCCCCCCGACGTCTCGCTGCCGAAGGTGAAGCCGGCGGCGCCGGCGCGCACGATTGAATCGCGCACCACCACGTCTTCGGTTGGACGCGCCACGCGCAGGCCGTCGGCATCGCGCCCGGCCTTCATCACCAGCGCGTCGTCGTTGACCGTGATGTCCGCATTCGCGACCAGCACCTTGCGCGACGAGTCGATGTCGATGCCGTCGGTCGACGGGCCGTGGCCATCCTCGTTGTTACGGATGACGACGCCGTCGACCGTCACGTCACTTGAATAGCACACGTGCAGGGTCCAGAAGCCCGAGCGGCGCATCAAGAGGCCCCCGCCGACCTTGATGTCCGACGAATCGAACACCTGCACCAGCCGCGGCCGGCGCGCGTCGTAGTCCGACGCCCAGCGCAGGCCACGTGGTTCGTACTCTTTGCGCAGCGACCAGTAGCTGTCCCAGAACACCTTGCCGTCGCCGTCAATCGTGCCTTCGCCGACGATCGCCGCCTTCTTCTGTTTGTAGACGTTGACCAGCGCGGCTGGCCAGGTCATCTCGATGCCTGCGATCCGGGTCGGCATCATCGGGTAGTCCTTGATGTCCTGCGAGCCGAGCAGGGTCACGCCCTTGTCCAGCTTGAGGGTGACCCCGGACTTCACGAAGATCGAGCCGGTCAGGTAGGTCCCGGCCGGGAACACCACCGTGCCGCCCTTCTTCGCGGCGGCGTCGATCGCCTTCTGGATTGCGGCCGTGTTCATGGACGTGCCGTCGCCCTTGGCGCCGTACTTCGCCGCGTTGAAGTCTGCGGCGTAGCCGAAGCTTGACGCCAGCGCAAGCGCGGTGGCCAGCGCGATTGGTTTGAATGCGTTCATCATTGGATCTTCTCCCCGACCAGTTTGACCGGACCGAGCATGCCGGACGGACGCGGCGCGATCAGTTCCGTATCCTGCGGTTTGAAGCGCTCGCCGTAGCGCAGCGACAGCAGGCGGTAGTCCGGCAGCGCGTGCCCGGCCAGCGTGTTGAGCCCAAGGTTGGCCACGCGTACCTCGATCTTGTTGGTGCCGCTGGTGAGCAGCGGCGTTACATCGACCCGGTACGGCGGATGCCAGACCGCGCCGGCACGCTTGCCGTTGACGTAGACCTGGGCGGCCTCGCGCAGCGGGCTTTCGAGCATGGCGCGCATACCAGACGGGACCTTGGGCGTCGTGGCCAGCGCAGTTCCGTGGCCGAAGTCGAGCACCACACGGTTGCCTGCGAGCTGCGACGCGTTAAGCTTCACTTCCTTGCTGTACACGGCTTCGCCCGAGAAGTAGCGGGTCGATTCGTCATCGGTCCACGAACGCAGCTGCTTCATGGCCACCGGTTTGGCCTGGCCGGGGAAGCTGACCTTCCAGTCCTGGCTCAGGTCCGCCAGCACGGCAGGCGCGGCGGTGCGCTTTGCGACGTCGGCAGCCAGCGGCGCATCGGACAGCACCAGCACGCGCGATTCGTACGGCGCCAGCTTGAGGTCGGCCGGCAGGGTCGCCCGCGACAGCTTGCCGCTGTCCGGGTCGAGCCAGGCAGCAGCCTTGCGCTTGGCGCCAACGTCGGCGGTCGCGCTCACGTCGTGGTTGCTGGTGTTGGCAATGAAGTAGATGTCGGCATCAGCCAGCTTGCGGCGCACGAAGCCCACGTCCGAGACGTTGGCCGACAACTGCAAGTCAGGTGCCAGCATCGCCTTGAGTGCCGGGCCCACCGAGGCGTCGTCCGCCACCTGCATGACGTTCGCGCCCGATGCGAACAGTGCCTTCGATGCCTGCGCCACCTGTTCCGAGATGCGCTTGGCGTCCACGAAGCCCGGCGCCAGCGATGGCGTACTGCCCACCGCAATGATCTTGCCGCCGCCCTTGACGTAGTCGGCGAGCTTGGCCATCACTTCGGGCGACAGACGCGTCACGCGCGGCATCACCAGCACCGGATGGCGCACGCCCAGCCCGAGGATGGATTCGGCGTCGACGTAATCGAGGTTGTGGCCGCAGTCCAGGATCTGCGCGGTCAGCTCGGGGGTGACGTACTTGTGCAGCGCCGCCGACAGCGACACCTTGCCCGGCGCCAGTTCGGCATACGCATCGTCATTAGGCAGCAGCACCGCAACCTGGTTGGCGGGTTCGCCCTGGCGCATCAGGTAGCTCATGCGCGTCAGGTAGCTGGTCACCTCCGGCATCACGTTCCACCACGGGTTGTGGTCGTTGAACACGGCGGCGGCATAGAAACCGTAACCCGGCTCCAACGTGCCCGGCGGCGTGTACGGCCAGCCGTGGCCCACAAACAGGTTCACGCCTTCGAGCAGCATGCGGTCGGCCTCGGCCTTCATGTCGAGCGGCGTGGCGCTGAACGCGGGCGAATTGAGCCAGGTCCAGGTTTCGGCCGAGATCACCGGGCGGCCGTACAGGTGGCCGGCCGACGTGGCCAGGCGCGTGAACGAGAACGCACGGAACTGCGGGCCTTCGCCTTCCGGCAGTGCCACCAGGCGGTTGCTCGACATCGACACCGGCGGTTCGCCGTAGGTCTGGGAGCGGAACTGGGTGTTGTGCTTCTTGGCCCAGTCGTCGATTCGCGTGAGGTAACGCTCGTTGACGAGTTCAGTCTGGGTAAGTGCCCAGTCGTGGCGCACCGCGCCGGCGTCTTCACCCTTGCCGGAGAAGATCGCGGGCAGGTGCGGCGTCAGGTCGTAGCCGCGGCGCTTTTTGAATTCGTCCAGGAAGTTGTCGGTCCAGTCGGTGCCGTACACTTCCAGGCTGTCGGAGAACACGGCGTAAGGCGGCTCGTCGCCAAAGGCCTTGAGCAGGGGTTCGGCCACAACCTTCAAGTGATGGTCGACCGCGTTGTGGCTCAGGTGGTCCATCACGAAGCCTTCGGCGTTCAGCGCAGCGCGCTTGACCTGCTGGCCGGTGCGGGTGGCGACATAGAACACCACTACGCGCGGCGTCGCGGCAGGCTTGAGCGTGGCGCGGCCATTGCTGCCCTTCTCCGGCTGCACCATTTGCAGGCGCGTGGCGTCGAAGTCCTTGCCGCTGCCCTCGCCCACAAAGGTGGCGATCAGCTTTTCACCGCTCATGATGGCCGGCAGCGCAAAGCTTGTCGCATTGGCCGGCAGTTCGCTGGTTGCCAGGCGCAGACGCGCGGCGGCGTTTTGCGCGCTGATGTGCGGGCCGCCGTACGGCCAGCCGCTGCCCAGCGTAATGTCCACGCGCATGCCGTTGGCACGGCCAGTGCGGTTGGCAAAGCTGACGGAGTCGAGGAATTCGGGCGACAGGTAGGGAACGTTTTTGATGCCACGCGCAGGATCGTCCAGCTCCATCGGGTACACCGGCTGGATCTCGAAGCCGCCAAAGCCGCCGGCCTTCATCGCACGGATTTCGCGCTCAAGCTCGGCGTTGTTCACGGCGGGGCCGAACCACCACCAGCGCATCATGGGACGGGCATCGCTTGGCGGCGATGCCAGCCGGGCGGCGACGTCTGAAATTTTGTTGGAAATGACGGGTGCGGGCGCGGTGCTGCCGGCGTGTGCAATCGAGGCGCAAAGCAGCGCAGCGGCCAGCGCGCACGGGGCGACGCAGGCTGCGAACGGCTTGCTCGAGAAGCGCTTGCTCATTCGGTGGTCTCCTGAAGGGGCGGATGTGGCAACGCGCACCGGGGTGAGCGGCGCGCGGGTTTTCAGGCTTTGTCCTGGCCAACACTGAGCGGCCGTACAGCGTGCGCACGGGTGCGCACCCTACGGATTTCGGCGGACAGAGCCTGGGTCTTTGGCTTCGCGATCAGACGATGCCGCTGCTGCTTGCGCCAGCCTTGGCCGGACGCATGCCGGCTACGCGGTCGCGGTATCCGCTCGCGCGGTAGCAAGCCACCGGGTCGGCGGCGCCGCCAGCACGCACGCGCGCCATTGCCAGGATCGGGCTGACGTCGGTGCGGAACGCGTGCTTCAAGGTCTGGGCGGCCTGCAGCGCGTCGTTCTGCTGCTGGTAGACGGCCAGCGCGGCGCGGTCCACCAGCGCCGCCTGCACGAAGGCGCGCTGCACTTCGACTGCGCTGTTCATCAGGCTTTCGACCGGGTCGGTCACGTTGTGCGACTGGTCGAGCATGTAGCTCGGCTTGAAGGCCGCGCCGTCGCGCAGGGCCGCATCGGCCAGCTCGTTAAAGACCAGGAACAGCTGGAACGGGTTGATCGAGCCAGAATCCAGGTCGTCGTCGCCGTATTTGCTGTCGTTGAAGTGGAAGCCGCCGAGTTTGCCGAACTGCGCGAGGCGCGCGACGATCATCTCGATGTTGGTGTTCGGGGCGTGGTGGCCAAGGTCGACCAGGCACTTGGCCTTGGGGCCGAGTTCGGTGGCGCAGGCAAAGCTGGTGCCCCAGTCGGCGATGGTGGTGGCGTAGAACGCTGGCTCGAACAGTTTGTGCTCGATGAAGACGTTCCAGTCTTCCGGCAGCGCGGCGTAGATCTTGCGCATGCTGTCCAGGTAGCGCTCGAGCGCGCCGCGCAGGTTGTGCTGGCCTGGGAAGTTGGCGCCGTCGCCGACCCACACGGTCAGCGCCCGCGAGCCGAGGGTCTTGCCCAGCTCGATGCATTCGATGTTGTGTGCGACGGCCTGGGCGCGCACCTCGGCGCTGCCGGCGGTCAGGCTGCCGTATTTGTAGGTCTGTTCCTGGCCAACCTGGTCCTGGAATGTGTTGGAGTTGACGGCGTCAAAGAAGAGGCCCAGGCTCGCGGCCTTGTCGCGCAGCTCTTTGGCGTCGGTCGGCTTATCCCACGGGAAGTGCAGCGATACGCTCGGGGTGGCGCGCGTCAGTTGATTGATCACGCCGCAGTCGTCCAGCTTTTCGAACACGTTGCGCGGTTCGCCGCGACCCGGGAAGCGCGCAAAGCGCGTGCCGCCAGTGCCCACGCCCCAGCTCGGCACCGCGACCGCGAAGCCCTGGGCAAGCGAAGTGAGCTCTTCGATGTCCTGGCCACGGCGCGCCAGCATGCCGCCGAGCGCGTCGTAGTCGGCCTGCAGTTGCGCTTGCAGCTTGGCGTTGTGTTCGGCCACCTGGCCGGCGTCAATCACTGTACTCATGATGTCTCCTTGTGCATCCGTGGCGGTACCCCGGCTGGGGCCCGCCGCTTTCTTTGTTGCCTTATTTTAACGAGTGAACGCCGCGGCGTTGCCTGCATCCACGTTCAGGACGTTGCCGGTGCTCTTGGCCGACTTGTCGCTGCACAGGAAGTAGACGGCTTCCGCGATGTCTTCCGGCAGAACACTGCGCTTGAGCATGCTGCGCTTGCGGTAGAACTCCTCCACGTCGTCGGTGCCGATCTTGTTCGATGCGGCACGTTCTTCCTTCCACTTGCCGTCCCAGATGCGGGAACCGCGGATCACTGCGTCCGGGTTGACGACGTTTACGCGAATGCCGTGCTCGGCGCCTTCCAGCGCGATGCAGCGTGCCAGGTGGATTTCAGCCGCCTTGGCGGTGCAGTAGGCGGACGCGCCGGCCGATGCCACCAAACCGTTCTTGGACGCGACGAACACCATGCTGCCGCCCAGTTGCTGCTGCTTCATCACCTGGAACGCACCGCGGCTGACCAGGAAGTAGCCGGTGACCAGAATGTCCTGGTTGCGCTTCCAGATTTCCAGCGTGGTTTCGTCCAGCGGCGCGGCGGAGGCGATGCCGGCGTTGGACACCAGCAGGTCCACGCCGCCAAAGCGCAGCGCGGTGGCCGCGAGAACCGAAGCGACGTCCTCTTCCGAGGTGATGTTGCCGCGCACGGTGGCGATGCTGTCCTTGCCGGCTACCTTGACCAGGTCCTGGTGCGCCTGGCCCAGCGCCTCGGTGTCGATATCGGTCAGCATCACGCAAGCGCCTTCCTGCAGCAGCTGGCGTGCCACCGCCTGGCCGATGCCGCCGGCGCCGCCGGTGACCAGCGCGATGCGGCCAGCCAGGCTCTTCGGCTTGGGCATGCGCTGCAGCTTGGCTTCTTCGAGCAGCCAGTATTCGATGTCGAAGGCTTCCTGCTCCGGCAGGCCGACATAGCTGTCGACGCCGTTGGCGCCGCGCATCACGTTGATCGCATTGACGTAGAACTCGCCGGCGATGCGGGCGGTAGCCTTGTCCTTGGCGAACGACAGCATGCCCACGCCCGGGATCAGGTAGATGATCGGGTTGGCGTCACGAACCTTCGGGCTCGTTGCGCGCTTGCAGCGCTCGTAGTACGCGGTGTAGTCGGCGCGGTACGCGTCCAGCGCCTGATCAAGGCTGCTCACCAGGCGATCAAAGTTCGGGGCCGTCGGATCGAAATCGAGGACCAGCGGACGGATTTTGGTGCGCAGGAAGTGGTCCGGGCAGGAAGTGCCGAGCGCGGCCAGCGGAGCCAGGTCGGCGCTGCAAACGAACTGCAGCACTGCATCGCTGTCGTCGAAATGGCCGAGCTTGAACTCGTCCTTGCTGATCTTGCCGCGCAGCAGAGGCATCAGGCGAGCAGCCAGGACCGAACGCTCGGCGGCCGGCAGTGCCTGGTATTTCTGGCCGCCAAACACCGGCTGCTGGATGTTGGCTGCCAGCCAGTCTTCGGCCCGCTTGATGATGGCCAGGGTGGTCTCGTAGCAATCCTTGGCCGTGTCGCCCCAGGTGAACAGGCCGTGACCTTCGAGCACGATGCCCTTCAGATGCGGTTGTTCCTGCGACAGTTTTTCCAGCTTCAGGCCCAGGTCGTAGCCCGGGCGCTGCCACGGCAGCCAGCCCAGTTCGCCTTCGAAGATCTTTTCGGTCAGCGTCTTGCTGTTCTTGCAGGCAGCAATCGCGATCACCGAGTCCGGGTGCATGTGGTCAACATGCTTGCGGTTGATGTAGGCGTGCAGCGGGGTGTCGATCGAGGCCGCGCGCGGGTTCAGGTTAAAGGTGCAGTGCGGCAGGTAGCCGACCATCTCGTCTTCGTGCTCGAGGCCGCGGTAGCGGTTCTTGAGCGCCTGCAGCTTGTCCATGTAGAGGGTCGAGAAGCCGTCCAGCTTGATGCTGCCCAGGTCGCCGCCCGAGCCCTTGACCCACAGCACCTCGGTTTGTCCGCCCGACAGCGGATCGGTCATCATGATCTTGGCGGAAGTATTGCCCCCGCCGAAGTTAGTAATGCGCAGGTCAGAGCCCAGCAGGTTGGACCGGTACAGTAACAGCTCCGGTTCGCTCAGGCTTGCGGCAACCTGATCGTCCCAGCGCGACGTAATCGGTTCCTTCTGCTTTGTTTCACTCATTGCGCTCATCAAAAAAGTCTCCGTGTGAGTTGTGCCGCCATTCAAGCGATGCGGCGGTCTATGCGTTGCGAATTCCATCCTTGCCATCCACGACAAAAGCATCGCACTGGCAACCGAGCCAAGTAGAAATCAGCGAAGCAATCAGTGTCAACACAGAAACAATCAACTTAATGACCAAGACAGAATTAATCATCCGCTTGATCAATTTGAGCAACTCTCCGTTGCAGATTCGAGAAACAATCAACGATCTGATCGATTGCTGATTGACCATACGGCCTGAACTGATTAATCTTTCCCCAACACAAAAGCGGCCATCGTTGGATTGACTATTGTGAAAGCCGCGTAAATACAGACGGCACAATCGGAGGAGACAAATGGTGAATCACAAACGCCGCAAACGTTTGCTGAAGCTGCTCGCCGAACATCAGGCAGCGACAGTACAACAGCTTGTCGAATGGCTCAGCGCGTCCCCGGCGACGGTGCGACGCGATATCAGTTGGCTGGCCGCGCGTAACCTGCTTACGCGCACCCGCGGCGGAGCGGAAAACCTGCTGCCGAAAAAACGCCAGTTCGCACTGTCGAGCGAAACTTTCCAGAACAACATTCAATGCTTCGCGGCGCGCAAGCGCGCGATCGCACGCCAGGCCGCTTCCATGTGCCAGGACGGCGAAACCATCATCATCAACGGCGGCACGACCACGTTCATGATGGCCGAGTTCCTGGCCAACAAGCACCTGAAGATCCTGACCAACTCGTTCCTGATGGCCGAGCGCCTGCTGGTGACGAGCGAAAACGAGATCATCGTCCCCGGTGGCAAGGTCTACCGTGAGCAGAACGTGATCCTTTCCCCGTTCGACAACGACATTACCCAGCACCACTACGCCGGCAAGATGTTCATGAGCGTCTACGGCCTGTCGCTGCTGGGACTGATGGAAGCCGACCCGCTGCTGATCCAGGCCGAAAAGCGCTTGATCAGCCAGGCCGAGGAACTGGTGGTGCTGGCCGACAGCTCCAAATTCGCCAAGAAGGCCGGCCTGATCCTGTGCGGGCTGGATCGCGTGTCCTACGTGATCACCGATACCGACGCCTCCGACAGCGCGGTGCAACTGCTCGAGCAGTACGGCGTCAAGGTGGTGACGGTTCCGCCTGACGAGATCGCGCCCGACCTGTGCGCCCCCCACTTCAACCCGGCCTATGACCTGCAGTCCGCGGCCATTCTTCAGACGGAGACATCGCATTGAAACTCAATAAACTCCTGCTCGCGGTCGTGGCCATCGGCATGCTGGCGTGCCTGTCCGCCTGTGAAAAGAAGAGCGACAAGACCCGCATCGCCATGGTCGTGAAGAACCTGGGTAACGGCTTCTTCGACGCGGCCCACCAGGGCGCCGACGAAGCGGCCAAGGAACTGGGTAACGTCGAGGTGATCTACACCGGCCCCACCACGCCCAGCGCCGAAGGCCAGATCGAGATCATCAATTCGCTGATCAGCCAGAAGGTCGACGCGATCGTCATCTCGGCCAATGACCCGAACGCACTGGTGCCGATCACCACCAAGGCCATCCAGCGCGGCATCAAGGTGATCTCGTTCGACAGCGGCCTGGCGCCAGAAGGCCGCCTGATGCAGCTGTCTCCGTCGAACGCCGACCTGATCGGCGAAAAGCAGATCCAGATGGCGGCCAAGGCCATCGGCGGCGAAGGCGAGATCGCAATCCTGTCGGCATCCGCGCAAGCGACCAACCAGAACATCTGGATCGGCGTGATGAAGAAGGTGCTGGAAAAGCCCGAATACGCAAACCTGAAGCTGGTGGCCACCGTGTACGGCGACGACCAGTCCGACAAGAGCTACCGCGAGGCCATTGGCCTCTTGCGCAGCCACCCGAACCTGAAGGCGATCATCGCCCCGACCACGGTGGGCATCGTCGCCGCCAGCAAGGCAGTGGTGGATGAAAAGCTGGTCGGCAAGGTGTTCGTCACGGGCCTGGGCCTGCCGTCGGAAATGGCCGGCCACGTCAAGAGCGGCGCGGTGAAGGAGTTCGCGATCTGGAACCCGATCGACCTGGGCTACGCCGCGACCTACGCCGCCAACGAATTCGTCAAGGGCGCGCCCGACGCCAAGCCGAACGGCAGCGTCAAGGTCGGCCGCCTGGGCAGCGTGAACATCGACGGCACCGGCGAAGCAGCGCTCGGTCCGCCGTTCACCTACAACGCCGAAAACGTCGAGCAGTTCGCCAAGATGTTCTGACGCTTTACCGCCGCCGTTGACAGCAGCGCGTCGTTCCCGCCAGGTAGCGGGGACGGCGGGTGCTCGTCCCCACGGCGGACGCTACCACTTTCTGTTCGCGTAACCGTATGCCAGTCACACAAGTGTCAAGCCCTCCCCTGTGCCAGCCCGATGCCGGGCTGGATGTCCCGGTATTGCAGCTTTCCGGGATCTGCAAACGTTTCAGCGGCATTGTCGCGCTCAACGAAATGGCCCTGACGATCCGCGCCGGCGAGGTCATGGCGCTGATCGGCGAGAACGGCGCCGGCAAGTCCACGCTCGTCAAGACGCTGACCGGCATCTACAAGCCCGACGCCGGCACCATCACGCTCGATGGCAAGGCAGTCTCGTTCGGCAGTCCGCAGGAAGCGAGTCAGGCCGGGATCACCGCGGTCCACCAGGAGACCGTGATGTTCGACGAGCTCTCCGTGGCTGAGAACATCTACATCGGCCGCCAGCCAACCAAAGGATTCCCGCCTCGTATCGACTGGGCCAGGATCGAGTCCGAGGCCGAAAAGCTGTTCGCGCGGCTTGAGGTGTCGCTGCCGGTGCGCGCACGGGTCAAGGACCTGTCGGTCGCGCAGCGCCACTTTGTCGAGATCGCACGCGCCCTGTCGCAGGATGCGCGGGTGGTGATCATGGACGAGCCAACCGCTGCGCTGTCTCAGCGTGAAATCCGCGAACTGTATCGCATCATCGGCCAGCTCAAGGCCGCCGGCACCGCCGTCATTTTCATCTCGCACAAGTTCGACGAGATTTTCGAAGTGGCCGACCGCTACACCGTCCTGCGCGACGGGAACTTCGTGGCCGAAGGCGCGCTGTCGGAGATCACCGAGCCGGAGCTGGTGTCGCTGATGGTCGGCCGCGCCGTGCACCAGGCCTACCCCAAGGCCGAGGTTCAGATCGGCGCGCCGCTGCTCGAAGTCGACAGCTTCTGCCACCCGACCGAATTCGACAAGGTCAGCTTCACGCTTCGCCGTGGCGAAATCCTGGGCTTCTACGGTTTGGTTGGCGCCGGCCGTTCGGAAGTGATGCAGGCCCTCTTTGGCATGACTTCCAACGTGAGCGGCAAGGTGCGCATGGAAGGCAAGGAGGTCTCGATCGCCTCCCCGAACGACGCGATCGCGCACGGCATCGCCTACGTGCCGGAGGACCGCCAGCACCACGGTGCCCACCTGACACTGCCGATCATGCAGAACATCACCCTGCCGATCCTGAACCAGGTCGGCTTCTTCCTGCGCCGCCGGCGCGCAGTCGAAACCGCGATTGCGCGCCACTTCGCCGAGCAGCTGGAACTGAAGGCCAACCACCTCGCCCAGAATGTAAACGAACTCTCGGGCGGCAACCAACAGAAGGTCGTGCTGGGCAAGTGGCTGGCCACCAACCCCAAGGTGATCATTCTCGACGAGCCGACCAAGGGCATCGACATCGGCTCCAAGGCCGCGGTACACCGCTTCATCAGCGAGCTGGTGACGCGCGGCCTGTCCGTGATCCTGGTGTCGTCCGAACTGCCGGAGGTGCTGGGCCTGGCCGACCGCGTCGTGGTGATGCACCAGGGGCACGTCAAGCGCGTCATCGAACGCTTGGACGCCACGCCCGAAATCGTGGTCGCGGCCGCGTCGGGAACCGATCTTGCAACGGAGGTGGCAGCGTGAACCTGCTCAAACAACGCGAGCCGCTGCTCGCCCTGATGATCGTGGCGCTGGTGCTACTGGTGGGCCTGCGCGCGCCGGTGTTCGTATCCGGCGCCTCGCTCGCCAACCTGGTCACCGACAGCACAATGCTGGTGATGCTGGCCCTGACGCAGATGCTGGTCATCGTCACCCGCGGCATCGACCTGTCGATCTCATCGAACCTCGCCCTGTCGGGCATGGTCGCGGCAATGCTGGCATCGCACAACCCGGGCCTGCCGCTGCCGCTGGTGGTGCTGGCGGCGGTGCTCGTGGGCCTGGCGCTGGGCCTGGTCAACGGCTGGCTGATCGGCTACCTGGAACTGCCGCCGATCGTGATCACGCTGGGCACCATGAGCGTCTACCGCGGCATGGTGTTCGTCCTGTCGAACGGCGCCTGGGTGTCGGCGCACCAGATGCCGCCTGAATTCATCGCGTTTCCACTCACGCCCATGTTCGGCCTGCCGCACCTGGTATGGATCGCTGCCGCCACGATGCTGGCAATGGGTTTCATCGCGCGCCACACGCGTTTTGGCCGTGACCTGTTCGCGATCGGTAACGCGCCCCACTGCGCCGGTTACATCGGCATCGCGACAAACAAACGCCTGCTATGGACCTATGGCCTGTCGGGCATGGTGGCCGGCCTCTGCGGCTACCTGTGGGTCGCGCGCTACGCCGTGGCCTATACCGAGATCGCGTACGGCTTCGAGCTGACCGTAATCGCGGCCTGCGTGATCGGCGGGGTCAGCATCGCCGGCGGCGTCGGCTCCGTACTTGGCGCCATGCTGGGCGCGCTGTTCCTGTCCGTGATCAGCAACGCGCTGCCGGTGCTGCAGGTCTCGCCGTTCTGGCAGAGCGCGCTCACTGGCTTCGTCATCCTCGTCGCGGTGCTGATCAACGCACGCGGCAATGCCAACCGCAGCCGCCAGATCCTGCCGCTGCACCAGAGTGAACTGAAAGCCAACAGGAGCGCCGCATGAACATCGGCACGATCATGCAGACCCCAAAGACCTCGCGCTACACCATCCTTGACCGCGAGCCGGTCAAGCTCAAGACCATCCTCGGCCGCTGGGAAAGCCTGCTGGCCATGCTGCTGGTACTGATCTTCGTGGCCGGCAGCGTGGCGCTGCCGAACTTCTTCGACCTGTACAACCTGCTCGACGGGACTTCGAACTTCAGCGAAAAGGCGCTGATCGCGCTGCCGATGGCCCTGCTCATCATCTGCCGCGAGATCGACATCTCGGTGGCCGGCACGCTGGCCCTGTCGTCGGTCGCCATGGGCCTGGCCAAGGGCGCCGGCATGCCGGCCGAAGCGCTGCCGGTCGTGGCGCTGGCCACCGGCACCGCCTGTGGCCTCTTCAACGGCTTCCTGGTCACGCGATTCGCACTGCCCTCGATCGTGGTCACCATCGGCACCATGTCGCTGTACCGGGGCCTGGCAAGCGTGGTCCTGGGCGACAAGGCCTTCACCGGCTACCCGTCGCTGATGGCGTACTGGGGCCAAGGCTACTTCTTCGGCATCGTGCCGCGTGAATTCGTGGTGCTGCTGGTGTTTGCGGCGCTGTTCGCCGTCCTGCTGCACACGACCGCCTGGGGACGCCGTATCTACGCGATCGGCAATAACCCGGACGCCGCCCGCTTCTCCGGCATCGCGGTCGACCGCTACCGTCTGGCCATGTTCATGCTCACCGGCGCCATGGCCGGCGTGGCGGCGTTCCTGCTGACCGGGCGCATCGGCAGCACGCGGCCGAACATCGCCACCGGCTGGGAGCTGGAAGTGATCACGATGGTGATCCTGGGCGGCGTCTCCATCGCCGGTGGCGCCGGCACCATTGGCGGCGTGATGCTCGCGGTGCTGACTATGGGCCTGGTGACCTACGGCCTGGCGCTGGCGAACATCCCGGGCATCTACATGACCATCACCGTCGGCGTGCTGCTGCTGGTGACGATCGCGATCCCGCGCCTGCTGCGCGGCCGCGCGACCCGTAAGTGAACCGTATGAACACCGACGCACTGATCGTCCTGGACATCGGCAAGACCAACGTCAAGCTGGCCCTGATCGATGCACAAGGGCGCATGCTGGCGGAACAGCGCCGCCCGAACACGATCGTGACCAGCGGGCCATATCCGCATCACGACGTGGAAGGCATCTGGGACTGGATGCTCTCGACTTGCCGCACGTTTGCGCAGCAGGCCGACGTGTCCGCCATCGTCCCGGTGACCCATGGCGCCACCGCGGCGCTGGTCGACGATGCCGGTCTGGTGCTGCCCGTGCTCGACTACGAGGCGGCGCTGCCCGGCGTCGACTACGACGATCTGCGCCCGCCGTACTCGGAAACCTATTCGCCGGACCTGCCGATCGGCCTGAACCTCGGCCGCCAGCTGGTCTGGCTCGCGCAGCGCTTCCCCGAGGATTTCGCGCGCACCAAACACATCCTCATGTATCCGCAGTACTGGGCATGGCGCCTCTCAGGCGTGGCTACGAGCGAAGCGACCTCTCTCGGCTGTCATACCGACCTGTGGAATCCGCTGCGCCAGGAGTACTCGAGCCTCGTGTCGCGCATGGGCTGGGAAAAGCTGCTGCCGCCGCTCGCGCCGCCGTCCGCGGTGCTCGGGACGATTCGCCCGGAGGTGGCCGTGGCGACCGGTCTTCGCGCCCACTGCCAGGTCCTGTCCGGCATCCACGACAGCAACGCGTCGCTGGTGCGCTATCTTGGCAAGGGCGATGCGCGAACTGTGCTCTCCACTGGCACCTGGATGATCGCTGCCGCTTTTGGTGCGCCGCTCGAACATCTGCGCGAAGATGCCGACATGCTGGCCAACACCAACGCCCTCGGGCAGCCGGTGGCATGCATGCGCTTTATGGGCGGGCGCGAGTTCGGCACGCTGGCGGGAGAACATCCGCAAACCTGCTCGCTAGAGGACATCGAGCGCCTGATCGCCCAAGGCACGCTGGCCCTGCCCTGCTTCGCCGAATCCGGTGGGCCGTTCGCCGGGACGGCAGGCCGGATCGTAGGACAGGTGCCGCAGGACGCGCGCGAGCGGTATGCGCTGGCCACGCTGTACTGCGTGCTGATGACGGACTACTGCCTGAGCGAGCTGCAGGCCGCCGGGCCGCTTGCGGTGGAAGGCAGCTTTACCGCTAACCCGTGGTTCGGCCCGATGCTCTCCGCGCTGCGCCCACAGCAGCCGGTCACGTATTCGGACGATGCCAGCGGCACCCTCTGCGGCGGCTGGATGCTGCGCTACCCCGATGCGACGCCTCCTGCCGGCGATACTGCGATCGCCCCGCTGGCGCCCCAGGGCTTGTTCGAATATCGCCAGCGCTGGCTGGCCGCAGTCCCATGAACAGTTTCGCTGTCTCCTCAAATAGGAATTCGGCCCGCTGGTTTTAGCGGGCTTTTTTTTCTGTGTCGCGGCTAAGAGCGCCTAACAAAACCGTTCGACATACCGCCAACAGATGAGCGAGCATGCAAGCGAAAGGAACGCCTGATGTATGTCTGCTTCTCGTTCGTGTCGGATGCGCAGTCTGCGAAAGCCGTGTAGCCAACCTAAGGTACGCTCAACGACCCGGATAAGCCGGCGATGAGAATCACGACGAACGCAATGACGATAGTGGCGAATACTTTCGAAAGCAAACCGTCTCCTACTTATCCTGTTTTGGGGTATCGGTAAGTCCGCTCCTAGCCGATTGCGCCTCTCAGAACTTTGCTTCTTATTCTCACTGTATCTCATGGATCGCGGCGTCCAGCACTTCGTCGGCGTTACCGATTTCCTCGGTCCGATCCTCGGCAGCCGGGAAACGGCAATCTCGCTCACACCACTGCTTTGCCGTACCTTTACTTGCACGGGCCCGCATGCACCACTGGTCATCCCCTGACTCATGTCGCGCAAGCGCGCCGACTCGTTGGACGCCGCGTAGAAAGGCCGCCAGGAATCGACCAACTGGGTGACCGGGACGCCATCGATAGATTCGATGATATCGCCGGGTTTCAGTCCACTTACAGCGCCTGCTTCGTCATTCGTATAGCCGCTAATCGCCGCACGCCCTTCCACGAAGCGAACCTGGACGGGTAGCTCGCACTTCCCCACCGGCGGACGCACCTGGAGCGAACTCCATAGATTTGAGTGGGTATCGTGGATCCGCGCTATGACGGCCATCATCGCCCGTTCGTACTCCGATCGATCCTTTGCTAGGGCCACCGCGGCAATGGATTCACGCACCGGTTGAATCCGCAACCCATTGCGGACCTGACAAACAGCTTGCCGTGCAGTCCTGTAGGCCTAAACAACTGAGCCTGCCCGCTCACGGGTATAAATGCCGACCGCTTTGCCGTATATCTCAGTTTCCGCTTCATAAGTCAGGCCAAGGCGCTTGGCAACGCGCAGCGATGATTCATTGGCTGAAGCGATGAGAGCCCGAACTTTTGATTCGCGTCGGATCTCGAGCGCATGGTTCAAGGCTGCCGCCGCCGCTTCGGTCGCGAATCCCTGGCCCCAAAAGGCACGATAGGTATTCCAACCAAGCTCCATCACAGTGGACTCCTCGCGAAAGAACGCGCCAACATTCCCGACGAGTTGACCAGTCTCCTTTTCCTCGACAGCCCACCATCCGGCGCTATGTATGAGCCATAGTCCTGCTTGTGAACAGAAGATTCGCCATGCAGCATGGCGGTCAGCCGGGACCAAGTGGGCCGAGCTTACAGGGTCGGCGATATGCGCTGCGAATACGTCAAAGTCCTCCCGTCGATATTCACGAAGCATGAGTCGTTCCGTGTGAAGGTATGGAACAGAAGTGATGAACTCGCTATTCATGAGCTAGATTCCATGTACTGGTGCCAGATAAGCCGTCCATTGTCGGCTACAAGGTGCGATTCGCGCCAATGGTCTTCTTTCACCCAATTCGACTTGGTAGCGGTAAGAGTCATTGCAAGAAAATAGTCAGTTGACGCGATGGCTTGGACCCCTTTTCCTCTAACGGCAATTTTCCTTATAAACTTTCCTGAGACCAGCCAGCATATCGGCGCGCTCAGCCGCACCCCCGACTTTCTTGCCCTCGTTGTAAGCAAACGGGCAGCTCATCTTGTCAGCCTTGGCCACGTAGTCCTCGTAGACCTTGATGAGGTCCTTCACGAGGGCGCATTTCTGCGGCGACAGCGTGACCTCATCATCTCTCGTCTGGACAGCGGGGAACTTCTCATATACCGGCTTCGAGAGCGACTCGCATTGTTGCTGGGTTACTCCGGCAAAAGCGGTGGACCCGGCGGTGAGTGTCAAAAGTGCTGCAATAAACAAACGCATTTAATTTCTCCTCTTACTCGCTTACACCGCGCACCAAGCGCTTGCCGATCTAGTCGTCGTGGCCGCCTTCACCCTTCACCGCAGGCGCAAACAGAAGGCCGTGCAGAGTTTTGCTGTTCGTAACGTTTCGTGCGGCCGCTGCCATTTCGGTTGCGTTCAGTGCGTTCGATGCAGTATCGTGAAGCGGACGTCGAGAGTTAGTGGAAGATTAGCGAGACCGTGGGGCAACTCCCGGTTTCCGATTCTACATCACAAACCTTCGAAGCAATATCATTTTGACACGCCAAGCCTATAGACCGGCCAAGCTAAGATTGAGTCCAAAAATTATGTTTGAGGCAAGAACAATCAGCGTTTCTATCCTTCACCCTTGGCAGGCGCTCTATGAAGCGATCTATCAACCGGAGTTTTTCCCTAGATGGGCATCCGGCTTGGCCCAGAGTACTCTGGAAAAAGAAGGTGAATGGTGGAAAGCCAGCGGGCCTGAAGGCGCCGTCAAGATACGCTTCACCCCCCGTAATGATTTTGGGGTGATGGATCATTATGTCGACGTAGGCGCCGATCAGGTGGTCTATATGCCCATGAGGGTTATTCCCAACGCAGATGGCGCGGAAGTGTTACTGACCCTGTTCCGACTACCTGAGATGACGGACGAAAAATTCGAAGCTGACGCGGCTTGGGTCGAAAAAGATCTGAAGGTACTGAAGTCTCTTTTCGATGGTTGACGCTTGTCCAGCGCGCTACCGATCCTCGATCGAAGGGTTAGGTGCCACGGTGCAAGACGGGTAAGCGAGAGTTATGAATCCGCTGGATAGCCGAGGCAATATGCGCTCGCATTGCTGGTGCGATTCCCGTCACCAAATAGAACCCGTTCCGCCAACGCTCGTCCACGGACGCAATGGCTTGCGCATGTTGGGCCGAGCCGGCTTTTCCGGGCACCCGGTCGTAGTGACATGCAGTGAAGAACACCAAGCCGTTGTCGCGAATAACCAGCCGCCTACGCCCGCGGGTCGCGATGCCCGGCGTAGGGACTGTAAACTCGCGGTATTCGGCCCTGCCGGGCAAATCCCCGGACCGGTTGCCGAACAGGATGCCATCATGCCGAGGATACAGCAGGGGGCCGCCATGAATAATCAACTCCAGGACCTGCTTTGCCTCCGCCGGAAGCAATTCGTACTCGAAGGCGTATAGCTCGTTGCCATAGGGTCCGCTGCGCCCCAGGATTCCCTGGTCACGAAGCGCCCTCTCCTCGACGGAAAGATCCACATTTTCCGGCATGCGCCCTCCTGCTTGGTGCGGGGTGCTGGCCCAGTTTGCTCTGGCATGCCCGAGGTCGCCGAGCAGCAGCCATTAAAGTTTCTGTAGCCTACGTACCGAACGAGCATGTGTCTACTGGTAACTATACGAGGATGATCGCACGCATCAGCAAGCGCAATTAATCCGCCACAGGCTCCCCAAACTCCGGCGTACCGTCCGCCTTCCAGCGAATCACCTGGGCCCGCGTGTGCCGATTCGGATCACGCAGCGAATCACCCTTGATTTCCCGGTAGTTGCGCGCGTGGTAGACCAGCACATCGGTCTTGCCGTCGGGCGTGGTCGTGAACGAATTATGTCCCGGGCCGAATTGGCCATTGGCTTCGCTGGTCTTGAACGCCGGCTCGGGCGACTTGCGCCATGCAGGCCGGATCGAAGGATCGGCGCCGCAGGACGCGCGCCAGCGCTACGCGCTGGCCACGCTGTAATGCGTGTTGATAACTCGAAATTGCCGTCCGTAGATCACCCATCTTGAGCTCACTAGCTAGTACCGCCGATTTCATAGTGAGCGGTCTTAGGTCAGCATCGTAGGCCGCGCTATTGCAATGCGAAGGTAGCGAAGACGAGCCGGCAGCCGTTCTGCGCGAGCAACGCATTGAGCAGGCGCCTTGCCGGTCACGCGACAGGCAAGCAGGAGGCAAACGTGCCCGGAGCGAGCTAGCCCCCACTGGCGCTGCCAGCGAACAGTCCATTGCAGCAGACAATATTGTCAGTGCTACAATTTAATTGCCCCGTCATTTATCATTCCCAAATCGAGGAAAGCCATGACAACTGCAACCAGTATCGACACAAATAAATTGTCCGAAGAAGTTCGGCAGCAGGTCGTGCAACAGCAGCAGTTCGCAAGTTTTGATACGCCGATGGGATTAAAAGTCGTTACCGGCCGGGTGGGACCAGGCCACACAGGCATCCAATTCAATCCTCCGTTCCAAGCACCTCCGTTTGTCATGATGTCGATCTGTGCATTCGATATCGACCGTGGCGCCAACGCGAGACTAACTTGCGGTCCACTCGCAAACACTATCACCAGCAATGGATTTACGGCAGTCTTGGGCACCTGGGCTGACACTGGCCTATATTCCGCTAGCGCAAGCTGGATAGCGATAGGGGTTTGATCGCCAACGCGCCGTAACGATATAGGGGCAATCGTTACGGCGTCGTTCGCAATATATGTATCGTGTCCATTGGGCACCTGAGCGGGCGACATTGATAGCCTGGTCTGGAATACGAGTCGATTCCCAGCTTGGCAAACGCAACTAATCCGCCACAGGCTCCCCAAACTCCGGCGTGCCATCCGCCTTCCAGCGAATCACCTGCGCCCGCGTGTGCCGATTCGGATCACGCAGCGAATCACCCTTGATTTCCCGGTAGTTGCGCGCATGATAGACCAGCACATCGGTCTTGCCGTCGGGCGTGGTCGTGAACGAGTTATGTCCCGGGCCGAATTGGCCATTGGCCTCGCTTGTCTTGAACACCGGCTCGGGCGACTTGCGCCATGCGCTTGGGTCGAGCAGGTCGGCATCGCCACTCGCGGTCAGCATGCCCATGCAGTAGTTAGCATCGGTCGCGCTTGCAGAATATGTGAGGAATACACGGCCATTCTTGACCAGCACCGCCGGGGCTTCGGTCACGTCGTATTTCATTTTTTCCCACGCGTACTCGGGCCTGGTCAAGAGCGTAGCCGGCCCTGTGATCGAAAGCGGAGTATCCATCTTGGCGATGTAGATGTTGGTGCCCTTGTCCTTGGTGCCGGCGGCCGCGCGCTGGGTCCAGACCAGGTAGCGCTGGCCGTGATGGCTGAACGTGGTTGCGTCGAGCGAGAAAGACTCCCAGCCGGTCTTGAGTTGGCCGCGTTCGATCCATTCACCTTCCAACGGATTCGGCGACGAATTCTCGAGCACGTACAGGCGGATCTCCCACACCGCTTCCGCACGGCCGGCAGTAAAGTAGATGTACCACTTGCCGTCGATGTAGTGCATCTCCGGCGCCCAGATGTGCGCACCCATCTCCCCTTTTTCGTGCTTGCGCCAGACGACCCTTGCATCGGCCTTGCCCAGTTCGTCCAGCGAACGCGCGCGACGGACCTCGATCCGGTCATATTCGGGAACAGTGGCGGTAAAGTAGTAGTAGCCGTCCGAATGAAGCGCGACCTGGGGATCGGCCCGTTGCAGCACCAGCGGGTTATGGAATTGGACGCCGGCGGCAAATGCGGCCGGCGCGGCAAACACGATTGCGGCTGCGATTGCTGCGACAAGCTTGCCGGTAAAGGACATGTGGACCCCGAATAAAACAATACCAGCCACCGTTGATGATGGCTGGCACATGCAGGAGTTAACGAAATTAGTTCTTGAGCTGCACGGTGAAGAAGTAGCGACGGCCCGACCATGCCAGCTCATTCACGCGGAACAGGTCACCCGCATCGGTGATCTGCGCCTGGTTGGTCAGGTTCTTACCCTCCAGCGAGAACGTGATGTAGTCGTTGTAGCGCCACTGGATCTTCGCGTCCAGGAAACCGGTCTTCTCCTGGAATACCGGGTTGCCCGAGACGTCGTTGCCGCCCGTGAAAAAGCGGTCACGCCAGTTGTACGCAACGCGGGCATTGATCGGACCGCGGTCATACCACAGCGAGAGGTTGTACGAATCGCGCGACATGCCCGGATACGGCAGCACCGTGCCGTCGAGGATGTTCAGGCGCTCCGTGCCTGGCGCGTACTTGTAGCCCATGCGGGTGTAGTTCGCGTCGCCGCCAAAGCCGGACAGCCAGCCCGGCAGCCAGGTGAACGCCGAACGCGCCGCCAGCTCGACGCCCTTGGTGGTCGCGCCTTTGCCGTTGATCGGCTGGGTCACGTTGAACAGCTGGCCGTTGTGGAACAGGTCGACATTCCTGACCAGCGTCTTGTCCATCACATAGCTCGAGATGTCTTTCTTGAAAAATGCGACCGACAACTGGCTGTCCTGCGAAGGATAGTATTCGAAGCTCAAGTCGGTGTTGGACGAGCGGTATGGCTTCAGGTCCGGATTGCCCGCACTGCAGTCGTCGACGCCGTTGCCGCCAAACTGCGGGAGGCCGCTGTTTTTGGTGCAGGTTGCGTTTGGCGCGAGCAGGTCGATTGGCGGACGTGCCAGGGCTTTGGCCCAACCCAGGCGCACCAGGGCGCGATCGGTGAACCACAGTGCGCCGTTAAAGCTTGGCAGATAGTCGTGGTAGGTATTCTCCACCGTCGCCACCGAGTTGCTGACGACGACGTCCGTATAACTCGACGAACCGGGCGATTTCTCGGTGCGCACCTGGTATTTGTAGAGGCCGGCCGCCTTGTCACTGGTGCGCGTGTAGCGCAGGCCGACGTTACCGTCCAGGTCAAAACCGAAGACCTGGGTCGCATAATCGAGGCGCAGGTAGCTCGAAGCGATGCGCTCGCCAACGTCGAAAGTTGGAATCTGCGGATACACCTTGCCATCGCTGCCGGGCGCGTTGTACAGGTAATCGTGGTTGAAGTGCGAGGTGTCGAAATTCGGAGCGGCCGCGGCGTAGACCGGCGTCATCCAGCTGGCCGGCATGTTCGACACGCCCTTGTAACCGTTGAAGAAGGTGCCCGGCGAACGGCCGCTGGCCGCGCTGACCAGGCTCGCCATCTGCGCTGCAGTCACGTACTTCGTCGTAAAGTTCGAGTTGATGAAGGTTTGCGTGTCGTTCGGGCGCTGCGCGCCGCCGGTGTACAGCGGGTCGTAGATCCAGGTCTGGTTGACGTTCGCGGTCATGACGTTGATGTCGTTGCCGTTACCGCCGCTGGCCAGGTAGCCGCCGCCCTTGTACTGCGTGGAAGTCGTCTTGCGGGCCTGTGCTCCGAACCAGACCTTTGTGAAGAATGGCGTGGTCAGACGGTATTTGAAGTCCAGCTTGGCCTGGTCTTCCCTGTTCTTGGTCTCCTCTGGGCGATACTGAAGCTGCGCCTGCACGTACGAATTTGGGTTGTCCGGGCTGTACGCGGCCGGAAAGGTAAAGTGCGGCAGCCCCTGCTTGTCGAGCGATACCTTCAGACCCGGCGCGTTCTGGGTCAGGACGATGCTGTTGGTGTTAATGTCGTACATCGACTTCGAGGTGTTGAACAGGCCCTCGATTTCCAGGCGATCGCGCTTGTAGTTAAAGCCGGTCGAGGCGTATTTCGAATCGATGTCCAGTGCAAAGTCGCGCGCCGATGTGCTGAACGCGCCCTGGCCGCCCTGGCCCGCGGCGTTCAGGCACTGGCCCACAGTGTACGAAGTCACGTAGTGGTTCTCCACCACCATGCTGGACGGCGTGCCGCTCGGCGTGACGCAGGTACCGGCCGTGGTGGGCACGCCGTTGGCGCCGTAGACCGGCGCGGTGCCGGTATCGGCCAGCCGGTTTGCGTTGGCAAAGTCAGTACCGAAGTTGCGGTCGTTCAGACGCTGGGCCTGCTTGTTGGCCTGATAGCTGGCCCACACGGTGAAGTCCTTGCTGACCTCGTACTGCGCCGTCAGTTCGGCCGACGAGCGTTTGTGGTCACGGGTCCAGATGCCGTAACGCGCAATGCCCGGCGAGTAATCGTTCCACTGGTTCGTGCAAGCGGTGCGCTGGGCCGAAGTCAGGTTGGCAGCTGTCGCGCACGCCGCCTTGCTGGTGATCGCAGCAACTGCCGGATCGGTGCTGGTGACCGTCTTTTCAGGGGAGTTGTCCCAGTCCTGCAGGAAGCGCCACGAGGTGTTGCGGGCGTAGTCGTTGCGGGTGAAGACCTTGTCGTAGACGATGTTGGCCATCACGCCCAGCTTCCCGTCCAGGTAGCGGTCGGCCATGAACAGGTTCCCGCGTGGCTGGACGCCGCCGCGGCTGGACGCCTGCTCGCCGGAGAGAGTAGTGCTGATGGTGGGCTTCTTGAACTCAAGCGGCTTGCGGGTCCCGATGCTGACGGTGCCGCCAACGCCGCCTTCAGTCATGTCGGCAGTAATGCCCTTGTAGACGTCGATCGAACCGATCAGCTCCGACGCCAGTTCGCGCAGTTCCGCGCCGCGGCCAGCGGTGCCGTTGGTGCCGAGGACCGACATGCCATTGATCTCGATCCGGTTCAGGTTCGGCTCAACGCCGCGGATAGCCACCTGCGACCCTTCACCGAAGTCGCGCGTCAGCTGCACGCCGGTCACGCGCGACAGCGCCTCGCCCACGTTCTTGTCGGGGAACTGGCCAATGTCCTCGGCCACGATCGAATCGGATACGGTGCTGGCCCTTAGCTTGCGATCGATCGCCGACGCGACCGACTTGCGGGTGCCCGCGACATACACCACTGCGGCGACAGGCTGCTGTGCGCCGTCGCCAGATGCGGCCTGGCTGGTGGACTGCGCCGCTTCCGGCGTGCTGGTTGCGGCAGGAGCGGTTTCCTGCGCCAGCGCGCCGTGCGCGGCAAACATCGACACTACTGCAGCCACTGCGGTCGCGCAGCGAGTGCGACAGATAACGGTCGGGCGGGTCAATTCCTTGCTCATCGTTCGTCTCCGTTGGTCGGCCGGGCCACGGGCCGCTAGCTCATGAGGCCACGGACTATTCTAGTGACGAGGCGATGACATTTGAGCCGTGCACACCAATTAATCAGCAACATGATCGGAACAGGGACGAATTCGCAGATCGTCGATCACGACACGCCGAGGTTTCGACGCGCGCGTGGATCGAAATCAGTCGTGATAAACCTGGCTGCGGCCGCCGTCGATCAGGATATCGGTCGCATTGATGAAACGCGCTTCGTCGCTGGCCAGGAACAGCGCCGTGTATGCCACCTCGTCGGGTTCGCCGATGCGGCGGCACGGCAGCAGGTTGGCCTGGCGCTGGCGTTCGGCCTCGGGATCGGGGCAGCTGGCGAGCCAAGCCTTGACCTGCTCGGTCATGATCAGCCCCGGCGAAATTGAATTGACGCGGATGCCGCGAGCGGCGTACTCGATGCCGAGCGAACGCGTCAAACCTACCAGCGCGTGTTTGGCCACGGGGTATGGGAAGCAGCCGGGAATGATCTTGTGGCCGTGGACGGAGGCGATGTTGATGATGCTACCGGCACCGCGCGCAAGCATCGAGGGCAGCGCGGCGCGCGTGACGTTCCAGGCGCCTTCGAGATCGACCGACATGCAGCGCTGCCAGTCGTCGTGCGACAGTTCGAGCGGATCGGCAAACACGTTCATGCCGGCGTTGTTGACCAGGACGTCGATTTGGCCAAAGCGGTCGATGGTGAGGTCGACCAGGCGGCGGGTTGCGGCCTGGTCGGCCACGTCGGCCTGCACGAACAGGCTGCGGTCCTCGCCCAGTTCGGCGCGCATGGCGGCGGCGTGGTCGTCGTCGCGGTGGCTGTTGATCACCACCTGCGCGCCCTCCGCCACGAAGCGGCGCGCGATCGCCGCGCCGATGCCCATCGTCGATCCGGTCACGATGGCGACTTTGTCTGCCAAACGGTTGGTCATACGTTTCTTTCAGTTCGATTTTGCGATATTGGGCACATGCGGGGCAAACACCATTCATACGTACCGCGTGCGCACTGGTGCGCACCCTACGGCCTACCAAAGCCAATCGTAGGGTGCGCACCCGTGCGCACGCGGTACGTGCGAACCTACGCGGCGTCGCTTCGATCAGCGCCGCACGCCGCGCGTCTTGAGCTGGTCCAGCAGCACCGCCGCCAGCAGGATCACTCCGCGCACCAGGTACTGGTAGAACGCGTCCACATCCAGCAGGTTCATCACGTTCTCGACCGTGCCCATGATGAGCACGCCAATCAACACGCCGAAGATGCGCGCCTTGCCGCCCTGGAGCGACACGCCGCCCAGCACACAGGCCGAGATCACGTCCAGTTCAAAGCCCTGCGCGGAATTCGGCTGGCCGCTGGTGATCCGCGAAGCCAGGATCAAGCCTGCCAGCGACGTCACCACGCCCTGAAGCAAAAAGATCCACACACGCAAACGCTCGACGCGCACGCCGGCCAGGCGCGCCGCTTCGGGGTTGCCGCCGATGGCCAGCGTGTTGCGGCCGAAGATCGTATGATTGAGCAGCACGCCAAACACAATGAAGCACAAGCCAGTCACGATCACCGGCAGCGGCACGCCCGCCGGACGCGCGTCGCCAATGCTCATGAAGGCGTCGTTGGCAATGCCGACCGCTTGTCCGTGCGAGACGATGAACGCGAGGCCGCGCACCATCAGCATGGTGGCCAGCGTCGCAATCAGCGCATTGACGCGCAGGTAGGCGATCAAAAAGCCATTGCCCGCGCCGATCAGCGCCCCGGCGCCGAGCGCGCCGCCGAACGCCAGCAGCACGCTGTCGGTGCGCTCGAGGATGATCGCGCCCAGCACGCCGGAAAACGCGATCATCGAACCGACCGACAGGTCGAAATCGCGCGAGGCCAGGCACATCATCATGGTGCAGGCGACCATGCCGATCTGCGCGACCGACAGCATCAGGCCGATGATGTTAGTGGGCGAGAAAAAGTTCTCGACTGTCGCCGAAAGCACGCCGAACAGCACCGCGTAAGCCAGCGGCATGCTGTACTCGACAACCCATTCGCGGCGCGCGCGGCGCGCGGCGAGGTCGGGTACGGCGGGACTCATGGAAGTCATGCGATTATTCTCCTGTGATTCATTGGGTGGATTCGGGCAGCGCCAGGCGCAGCACAGCCGTTTCGCTGGCCTCGTCGCGTTCCAGCTCGCCGCTGATGCGGCCATCGCGCATGACCAGCACGCGGTCGGCAATGCCCAGCACTTCCGGCAGTTCGCTCGAGACCACGATCACCGCGCAGCCCGTGGCCGCCACCTCGTGGATGATCCGGTAGATTTCGTTCTTGGCCCCGACGTCGATGCCGCGCGTGGGCTCGTCCAGCACAAGCACCTTGAGGTTCGGTTCGGCCAGCCAGCGTGCGAGAATCGCCTTCTGCTGGTTGCCGCCGGAAAGCAGGCGGATTTCCTGGTTGCGGTCGCGCGTCTTGATGCGCAGCTTCTTGATGAAGCGTTCGGCCAGCTCGGCCTCGCGCCGTGCGCTGATGAACAGGCCACCGAGCAAGCTGTGGCGGCGGGTGCTGATGTTGATGTTCTCGGCCACCGAGGCCTCGGGCAGGATGCCCTGCTCCTTGCGGTCTTCCGGGGCCAGGACCAGGCCTGCCGAAATCGCCTCGTGCGGACCGGTGCCGTCGAGCCGCCGCCCGTCCAGTTCCACCACGCTGCCAGCCGCGCGCCGGTCGGCGCCGTACAGCAGGCGCATCAGCTCACTGCGGCCCGCGCCCACCAGCCCGAAGAAGCCGAGCACTTCGCCGGCGTGCGCCTCGAAGCTGTTCGGATGCTCAAGCGTCGCCCCGCGCAGGTTACTCACCTTAAGGCGCGGCTTGCCGCGCGGGCGTGGACGGTAATCGTAGATGTCATGCACGTCGCGCCCGACCATGTCGCTGATCAGGCGTGCACGCGGCACCTCGGACATGACCGGGTGCGTCACGATCTTGCGCCCGTCGCGGAAGATCGTGCATGCATCGCAAAGCCGGTAAAGCTCTTCCAGCCGGTGCGAGATGTAGATCATGGTGCGGCCGTCGGCGCGCAGCTCGCCGATCAGGCGGAACAGGATCTCGCTTTCGCGCTGCGACAGGCTGCTGGTCGGTTCGTCGAACGCGATGACCTGCGCGTCCTGCATGATCGCCTTGCAGATTTCGACCATCTGGCGCTGCGCGATCGACAGCGACGACAGCTTGGCCGCGGGGTCTAGGTCGACGCCGATAGCGGCCAGGCGTTCGGCCACCAGGCGCCGCGCGGCGCCGTGATCGACCAGGCCAAAGCGGTGCGGCAGGCGACCAAGCAGCACGTTCTCGGCCACCGTCAACTCCGGCACATACTGCAGTTCCTGGTGGATGACCGCAATGCCCGCTTCGATCGCATCGGCTGCGGACTGGAAGCGGCATTCGCGTCCACCAACCAGCAGGCGCCCGCCGTCCGGGCGGTACTGGCCGCCCAGGATTTTTAACAGGGTCGACTTGCCGGCACCGTTCTCGCCCAGCAGGCCATGTACCGCGCCTGCGTGCGCCTCGAAGCTCACGCCGTCGAGCGCCTTCACGCCTGGGAACTGCTTGGTGACGCTTTCAAACTGGAGATACCCCGCCATCGCCCGCCTTACAGCCCGAACTGCGAACGCACCTGCGCCTGATTGGCGCGCGTCATGAGGGTGCCCGAGGTGAGCGTAACCGGAGGCGGTGCCACGTTTTTAGTGATCCAGTCGTACATCATGACCGAGCTCTCGTAGCCGTGTCGCTTGGGGCTGATCAGCACCGTGCCGAAAAAGCCGGTGGCAGCCGGTTTGGCGAACTCGTTTTGCGCGGTTTTGCTGCCGCCGATGCCAACGCCGATCATGGCGTCGGCACGCATGCCGCGCCCCTCGGCCGCGCGCACTGCGCCGAGCACCGCCTCGTCGTTCATGCCGAACGCGATCCAGCGCTTGAAGCGCGCCTGCTTGGTGAACGCGATATTGGCGGCGTTGAACGCGTTTTCGGTGTCGCTCTTGGCCTGCGGCGCGTCGACGATATTCTGGACCGGGAAGCCCGCTGCCTTGAGCGCATCGACCGCGCCCTGAGTGCGATCGCGCGCGGTCGGCAGCTGGTCGAAGGCGACGCGCAACGCGCCTACTTCCGCCATGTTCCAGTTACGCGCCTTCATTTCCGCGACCAGCGCCTGGCCGGCCTGCTTGCCGATCTCGTAGCCCGAAATGCCCATGTGCGGGATCGATGCGATCGGCTTGCCGGCGCCATCCACCAACTGGTCGTCGACCGACATCACTTTCATGCCGGTGCGCTTTGCGGCGCGCTGCACGGCACTGCCGAGTTTGACGTCCGGCGCGCAGATCAGGAAGCCTTGCGCCTTCTGCGCCGCCAGGTTGTCGATGGCGCCGATCATCTTCTCGCCGTTCGGAATCCCGATCTTCACCAGCGCGAAGCCTTTTTCACGCGCGGCCTGTTCGGCAAAACGCCACTCGTCCTGGAACCACGGTTCCTCGGCCTGCTTGACCAGAAAGCCGATCTTGACCGGCTCGGCGGCCAAGGCCGGCAAGCCACCCAGCGATGCCAGCGCGAGGACACCGCCCAGCAGGCGGCGGCGTGATGTCGTCGTCATGTTGTCTCCTTGTGGTTATTGTGAACGCACGGCCGCATGAGCCAGCGCGTCTAGGTATTCCATCCTGCACGCCATGCCGTGACGAAGGCGCGTGCATGCCCGGCCACCATTTGCGGGCTCATGCCAGGCGCGAACAACGCCGAGCCAAGCCCGAAACCATTGGCGCCTGCACGGCGGTAGCCGTCCATGGTGGTGGGCGTAATGCCGCCGACGGGAAGCAGGCGCGTGGTCGCGGGCAGCACCGCGCGCATCGCCTTCATCACCGGCGGCGCCACCAATTCGGCGGGGAACAGCTTGAGCGCGTCGGCCCCGGCATTCAATGCCGCGAACGCCTCGGTCGGCGTGGCCACGCCCGGCACGCACCACATTCCGGCGGCCTTGGCCGCCCGGATCACCTCGACGTCAGCATGGGGCATCACGATCAGTTGGCCGCCGGCGTCCTTCACCTGGGTCACTGCGGAAGTAAGGAGGACTGTGCCGGCGCCAACCACCGCATCAGGCGGCAGCTTGCGTGCAAGCCGTTCGATCGATTCGAGCGGGTCCGGCGAATTGAGGGGAACCTCGATCAGGCGAAAGCCTTCGTCGTACAGCGCCTGGCCGACGGCTTCTGCTTCTACTGGTTTCAAGCCGCGCAGGATCGCCACCAGCGGCAGGCTGGAAAAGGCCGCATCAAAAGCGGCGGAAGAATTGCTCATGTTCCGGACTCCTCGGTGCCGGTCACGATGCCGGCTTCAAGCGCCAGCCGCCACAGGCCGGCCGGTGCGGTATTCGGAAAGCTCGCTTCTACGCCGCTGCCGAAAATGTGCAGCGCGCTCTCATACAGCGCACACAGCTTCGGTTCGCCGACCAGCACCAGCGGCTGCTCTTCGCCGCCTGCAATGTAGCGCTCGCGCAGCCCGGCTGTGATCTCATGGCCGATCAGCAGGCCCGAAAGATAATCTGGTAACGCCTCCGGCTTGAGTTCATCGAAGAGGCCAAGCGTGCGCACAGCGAACAGCTGGTGCGCCAGTGCGGTGCGTTCGGCGGCGGCACGCACGCCGGCGGCAAAGGAATCGTCATCCGGCTCGTCTTGATCGATCATCAGGCGCCCGAGCACCGAATGCCCGCGCAGGACCGCGAACAGTTCGCCAGTCATGTAGGTCGCGAAATCAATCACTTGGTTCTCTCGCACGTGCGCCCATTTCGAATGGGTGCCGGGCAGGACGAAGGTGCAGGCTCCAGCCAGGTCCGGGCGCTGCGCGAGCGCGCCGACGATCTGCGTTTCTTCGCCACGCATGACGTCGGGGGCCGAGCCCACGGTGCGGCACGACATGCCCGGGACGATCGCGATCTCGCGCCCGGCCGCAGTCACGCGCACGAAGCCGCCTGCCAGCTGCTGTTCGCCCGCCGGGCAGGCGGCGTATGGCGCCTCGCGCCAGCCATGCTTGCTGCCGACCATGCCGCAAGCCAGCACTGGCAACGCGGGCGCGGCCGCCAGCCAGTCGCCGGCGATCTGCGCCAAAGTGGACTCGTAGGCAGCCGCCGAACCGTTCATCGCGGTGCTGCCCTGTTTTGCCGACCGTTCCTCGATCAGCACGCCGCCAGGGCCGAGCAGGAATGCGCGCAGGCTGGTGCTGCCCCAGTCCAGCCCAACCAGGCGTGCGTTCGCGTTTACCATTCGGCTACGCTGCCATCTTCATGGCGCCACAACGGATTGCGCCAGTCCGGCGCGTTGCGGCTGGCCTCGACCACGCGCTCTTCATCGATTTCCACGCCCAGGCCCGGCTTGGGCAGCGGTTTGATGTAACCGTCGGTGATCTTGAAGTCTTCGCGGTTCTTGACGTAGTCGAGCAGTTCGGCACTCTTGTTGTAGTGGATGCCCATGCTCTGCTCCTGCAGCACCGCGTTGTGCGAGACAAAGTCGATTTGCAAGCAGGATGCCAGCGCGACCGGGCCGAGCGGGCAATGCGGCGCGAGCGCGATGTCGTACGCCTCGGCCATGCCGGCGATCTTCAGGCATTCGCTGATGCCACCCGCGTGCGACAGGTCCGGCTGCACGATCGACAGGCCGCCCTGCTCGAATACCCGCTTGAAATCGAAGCGCGAGAACATGCGCTCGCCCGCGGCGATCGGAATCGGCGTGCCGGCCGCCAGCCGCGGATAGTATTCGGCCTGCTCGGCCAGAACGGGCTCCTCGACGAACAGCGGGCGGTACGGCTCCAGTTCGCGCAGCAGCACCTTGGCCATCGGCGCCGATACCCGGCCGTGGAAGTCCAGGCCGAATTCGACGTCGTGGCCGAACGCAGCGCGAATCCCGGCAACCCGCTCGATGGCCTGATCGACCTTGCGCGCGCTGTCGATGATGCCCAGCTCCTCGGTGCCGTTCAGCTTGAAGGTGTCAAAGCCCGCCGCGCACAGCGCGCGCATGCCGGCGATGACGTCGGCCGGGCGGTCGCCGCCAACCCAGCTGTAGGTCTTCATCTTGTCGCGCACCAGGCCACCCAACAGCTCGTACACCGGCACGCCCAGCACCTTGCCCTTGATGTCCCACAGCGCCTGGTCGATGCCGGCGATCGCGCTCATCAGGATCGGGCCGCCGCGGTAGAAGCCGGCGCGGTACATCACCTGCCACAGGTCGTTGATGCGCGACGGGTCCTGGCCAACCAGGTAGTCCGCCAATTCGTGCACTGCCGCTTCGACGGTGCGGGCGCGGCCCTCGATCACGGGCTCGCCCCAGCCGACCACACCTTCGTCGGTTTCGATCTTGAGCAGCATCCAGCGCGGGGGAATCCGGAAAGTCGTCAGTTTGGTGATTTTCATGCCAGGGGCGTCAAAAAAGTCAGGTAAAAAATATGGTCCGTCATCGGCCCGGCGGACCGCCAAAGCCGCTGCTGAATCCGCCCGGAGCGCCGCCATGGCCTGGGCCAAAGCGCATTTCGCCCCGGCCGTCTTGCATGGCTCCGCCGCTCACACCGCCAAAGCGGTACGACAAGCCAACATACACGATACGGCCATCGAAGCGGCGCACGTTCGTTTCCTTGAGCGTGGCGGTGTCGGTGATGGTCTCCATCTTCTGCGAATTGAAGATGTCGGTCATGTTCATCACTACCGACAGCGCCGGCGACAGGCTGTGGCGCACGCTCAGGTTCGCGGTCCTGGTCGGCTCGCGGTAGCCCTGGCCGGTCAGGGTCTTGCCCTGCCCGTGCAGCATCAGCTGGACCTGGTTGGCCGGGGACAGCTGGTAGTTCAGGCGCACGCGCCCACTCAGCGACGAGGCGGTGCGCGTCACGTCGGCGCCGCCGGTGTCGAACTGGCGCTGCTCGCTGCGCGCCAGGTTGCCGCTGGCATTGACCGTGAAGGCCGGCGTCAGGCGGCCACTCACCGTGAACTCCATGCCGCTCGACCGGCTGCCGCCCAGGTTTTCCGGGCGAGTGAGCAGCACGTTGTCGCCGACGAAGGTGCTGCGGTACTGGATCGTATCCGTGTCCTCGCGGTAGTAGCCGCGCAGGTTGGATTCGAGATTGCCGAAGCGCGTCTCCAGGCCCACTTCGAACGAGTCGGTCTGGGCCGGCTTGAGCTTCGGGTTACCCGAGGATTCGTTCAGCTCGTCGCGGTACACCACGAACGGATTGAGCTCGCCCGCGTTCGCGCGGCGCAGGCGGTGCGCGTACGAGAAGCGCAGGTTGGTGTCGTCCGATACCTTATAGGTCGCGAACGCGCTTGGAATATGGTTGAAGTAGCGGTTGGTCGCTTCGATCTGCGAGGTGAGCTGGTTGATGTTCAGGTGCGTGTATTCGGTGCGCAGGCCTGCCTGCACGCCCCAGTATTCGTTCAGCCGCATCTGGTACGACGCGTACAGGGCCAGGTTGCCCTGGTCCAGGTCAAAGCCGTTGGTCCGGCGCGGATTGACCACCGGGGTGCCGGTCACGGGGGCGAAATCGGTATACAGCGTGTCGATCCCGGTCCTGGTGTCGACCACCTTGAAGCCTGCCTTGAGCAGCCCGCCGGCCTCCAGCGGCCGCTCATAGTCGCCGGTAAAGTCGGCGATTCGGGTGTCGTTGCCGCCTACCTGGTTACTCCTGGTGTCGCGCGCACCCTGCGGACGCACTGCGTACGTGTTCGCAAAATCGCTGTCGCTATCGATGTTTGCGGACGAAAGCCGCAGGTCGAGCTTCAAGGTCTCTCCCCGCACATCGCCCTTGTGGTCCCAGGTGCCGGCCAGGCTGTAGTTGCCGCTGTCGCCACTGCGCCTGCTGGTGCGCATGTAGTCGCTTGCCGTGGTGCTGCCGCCCGGGGTGAATGCCTGGTAGCGGTCGATGCCGTTCTGGTCATTGGAGCGCTTCATGTAGGCCGCCTGCGCCGACAGGGTGTCCTTGTCGCCCAGGTTGTAGCTGATGCCGCCGTTCAGGCCGGCCGAATCGTTCAGGCCCGTGGACGTGGAGGCCTGCGTGCTGCGAGTTGCGATGCCGGTTGCGGGGTCGATCCGCTCGCGTTCGAGTTCGCCCACCGAATCGCGCCCGTCGCGGCGGAAGTTGACGCCACCCTGGAACCCGAAGCGGCCGCTGTTGTACGAGCCCGAAGTGGCCGTGTTAAAGCGTCCGCCGGTACCGTAATTGGCGTTGGCCACGCCGAACCCGCCCGGCTTGCGGCTGCGCTTCATGACCAGGTTGAGGATCGGGCCGCCGCCGCCCTCATTGCCGAACTGGGCGCCGGGATTGTTAATCACCTCGATCGAATCGATGTCCTCGGCCGGCATCGCCTGCAGCGCCGCGCCGCGGTTATCGCCCTGCATCATGGCCGACGGCTTGCCGTCGACGAGAATCTGCACGTTGGTGTTACCGCGCAGGCTCACCGTACCGTCAGGGTCGACGGCGACCGCAGGCACGTTGTTCAGCGCATCGGACGCGGAGCCGTTGGAGCTGCTGGTGTCGGATTTGACGTCGTGGACCTGGCGGTCGATCCGGTTGGTCGGGCGCTCGCCGACCACGTTCACCGTCGTCTGCGCCACTGCGCCATGCCCGAAGCACAGCATTTCGCCGATCAGGGCGGAAACTAGCAACTTACGGGCCAGCAAACCTGCCGGTTGTGCGTGCCTGATCGCACGGGTGTCTTCAGGATGAGCCATCTTCGCGGGTAAGTAAAAGCGCTTCAGCGATTTGGGCCCCAGGGCAATGCCGGACCCAGCCATCGACGCTAAATATTAGACAATAGTTGAATATTCGTAAAGACAAATTCGGCTTGAGAAGGCCGTTTCCGCATAAAAAGTCAGACAATTGCGCGTTGCGCGGCTCTTGATCAGCCGGAAGTGCTGGCCAAGGCTGGCAGCGGACCATTATAGGTTTTGTGACCGTAGGGAAATATGCTAACTGAGCAAACAATCAACGGACTGAGCGGAGAAACAAGACGTTACATGCCGTTACATGAAGGGCGCGTGCGAGCGCATTGCCGAGCCGCGTTGCAGACTCGATGACGGCATTCATTTTGAGATTTTGGACAGAAATCTTGCCGCCGAAATTTTGACAATGTACAGTCCCGAAGCAAACCTATTTAATTCAGGAAAAACATGATCATTATTCGCCAAGCGCAGGAAGCCGACACGGATGCCATCGCTCCCCTGTTCGACGCCTATCGCCAGTTCTACGGCAAGCCGTCCGCCCCTGACGTGGCCGCGCGCTTCATCGGAGAGCGCCTGGCCAACGGCGAATCGGCCATCTTTCTCGCATTCAATAACGCGGGCAAGGCGGTTGGCTTCGTTCAGCTCTACCCGACCTTTTCATCGGTCTCGGCGGCACGCGTGTATGTGCTCAACGACCTGTTCGTGGCCCCCGAGGCGCGACGCGGAACAATCGCCCGCAGCCTGATGGCAGCCGCCGCCCGCTTCGCGCGCGAACGCGGCGCACTGAGTCTTTCTCTGTCGACCGGCAAGACCAACAGCATGGCGCAGGCGCTGTACGAATCGGAGGGCTGGGTACGCGATGAGGCCTACTACCACTACTCGCTGACCCTGTAGTCCCAGGGTCGGCTATTGGACCGCATCGCACAAGCTTGTGTTGGCAACAATGAGCGAGCGGACTTCCCCGACCTCAAGTACCCTGCCATTTAGCTTGCGGCCCGCGGCGCGATTATTGTTTGAAGGTTTCGTGATGCCACACAAGTTCTGCCATTGAAACCGGCACTTTGACCAGCCGTTCCTGGCCATCCGCTTTGGCTTCCAGCTGCCATTCGCAAATGGTGCGGCCAATGCAGGCCATTAGCATTGCGTCGTTGTTGTTTTTTACTTCCACAACCGAGACCTGGGTCAGTTTGCCTTCCGGCGAGATGCGCAGGCCATATTCGATCGCAGCGCCATTTGGCCATCCCCCCTCGCGCTCCATATGCTTCCGGATGCATTTGTTGGTTTCGCGGTAGTACTGCCTCATCAATTTCTTGATCTGCCCACCCGTTCCAGGATCGGCCTCGGCCGGCTGGACTTTACTCGACACGAAATCCCCTGTCGGATCTTTGGCGATATAGCAGGCCGCAGGTTCATCCGCAAAGGCAGTACCCGCGCACAGGGCGGCTGCAGCAATAGCTAACGCGTAACGCATGTGGTTTCTTTAACCAAGATTCGATGGAGTTGCATACTATCAACTGAGTTGCCTTAGGTCAACACACCTTCGATCATCATTCTGGCCAATTAGCGACCAGTAGTTTCGGGGAGATAGCAAAAGGTGTCAAAACCGGACATAACTGGCCGCCAACCCTGGCCCCCATTCGCGGATGATACGGCGGTATTCCACTCCGACGCGCCGGATCCTGCGCTCCAGATCGAATAACCCGCTTGAATTGACATGACCGCGCGGCAGCCGCAGGTCGACATCCCAATCAACCTGGTCGGTCAGGCTGTACCAGGTGAAGCCGATCATCGGGTAGCCCTCCTGGCGCAAGCGCAGCACGTTGGCCCATTGGCGCTCCAGCCAATAGGCCGCGTTCAGTGGCTGGTACTGGTTGGTTTCCGTATGCATGATCGGGAGCCGGAAGCGCTCGAAGTACTGGCGCGTCAGCCCGTAGTAGCCGAGCACGTTGGACCGCTTGGTGCTGCCATCCGGGTAGACGATCATTTCGCTGGTTTCGTAGTAGTCCGTGCCCATGATGCAAGATGGCCGGATACTGCGGTTCATGAAGAAGTCAAACTGGTCCAGCGACATGCCGTTTGCAAGCAGGTATTGCAGCATCCGTCCGGATGGCGAATGGCTGTAATTGAGGTCAAGCGACAGGAAGCGCAGCTCGTTCAGGTGCGCGGTCTTCGAAACGGAATCCGGGCTGTATGGGTGGTAGTAGCGCGTCGACTCACTTTGCACGAACCATGCGTTTGATACCCGCATGATCGCCTCACTGGCGCGGATATTCGCCTCGACCGCATTGCACAGCGCAGTGACGAACGAGCGCTCGCTGCACAACTGCTCGTTCCAATACCCGCGCAGCGCCGAGTACTCGGCCGTGATGAGCATTTCGTTGACCGGCGTGTACAGCCACACCCAGGGATAGCGGCGCGCAAACGCGTCCGCGTATTCGGCAAAATAATGCGGAAAGTCGGTGTTCTGGAAGTTGCCCAGCCAGTCCGGCAGGCTGAAATGGCACAGGTCGGCGATTGGCTGGATGCCAAGGCGGCGCAGCTCGGCAAACGTCTCATCTGCGAACGACCAGTCGTAGCGCCCGGGCGCGACGTGGGTGCGGTAGTACGGCGGCCCGTAGCGCAGGCAGCGCAGGCCCAGGTCGTGCACCAGTTGGAAGTCCTCGCGCCAGCGCTCATAGTGGCCTGATTCGGCCATCTGGTCGACCCGCATCGGCTTGCCGTCCGGGCAGGTGATGATGGGCGCGCTGTTCTCGATTCCAGTACAAAAGGTGAACGAGCGCGTCAGGCTGTCCGGGGAAAGCGCATTCTTGACTTCACTGGTCGTTTGGCTGCTCATCGCTGCGCATCCGTACAGGTCATATGTGCTCAGACCGCAAAAGGTCGAGCCGGTTCATGCCGGTGGCGCGCAGTCAAACGGCCGTTTTTTTCGGACCGTAATAAAAAGGCGACTCGTCGCCGGGTCGCCTGTCAGCATGCTGACCCGGTCCGAACGCAAGTTCAGACCGGATGGGATCACGCTCCTTCTTACATGGTGCGCATGTTCACGCCATTTGGCATCACCGCCCGGCGGGGAGCGGCTGCGTCAGCACCAGCTTGTCGACCACGACCCCGCTTTCGACTCCATACAGATGCAGCGTGTGCTGGCCCGCAGCGACCGTGCCAAGCGCGGCGGAAACGGTCCTGACGTTGTCGAGCACGCCCTGCGCCCACTCTTTGCCGCCATCCTTGACTTCCAGTTCCACCAGGCGCACCGGACCGTCGTCAAGTGCCACGGCCAGGCGCAGCACACTCCCAGCGTTCGGATAGGTCGGGATCAGGTGCACCTCCGCCCTCGCCTCGCCCGCGTCGAGGCGGACGCGGTAAGAAAGGCGCGGCGCATCAAGCGCGATCCGCCCGGGGTGTACCGGCGCAGCCGTAGCGGGGAACAGCGTCATCGCGCCTGCGCCCGTGTGGCCCAGGCCCGGCACCAGTTGCCAGCGCGCGGACGCGCCGGCGCGCCTTGCGTCAAACCGATCGGCAGCCAGCACGGTCGAACGCATCGTCGCCGGCGCGGGCGGCTCGGATGCGTAGCCTGGCGGCGTCCACTTCGCCAGGCGGAAGGAAGGCCACTGGCGGTCGGCCGGTTCCTGCGCCATCATGTGGCGCCACTTGCCGCCGGCGAGATCCGTATTCCAGTAATCGGTCAGCTTGTCCAGTCGCGCATCGGCTGCGCGCGCGGCGGCCAGGTTGCCACGTTCACCCTCGATAAAGCGCTGGTTCGCCAGCGCCGCCGCGGTCACCGGGTAGGCCACCAGCTCGAACCACGCGTCGCGCTTGTCCTCTCCGATACGCGGCGCAAGCGCCTCCACCCGCTCGCGCAGCCGCGTAAATTGCGCCAGCCGCTCTGCCGCCTCGTCCACCGTCCAGCCGCTCGCGCGCGGCTGTTCCTTGGGCAGCCACCACTGCAGGTGCTCGGGGCGGCGACGGTAGTTCAGCCGGTAGTAGCCGGCCATGATGTCCGCGATCTCGCTCGCGTGCGCGGCGCCGAATTCGCGCCCTGCCCACTCGGTCAAAAACTGCGGCAGATTGTCGGCACGCCAGCGCTTGATGTCCCACGCCATCTGCAGGAAGAACTCGGTATTGATCTCGGCCGGCTTCAGATCACCTACGTTCGCAATCCAGATTCGCTGCGCGCCAGCGTCGTAGGCGCGATTCATCTCTTCCCACACCAGCGCCGGCGGCGTGGTCGACAGCCACAGGTAGGACATCGGCGCGCCCAGATAGGACAGGTGATAGTAGACGCCGAAACCGCCCGCGCGCTTGCGCTCCTGGGCATTGGCGAAGTTGCGCACATAGCCGAAATTATCGTCGGGCCACATGATCGTCACATCGTCCGGCACCTCCAGTCCCTGCCGGTACAGACCGAGCACCTCCTTGTAGGCGCAGAACAGCTGCGGCACCTGCTCCACCTGCGGATTGACGCGGCTTTCCAGCAGCGCGCGCTGGTCGGCGAAAATCTTCTGCAGCAGCCCGACGCGCTCCGGATCGGTCTTCGGCCCCTGCATGTGCGAATCGTGAATGCCGCGCATGCCCAGGGTGTAGAAGTTCTCGTAGCTGCCATTGGTGGCAAGGCGCTCGTCCCAGTATTTGAGCACGCCGTCGCGGTTGGTGAGGTAGTTGTAGGCCGCCGCCGGCTCCTTCCACTCCCCCACGTTATTGCGCAGCATGGGCTCGGCATGGGACGAACCCATTACGATCGCGTACTCGCCAGCCAGCGCCGCGTTGGCGGGATTGCTGTTAAATGGCGGCGTACCAGGGTGCATCGCCGGCCACAGGGTGTTGGCCTTCAGGCGCAGCAGCAGCTCGAACAGGCGGGTGTAGGTTTTCGGCCCGATGCCGCCATGCTCCGGCTCGAAAGTCTTCGCGGCCCACGGCTGCATGCCCCAGTCTTCGTCATTCAGAAAAATGCCGCGGTACTTGACCGAGGGCGGCCCGAGGCGCCGCGTGCCGGCCGCCACGTACAGCGCGTCCTTGCGCGCCGGTGCCACGTCGGCCCACCAGTACCAGGGCGACACGCCGATCGCCTGCGACAGCTCGTACACGCCGAAAGCGGTGCCGCGCGGGTCGCTGCCGATGATCGCCAGCGCGCGTGGCACGCCGGGCATCGGCGCTTCGACGGTGGCGATGATGAAGCTCTCCCATGCGCCATGCAAGGCGGTCGGGTCGATTTTGCCTGAACTGGCCAGCGCATCGGCCACGCTGCCACCAAGGGTCCCAACCAGCACCACTGGCGTGGCTGGCGCCTGCTGCAGGCTGTTCTTCACTTCGGGACGGCGCCCGGTCACCCGCTCCACGTCGGCGGCCAGGTCGCGTACCGCATGTGCTACCACCGCGGCGTCAGCCTGGTCGTACATCAGGGGCGCGGCGGCGGTGCGCGACACGAGCGCGAAGTCGCGAGCCTTGCCGGTTTGCGTGATCCAGGGATCAGCCGCGCCGGCGGCGCGGGACAGCGCGAGTGCGAGGATGAACAAGAGGAATCGCAACATGGGTTCTCTCCAATTGAAAACGGGCGCATAGATGGCGCGTGCGGCATACCGGAGGCGTAGGGGGCGCGGGGCCGCCGAGGACCTGTGCGCACGCTGTACGTTTGAATGCCGTTGACTCCTGCATGCATGCGCACCGCGTGCGCACAGGTGCGCACCCTACGTGTGAGTGCACGAATGCGGTTCAGGGACGTAGCTGGATATGGGTCGGCGCGTCGCGATCAACGCGCAGCCACTCGCCGTCCGGCAGCAACTCGGTGACCTGGATGCTGCTGCGGCGCTGCTCAAAACCGTCCTTCTTCGCATCCGGCCCCCTCCGTCCCGGATGGGTGAAATAGAACAGGAAGGCGCGCTCGCCACTAACGACGACATCTGGGTGTCCGCCCATCACCTGGTCATCGATGCCCGAGCCGGGCTCCGCCAGCAAGGCAGTTGGCTGACGCGTCCAGGTCAGCGCATCGGGCGACTTGAATACGCCCAGGCCCTGCCACAAGTCGATGATCATCCACCAGCTGCCGCGCCACTGGAACACCTTCGGACCCTCGCCACGCTGGGCCACGGCCAGGCCGCGATCGGTCCAGTGCTGCAGGTCGGGGCTGTCGGCGAAATAGGTGTACTTATGGTCCAGCTCGTTGTTGTACCAGAGCCGCCAGCTGCCATCGGGCAGGCGCGCGAGCGAAGCGTCGATCGCCTTGGGTGGCAGCGGCAGGATGCTCGCGTTGCCCCAGTTGCGCAGATCGGTGCTGGTCAGGTGCACGATATGGCGCGGGTGCTTCCAGTCGGTGAAGATCCCGGGCACCACGGTGAGGAACATGTGCCACATGCCGTCGCCGCCGCGCACGATGTCCGGCGCCCAGTGGGTCGCATCAGGCCCGCCCAGCTCGGGCGGGAGCTCGACGTTGGCGGTCCCGACGTAGCTCCAGTGCGCGCCCTGGTCGCCGGATTCGGCGATGCCGATGCGGGTGCCGTGCACCCAGCTCACGCCCGGCAAATCCACGGCGCTGGCGCGGCGGTTGGTGTAGAACATCCACCAGCGGCCGCGCGCCGGGTTGTACACGACCACGGGGTCGGCGGCGCCGTTAAATACCGGGTCGCGAAACAGCGGCTTGTCCGCCACCATCCCCGAATCGGGAACGCCGATGGCGGCGCAGCCGGAGACGATCCAGCCGGCCAGCAGGCAGGCCAGGCAACGCAGAATAAACTTCATGAATCAAGGCTCCGTCAATCGCAGACTCGACGGATTCTAGGCGACATGCGCCGCCTGGCGGGTCGCGGACGGCAAAGAATCAGGAGCTTGATCGGTTCGGCTCCCCGTCCTGGCCGCAATCGGCGATCAGCCTCTCCAGGCTGGCCAGGTCGACCGGCTTGGTCAGGTGGTGGTCGAACCCGCTGATGCGCGACTGCTGGCGGTCGGCCTGCTGGCCCCAGCCGGTGAGCGCGATAATGCACAGGCCCGGAAAGCGGCCGCTGTCGCGCACGCGGCGCGCCACCTCGTGGCCATTCAGGCGGGGCATGCCAATGTCGAGCACCAGCACATGCGGCCGCAGGATCGGCAGCAGCGCCAGCCCGGACTCGCCGTCGTAGACCGCCTTCGCATCGGCGCCTTTGCTGGCCAGTAGAAGGGACAGCGAATCGGCCGCATCCCGGTTGTCGTCCACGATCAGCACCCGCCGGCCCGCCAGCGGCGCGCCCGCCTGGTGCCGCGTGTCGGCCGGCGGACTCAAGGCGTCAGGCGCGAGCAAGGGCAGCCTGACCCTGAACTCGCTGCCCTGCCCCGGCCCCGCGCTGCTGGCCTCGACCTGGCCGCCGTGCATTTCGACCAGGTTGCGCACCATGGTCAGGCCGATGCCAAGCCCCCCCGGTCCGCGGCTGGCGGGACGGTGCAGCTGCACGAACATTTCGAACACATGCGGCAGCTGTTCGGGCGCGATGCCCATTCCGTTGTCGCGCACCGTGATCACGGCCCAGCCTTCCTCGCGCCGCGCGCCCACGCAGATCCGCCCGCCGCGGTCGGTGTAGCGCGCGGCGTTGTTGAGCAGGTTGGTGAACACCTGGGTCAGGCGCACCCGGTCGCCGGCCACCACCAGCGGCTCGTCCGGCAGCGCCACCTCGAGCCGGTGGCTGGCCTGCTCGATCGCCGGCAGGCTGGTTTCGACCGCGGCCGCCAGCACCTCGCCCAGCGCCAGCGGCCTGCGCTCCAGTTCGATCTTGCCGCGCGTGATGCGCGATACTTCCATCAGGTCGTCCACCAGCCGCACGATCTGCTGTACCTGGCGCCCGACCATTTCGACGATGCGGTCGGCGCGGCGCCGCCCATCCGGCTGGCGCAGCAGGTGCACCGCGTTGCTGATCGGCGCCAACGGATTGCGCAGCTCGTGCGCAAGCGTGGCCAGGAACTCGTCCTTGCGGCGGTCGGCCTCACGCAGCGATTCCTCGGCGAGCACCGCCTCGGTCACGTCGATCGATATGCCGACCAGTCCGCGGTACTGGCCGTCGTCTGAAAACCACGGCATGGCCGAGGATTCGAACCAGTGCCATTGGCCGTCGTGCACCTTGCAGCGCACCCGCATCTGGAACGGCTTACGCTGCTGCAGCGCCTCGTCCGCCGCCGCAGCATAGGTCTGCAGATCGTCCGGATGTATGACCTGGTGCCAGCCGTTGTCCAGCAACTCACTCACGCTCATGCCGGTCACGTCGAGGTAGCGCTGGTTGAAATACATGGCGCCACCATCCGGCCCGAGCTGCCAGATCAAAGCGGGAGATGCCTCGGCCAGTGCGCGAAAGCGCGCCTCGCTCTCGCGCAGCGCCGCCTCGGCGCGCGCCTTTTGCACGCGCGCCCCGACCCGTTGCACGCACTCGCGGATCAGTTCGATCTCGTCGGCTTTCCAGTCGCGCGGCTCGGACGCCGCCACCACAGCCAGCACGCTGCGCCGGCCCTGCCGGTACAAAGGCACCTTGACGTAGCTGCGGATGCGCAGCTGGTCGTAGCTGGCGGCTACCGAATGTCCGCTTGCGCGCACATCGCCCACCGCGACCGTCTTGCCCACCGCAACGGCACGCGCGAACTGCTCGCTCTCGAACAATGCGATCGTCAAATGCGCAGGCAATGGCGGCATGCCTTCGGCCTGCCATGAATACGCGATATCGGCCGTGCCGGCTGCCTCGTCGAGCTCGATCAAGTAGAAGTGCTGGACGCCAAAAAACGCGCCGACGCGCTGTCCGGCGGCCGCCACCACCTCGCTTTCGCTGGCCGCTTCGCTTACCGCATCGCCCAGGTCGGCGAGGAAGGCCAGCTTTGCCTCGTTACGCTTGCGGGCGGAAATGTCGTCGAACAGTACCGCGAATCGATCGACGCCGCGCGGCAGCACATGCAGGTCGTACCAGCGCCCCAGCGCCGGTGCAAAATATTCGCGCCGCAGCGGCTGGCCGGATGCCACCACTTCCGCATACATGCGCACCGCCTGCTCATCCTTCACTGGCCACAGCTCATTGCGGGTCTGCCCGACCACACCTTCCGCGGACATGCCGAGCAGGCGTCCCCAGGACGGGTTGATCTCAAGCAGCCGGTAATCGACCGCCTCGCCCTGTGCGTCCCGCACGAGCTCGCCCAGCGCATAGCCCTGGTCCATCGACTCGAACAGCGAACGGTAGCGCGCCTCGCTCTCGCGCAGCGCCACCTCGGCATGCGCACGCGCCACCGCGGACCAGGTGCGCTCGGCGGTCTCCTGCAGCAGGGACAGTTCGAACAGGGTCCAGTTACGCGGCGTATCCTGGGAGAGGCTGAGCGTTGCGACCAGTTCGCCGCCCTTCACCAGCGGCACCGTGGCCTGCGCGCGCACCCCGGCGGCCGCGCAGCGCGCGCCGGCCCGGCTCGGCACCATCGAGCCGTCGAGCGTGTCGTATATCACCAGCATCTGCCCGTTCGCCAGGCGGGCGGGGACCGGGCACAGGTCGCCCAGCCGGAACATGCCGCCCTGGCTGGCCGCGCCGGCGCGCACATAATCGCGCCGCACGATACAGGTGCCTTCCTTGATGTTGCATTCGGCGTAATAAGCGCGCGAGGCGCCGAGGCGTTCGGCCAGCAGGCGGCATGCCACCTGCTCGATGGCGGCGGCATCGGCCAGCGGGCGCAGCGCGTCGGACAGCGCGAGCATGAATTCCTGGCGCGCGGCGTGTTCGCGCAGCGCCTCCTGCGCGCGGCGCCGGTCGTCGATGTCCAGGCTCATGCCGAGCCACTTGTGGAGGTTGCCGCTTGCATCGAACAGCGGCACGGCGCGCACGTTGGTCCAGCTCCAGCTGCCGTCGGCCTTGCGCATGCGGAATTCAGAATTGAAGCCGCGCCGCGCCGCGATCGCCTGCTGCCACAAAGAGAGCGCGTGCGCGCGGTCATCCGGGTGGGTCGCGTCGATCCACCCGTACCCCAGCCATTGCTCCAGGCTCTGGCCGGTGTAGGCGCGCCAGCTCGGCGAGTCGGTCACCACCCGGCCCAGGGCGTCGGTTTCCCACACCGCCTGCGCCAGCCCCTCGGCCAGCGCGCGGAACCGCTCTTCGCTTTCGCGCAGCACTTCGGGCGCGGACAGTCCACCCGGTGCGACAGCCGCGTCCGCCGGCTCTGCTACAGTGCCGCGCTGTTCCGAACCTCGCTCCATGTCACCGCGTATCGATTCTAGCTCAGGACCCATGGTAGCCAAGGCGCGCGGCGGGCGGCGCGCACCTTTGCGCGCGCGCTGGCAACGCTCCCCGCCAAAACGGCTACAGTAGAGCCTGATGGCGCCCACACGGCGTCATTCTGCTGCAGGGCAACATGAAAAATCATTTGCCAGGCACTCACGCGCGGCCTTGCCCGATTTATCATGGCTCTGCCGCAAACTCACCTCACAAGGGGAAGTGTAAATATGAGCCAGAGCCAACCTCTGTCGCTGCATGTTCCGGAGCCCACCGGCCGCCCGGGATGCAAGACTGATTTTTCGTACCTTCAATTAAGTCCCGCCGGAGCCGTACGCCGGCCGCCGGTCGATGTGCCGTCGCCGGAAACCATGGATCTGGCGTCAAGCCTGATCCGGGTGCTGGACCAGGACAGCAACGCCGTCGGCCCGTGGGACCCGCAGCTCGACCGCGACACGCTGCGCTTCGGCCTGCGCACGATGATGAAAACCCGCATTTTCGACGCGCGCATGGTCATCGCCCAGCGCCAGAAAAAGCTGTCGTTTTACATGACCTCGCTCGGCGAGGAAGCGATCGGCACCGCGCACCGCCTGGCGCTGCGCGATGGCGACATGTGTTTTCCCACCTACCGCCAGCAAAGCCTGCTGCTCGCGCACGGCATGCCGCTGGTGGAGATGATCTGCCAGCTGCTGTCCAACGAGCGCGACCCGCTCAAGGGCCGCCAGCTGCCGGTGATGTATTCATCCAAGGAGCGCGGCTTCTTCTCGATCTCCGGCAACCTCGCGACCCAGGTTCCGCAAGCGGTCGGCTGGGCCATGGCGTCGGCCATCAAGGGCGACACCAAAATCGCCTCGGGCTGGATCGGCGACGGCGCCACCGCCGAATCGGACTTTCCGACCGCCCTGACCTTCGCCCACGTGTACCAGGCGCCGGTGATCCTCAACGTGGTCAACAACCAGTGGGCGATCTCCACCTTCCAGGCGCTGGCCGGCGGCGAAAGCGTCACCTTCGCCGCGCGCGGCGTCGGTGCTGGCATCGCCTCGCTGCGCGTGGACGGCAACGACTTTTTGGCGGTGTACGCTGCCTCGTGCTGGGCCGCCGAGCGCGCCCGCAACAACCTCGGCCCGGCGCTGATCGAATGGGTCACCTACCGTGCCGGACCGCACTCCACCTCCGACGACCCGTCGCGCTACCGCCCCGCCGACGACTGGAACTACTTCCCGCTGGGCGACCCGATCGCGCGCCTGCGCCGCCACCTGACCAACCTGGGCTGGTGGTCGGACGAGGAGCACGAAGCAGTGCAGGCCGAACTCGAAGCCGAGGTGATGGCCGCGCAGAAGGAAGCCGAACAGCACGGCACGCTGATCGACGGCCGGGTACCGAGCGCCGCATCGATGTTCGAGGACGTCTACAAGGACATGCCCGAACACCTGCGCCGCCAACGTCAACAACTGGGAGTGTGACCGTGAAGCGAGAAGACCAGACCACCGCCACGGTGGCAATGACCATGATCCAGGCGCTGCGCTCGGCGATGGACGTGATGCTGGAACGAGACGGCAATGTGGTGATCTACGGGCAGGACGTGGGTTATTTCGGCGGCGTGTTCCGCGTCACCGACGGCCTGCAGGCCAAGTACGGCAAAACGCGCGTGTTCGACGCGCCGATCTCCGAGGGCGGCATCGTCGGCACCGCCGTCGGCATGGCCGCCTACGGCCTGCGCCCGGTGGTCGAGATCCAGTTCGCCGACTACTTTTACCCGGCCACCGATCAGATCGTGTCGGAGGCGGCGCGCCTGCGCTACCGCTCGGCCGGCGACTTCACCGCGCCGCTCACCATCCGCATGCCCTGCGGCGGCGGCATCTACGGCGGCCAGACCCACAGCCAGAGTCCGGAAGCGTTCTTCACCCACGTATGCGGCCTGCGCACGGTGATGCCGTCCAACCCGTACGACGCCAAGGGGCTGTTGATCGCATCGATCGAGAACGACGACCCGGTGATCTTCCTGGAGCCCAAGCGCCTGTACAACGGCCCGTTCGACGGCCATCACGACCGGCCGGTGGTGCCCTGGTCCAAGCATCCGATGGGCGAGGTACCGGAAGGCTACTACAAGGTCCCGCTCGACAAGGCGGCCGTGTTCCGCCCCGGCTCGGACCTGACCGTGCTCACCTACGGCACCATGGTATGGGTGTCGGAGGCCGCGGCACAGGAAACCGGCATCGACGCCGAGATCATCGACCTGCGCACCCTGTGGCCGCTCGATCTTGAGACGATCGTCGAATCGGTCAAGAAGACCGGCCGCTGCGTGATCGTGCACGAAGCCACCCGCACCAGCGGCTTTGGCGCCGAACTGTCGGCGCTGGTGCAGGAAAACTGCTTCTATCACCTGGAAGCCCCGATCGAGCGCGTGGCCGGCTGGGATACGCCCTACCCGCACGCTCAGGAATGGGCGTACTTCCCGGGGCCCGACCGTGTCGGCGCCGCGTTCAAACAAGTGATGGAGGCCTAAGCGATGGGCACGCATGTAATCAAGATGCCGGACATTGGCGAAGGCATCGCGGAAGTTGAAATCGTCGAGTGGCGCGTGCAGCCGGGCGAGACGGTGAAGGAAGACCAGATCCTGGCCGACGTCATGACCGACAAGGCCACGGTGGAGATCCCGTCGCCGGTGCACGGCACGGTGCTCGCGCTGGGCGGCGCGGTCGGCCAGACGCTGCCGGTGGGCGCGGAGCTGATCCGGCTGGAAGTGGAAGGCGCGGGCAACGCTGCTGCCAGCACGAGCGCTCCCGCTGCAGCCGCAGCGTCGGCCAATCAGGCGTTGGCCACGCCCGCGCCGGCGGTGCTGGCGCCCGAACCCGCGCGCCTGGCGCCGCATCCTGCCAGCGCGCATCACCCACGCCGACCTGGACGATTACCTGGCTGGCCGCCCGACTGGCACGCGCGCCGGCGCCGACAACCGCTATGCCGAGCTGCGCGGCGAGCAGGCGGTGCCCCTGATCGGCCTGCGTCGCAAGATCGCGGAGAAGATGCAGGTGGCCAAGCGCCAGATCCCCCACTTCACCTACGTGGAGGAAGTCGACGTCACCGAACTCGAAACGCTGCGCGGCCAGCTCAACGCCCGCTACGGCGAGGAGCGTGCCCGCCTGACGCTGCTGCCGCTGCTGATGCGCGCGGTGGTGCTCGCGGTGCGCAAGTTCCCGGAGGTGAACGCGCGCTTTGACGATGAAGCCGGCGTGGTCACGCGCTACAACCCGGTCCACCTGGGCATCGCCACCCAGACCGACGCCGGGCTGATGGTGCCGGTGGTACGCAATGCCGAGGCGCGCGATCCCTGGTCGAGCGCGGCCGAGGTGGCGCGCCTGGCCGAGGCGGCGCGCTCCGGCCGCGCGCTGCGCGAAGAACTGAGCGGATCGACCATCACGATCACCAGCCTGGGGCCGCTGGGCGGCATCGTCAGCACCCCGGTGATCAACCATCCGGAGGTCGCCATCGTCGGCGTGAACCGCATTGTCGACCGGCCCGTCGTGCGCAATGGCGGCCTGGTGGCGCGCAAGATGATGAACCTGTCATCCTCGTTCGACCACCGGGTCATTGACGGCATGGTCGCGGCCGAATTCGTGCAGACGATCCGCGGCTACCTCGAATCCCCGGCCACCCTGTTCGTGGAATAAGCGCATGAATACACTCACAACCACCTTGCTTGTCATAGGCGGTGGCCCCGGCGGTTACGTCGCGGCCATCCGCGCCGGCCAGCTCGGCATCCCCACCATCCTGGTCGAAGGCGCGCAGCTGGGCGGGACGTGCCTGAACATCGGCTGCATCCCGTCCAAGGCGCTGATTCACGCAGCCGAGGAATACGACAAGGCGCGCCACTACGCCAACAATTCACCGCTGGGCATCCGGGTCGACAAGGTCGGCATCGACCTGGCCCGCACCGTGCAGTGGAAGGACGGCATCGTCAAGCGCCTGACCGGCGGCGTCGGCAACCTGCTCAAGAAGAATGGCGTGCAGGTCGTGCAGGGCTGGGCGCACATCATCGACGGCAAAATGGTCGAGGTGCGCGAGGCCGGCCGGGACCCGACCCGCATCCGCTGCGAACACCTGCTGCTGGCCACCGGCTCGCAAGCCGTCGAACTGCCGTTCATGCCCTTCGGCGGGCCGGTGATTTCCGCCACCGAGGCGCTGTCGCCCGCAACGCTGCCGGAACGCCTGCTGGTGGTCGGCGCGGGCTACATCGGGCTGGAGCTGGGCATCGCCTACCGCAAACTCGGCGTCCACGTGACCGTGGTCGAAGCGCTCGACCGCATCCTGCCCGCCTATGACGAGGAACTGGTCAAGCCGGTGGCGGCCAACCTCAAGCGGCTGGGCATCGAAGTGCACCTGCACACCAGCGTGCAGGGCATGGACGGCGGCTCGGGTACGGCTGTTCGCATCCGCGACGACAAGGCCAACGAGGGATTGCTCGAAGCCGACCGAGTGCTGGTGGCGGTCGGACGTCGCCCGCGTACCGAAGGCTTCGGGCTCGAAAGCCTGCTGCTGGACATGAACGGGCGCGCGGTCCGCATCGACAACCAGTGCCGGACCTCGATGCGCAACGTGTGGGCAATCGGCGACCTGACCGGCGAGCCGATGCTGGCGCACCGGGCCATGGCGCAGGGCGAGATGGTGGCCGAGATCATCGCCGGCAAGCGGCGCCACTTCGTGCCGGCGGCGATTCCCGCCGTGTGCTTCACCGACCCGGAGGTGGTGGTGGTCGGGCTGAGCCCGCAGGACGCCGAGCGTGACGGACTGGAATGCATCCAGTCGAGCTTTCCGTTCGCAGCCAACGGGCGTGCGATGACGATCGAAGGCACGGACGGGTTCGTGCGCGTGGTGGCGCGCAAGGACAATCACCTGATCGTCGGCTGGCAGGCGGTCGGACGCGGGGTGTCCGAGCTGGCGGCAGCGTTCACCCAGTCGATCGAAATGGGAGCGCAGCTGGAAGACGTGGCGCACACGATTCATGCGCACCCGACGCTGGGAGAGGCGGTGCAGGAAGCGGCGCTGCGCGCGCTCGGTCATGCGCTGCACATCTAGAGTCGACGTGTAGCTCAGTTCTTCGTAGGGTGCGCACCTGTGCGCACGCGGATTTTTCCGCCCGGTAACGCGAAACGCTGCAGCGCCTGCACCGTTTCGCGCACCTTATGCAAGCCCGGACGCAAACTCTGCCCAACCGTACAGGGTGCGCACAGGTGCGCACCCTAACGGTCATTGCAGAGCGTGCCACCCCGGCGCAT
>NZ_SPUM01000087.1 GCF_004614195.1 Massilia horti | reverse complement strand
GCGCGCGCAATGTCGAATTCGGCGGCGTCGGCCACGTGGCGCTCGGCAGCCATCCGGGCGTGCTGGCCGAGGTGATGGGCGAGATCGGCGCGCTCGCCCGCACCGGCGAGCCCGAGCCCGGGCCGTGATACAGTCGCGGTTTGCCGATTCCCGGGGGGCGCAGTGGCCGCACGCATTCTCATCATCGACGACGATACTGACCAAGCCGCGCAGATGGAGGCGCTGCTGCGCAATGCCGGCCACGCGGTGTGCCGCGCACGCGACCTGACCGGCGCGCTGCAGGCGGCGCGCGAGCAGGCGCCGGACCTGGTCGTGTGCGATCCCGTCCCCGTCGCTGGCCTGGCCGTGCCGCTGCGTGCGAGCGCGGCGCTGTCCGGCGTGCCGCTGCTGGCAGCTCCCGGCCCCGGCAGCGCGTCCACCGCATTGCTGGCCGCAGGCTTTGACGGTTATATCGCCAAGCCGATCGAGCCTGACAGCTTTGTGGCCGAGATCGAGGCGTTCCTGCCGCCGGCGCCAACGCTGCTGGTGGTCGATGACGACCGCTTCATGCTCGACCTGCTGGCCGACATGCTGGCGTCGACCGGTTGGCGTATCCTGCTCGCGCAATCGGGCGACGAGGCGCTGGCCCGGCTGGCCGGCAACGACGTGCAGGTCATGCTGTCCGACCAGTGCATGCCGGGCATGAGCGGGGACGAGCTGGCCGCGCATGTGCGACGCCAGTATCCGCACATTTGGCGCATCATCCTGTCCGCTCAGAAGGAGGAGGGGGCGATCGGGGCGGCATTGGCGAGCGGCGCGGCCGACCAGTACCTGGCCAAGCCATGGAACGCCGCCGCGCTGCGCGCTGCGCTGCACTCGGCGTTCCGGCAACAGCGCCTGCGCTCAGGTTCCGGACCGGCTGTTTAGCGGCGCGATACGCTGCCAGCCGCGTTGGCGGGCCGCCCCTGCCGGTGTCGCCAAAGGAGTGTTGGTGTTATGCTTGAGGATGACCAGATAACCGCCGTCATCCATGCTACAAAAAGCTCCCCGCCGAACCCGTGAACGCATCCTTGAACTGTCGCTCCGGCTGTTCAACGAATTCGGCGAGCCGAACATCACGACGACCGTCATCGCGGAAGAGATGAACATCTCGCCCGGGAACCTGTACTACCACTTCCGCAACAAGGACGACATCGTCAATTCGCTGTTCGCCCAGTTCGAGGCGGAGATCGAACGCATGCTGACCGTGCCGGCCGGGCGCCGCTCGAACATGGAAGACGTGTGGCTGTACCTGCACCTGATGTTCGAGCTGATCTGGCGCTACCGCTTTTTCTACCGCGACCTGAACGACCTGCTGTCGCGTAACCGCAAGCTCGAACTGCACTTCAAGGCCATCCTCGCCCACAAGATCAAGGTCGCGCGCCAGCTGTGCGAGGACCTGCGCAGCGAGCAGTCGCTCGAGGCCACCGACCAGCAGATCGGCGCGATGGCCACCAACATGGTGGTGGTCGCGACCTATTGGCTGTCGTATGAATACGTGCGCAATCCGCGCCGCTACAGCGAGCAGCAGGCGATCGCCGATGCGCTGGCGCGCGGCTGCTACCAGGTGCTGTCGATGCTCGGTCCCTACCTGCGCGGCGACACCCGCGTGCTGTTCGAGAAGCTGTCCGGCGAGTTCCTGAAAAAGCTCTCCGACGAAGGGCGCGGCGCCCTCGAGTTCCTGTAACGTCATTTTCCAAGGATTTCATGAAATCGATCGCAGTCTATTGCGGCGCCTCGCTGGGCGCCAAACCCCTGTACGCAGAAGGCGCGCGCCTGCTGGCGCGTGCCCTGGTCGAACATAACATCGGTCTGGTCTACGGCGGCGGCAAGGTCGGCCTGATGGGCGTGATCGCGGACGAAGTCCTGCGCCTGGGCGGCGAGGCCACCGGCGTGATTCCGCGCGCGCTGCTCGAACGCGAGGTCGGGCACGAAGGCCTGACCCGGATGTTCGTGGTCAAGGATATGCACGAGCGTAAGGCGATGATGTCGGACCTGGCCGAAGGCTTCATCGCTATGCCGGGCGGGATGGGCACGCTCGAGGAGCTGTTCGAGATGGTGACCTGGTCGCAGCTGGGCATCCATGCCAAGCCGATTGGCCTGTTCAACGTGAACGGCTTTTACGAGGGCCTGGTGTCCTTCGTGGGCCACCTGCAAGAGGAAGGTTTCGTGCGGCCGCAGCACGCGGCCATGCTGCATGTGGAGCGCGATCCCGACGTGCTGGTACGGCGCCTGGTCGATGCCGCGGTGCCGGTGCTCGATGCCGGCTTGAGGCCCTGATCCCGACGTTGTCGCGCCAAAGCGACATTGTTAGCGCAACCGTGTCTGCTATTTCTCAACCTCATCCACATTCTCTTGTGCCAAGATAACAGGTCAGTACGCCCTCGCTGGGTGCAGATGAGGACCAGACGAATGGAAAGACGGACCTGTCATGGATGTATCGACCATCCCCCTGCCGCCGGTGCGCACCGATGAGCGTCTGGTCGTGCGTGATCGGCAGACGGATGAGCCGCTGCCGAACGTGCGGTATGTAGCCCACTTGAACGATGGCCGCAGGTTCGATGGCGTCACCGACGAACATGGCTGCACGGCGCTGATCGTGAGCGACAAGGAGGAGCCGGTGTATTTCGTCTTCTTTCATGATGGCCAGTTGGACTGAGCGCACCCCGCCGGCTACTTCAGTCTGGGCGCAAAAAAACGGGCCTGAGCATGCGCCCGGCCCGCGCTGAACTGGTAGAAGGTTTTGCTTATTGGGTGACAGGGGAAAATGCCGGATGATGGCGCCAGCACGGCCTTATTCTTCCTTGCCGCCCTGGCGGCTGCCCTTGGCCGCCGCTGCAGCCGCTGCTGCGGCCCGGTGAGCCGACTGCCGGCTCTCGCCGCCTTTGCGGCCGATGTCGGCCATGTGTGCACGGTTGCGGCTGACTGCCTCGCCGCCTTTTTGTCCCGCACGGCGTGCTTCTTCCGAATCGAATTCGTGTGCCGTTCCTTTTTGGTGTGCAGCCTGGCCGCCCTTGCTGGCGATCTCGCGCTGCTGGTTCTGGTCCATCGCAGCGAAGCCGCGCTTGGCCGGAGTCTTTTGTGCGGGGCCGCCCGGACCGGCCGCGCCGGCCGCGCCTTTGCCGCTTTCCTTACCTGTCGCCATATCGATCTCCTTGTGTGCCCATGGTGTCAAAGTTGGACGCTGCGAGCGCAGCACTAATGCGCTCGTGGGTTAGAGAGGCCGCCATTTCAATAGTTCCGCCGCCTAGTTGGGCGGGCGCGGCGAGCGCCGCGAGCCGCCGTGCGGTTCGAACGTCTCGATCGAGGCGGGCGAGGACAGGTCTTCCTCCAGCTGCTCGCGGCGCGCCGTGAGCAGCAACGCGAGGGCCGCCAGGTCGATGCCCGCGGCACGTGCCGCCGCGAACATCTCGCCTTCCTCCTTGTCGATGTGGTGGGCGATTTCCTCGCCCAGCACAACCACGGTGGCGTCGAAGTGATCGTCGCCCGGGTACATCACTTCGAGCTGGCTGATCAGCTCGCGCGCGCCCGCATGCTCGACGTCGGCCTCGTCCATCATGTCGGCATCCAATTGCGCCGCGCGCAGCGCCGGATAAAAGATTTCTTCTTCCAGCATCGTGTGCAGCGTCAGCTCGTAACAGATTTCATCCACCAGCTCAGCCTTGCGTTCGTCCTCGTCCTCGATGGCGCGCAGTTCCTCGAATTGGCGCAACAGGGCGCGCACCTTCTCGTGTTCGGTCCGCAGCAGCTCGAGCGCGTCCATGGCGCTACGGCGCCGTTCGGGTCTGACCATCGGCGCCCCCTGTCAACCGGCGTTGCGCGCGGCGCTGCCGGCGGCGTTTTCGGCCGCGGTGGCCGAGGCGGAGGCGCTGCGCACCATCTGGTCGGCCATGGCGCTGGCGCTGCGGCTCGCTTCCGAAATGCTGGTCTCGGCACTCCTGGTCAAGTCCACCTGCGCGCCCGCCAGCACGCCCATGAGCTGCTGCTGGTAGGTGCGCAGGTGTTCGGTCGCCGGCTGCAGCCCGTTCATCGCCGTCGAGGTCATCTGGAACGGGTCGGAGCACTGCATCATCGAGCGCCCCATGTTCATCGAGTCTTCGATCATCTGCTGGGCCAGGTGCATGTTCAGTTCGCTCAACTTGCGCATCGAGTCGTAAGTTTTTTGCGTCAGCTCGGACAGGAAATTGACCTGTGATTCGAGGTGCCCCCTCAGGGCAGGGTTGTTCGGGTAGGCTTGCATGTTTTCCTCTAGGTAAAATTCATTGGACACCCCTTTCTGCGGCCTGCGCTCGCGAAAGAGCTTGCGATAGGACGTTGTTTGATGCCCCAAGTTCGCCGAATTTGCGGGGTACGCAGGTTCAGTCAAGTGGCAGGGGCGCCGCCTGGCGGGCGGGCCAGCCGGTGACCCGTTGGTATGAATGGATGATTTCGCCATCCCGTGCGACAATAGCCGGCTAGCCCGACCAACCACCTGAGTGATCCATGACGTATCCGGAGTACATCCTGACCCTGTCGTGCCTGGACCGGCGCGGTATCGTCCATCGCGTGTCCGGCTTTTTGGCCGAACACGGCTGCAACATCATCGATTCGGCGCAGTTCGGCGACAGCGAAACCGGCATGTTCTTCATGCGGGTGCATTTCGCGCTCGAACACGAGGCGATCGGCGACGCTGTGTTGCGCGCCGGTTTTGCCGCACTGTGCCGCGAGGCGGGGATGCAGGGCCAGCTGCACGACGCGCATAAAAAGCCGCGCGTGCTGATCATGGTCTCGAAGATCGGCCACTGCCTGAACGACCTGCTGTTTCGGTACAAGAGTGGCCTGCTGCCGGTCGAGATACCGGCGATCGTGTCGAACCACATGGATTTCTACCAGCTCGCGGCAAGCTACAACATTCCGTTCCACCACCTGCCGCTGGCCAGCGGCGCAAGCGAAGAAGCCAAGCTGGCCCAGGAGGCGCGCTTGCTGGAGCTGCTCGACACCCACCAGGTCGACCTGGTGGTGCTGGCGCGCTACATGCAAATCCTGTCGCCACAGCTGTGCGAAGCGCTCAAGGGCAGGGCGATCAACATCCACCACTCGTTCCTGCCCAGCTTCAAGGGTGCGCGTCCCTACGCACAGGCGCACCGGCGCGGCGTCAAGCTGATCGGCGCCACCGCGCACTTCGTGACCGGCGACCTGGACGAAGGGCCGATCATCGAACAGGACGTCGAACGGGTCGACCACGCGATGGAGGTCGAGGAACTGACCGCCATCGGGCGCGACGTCGAGTGCGTGGTGCTGGCGCGCGCGGTCAAGTGGTTCGTCGAGCACCGCATCCTGCAAAACGGCGACAAGACCGTCGTCTTCAAGTAACCAAGGAAAGCAGCATCAATGGCCCTCAAGGCAACCATCTACAAGGCAGACCTGCAGATCGCGGACATGGACCGCAACTACTACCAGGAACACGCGCTGACGATCGCGCGCCATCCGTCGGAAACCGACGAGCGCGTGATGATCCGCGTGCTCGCGTTCGCATTGCACGCCGACCCGGCGCTGACCTACACCAAGGACCTGTTCGACGTCGACGAGCCGGCCCTGTGGCAGAAGGACCTGACCGGCGCGATCCAAACCTGGATCGAGGTCGGCCAGCCGGACGACAAGCGCCTCATGAAAGCCTGCGGGCGCTCCGAACATGTGTTCGTGTACAGCTACAGCGCCACCAGCCACATCTGGTTCAAGCAGCTCGCCGGCAAGGTCGATCGCGCGAAAAACCTGACCATCGTGAACATCCCGTCCGAAGCAAGCCAGCAGCTGGAGAAGATGGCCAAGCGCACAATGCAGCTACAATGCACAATCCAGGACGGCCAGGTATGGCTGACCGACGGCACGGAAACGGTATTAATCGAACGCGAAATCCTCAAGGGCGGCAAGTAGGAGGCTATAATCAAAAACATGAAACCGACGAAGATTGTTGCGCTGGCTGCGGCCGCGCTGTTTTCAAGCGCCGCACTGGCCCAGGTTGTGGTGACCGACCCCTGGGTGCGCGCGACGGTGCCGGCCCAAAAGGTCTCGGGTGCCTTCATGCAGTTGCGCTCGCCTACCGACGCGCGCGTGGTGGGCGTGCGCTCGCCGGTGGCGGGCAACGCCGAGCTGCACAAGATGGAGATGCAGGGGCAGTCGATGAAGATGCGCGCCGTGGACGCGATCGACCTGCCTGCCGGGCAGACCGTGACCCTGGGACCGGGCGGCTACCACGTGATGCTGTTCGACCTGAAGCAGCAGCTCAAGGAAGGCGAGACGGTACCGCTCACGCTGGTGGTGGAAGACCGCCAGCACAAGCGGCAGGAGGTGCAAGTCGAGGCGCCGGTCAAGCCGCTGGGATACGTTGCGCCGGGGGGGCGCTAGTAGTACTGAACCGTAGGGTGTGCAGCTTTGCTGCGCACGCGGATTGCGAGCACCGCCAACGGTTCAGCCGACAGGCTCCCGAGACGTGATCGCCGAGCGCATGCGCACACGGTTCGCGAGCGCCGCGTAACGAAGCTGCAACCGCAGGTCAGCACGCGGTGACCGCGTGCGCAGCAAAGCTGCACACCCTACGGTGTACGCTGGCGCCTGCGTTTTTCCTTTTACCGCGGCGCGTCGCCGAGCCGCTTCACATCCCCCGACCCCGCCACCGACCTGCTCAGCGCCGGATCGCCGTAGTACTTGATGTCGCCCGATCCGGCGATTTTCACCGCCAGCGTCTTGGTCGCCCACGCCGTGGTGTCGCCCGAACCGGCTACCTTGACGCTGACGTCTTCCGCCTTCACCCGGCCCACGTCCACATTGCCCGATCCGGCAATCTTCACCGACACTTGCCGTGCGTTGCCGCTGCCGGTCACTAGCGCGCCGCTGCCACCCAGGTTGATCACCAGCGCGTCAGTGTCCACGCCCTTGACACTGATGTTGCCCGAGCCGCCGATGTGAAGGTCCAACTTGGGCGCGCGCAGCGCGTCCGCACTGACCGAGCCCGAACCGGCCACGTTGAGACGGTCGATCGTGCGCGCCTGCACCACGATCCTGAGCGTGCGCGTGTTCAGGTTCAGGTTGCGCCGCGACGGGCGGATCTTCAGCATGCCGTCCTCGACCACCGTTTCCACCAGCGGCTGCAGGTTGTCGTCGGTCTCGACGGTCACGCTTTCCGAATTCCCGATGCGCAGCTCGACATTGCCCGGCACGTCCAGCGACAGGCCCTGGAAGTGGCCGACCTCGCGCGCTTGCGTGATCACGCGGCCGCTGCCCTGGACTTTTTCGCCCCAAAACGAGAACGCCAGCGCTTGCGGCACCGGCGCGGCGAGGGCGACGGCGCAGGCGGCCAGCAGCAGGCTGCGGCGTCGTTGGGTGAAAGTATTGTTCATGTTGTTCTCCCCTGTACGAAATGAATGGATCAGCAAGTGCTGGTAGCAACATCTTAGCCAAAGCGATCCCGGCAGTGCCGCCAAATTGCGACAAATTGCAGCAATGGCGCGCCAGGATGCGCATTGGCGGGGTTGTTTGGTGCTGCCTGTTTCATTTGCCTTCCTGCATCATTGTGCTGCTTGTACTACAATCCTCCACTTTTTTTGGGTGAAAGCTCGGTTCTGCCGAGCCAAGAAAGTGCAATGAATCTGGTTTTGTTGTTGATGGCGTTTTGTGTGGGTGTCGCGTTTTCGGTGCAGGCAGCGGTGAACAGCCAGCTGGCCATGGCGATCGGCGCCAACTCGGTAGGTGCGGCGCTGGTGTCGTTTTTGTGTGGGACGGTGGTGCTGGCGGCGGTGGCGACCGCGCGCGGCGGTGTGGGCGAGGCCGTCTCGGCAGCGTTCAGCCAGCCGTTCTGGAAGCTGTGCGGTGGTTTTCTCGGCGCGTCGTTCGTGTTTGGTACGGTTTTCCTGGCCCCACGCATCGGCATGCTCAATTTGGTGGTGCTGGTGATCGCCGGCCAGCTCCTCATGTCGATGGCCATCGATAACTTCGGCCTGGTCAGCATGGCCGTGCGCAAGGTGTCGGGCTTGCGCATGCTGGGGGCGCTGGTGATGGTGGGCGGCGTCGCGCTGACCCTGTTCGGCGACCGGATCAGCGCCGCGCTGTCGCGCTGACCGGCGTTTGCCCGCCGGCGATGCGCACCGGCTGGTTGTCGACCAGCGAGTCAGGCGGATTGACGATGATCTCGTCGCCCGGACTGACCCCGCTTACTACCTCGATCTCGGTCCCGAAGTCGCGTCCCGGCTGGATCGGGCGCAGCCTGGCGCGGTTGTCCGCGCCGACGGTGGCGACGAACAGTCCGCTCCCGCGAAAAATGAACGCACTGGACGGAATCCGCGGTGTTCCCGATACGCCCGGCAGGCTGAAGTGGACATCTGCATAGGAACCAGGCAGCAGTTCACCCTGCGCATTGTCGACCTGTAGCTCGGTTTGCAGGGTGCGCGTGGCCGGGTCGAGCGCGTCGGCCGTGCGCACCACGGTGGCGGGCCAGCGGCCAGGCTTGTCGGCAAACTGCATTTCGCCCATCAGGCCCGGCTGCATGCTGCGGGCGAACGGCTGCGGCACCTGCACATAGATGCGCAGCCGGCGCGCATCGGCGATGCTGAACAGCGGCGCATTACTGGTGATGAGGTGGCCGATATCGGTGCTGCGCGCCGTGATCGTGCCGTCGAACGGCGCCACCACGCGCTGGAAGTCGCGCAGGTCGCGCAGCCGCAGCAGGTTGGCCCTGGCCGACGCGGTGAGCGCGTGCTTAGCCGCGAAGTCGCCCGCCTTTTCGTCGGCGTCCTGGCGCGAGACGGCCTGGGTCGCCAGCAGGCTGCGCCAGCGCTCGTTGGTGGTGTGGGCCAGGCGCTCGTTGGCCTCGGCGGTGGCCAGGTCTGCCTGCGCCTGCCTCAGCTCCTGGTCCACTTCCGGCGTGTCGATCTCGGCCAGCAGCTGTCCTTCCCTTACCCTGGCGCCGATGTCGACGTACCAGCGTTTGAGATAACCAGTGGTGCGCGCATAGACCGGCGCGTCGGCATACGCCTGCACGGTCCCCGGCAGCACCAGGTTATCGCCGCCGGTGCCGGCACGCACCCGGGTCACGGCGACCAGCGTCACGCCGGTCTCTTGCGCCCGCTTTTCCAATGCGGCGCGCGCGTGCAGCCGGACCGCGATGCCCCATGCGGCAATCACGGCAAACAGCAGCACCAATGCGGCGAGGAGCCGCTTGAGTCCCTTCGGCACATGCTTTGCACTCGTCTGCGCCGGGTTATCCACGGGCGTCTCCCGCGCCGCCGCGGCGCTTGGCGCGCCAGCCGTGGATGATGGCGAACACGGCGGGGACGAACAGCAGCGTGGACACGGTGGCGAACAGCAGCCCGCCGATGACGGCGCGGCCGAGCGGCGCGTTTTGTTCGCCGCCTTCGCCCAGGCCCAGCGCGAGCGGGAACATCCCGATGATCATCGCCAGCGCCGTCATCAGCACGGGCCGAAAGCGCGTGTAGCCGGCGCTGTGGGCGGCAGTGACGGGGTCAATGCCGTGCTCCATGCGCTCGCGCGCAAAGCTCACCAGCAGGATGCTGTTGGCGGTGGCCACACCCATGCACATGATGGCGCCGGTCAGCGCCGGCACGCTGATCGGCGTGCCGGTTGCGAACAGCATCCAGACGATGCCGGCCAGCGCCGCCGGCAGCACGGTAATGATAATCAAGGGATCGAGCCAGGACTGGAAGTTCACCACGATCAGCAGGTAGATCAGCACCACCGCGGCCGCGAGCCCCAGCTGCAGGCCGGTGAACGAGGCGTTCATCGTCTCGACCTGGCCACGCACCACCAGCTCGCTGCCGCGCGGCAGGCCCTTGCGCGACTGGTCGACCACCTGCTGCACCGCGTTTGCCACCGAACCCAGGTCGCTGTCCTCGACCCGGGCGAAGAGGTCGATGGTCGGCTTGACGTTGTAGTGGCTGATCACCGCCGGCCCGACGCCGCGCGACACGGTGGACAGGTTGGCCAGCAGTTGCGAGGTGCCCGAGCCGGGATCAAGGGAGGTGATCGGCGTCGAGCGCAGGTCCTGCAGCGTGGTCAGCCGATACTGCGGGGCCTGGACCGCGACGTTGTACTGCACGCCGGTCTTGGGATCGGCCCAGAAGCTGGGCGAAGTCTGGAAGCTGCCGGACAGCGAGACCAGCAAGTCGGTCGCCACGTCGCGCTGGGTCAGCCCCACTTCGGCCGCCTTGCTGCGGTTGACCTCGACGTCCAGCTCGGGGTAGTCGAGCGCCTGCTGGATGCGCAGGTCGGCCAGTCCCGGTATCTTGCGCAGCTGCTGGTACAGCCGGTTCGCGAACGCGCGGTTCGCCTCTTGGTCGAAGCCGACCACCTGCACGTCGATCGGGGAGGGCAGGCCGAAGTTCAGGATCTGGGTCACGATGTCGGCCGGCAGGAAGGCGAAGGTCACCGAGGGAAAGGACTCGTTCAGTTTGCGGCGCAGCAGGCGTTCGTAGTCGTGCGTGCTGTGGTGGTCAGCGCTCAGCGAGATCAGGACGTCCGCGTCGCCCGGCCCGACCGGCGCTGAATTACTGGAGGCGAGGTTGATCGCACTGTTCGGCAGGCCGATGTTGTCGACCATGTTGGCCAGTTCGTTGGCGGGAATGACCTGGCGGATCACTCGCTCGACCCGGTCGCACAGCGCGGCGGTTTCTTCGATCCGGGTGCCGGTGGGCGCGCGCAGGTGCAGCTTGATCTGGCCGGCGTCCACCGACGGGAAAAAGTCGCGCCCGAGCCAGGGCAGCAGCAGGAACGAGAGCGCCACAAAGCCGAGAAAGGCAAGCACGAAGCCCCGGCGCCACGCCAGCACCAGTCCCAGCGTGTTCTGATAGCGATCGCGCAGCGATTCGAAGCCGTGTCCGATGCGCTCTTGAGCCCGCGCGAACACGTTCCCGCGCGGCGCAGCCTGCTCCTGCGGCTTGTGCGCGCGCAGCCAGTATTTGGCGAGCGTTGGCACCAGCGTGCGCGACAGCCCGTACGACGCGAGCATGGCGAAGATCACGGCTTCGGCCATCGGCACGAACAAAAAGCGCGGCACGCCCTTCAGGAAGAACATCGGCACGAACACGATGCAGATCGCCAGCGTCGCCACCAGCGCCGGCACAGCGATCTGCTGCGCGCCGTCCAGGATCGCCTGCTCGACCTCCTTGCCCTGTTCCAGGTTCCAGTTGATGTTCTCAATCGCGACCGTCGCGTCGTCGACCAGCACCCCGACCGCCAGCGCCAGGCCGCCCAGCGTCATCAGGTTGATGGTCTCGCCCAGCGCCGACAGGCAGATGAGCGAGACCAGCACCGACAGCGGAATCGAGATCGTGATGATCAGGGCGCTGCGCCAGGACGCCAGGAGCAGCAGGATCATGAGCCCGGTGAGGGCGGCGGCGATAGTCGCCTCGCGCACCAGGCTGCTCACCGCGGCGCGCACGAACAGCGACTGGTCGCCGGTGGTGGTGATGTTCAGCGCCGGCGGCATGCTGGCCCGGATGCCTGGCAGCAGCCGATGGATGCTGTCGACCACGTCGAGGGTGGACGCGGTGCCGGTCTTGACCACGCTCATCAGCACCGCGCGCTGGCCGTTCACGCGCACCATGTTGGTCTGGGGCGCCGATCCGTCGTGCACATGCGCCACGTCGCGCACAAAAGTGATGGCGTTGCCGCTGGAGCGCACCGGCAGATTGTTCAGTTCCTCGATCTGGAGCGGGCTCGAATTGAGCTTGATGTTGTATTCGAAGTCGCCAATTTTCTGGGTCCCGGCCGGCACGATCAGGTTCTGCGCATTGATCGCGGCCACCACGTCCTGCGCCGACAGGTTCCTGGCGCGCAGGGCTGGCGGATCCAGGTCGACCTGGACCTGGCGCTGGCGGCCGCCGTACGGAAACGGCAGCGAGGCGCCCTGCACGGTCGAGAGGGCCGTGCGGATGAAGGTGTTCCCAAGGTCGAACATCTGCGCCTCGGACAGCTCGCCGCTGGTCAGCGCGAGCTGGAGGATGGGTACGCTCGACGCGTTATACGTGATGATGATCGGCGGGTTGGTGCCGGGAGGCGTAAAGCGCAGCTGGGTCTGCGAGATTCCGGTGATCTGCGACAGGGCGAGGTCGAGGTTGACGTTGGGCCGGAAGTAGTACTTCACCAGCGCCGTGCCGGACAGGTTTTGCGACTCCGTGCGCTCGACGTCATTGACCACCGTTTGCGCGCCGCGCTCCGAGAACGAGACGATGCGGTTGGCCATGTCTTCCGGCGGCAGGCCGGTGTAGGTCCAGATCACGTTGACGATCGGGATCCGGATCTCGGGAAAGATATCGGTCGCGGTGCGCAGGATGGCGAAGGTGCCAGCCAACACGATCAGCAGCGCAAGCACGATGAACGTGTACGGCCGGCGCAGCGCAACCCGAACAATCCACATGGCCTTTCTCCTGGCCCGGCTGGCGGGCCGAACCGGCATCACTCAGGCTGGCCCTCGCGCCATCCGTCAGGGTATTGTAGTTTTTTGCGCGAGTTCGACGCGTGCTTCACGCGCGGTGGGCCGGGACTGCTGGCCGATGCAGAGCAAAAATTATCTTGCGGATATGCAATTTTAGGCGATGCAGGTCTTATAATGCTGACATCAATCGCTCATCGCCAGAGAACAGATGGAATATCACCAGTCCTCGCAGATCCGTACCCTGTCGTACATCGAAAATGAAGACCACCCGGTGTTTGGCACCCTGGTCGAGCAGATCCTGCACCTGCTCAATTCGCGGCTGGTGTTCTCGGACATCATCATCCACCAGAACAGTCCGCTCATGCTGCGCCAGCCGAAGGGGCTGGTGGCGGTGACCGATTCGCCGATCACCAAGGAAGAACTGGAAGAATTCTTCGACGTCATCGAGCCGAACTGGGCCGAGCGCATCGCCCTGCGCGCGTTCGACCGTTCGATCGACCTGCACACCGCGCGCATCCGCGCCAACTGCTTCAGCTTCCAGGGCAAGAAGCGGCTCGGTTGCGTGATCCGGCGCTTTCCCAAGGAGCCGCTGCCGCTGGCCGACCTGGGGCTGCACCCGGACGAGCAAGACTTCGCGCGCCTGACCAGCGGGCTGGTGCTGATCCTCGGCGACACCTGCCACGGCAAGTCGACCACGATCGCGTCGATGATCGATGAGATCAACAAACACCGCTCGGGCCACATCATCACGATCGAAGACCCGGTCGAGACCCTGATCCCGCAGCGCATGTCGATCATCACCCAGCGCGAGGTGGGCGAGGACGGCGACGTTGAAAGCTACTACCGCGGCGCGCTGGACGCGCTGCGCGAGCGGCCGGACGTGATCGTGATCGGCGAAATCCGCGACGCCCAGACCGCGCAGGAGGCGCTGGCGCTGGCCGAGTCGGGGCCGCTGGTGCTGGCCTCGCTGCACGCGCGCTCGACCGAGCTTGGCTTGCAGAAGATGCTGCGCCTGCTTGGTAATTCGGAGGCGCAGGCGCAAGCCCTGGCGCACGCGCTGCGCGGGGTGCTGTGCCAGGCGCTGCTCCCATCGCTGGAAGGTAACCGCTACCACCTGGCCACCGAGTGCCTGACGCCGAGCCCGGCGGTGATGCGTATGCTCGAGGCGGGCGATATCGGGGCGATCCGCGCGCACATGAATAGCGGGCGCGATGCGGGTTGCCATACCATGAATCAGATGCTCGAATCGTTGCTGGCGGCGCACAAGGTCAGCGTGGACGATGCGCGCAATGCGTCGACCGACCGGGTCGGGTTTGCGGAGATGGTGTGAAGCGGTTGCGTTCGCTGCAAGCGGGACGGTAAAAGTCAACGCCAACACTGCGCGAATGTCCGCGTGCGCACGGGTGCGCACCCTACGGCACCTGCCGAAGCCATTGTAGGGTGCGCACCTGTGCGCACGCGGAACTTTGATCTGTGGCGGCGCCGCCGCAAATCGGACCGGCTCCGTTATCGGTTGCCTTTCTTTGAGGACTGCTTGCTTGCGCCGTGATGCGCGGACTGCTTGGTCTCCCCATGCTGCGCGCGCTGCTTGTTCACGATCCGCGCCGCGACTTCTTTCTCGCGGCCGGGGTAGCGATGTTCCTTCTCGAACTTGTTTTCCAGTTCCTTGTACTCGCGTTCACGTTTGGGGCTGGCTCCTGTTGGCATGGCAGTCTCCTTGTTCCAACTGAGAAAAGCCAAGCTTAGTCCTTCGCACCGCGCGGATTCCGTTAAACAACGCACGGTCCGCAATCATCTGCTCAGCCTTCCGGCACGTCCCGGTAACGGTTGACCTGCGTCGCCGACACAGCGCCGGCCTGGTGGCCCCAACTGGTGCGCAGATAGGTGACCACCGCCGCCACTTCGTCGTCATTCATCAGATGCCGATACGGCGGCATGCCATACGGCCGCGGATTGCCTTGCGTGCCGGGCGGAAAACCGCCGTTGAGCACCATGCGGATCGCGTTCACCGGCGAGTCCATCGCCAGCGCGCGGTTGCCGGCCAGCGGCGGGTAGCTTGGCGCCGCGCCCTTGCCATCGTCACCGTGGCAATCGGCGCAGTGCTGGCGGTACAGCTTGTGTCCGCGCTCGGCGACCTGTTTCGTGTTGTCGTCAAGCGGCGCCGGGCGCCGGGCGGCCGGCGCGGCGGGCAATGATTTCAGGTAGTCCGCCATCGCCGCCACGTCGTCGTCCGACAGGTGCTGCAGGCTGCGCGACACCACCTCGGCCATCGGCCCGAACACGGCCGCGCGCGGCGACACACCGGTCTTGAGCAACTGGACCAAATGCGCCTTTTCCCAATCGTCCAGGCCCGCTGGCGCGCCGGACGTGAGCGGCGGCGCGTACCAGCCGAGCATCGGTATCGTGCCGCCCGCCAGTTGCCCTTCGGTCGCGCCCAGCCCGTTGCGGCTGCTGTGGCAGGCGCTGCAGTGGCCGAGCCCCTCGACCAGGTAGGCGCCACGGTTCCACGCCGCATCGCGCCGCGTGTCGGGCGCATGCACGCCCGGCTTGAAGTACAGCAGCCGCCAGCCGGCCAGCATCACCTGCTGGTTGTACGGAAAGCGCAGCGCGTGCGGCCGGTTTTGCTGCCGGTGCGCGGGCAGGCTGCGCAGGTAGGCGAACAGGGCGTCGGCGTCCTCGCGCGTGACCCGGGTGTAGTTGGGGTAGGGGAAGGCAGGGTAGAGCAGGCGGCCGTCGCGCGACTTGCCGTTGTGCAGCGCGCGCCAGAAATCGTCCGCATTCCATTGGCCGATGCCGGTGTCCGGATCCGGCGTGATGTTCGGTGCGTACACCCGGCCAAAGGGCGTGTCGAGCGCCCGTCCGCCGGCGTAGGCGACGCCGCCGCGTTCGGTGTGGCAGGCCATGCAGTCGCCGGCGCGGGCCAGGTAGGCGCCGCGCGCGATGTTATCGGGCGTGATGGCGAATGCCTGCGGCGAGGTTGCAGCCACAAACTGTTCGCGTGGCCAGGCAACCAGCAGCAGGGCGAGCAGGAGGGCGGCAGCGGCCGCGAGCGGGTACAGGAGCGCTTTTTTCATGGCTGGTCCGGGAAGCTGCCGCAGGACAGGGGGAGCGGGCGGGCAATGGTGTCAAGGGGGCGCGGGTCGGCCGGCATCGGCTGGGATGCGATCCAGTTCGAGATTGCCGACACGTCGGCCAGGCTCAGGCGCGCGGAGATTGCCGCCATGCAGTCGGGAGCGTGGGCGCGGCGCTGCTGATTGCGCCAGGCGCCGAACTGGGCGTTGATGTAGTCGCGCGGCAGGCCGGCCAGGCCCGGAATCGTCGGCAGGACGCCGGTCAGCTTCTCGCCATGGCAGGCAATGCAGGCTGGCACCTTGAGGCTCGGATCGCCGCGCGTGACCAACTGGCGGCCGCGATCGAGCACGGCTTGCGGCACGCTGGCTGGCGCCGGGGCCGGCGCGGGCAAATGCTCGGCAGCAAAGTAACCCGCGATCTCGTGCAGGTAGGCATCCGGCAGGTGGCTGACCATGTAGTTCATCATCGGGTACTGGCGCCTCCCGTCGCGGAAATTGACGAGCTGGTTGTACAGGTAGCCGGCCGGCTTGCCGGAGATGCGCGGGAAGTACTGGTCGTTGATGGCGACGCCCTGCGCATCCTTACGTGCGTGGCACGCGGTGCAGGCGACCAGGCGTTGGGCGAGGGTATCGGGTACAGCTTGTGGGCCGGCGCTGGCGGACAGGGTGGCGGCGCAGCTGAGTGCGAACAACGCGATACGGTGGAACTTTACGAAAAGCGGCATGGATGATTTCGAAAGTAAGTTCAACTCGAAATCATAACTTGTTCTGTTGGAAATTGTTCGTAGGGTGCTCAGGGGCGCCGAGGACCAGCTTTGTAGGGTGCGCACCTGTGCGCACGCGGTACGTTCGAATGCCGTTGGCTCCTGCACACGCACGTACCGCGTGCGCACGGGGTGCGCACCCTACGACGCCTCCGATACGCCGTGTGACTCGAGCCAATGGCGATAGATGCGCAGCGCCACATGCGCATCGTCAGCCGCGTACAGGATCTGCTTTTCGGTCAGCTTTGGCAGCGACCAGTTGGTGGTGGTGATGCGTTTGGATTTTTGCAGGTGCCGGCCAAAAAAGCGCGCCACCGCGGCTTTCGCGCCCACGGTGTTGCGCTCGCCTCGGCGCAGCGCGCGCGACAGGTCAAGCACGTTTTGCGGTTCGATGCCGAGCTTGGCGCGAATCCGCTTGAGGTCGTCGGACAGCCCGAACCCGACCTTCAAGATCTGCTGCGATTCGAGCACGGTCCTGAGCACCTCCAGCCCGGGCACGGCCTGCCGCATGGCGCCGATCTGGAACAGGTAGGCCAGTTCGTCGGTCGCGAGCTGCACCAGGTGCGGCCCGGTCGACACCTCACCTTTGGCAAAGGTCGGCTTCGATTCGGTGTCGAAGCCCAGCACGTCGGCCGCGGAAAGGGCGGCCAGCGCGCTGGCCGCCTCGATTTCGGTGGTGACGATGCGTACGTCGGCCAGCAGGATGCCGTCGTAGGGCGGCAGCTCCGGTGCCGGCGCCGATGGCATCGGGCTCAGTTGCGCGAGAACTTGGATGCCAGCTGCTGCAGCTTTTGCTGGCGCACGCGTGCGGCTTCCTCGGCGGCGGCGGCCTCGCGCTCGGCCTTCTTGCGTTCGGCTTCCTTCTTGAAACGCTGCTGCAGCATTTCCTTGGCGTGCTTGCGGTGGGTGTCGGTCACCTCGGCGCCGGGGTTGCCGTCCAGGTCGTAGCGCACGGTCGCTTTTTCCATCGCGCGCAGGTAGCGCAGCGAGCCGGTGTGGATGCCCAGGGCGGCGCGCATGGTCTTGCGGTCCAGGCCCGGCATGCGCGCGAGCAGTTGCTTGTCGATGCCGATCGCCAGCGGCAGGCAGTTGCCGAAGGCCGGATACTGTTGCTGCAATTGCTTGAGCAGCGCGCGTGCCGACAGCGGCTGGACGGTGCCCGCAGGCGCCGGCGTTTGCGCAGCGTTTGCGGCCTCGGCAGGGGCCTGGTCGGGATTGGCGACGGGAATGTCGGCGGACTCAACGACAGAACTGGTGGTATTCATTGACTTCATAGTAAGAACAGGAACCCGAAGGATAGCATGGCGGCCCGCTCAACGTGTGCGTGTAAAGGCTTGACATGTTGTTTTGCCATGGTTGTGACCGAAACTCGCCAGCAGGCACGGCAGGCGCGGCGCCGAGAAATCGTGTATGATCCGCCCCTTGCCTTGCGTACGGCTTGCGCCTGCGCAGATGGGCGGAAGGGTGGAAAGCCAGGAGATTACCCCTACTATGCGCGATGCTTATATCCAGTATTGGATATTTGAATTATCGCCAACACTTGCTTTGGGGTATTATCCGGCCTGTCTCCTCTATTCTTCCTTTGAAAAATAGATTCAAGCCCGTTTTCATCCGACGGGCTTTTTTTCGTTCCGACATGCACACCGCGATTTCAATGCCAGACCGTCCCATTTCTGCCAGCCGCCTGCGCCTCGATGCGCGGCCGAGCCAGACCAGGAGCCCCGGCGCTTGATTTCCGGCCAGTCTGCCCCTAGCTAGGGCCACTTGTCATCCCCCAAACCCACGGAGCCCGACTCGCCGGCTCAGGTGGATTTTTGACTTCGCAGGCGCGCAACTCGCCTCGATTGGAGAGTTATTTATGAAAAACACCGCCAAGACATTGACACTGACAGCGAAGAAGGCGCCGGCAAAAAGCGCCGCCGCGCTGACGGTGCCGAAAACTGCGACCGCCTACTATCTCGAGACGGAAGCTGCGGCAAAGGTGACGGTGGTCAAGAGGGGTTCGCGCCTGGCGGCCTTGAAGGCGCAGGCGGAACAGCAGTCCGAACCGGCTGGGCAGGCGACGGTGGAAACGGCCGCCGAACCGGCAGCGCCGGTACAGCAGGCCGCGCCGGGTGAGGCTCATACCGAGGCCCAGGCGCCCCAGGCTGAGTCGCCGGCGGAGGAAATTGTAGCTGCAAACCCGACAAGCGTGGCGCCCGCTCCGGTAATCGTGCGCAAGCGTGTGTCGAAACTGGCGGCGTTGAAAGCAGAGCAAGAGCAGCAGGCGCCGGCGGCGCCGGAACCGGTCGCACAGGCAGAAGCGGCAGCGCCGGTCGCGCGCGTGGTGCGCACCCGCACCGCGGCGCGCCGCATCGAGCCGCAAGTGCCTGTCGCGGCGACCGCGGCCGGCGCCGTCAGCAAGACCACCGATGCCGCCGTGCTCGCTTCGATCGATACCTCGGGCTACCAGCTGCCGGGCGTGAAAGTGCCGGGCCGCCGCGGCCGCAAGCCGAGCGAGTTCGTGCCCGAGAATGATGAGATCGCGGCGCTGAACGCGGTCGAGCGCGCCGAACTGAAGGCGGTGTCGAAGGCGCGCGAGCGCAAGGCCAAGGGCCTGCCGGGCGTGCTGGGCAGCGAGACCGGCTTTTCGGAAGCGGAGCTGGAAAAGCGCCGCCAGCAGCTCAAGAGCCTGATCAACATGGGCAAGGAGCGCGGCTACCTGACCCATGCCGAGATCAATGACCACCTGCCGGAAAACATCATCGATCCGGAAGCGATCGAGGGCATCATCCAGACCTTCAACGACATGGGCATCGCGGTCTACGAGCGCGCCCCGGCCGAGGAAATGATGCTGCTGTCGGACAACGTGGTCACGGCGACCAGCGAGGACGAGGTCGAGGCCGCCGCCGCAACCGCGCTCTCGACCGTCGATTCCGACTTCGGCCGCACCACCGACCCGGTGCGTATGTACATGCGCGAGATGGGCGCGGTATCGCTGCTCACCCGCGAAGGCGAGATCGAGATTGCCAAGCGCATCGAGGAAGGCCTGAAAGACATGGTGCAGGCGATCTCGGCCTGCCCGACCACGATCTCCGAGATTATCGCGCTGTCGCACAAGATCGCGAACGACGAGATGAAGATCGACGACGTGGTGGACGGCCTGATCGATCCGGACGAAGCTTCGGCGGCGCCGGCCAGCCCGGCAGCGGCGGCTGACGAGGACGAGATTGATGACATCGAGGACGTCGAGGAAGGGGAAGAAGGCGACGCCGGCGGCGGCGCGGCCGGCTACTCGGCCGAGCAGCTGGCGCAGCTCAAGAAAGGTTCGCTCGACAAGTTCGGCGTGATCGAAAAGCAGTTCGACCTGATGGGCCACGCGTTCAAGACCGACGGCTACGGTTCGCCGGCCTACGAGAAGGCGCAGGAAATCATCTCGAACGAACTGCTGGGCATCCGCTTCACCGCCAAGGTGGTCGAGAAGCTGTGCGACACGCTGCGCGGCCAGATGGACGAAGTGCGCTCGATCGAGCGCGCGGTGCTGGACATCTGCGTGAACCGCTGCGGCATGCCGCGCGCGCACTTCATCAAGGTCTTCCCTGGCAACGAGACCGACCTGGAATGGGGCGACCGCGAAGTGGACTGCGCGTATCCGTACAGCGCAGTGCTGAGCCGTAACCTGCCGGCGATCAAGGAGCTGCAGCAGCGCATGATCGACCTGCAGGCACGCGTGGCGCTGCCGCTGGCCGACCTGCGCAAGATCAACCGCCAGATGTCGGCCGGCGAAAAGCGCGCCCGCCACGCCAAGCGCGAAATGACGGTGGCCAACCTGCGCCTGGTGATCTCGATCGCGAAGAAGTACATCAACCGCGGCCTGCAGTTCCTCGACCTGATCCAGGAGGGCAACATCGGCCTGCTGAAGGCGGTGGACAAGTTCGAATACCGTCGCGGCTACAAGTTCTCGACCTATGCAACGTGGTGGATCCGCCAGGCGATCACGCGCTCGATCGCGGACATGGCGCGCACTATCCGCGTGCCGGTGCACATGATCGAGACGATCAACAAGATGAACCGCATCTCGCGCCAGATCATGCAGGAAACCGGCAGCGAGCCGGACATGGCGACGCTGGCAGCGAAGATGGACATGCCGGAATCGAAGGTGCGCGAGATCATGAAGATCGCGAAAGAGCCGATCTCGATGGAAACGCCGATGGGCGAGGACGGCGATTCGCAGCTGGGCGACTTCATCGAGGACAACACGACGCTGGCGCCGCTGGATGCCGCGCTGCACGCGTCGATGCGCAACGTGATCAAGGAAGTGCTGGACTCGCTGACCCCGCGCGAAGCGAAGGTGTTGCGCATGCGTTACGGCGTCGAGATGTCGAACGACCACACGCTGGAAGAAGTGGGCAAGCAGTTCGACGTGACGCGCGAGCGCATCCGCCAGATCGAAGCCAAGGCCATGAGCAAACTGCGCCAGCCTTCGCGTTCGGACAAGCTCAAGACCTTCCTGCAGAACCAGTAAGGCGCGCGACCCCGACAAAAAAACTCCCCGGACCGGAAACGGCCGGGGAGTTTTTTTTAGGCTATGTCACCGGTAAGTATGGGCTCACGCGCGCCGTAGGGTGCGCACCTGTGCGCACGCGGTACGTGTGTGTACCGGAGCCAACGGCGTGCAACTGTACCGCGTGCGCACTGGTGCGCACCCTACGCCTTAGCTAAGCACGGTTCCACACTTAATGGGGACATAGCTTTTTTTATGCGCTGTCACCGTTCTTCGTCGTTCCCGCCTGCGCGGGAACGACGGTTTTTTCGCGCATCGCCTGTGCCGGCGAGGCGTTTGCATGATGTCATGCCGGCCGGACTTGGTGCGCGCACGCTTGGACGGGTCATGTTCTCCATCTTGGCTTGATCGTTCTAGAATGCTGTAAATTGAGGCAGTCAGCCATCCGTTGCGAATCAAGGTGCCTGCAAATAAGGCCCGGATACAACAGTCGCTGGCGCTGATGCGCACTCGCGGACGAATCCGCGCGGAGGTGGGCGCACATGACACTACTACAGGCAATCAATGATCCGGCCGAACTTCGCCGGCTCAAGCCGGAGCAGTTGAATTTGCTGGCAGAGGAGTTGCGCCAGTTCCTGCTCGAGTCGGTCTCGCGCAGTGGCGGGCACTTGTCGTCGAACCTGGGCACGGTGGAACTGACGATCGCGCTGCATTACGTGTTCGATACGCCGCGCGACCGGCTGGTCTGGGATGTGGGACACCAGACCTACGGCCACAAGGTGCTGACCGGGCGGCGCGAGCGCATGCACACGCTGCGCCAGTGGCAGGGCATCTCGGGCTTTCCGCGACGCTCGGAAAGCCCGTACGACACGTTCGGCACGGCGCACTCGTCGACCTCGATTTCGGCGGCGCTGGGCATGGCCCGGGCGGCCAGGCTCAAGGGCGAAAACTGGCGCACGATCGCGGTGATCGGCGACGGCGCGATGAGCGCCGGCATGGCGTTCGAAGCGTTGAACAATGCGGGAGTGCAGCAGGACGTCAACCTGCTGGTGATCCTGAACGACAACGACATGTCGATCTCGCCGCCGGTCGGCGCGCTCAACCGCTACCTGGCGCGCTTGATGTCCGGGCGCTTTTATGCCGCCGCCAAGGACGTCGGCAATTCGATGCTGCCCGGCCCTGTGCGCGCGCTGGCGCGGCGCCTGACCGAGCACGCCAAGGGCTTCGTGGTGCCGCCGGCGACCATGTTCGAGGAGTTTGGATTTAACTACGTCGGCCCGATCGACGGCCACGATCTCGACTCGCTGATCCCGACGCTGGAGAACCTGCGCGAGCTCAAGGGCCCGCAGTTCCTGCATGTGGTGACCAGGAAGGGCCAGGGCTACAAGCTGGCCGAGGCCGATCCCATCCTGTACCACGGCACCGGCAAGTTCGATCCGGCCGAAGGCATCCTGCCGGCCGTGGCCAAGACCACTTACACCGAGGTATTCGGCAACTGGCTGTGCGACATGGCGGCGATCGACGAGCGCCTGGTCGGTATTACGCCAGCGATGCGCGAAGGCTCGGGCCTGGTGCGCTTCGAGCAGATGTTCCCGGAGCGCTATTTCGACGTCGGCATCGCCGAGCAGCATGCGGTGACCTTCGGGGCCGGGCTCGCCACCGAGGGGATGAAGCCGGTGGTGGCGATCTATTCCACCTTTTTGCAGCGCGCCTACGACCAGTTGATCCACGACGTGGCGCTGCAGAACCTGGACGTGACGTTTGCGCTCGACCGTGCCGGGCTGGTGGGCGCGGATGGCGCGACCCACGCGGGCAATTACGACATCGCGTTCGTGCGCTGCATTCCGAACATGGTGCTGATGGCGGCCTCGGACGAAAACGAATGCCGCCGCATGCTCACCACCGCCTACCGCTATCCGGGGCCGGCGGCGGTGCGCTATCCGCGTGGCGCGGGTCCCGGCGTGGCGATCGAGCCGGCCCTTTCCACGGTTCCGTTCGGCAAGGGCGAGATCAGGCGCCAGGGCAAGGGTCTGGCGATCCTGGCGTTCGGCCCGATGGTTGCGCCCAGCGTGGCGGCGGGGGCCGAACTGGGGGCGACCGTGGCGAACATGCGCTTTATCAAGCCGCTCGACGTCGAGCTGGTGACGCAGCTCGCACGCGAGCACGACCAGCTGGTTACAGTGGAAGAGGGCAGCGTGATGGGCGGTGCCGGGGCGGCCGTGGCCGAAGCGCTGGCCGCGGCCGGGATCGTCAAGCCGCTGCTGATGCTCGGCCTGCCCGACGTGTTCATCCAGCATGGCGACCCGGCCCTGCTGCTGTCTTCCGTGGGCCTGGACGCCAAGGGCATTGCGGCCTCGATCCGCCGCTGCTTCGGCGCCGCCGAGCCGCGCCTGGTCGTCAACAACAGCTAGATTGAAACCGCTCACCACAAACAGCAAGGTGGTTGCGATGTGTTCCGACACCCTTATCTCGCCTGACACCGTTCCCGCTGCCGCGCATCCGGCGTCCCGCAGCTCGTTCTACGTGGCGATGCGCGTGCTGCCCGCGGCGCAGCGCGCGGCGATGTTCGGCATTTACGCGTTTTGCCGCGCAGTCGACGACATCGCCGACAGCGACGCGCCAGCGCGCGAACGGCGCGCCGGCCTCGAAAGGTGGCGGCGCGCCGTCGACGCCTGCTACGACGGGCAAGACCTGGCCAGGCTCCCGGACCTGCGGCGGCATATCGAGGCGTTTGGCCTGGCGCGCGCCGACTTCCATTCGGTCATCGACGGCATGATGATGGACGCGGGAACCAGCGCCCTGTGCGCGCCGGATGCCGCCACCCTCGACCTGTATTGCGACCGGGTGGCAAGCAGCGTGGGGCGGCTGTCGGTGCGCGTGTTCGGCATGGAGCGCGACGATGGCCTCGCGCTTGCGCATCACCTGGGCCGCGCGCTGCAGCTGACGAACATCCTGCGCGACATCGATGACGATGCGGAGAATGGCCGCATGTACCTGCCGCGCGAGGCGTTGCAGGATGCCGGAGTTGAACTTGGCAGTACTGCTTCAATCGCGGCCCATCCAGCATTGCCGCGCGCCTGTGACGGCGTCGCTGCGCAAGCGCACGCGCATTTTGACCAGGCCGAGGCCATCGCCCGCCGCAGCCGGGCGCGGGCGGTGCGCGCGCCGCGCATCATGAGTGCGGCGTACCAGGCGCTGCTCGCGCGGCTGGCAGCACGCGGCTGGAATTATCCGCGCCAGCCGGTAACGGTACCCACGCTGCAGCGTGCCGCAATCCTGCTGCGCCACGCCTTCCTCTGACTAGCCGGCGCCTGCCGCGCCTGAACGATCATGGGACATTCCAACTTCTCATGCCTGCCAAACGCACCGGCTGACCTGCCGCCGTCGCTGGTGGAAGAGGCCATCGGCCGCGCGATGGACGCGGTGCTGGCCGAACAGCGGCCGGACGGGCACTGGGTGTACGAGCTGGAGGCCGACGCCACCATCCCCGCCGAATACGTGCTGATGGTGCACTACCTGGGCGAGCCGGCCGACCTGCTGCTTGAAGCCGGAATCGGGCGCTACCTGCGCCGCATCCAGGGCCAGGACGGAGGCTGGCCGCTGTTCCATGGCGGCGCGCTTGATGTCAGCGCCAGCGTGAAGGCCTATTTTGCGCTGAAGATGATCGGCGATGCGCCCCACGCGCCGCACATGGCCCGGGCGCGCGCGGCGATCCTGGCGCACGGCGGGGCCGAGTGCAGCAACGTGTTCACGCGCCTGCTGCTGGCGCTGTTCGGCCAGGTGCCTTGGTGCGCGGTCCCGCACATGCCGGCGGAGATCGCACTGCTGCCGTACTGGTCGCCGTTCCACCTGTCGAAGGTCTCATATTGGACCCGCACGGTGGTGATGCCGCTGCTGGTGCTGACCACGCTCAAGCCGCGCGCCAAAAATCCGCGCGGGGTACGGATCGACGAGCTGTTCATCGAGGCGCCCGGCCGGCTTGGCATGGCGACCAAGGCGCCGCACCAGAGCGCCGCCTGGTTCGCGCTGTTTCGCTCGCTCGACGCCCACCTGCGCACATTCGATAAGCGCACTCCCAGGTCGCTGCGCCGGCGCGCGATCGAGCGCGCGGCAAGCTTCGTGCGCGAACGGCTCAACGGCGAGGACGGGCTGGGCGCGATCTTTCCCGCCATGGTCAACGCGGTGCAGATGCTCGATGCGCTCGGTGTGCCGCGCGACAGCCAGGAAGCCATGACCGCGCGGCGCGCGATCGACAAGCTGCTCGTGCGCAGGCTTGATGAGTGCTACTGCCAGCCCTGCCTGTCGCCCGTATGGGATACCGCGCTGATGTGCCACGCGCTGCTCGAGTGCGGCCAGCCGGCGGCACTGGAGGCGACGTGCCGCGCGCTGAACTGGCTCAAGCCGCTGCAGGTCCTCGATATCCGCGGCGACTGGTGCGTGCGGCGGCCGACGCTGCGCCCCGGCGGCTGGGCCTTCCAGTACGCTAATCCGCACTATCCGGACGTGGACGACACGGCGGTCGTGGCCATGGCCATGCATCGCGCCGGCATGCTGGCGCCAATGCTCGATTTCGGCGACGCGCTGGCACGCGCGACCGAATGGGTGGTCGGGATGCAGGGCCGCGGCGGCGGGTGGGGCGCGTTCGAACCCGAGAACACCCACCTATACCTGAACAATATCCCGTTCTCCGACCATGGCGCGCTGCTCGACCCGCCGACCGCCGACGTGTCCGCGCGCTGCCTGTCGATGCTGGCCCAGTTGCAGGGAAAGCCCGGCAAGCATTCCCCGGCGGCGCGCGCGCTGGGCTACCTGCTGCGCGAGCAGGAGAAGGACGGCAGCTGGTACGGCCGCTGGGGCATGAACTACATCTACGGCACCTGGAGCGCGCTGTGCGCCCTGAACGCTGCCGGCGTGGCCCACGATGCCGCGCCGGTCAGCCGCGCTTGCGCATGGCTGGCCGGGGTCCAGAACCTGGACGGCGGCTGGGGCGAGGACGGCACCAGCTACCGGCTCGGGTATGACGGTTACGAACCGGCGGCCAGCACGCCGTCGCAAACGGCCTGGGCGCTGCTGGGACTGATGGCGGCGGGCGCGACCGGGCATCCGGCGGTGGCGCGAGGAATACGGTGGCTGGTCGAGCGGCAGCGGCCGGACGGGCTGTGGGATGAAGCGCATTACACCGCCACCGGCTTTCCGCGCGTGTTCTACCTGCGCTACCACGGCTACGCGCGCTACTTCCCGCTGTGGGCGCTGGCGCGTTACCGCAACCTCCGGGGCCAGGGCAGCCGCAGGGTGGCCTTTGGGATGTGATGGATCACCGGCCGCTGATCGCGGTGTGCGGCCTGCCGTTCGAGGCGGCGATCGCGCACGGGCCGGGCGTGGTGACGGTGTGCGCGACCGGCGGGGCAGTGGCTGCGAGGCTCGCGGCGCTGCTCGATGATGCGCCGGGTTGTTGCGGCATCATCAGCTTCGGCTGCGCGGGCGGGCTCGACCCGGCGTTGCGGCCGGGTGACTGCGTGTTGGCGGAAGCGGTGGTGACGGAGACCGGGAGCATGCACGCACATCGCGGCTGGGTGGACGCGCTGCAGGCCCGCCTGCCACGCGCACGGCGCGGCGTGCTCGCTGGCGCGACCGCGCCGGTGGCCGACGCGGCGGCAAAGGCCCGGCTGTGGCGGGACGATGGCATGTGCGCGGTGGACATGGAGTCGCACCATGCGGCGCTGGCGGCGCAAGCGCATGGGGTGCCGTTTGCGGCGTGCCGGGTGGTGCTCGATCCCGCGCATCGTGCGCTGCCTTGCTGCGCCACGGCGGGGCTGCGCGAGGATGGGACGACGGCGCTGCTGCCGCTGCTGCGGGCACTGGCGTCGTTACCTGGCGAGGTGCCTGCGCTGGCCATGCTGGCGGCCGACCTATGGTCAGCCCGGCGCGCGTTACGCGGCGTGCGTGATGACGCCGGACCGCTGTTCGGTGTTCAGGACATTAGCGGAGGATCGTAGGGTGCGCACCTGTGCGCACGCGGTTCGCGAACGTCGCGTAGCGAAGCAGTAGCCGCAAGTCAGCATGTGATGACCGCGTGCGCACAGGTGCGCACCCTACGATCCTCCGCTAATGTCCTGAACACCGAACAGCGGTCCGGCGTCATCACGCACGCCGCGTAACGCGCGCCGGGCTGACCATAGGTCGGCCGCCAGCATGGCCAGCGCAGGCACCTCGCCAGGTAACGACGCCAGTGCCCGCAGCAGCGGCAGCAGCGCCGTCGTCCCATCCTCGCGCAGCCCCGCCGTGGCGCAGCAAGGCAGCGCACGATGCGCGGGATCGAGCACCACCCGGCACGCCGCAAACGGCACCCCATGCGCTTGCGCCGCCAGCGCCGCATGGTGCGACTCCATGTCCACCGCGCACATGCCATCGTCCCGCCACAGCCGGGCCTTTGCCGCCGCGTCGGCCACCGGCGCGGTCGCGCCAGCGAGCACGCCGCGCCGTGCGCGTGGCAGGCGGGCCTGCAGCGCGTCCACCCAGCCGCGATGTGCGTGCATGCTCCCGGTCTCCGTCACCACCGCTTCCGCCAACACGCAGTCACCCGGCCGCAACGCCGGGTCGAGCCCGCCCGCGCAGCCGAAGCTGATGATGCCGCAACAACCCGGCGCATCATCGAGCAGCGCCGCGAGCCTCGCAGCCACTGCCCCGCCGGTCGCGCACACCGTCACCACGCCCGGCCCGTGCGCGATCGCCGCCTCGAACGGCAGGCCGCACACCGCGATCAGCGGCCGGTGATCCATCACATCCCAAAGGCCACCCTGCGGCTGCCCTGGCCCCGGAGGTTGCGGTAACGCGCCAGCGCCCACAGCGGGAAGTAGCGCGCGTAGCCGTGGTAGCGCAGGTAGAACACGCGCGGAAAGCCGGTGGCGGTGTAATGCGCTTCATCCCACAGCCCGTCCGGCCGCTGCCGCTCGACCAGCCACCGTATTCCTCGCGCCACCGCCGGATGCCCGGTCGCGCCCGCCGCCATCAGTCCCAGCAGCGCCCAGGCCGTTTGCGACGGCGTGCTGGCCGCCGGTTCGTAACCGTCATACCCGAGCCGGTAGCTGGTGCCGTCCTCGCCCCAGCCGCCGTCCAGGTTCTGGACCCCGGCCAGCCATGCGCAAGCGCGGCTGACCGGCGCGGCATCGTGGGCCACGCCGGCAGCGTTCAGGGCGCACAGCGCGCTCCAGGTGCCGTAGATGTAGTTCATGCCCCAGCGGCCGTACCAGCTGCCGTCCTTCTCCTGCTCGCGCAGCAGGTAGCCCAGCGCGCGCGCCGCCGGGGAATGCTTGCCGGGCTTTCCCTGCAACTGGGCCAGCATCGACAGGCAGCGCGCGGACACGTCGGCGGTCGGCGGGTCGAGCAGCGCGCCATGGTCGGAGAACGGGATATTGTTCAGGTATAGGTGGGTGTTCTCGGGTTCGAACGCGCCCCACCCGCCGCCGCGGCCCTGCATCCCGACCACCCATTCGGTCGCGCGTGCCAGCGCGTCGCCGAAATCGAGCATTGGCGCCAGCATGCCGGCGCGATGCATGGCCATGGCCACGACCGCCGTGTCGTCCACGTCCGGATAGTGCGGATTAGCGTACTGGAAGGCCCAGCCGCCGGGGCGCAGCGTCGGCCGCCGCACGCACCAGTCGCCGCGGATATCGAGGACCTGCAGCGGCTTGAGCCAGTTCAGCGCGCGGCACGTCGCCTCCAGTGCCGCCGGCTGGCCGCACTCGAGCAGCGCGTGGCACATCAGCGCGGTATCCCATACGGGCGACAGGCAGGGCTGGCAGTAGCACTCATCAAGCCTGCGCACGAGCAGCTTGTCGATCGCGCGCCGCGCGGTCATGGCTTCCTGGCTGTCGCGCGGCACACCGAGCGCATCGAGCATCTGCACCGCGTTGACCATGGCGGGAAAGATCGCGCCCAGCCCGTCCTCGCCGTTGAGCCGTTCGCGCACGAAGCTTGCCGCGCGCTCGATCGCGCGCCGGCGCAGCGACCTGGGAGTGCGCTTATCGAATGTGCGCAGGTGGGCGTCGAGCGAGCGAAACAGCGCGAACCAGGCGGCGCTCTGGTGCGGCGCCTTGGTCGCCATGCCAAGCCGGCCGGGCGCCTCGATGAACAGCTCGTCGATCCGTACCCCGCGCGGATTTTTGGCGCGCGGCTTGAGCGTGGTCAGCACCAGCAGCGGCATCACCACCGTGCGGGTCCAATATGAGACCTTCGACAGGTGGAACGGCGACCAGTACGGCAGCAGTGCGATCTCCGCCGGCATGTGCGGGACCGCGCACCAAGGCACCTGGCCGAACAGCGCCAGCAGCAGGCGCGTGAACACGTTGCTGCACTCGGCCCCGCCGTGCGCCAGGATCGCCGCGCGCGCCCGGGCCATGTGCGGCGCGTGGGGCGCATCGCCGATCATCTTCAGCGCAAAATAGGCCTTCACGCTGGCGCTGACATCAAGCGCGCCGCCATGGAACAGCGGCCAGCCTCCGTCCTGGCCCTGGATGCGGCGCAGGTAGCGCCCGATTCCGGCTTCAAGCAGCAGGTCGGCCGGCTCGCCCAGGTAGTGCACCATCAGCACGTATTCGGCGGGGATGGTGGCGTCGGCCTCCAGCTCGTACACCCAGTGCCCGTCCGGCCGCTGTTCGGCCAGCACCGCGTCCATCGCGCGGCCGATGGCCTCTTCCACCAGCGACGGCGGCAGGTCAGCCGGTGCGTTTGGCAGGCATGAGAAGTTGGAATGTCCCATGATCGTTCAGGCGCGGCAGGCGCCGGCTAGTCAGAGGAAGGCGTGGCGCAGCAGGATTGCGGCACGCTGCAGCGTGGGTACCGTTACCGGCTGGCGCGGATAATTCCAGCCGCGTGCTGCCAGCCGCGCGAGCAGCGCCTGGTACGCCGCACTCATGATGCGCGGCGCGCGCACCGCCCGCGCCCGGCTGCGGCGGGCGATGGCCTCGGCCTGGTCAAAATGCGCGTGCGCTTGCGCAGCGACGCCGTCACAGGCGCGCGGCAATGCTGGATGGGCCGCGATTGAAGCAGTACTGCCAAGTTCAACTCCGGCATCCTGCAACGCCTCGCGCGGCAGGTACATGCGGCCATTCTCCGCATCGTCATCGATGTCGCGCAGGATGTTCGTCAGCTGCAGCGCGCGGCCCAGGTGATGCGCAAGCGCGAGGCCATCGTCGCGCTCCATGCCGAACACGCGCACCGACAGCCGCCCCACGCTGCTTGCCACCCGGTCGCAATACAGGTCGAGGGTGGCGGCATCCGGCGCGCACAGGGCGCTGGTTCCCGCGTCCATCATCATGCCGTCGATGACCGAATGGAAGTCGGCGCGCGCCAGGCCAAACGCCTCGATATGCCGCCGCAGGTCCGGGAGCCTGGCCAGGTCTTGCCCGTCGTAGCAGGCGTCGACGGCGCGCCGCCACCTTTCGAGGCCGGCGCGCCGTTCGCGCGCTGGCGCGTCGCTGTCGGCGATGTCGTCGACTGCGCGGCAAAACGCGTAAATGCCGAACATCGCCGCGCGCTGCGCCGCGGGCAGCACGCGCATCGCCACGTAGAACGAGCTGCGGGACGCCGGATGCGCGGCAGCGGGAACGGTGTCAGGCGAGATAAGGGTGTCGGAACACATCGCAACCACCTTGCTGTTTGTGGTGAGCGGTTTCAATCTAGCTGTTGTTGACGACCAGGCGCGGCTCGGCGGCGCCGAAGCAGCGGCGGATCGAGGCCGCAATGCCCTTGGCGTCCAGGCCCACGGAAGACAGCAGCAGGGCCGGGTCGCCATGCTGGATGAACACGTCGGGCAGGCCGAGCATCAGCAGCGGCTTGACGATCCCGGCCGCGGCCAGCGCTTCGGCCACGGCCGCCCCGGCACCGCCCATCACGCTGCCCTCTTCCACTGTAACCAGCTGGTCGTGCTCGCGTGCGAGCTGCGTCACCAGCTCGACGTCGAGCGGCTTGATAAAGCGCATGTTCGCCACGGTCGCCCCCAGTTCGGCCCCCGCCGCCACGCTGGGCGCAACCATCGGGCCGAACGCCAGGATCGCCAGACCCTTGCCCTGGCGCCTGATCTCGCCCTTGCCGAACGGAACCGTGGAAAGGGCCGGCTCGATCGCCACGCCGGGACCCGCGCCACGCGGATAGCGCACCGCCGCCGGCCCCGGATAGCGGTAGGCGGTGGTGAGCATGCGGCGGCATTCGTTTTCGTCCGAGGCCGCCATCAGCACCATGTTCGGAATGCAGCGCACGAACGCGATGTCGTAATTGCCCGCGTGGGTCGCGCCATCCGCGCCCACCAGCCCGGCACGGTCGAGCGCAAACGTCACGTCCAGGTTCTGCAGCGCCACGTCGTGGATCAACTGGTCGTAGGCGCGCTGCAAAAAGGTGGAATAGATCGCCACCACCGGCTTCATCCCCTCGGTGGCGAGCCCGGCCCCGAAGGTCACCGCATGCTGCTCGGCGATGCCGACGTCGAAATAGCGCTCCGGGAACATCTGCTCGAAGCGCACCAGGCCCGAGCCTTCGCGCATCGCTGGCGTAATACCGACCAGGCGCTCGTCGATCGCCGCCATGTCGCACAGCCAGTTGCCGAATACCTCGGTGTAAGTGGTCTTGGCCACGGCCGGCAGGATGCCTTCGGCCGGATCGAACTTGCCGGTGCCGTGGTACAGGATGGGATCGGCCTCGGCCAGCTTGTAGCCCTGGCCCTTCCTGGTCACCACATGCAGGAACTGCGGGCCCTTGAGCTCGCGCAGGTTCTCCAGCGTCGGGATCAGCGAGTCGAGATCGTGGCCGTCGATCGGGCCGACGTAGTTAAATCCAAACTCCTCGAACATGGTCGCCGGCGGCACCACGAAGCCCTTGGCGTGCTCGGTCAGGCGCCGCGCCAGCGCGCGCACAGGGCCGGGCAGCATCGAATTGCCGACGTCCTTGGCGGCGGCATAAAAGCGCCCGGACATCAAGCGCGCCAGGTAGCGGTTGAGCGCGCCGACCGGCGGCGAGATCGACATGTCGTTGTCGTTCAGGATCACCAGCAGGTTGACGTCCTGCTGCACTCCCGCATTGTTCAACGCTTCGAACGCCATGCCGGCGCTCATCGCGCCGTCGCCGATCACCGCGATCGTGCGCCAGTTTTCGCCCTTGAGCCTGGCCGCCCGGGCCATGCCCAGCGCCGCCGAAATCGAGGTCGACGAGTGCGCCGTGCCGAACGTGTCGTACGGGCTTTCCGAGCGTCGCGGAAAGCCCGAGATGCCCTGCCACTGGCGCAGCGTGTGCATGCGCTCGCGCCGCCCGGTCAGCACCTTGTGGCCGTAGGTCTGGTGTCCCACATCCCAGACCAGCCGGTCGCGCGGCGTATCGAACACGTAATGCAGCGCGATCGTCAGTTCCACCGTGCCCAGGTTCGACGACAAGTGCCCGCCACTGCGCGAGACCGACTCGAGCAGGAACTGGCGCAACTCCTCTGCCAGCAAATTCAACTGCTCCGGCTTGAGCCGGCGAAGTTCGGCCGGATCATTGATTGCCTGTAGTAGTGTCATGTGCGCCCACCTCCGCGCGGATTCGTCCGCGAGTGCGCATCAGCGCCAGCGACTGTTGTATCCGGGCCTTATTTGCAGGCACCTTGATTCGCAACGGATGGCTGACTGCCTCAATTTACAGCATTCTAGAACGATCAAGCCAAGATGGAGAACATGACCCGTCCAAGCGTGCGCGCACCAAGTCCGGCCGGCATGACATCATGCAAACGCCTCGCCGGCACAGGCGATGCGCGAAAAAACCGTCGTTCCCGCGCAGGCGGGAACGACGAAGAACGGTGACAGCGCATAAAAAAAGCTATGTCCCCATTAAGTGTGGAACCGTGCTTAGCTAAGGCGTAGGGTGCGCACCAGTGCGCACGCGGTACAGTTGCACGCCGTTGGCTCCGGTACACACACGTACCGCGTGCGCACAGGTGCGCACCCTACGGCGCGCGTGAGCCCATACTTACCGGTGACATAGCCTAAAAAAAACTCCCCGGCCGTTTCCGGTCCGGGGAGTTTTTTTGTCGGGGTCGCGCGCCTTACTGGTTCTGCAGGAAGGTCTTGAGCTTGTCCGAACGCGAAGGCTGGCGCAGTTTGCTCATGGCCTTGGCTTCGATCTGGCGGATGCGCTCGCGCGTCACGTCGAACTGCTTGCCCACTTCTTCCAGCGTGTGGTCGTTCGACATCTCGACGCCGTAACGCATGCGCAACACCTTCGCTTCGCGCGGGGTCAGCGAGTCCAGCACTTCCTTGATCACGTTGCGCATCGACGCGTGCAGCGCGGCATCCAGCGGCGCCAGCGTCGTGTTGTCCTCGATGAAGTCGCCCAGCTGCGAATCGCCGTCCTCGCCCATCGGCGTTTCCATCGAGATCGGCTCTTTCGCGATCTTCATGATCTCGCGCACCTTCGATTCCGGCATGTCCATCTTCGCTGCCAGCGTCGCCATGTCCGGCTCGCTGCCGGTTTCCTGCATGATCTGGCGCGAGATGCGGTTCATCTTGTTGATCGTCTCGATCATGTGCACCGGCACGCGGATAGTGCGCGCCATGTCCGCGATCGAGCGCGTGATCGCCTGGCGGATCCACCACGTTGCATAGGTCGAGAACTTGTAGCCGCGACGGTATTCGAACTTGTCCACCGCCTTCAGCAGGCCGATGTTGCCCTCCTGGATCAGGTCGAGGAACTGCAGGCCGCGGTTGATGTACTTCTTCGCGATCGAGATCACCAGGCGCAGGTTGGCCACCGTCATTTCGCGCTTGGCGTGGCGGGCGCGCTTTTCGCCGGCCGACATCTGGCGGTTGATCTTGCGCAGGTCGGCCAGCGGCAGCGCCACGCGTGCCTGCAGGTCGATCATGCGCTGCTGCAGCTCCTTGATCGCCGGCAGGTTACGGCTCAGCACTGCGCTGTACGGATACGCGCAGTCCACTTCGCGGTCGCCCCATTCCAGGTCGGTCTCGTTGCCAGGGAAGACCTTGATGAAGTGCGCGCGCGGCATGCCGCAGCGGTTCACGCAGATGTCCAGCACCGCGCGCTCGATCGAGCGCACTTCGTCCATCTGGCCGCGCAGCGTGTCGCACAGCTTCTCGACCACCTTGGCGGTGAAGCGGATGCCCAGCAGTTCGTTCGAGATGATTTCCTGCGCCTTCTCGTAGGCCGGCGAACCGTAGCCGTCGGTCTTGAACGCGTGGCCCATCAGGTCGAACTGCTTTTCGATCACGCCGAACTTGTCGAGCGAACCTTTCTTGAGCTGCGCCAGCTGCTCGGCCGAGTAGCCGGCCGCGCCGCCGCCGGCGTCGCCTTCTTCCCCTTCCTCGACGTCCTCGATGTCATCAATCTCGTCCTCGTCAGCCGCCGCTGCCGGGCTGGCCGGCGCCGCCGAAGCTTCGTCCGGATCGATCAGGCCGTCCACCACGTCGTCGATCTTCATCTCGTCGTTCGCGATCTTGTGCGACAGCGCGATAATCTCGGAGATCGTGGTCGGGCAGGCCGAGATCGCCTGCACCATGTCTTTCAGGCCTTCCTCGATGCGCTTGGCAATCTCGATCTCGCCTTCGCGGGTGAGCAGCGATACCGCGCCCATCTCGCGCATGTACATACGCACCGGGTCGGTGGTGCGGCCGAAGTCGGAATCGACGGTCGAGAGCGCGGTTGCGGCGGCGGCCTCGACCTCGTCCTCGCTGGTCGCCGTGACCACGTTGTCCGACAGCAGCATCATTTCCTCGGCCGGGGCGCGCTCGTAGACCGCGATGCCCATGTCGTTGAAGGTCTGGATGATGCCCTCGATCGCTTCCGGATCGATGATGTTTTCCGGCAGGTGGTCATTGATCTCGGCATGGGTCAGGTAGCCGCGCTCCTTGCCCATGTTGATCAGGCTCTTGAGCTGCTGGCGGCGCTTTTCCAGCTCCGCTTCCGAAAAGCCGGTCTCGCTGCCCAGCACGCCCGGCAGGCCCTTGGCCTTGCGCTCGCGCGCCTTCGACACCGCCTTCAGTTCGGCGCGCTCGACCGCGTTCAGCGCCGCGATCTCATCATTCTCGGGCACGAACTCGCTCGGCTTGCGGCCGCGGCGGCCCGGCACTTTCACGCCCGGCAGCTGGTAGCCCGAGGTATCGATCGAAGCGAGCACGGCGGCATCGGTGGTCTTGCTGACGGCGCCGGCCGCGGTCGCCGCGACAGGCACTTGCGGCTCGATGCGGCGCGCCGCGGTGCGGGTGCGCACCACGCGCGCGACCGGCGCTGCCGCTTCTGCCTGTGCGACCGGTTCCGGCGCCGCCGGCGCCTGCTGCTCTTGCTCTGCTTTCAACGCCGCCAGTTTCGACACACGCTTGCGCACGATTACCGGAGCGGGCGCCACGCTTGTCGGGTTTGCAGCTACAATTTCCTCCGCCGGCGACTCAGCCTGGGGCGCCTGGGCCTCGGTATGAGCCTCACCCGGCGCGGCCTGCTGTACCGGCGCTGCCGGTTCGGCGGCCGTTTCCACCGTCGCCTGCCCAGCCGGTTCGGACTGCTGTTCCGCCTGCGCCTTCAAGGCCGCCAGGCGCGAACCCCTCTTGACCACCGTCACCTTTGCCGCAGCTTCCGTCTCGAGATAGTAGGCGGTCGCAGTTTTCGGCACCGTCAGCGCGGCGGCGCTTTTTGCCGGCGCCTTCTTCGCTGTCAGTGTCAATGTCTTGGCGGTGTTTTTCATAAATAACTCTCCAATCGAGGCGAGTTGCGCGCCTGCGAAGTCAAAAATCCACCTGAGCCGGCGAGTCGGGCTCCGTGGGTTTGGGGGATGACAAGTGGCCCTAGCTAGGGGCAGACTGGCCGGAAATCAAGCGCCGGGGCTCCTGGTCTGGCTCGGCCGCGCATCGAGGCGCAGGCGGCTGGCAGAAATGGGACGGTCTGGCATTGAAATCGCGGTGTGCATGTCGGAACGAAAAAAAGCCCGTCGGATGAAAACGGGCTTGAATCTATTTTTCAAAGGAAGAATAGAGGAGACAGGCCGGATAATACCCCAAAGCAAGTGTTGGCGATAATTCAAATATCCAATACTGGATATAAGCATCGCGCATAGTAGGGGTAATCTCCTGGCTTTCCACCCTTCCGCCCATCTGCGCAGGCGCAAGCCGTACGCAAGGCAAGGGGCGGATCATACACGATTTCTCGGCGCCGCGCCTGCCGTGCCTGCTGGCGAGTTTCGGTCACAACCATGGCAAAACAACATGTCAAGCCTTTACACGCACACGTTGAGCGGGCCGCCATGCTATCCTTCGGGTTCCTGTTCTTACTATGAAGTCAATGAATACCACCAGTTCTGTCGTTGAGTCCGCCGACATTCCCGTCGCCAATCCCGACCAGGCCCCTGCCGAGGCCGCAAACGCTGCGCAAACGCCGGCGCCTGCGGGCACCGTCCAGCCGCTGTCGGCACGCGCGCTGCTCAAGCAATTGCAGCAACAGTATCCGGCCTTCGGCAACTGCCTGCCGCTGGCGATCGGCATCGACAAGCAACTGCTCGCGCGCATGCCGGGCCTGGACCGCAAGACCATGCGCGCCGCCCTGGGCATCCACACCGGCTCGCTGCGCTACCTGCGCGCGATGGAAAAAGCGACCGTGCGCTACGACCTGGACGGCAACCCCGGCGCCGAGGTGACCGACACCCACCGCAAGCACGCCAAGGAAATGCTGCAGCAGCGTTTCAAGAAGGAAGCCGAACGCAAGAAGGCCGAGCGCGAGGCCGCCGCCGCCGAGGAAGCCGCACGCGTGCGCCAGCAAAAGCTGCAGCAGCTGGCATCCAAGTTCTCGCGCAACTGAGCCCGATGCCATCGGCGCCGGCACCGGAGCTGCCGCCCTACGACGGCATCCTGCTGGCCGACGTACGCATCGTCACCACCGAAATCGAGGCGGCCAGCGCGCTGGCCGCCCTTTCCGCGGCCGACGTGCTGGGCTTCGACACCGAATCGAAGCCGACCTTTGCCAAAGGTGAGGTGTCGACCGGGCCGCACCTGGTGCAGCTCGCGACCGACGAACTGGCCTACCTGTTCCAGATCGGCGCCATGCGGCAGGCCGTGCCCGGGCTGGAGGTGCTCAGGACCGTGCTCGAATCGCAGCAGATCTTGAAGGTCGGGTTCGGGCTGTCCGACGACCTCAAGCGGATTCGCGCCAAGCTCGGCATCGAACCGCAAAACGTGCTTGACCTGTCGCGCGCGCTGCGCCGAGGCGAGCGCAACACCGTGGGCGCGAAAGCCGCGGTGGCGCGCTTTTTTGGCCGGCACCTGCAAAAATCCAAACGCATCACCACCACCAACTGGTCGCTGCCAAAGCTGACCGAAAAGCAGATCCTGTACGCGGCTGACGATGCGCATGTGGCGCTGCGCATCTATCGCCATTGGCTCGAGTCACACGGCGTATCGGAGGCGTCGTAGGGTGCGCACCCCGTGCGCACGCGGTACGTGCGTGTGCAGGAGCCAACGGCATTCGAACGTACCGCGTGCGCACAGGTGCGCACCCTACAAAGCTGGTCCTCGGCGCCCCTGAGCACCCTACGAACAATTTCCAACAGAACAAGTTATGATTTCGAGTTGAACTTACTTTCGAAATCATCCATGCCGCTTTTCGTAAAGTTCCACCGTATCGCGTTGTTCGCACTCAGCTGCGCCGCCACCCTGTCCGCCAGCGCCGGCCCACAAGCTGTACCCGATACCCTCGCCCAACGCCTGGTCGCCTGCACCGCGTGCCACGCACGTAAGGATGCGCAGGGCGTCGCCATCAACGACCAGTACTTCCCGCGCATCTCCGGCAAGCCGGCCGGCTACCTGTACAACCAGCTCGTCAATTTCCGCGACGGGAGGCGCCAGTACCCGATGATGAACTACATGGTCAGCCACCTGCCGGATGCCTACCTGCACGAGATCGCGGGTTACTTTGCTGCCGAGCATTTGCCCGCGCCGGCCCCGGCGCCAGCCAGCGTGCCGCAAGCCGTGCTCGATCGCGGCCGCCAGTTGGTCACGCGCGGCGATCCGAGCCTCAAGGTGCCAGCCTGCATTGCCTGCCATGGCGAGAAGCTGACCGGCGTCCTGCCGACGATTCCGGGCCTGGCCGGCCTGCCGCGCGACTACATCAACGCCCAGTTCGGCGCCTGGCGCAATCAGCAGCGCCGCGCCCACGCTCCCGACTGCATGGCGGCAATCTCCGCGCGCCTGAGCCTGGCCGACGTGTCGGCAATCTCGAACTGGATCGCATCCCAGCCGATGCCGGCCGACCCGCGCCCCCTTGACACCATTGCCCGCCCGCTCCCCCTGTCCTGCGGCAGCTTCCCGGACCAGCCATGAAAAAAGCGCTCCTGTACCCGCTCGCGGCCGCTGCCGCCCTCCTGCTCGCCCTGCTGCTGGTTGCCTGGCCACGCGAACAGTTTGTGGCTGCAACCTCGCCGCAGGCATTCGCCATCACGCCCGATAACATCGCGCGCGGCGCCTACCTGGCCCGCGCCGGCGACTGCATGGCCTGCCACACCGAACGCGGCGGCGTCGCCTACGCCGGCGGACGGGCGCTCGACACGCCCTTTGGCCGGGTGTACGCACCGAACATCACGCCGGATCCGGACACCGGCATCGGCCAATGGAATGCGGACGATTTCTGGCGCGCGCTGCACAACGGCAAGTCGCGCGACGGCCGCCTGCTCTACCCTGCCTTCCCCTACCCCAACTACACCCGGGTCACGCGCGAGGACGCCGACGCCCTGTTCGCCTACCTGCGCAGCCTGCCCGCGCACCGGCAGCAAAACCGGCCGCACGCGCTGCGCTTTCCGTACAACCAGCAGGTGATGCTGGCCGGCTGGCGGCTGCTGTACTTCAAGCCGGGCGTGCATGCGCCCGACACGCGGCGCGATGCGGCGTGGAACCGTGGCGCCTACCTGGTCGAGGGGCTCGGCCACTGCAGCGCCTGCCACAGCAGCCGCAACGGGCTGGGCGCGACCGAAGGGCAACTGGCGGGCGGCACGATACCGATGCTCGGCTGGTACGCGCCGCCGCTCACGTCCGGCGCGCCAGCGGGCCTGGACGATTGGGAAAAGGCGCATTTGGTCCAGTTGCTCAAGACCGGTGTGTCGCCGCGCGCGGCCGTGTTCGGGCCGATGGCCGAGGTGGTGTCGCGCAGCCTGCAGCACCTGTCGGACGACGACGTGGCGGCGATGGCGGACTACCTGAAATCATTGCCCGCCGCGCCGGCCGCCCGGCGCCCGGCGCCGCTTGACGACAACACGAAACAGGTCGCCGAGCGCGGACACAAGCTGTACCGCCAGCACTGCGCCGATTGCCACGGTGACGATGGCAAGGGCGCGGCGCCAAGCTACCCGCCGCTGGCCGGCAACCGCGCGCTGGCGATGGACTCGCCGGTGAACGCGATCCGCATGGTGCTCAACGGCGGTTTTCCGCCCGGCACGCAAGGCAATCCGCGGCCGTATGGCATGCCGCCGTATCGGCATCTGATGAATGACGACGAAGTGGCGGCGGTGGTCACCTATCTGCGCACCAGTTGGGGCCACCAGGCCGGCGCTGTGTCGGCGACGCAGGTCAACCGTTACCGGGACGTGCCGGAAGGCTGAGCAGATGATTGCGGACCGTGCGTTGTTTAACGGAATCCGCGCGGTGCGAAGGACTAAGCTTGGCTTTTCTCAGTTGGAACAAGGAGACTGCCATGCCAACAGGAGCCAGCCCCAAACGTGAACGCGAGTACAAGGAACTGGAAAACAAGTTCGAGAAGGAACATCGCTACCCCGGCCGCGAGAAAGAAGTCGCGGCGCGGATCGTGAACAAGCAGCGCGCGCAGCATGGGGAGACCAAGCAGTCCGCGCATCACGGCGCAAGCAAGCAGTCCTCAAAGAAAGGCAACCGATAACGGAGCCGGTCCGATTTGCGGCGGCGCCGCCACAGATCAAAGTTCCGCGTGCGCACAGGTGCGCACCCTACAATGGCTTCGGCAGGTGCCGTAGGGTGCGCACCCGTGCGCACGCGGACATTCGCGCAGTGTTGGCGTTGACTTTTACCGTCCCGCTTGCAGCGAACGCAACCGCTTCACACCATCTCCGCAAACCCGACCCGGTCGGTCGACGCATTGCGCGCATCGTCCACGCTGACCTTGTGCGCCGCCAGCAACGATTCGAGCATCTGATTCATGGTATGGCAACCCGCATCGCGCCCGCTATTCATGTGCGCGCGGATCGCCCCGATATCGCCCGCCTCGAGCATACGCATCACCGCCGGGCTCGGCGTCAGGCACTCGGTGGCCAGGTGGTAGCGGTTACCTTCCAGCGATGGGAGCAGCGCCTGGCACAGCACCCCGCGCAGCGCGTGCGCCAGGGCTTGCGCCTGCGCCTCCGAATTACCAAGCAGGCGCAGCATCTTCTGCAAGCCAAGCTCGGTCGAGCGCGCGTGCAGCGAGGCCAGCACCAGCGGCCCCGACTCGGCCAGCGCCAGCGCCTCCTGCGCGGTCTGGGCGTCGCGGATTTCGCCGATCACGATCACGTCCGGCCGCTCGCGCAGCGCGTCCAGCGCGCCGCGGTAGTAGCTTTCAACGTCGCCGTCCTCGCCCACCTCGCGCTGGGTGATGATCGACATGCGCTGCGGGATCAGGGTCTCGACCGGGTCTTCGATCGTGATGATGTGGCCCGAGCGGTGTTTGTTGATCTCATCGATCATCGACGCGATCGTGGTCGACTTGCCGTGGCAGGTGTCGCCGAGGATCAGCACCAGCCCGCTGGTCAGGCGCGCGAAGTCTTGCTCGTCCGGGTGCAGCCCCAGGTCGGCCAGCGGCAGCGGCTCCTTGGGAAAGCGCCGGATCACGCAACCGAGCCGCTTCTTGCCCTGGAAGCTGAAGCAGTTGGCGCGGATGCGCGCGGTGTGCAGGTCGATCGAACGGTCGAACGCGCGCAGGGCGATGCGCTCGGCCCAGTTCGGCTCGATGACGTCGAAGAATTCTTCCAGTTCTTCCTTGGTGATCGGCGAATCGGTCACCGCCACCAGCCCCTTCGGCTGGCGCAGCATGAGCGGACTGTTCTGGTGGATGATGATGTCCGAGAACACCAGCCGCGAATTGAGCAGGTGCAGGATCTGCTCGACCAGGGTGCCAAACACCGGGTGGTCTTCATTTTCGATGTACGACAGGGTACGGATCTGCGAGGACTGGTGATATTCCATCTGTTCTCTGGCGATGAGCGATTGATGTCAGCATTATAAGACCTGCATCGCCTAAAATTGCATATCCGCAAGATAATTTTTGCTCTGCATCGGCCAGCAGTCCCGGCCCACCGCGCGTGAAGCACGCGTCGAACTCGCGCAAAAAACTACAATACCCTGACGGATGGCGCGAGGGCCAGCCTGAGTGATGCCGGTTCGGCCCGCCAGCCGGGCCAGGAGAAAGGCCATGTGGATTGTTCGGGTTGCGCTGCGCCGGCCGTACACGTTCATCGTGCTTGCGCTGCTGATCGTGTTGGCTGGCACCTTCGCCATCCTGCGCACCGCGACCGATATCTTTCCCGAGATCCGGATCCCGATCGTCAACGTGATCTGGACCTACACCGGCCTGCCGCCGGAAGACATGGCCAACCGCATCGTCTCGTTCTCGGAGCGCGGCGCGCAAACGGTGGTCAATGACGTCGAGCGCACGGAGTCGCAAAACCTGTCCGGCACGGCGCTGGTGAAGTACTACTTCCGGCCCAACGTCAACCTCGACCTCGCCCTGTCGCAGATCACCGGAATCTCGCAGACCCAGCTGCGCTTTACGCCTCCCGGCACCAACCCGCCGATCATCATCACGTATAACGCGTCGAGCGTACCCATCCTCCAGCTCGCGCTGACCAGCGGCGAGCTGTCCGAGGCGCAGATGTTCGACCTTGGGAACACCTTCATCCGCACGGCCCTCTCGACCGTGCAGGGCGCCTCGCTGCCGTTTCCGTACGGCGGCCGCCAGCGCCAGGTCCAGGTCGACCTGGATCCGCCAGCCCTGCGCGCCAGGAACCTGTCGGCGCAGGACGTGGTGGCCGCGATCAATGCGCAGAACCTGATCGTGCCGGCCGGGACCCAGAAAATTGGCGACTTCGAATACAACATCAAGCTCAATTCGAGCCCGCTCCAGATCGAGGAACTGAACAATCTGCCGGTGCGCTCCAGCGGCAACGCCATCACTTTTGTGCGCGACGTGGCGCATGTGCACGACGGATCGGCGCCCCAGACCAACATGGTGCGCGTGAACGGCCAGCGCGCGGTGCTGATGAGCGTGGTCAAGACCGGCACCGCGTCCACCCTCGACGTGGTCGACAGCATCCATCGGCTGCTGCCAGGCATCCGGGCCAGCATGCCGCCGGCGCTGAACATCACCACCACCGGCGACCAGTCGCTGTTCGTGCGCGCCGCGGTGAGCAGCCTGGTGCGCGAGGCGACTATCGCCGCCGCCCTCACCGGGCTCATGATCCTGCTGCTCCTGGCGTCCTGGCGCAGCGCCCTGATCATCACGATCTCGATTCCGCTGTCGGTGCTGGTCTCGCTCATCTGCCTGTCGGCGCTGGGCGAGACCATCAACCTGATGACGCTGGGCGGCCTGGCGCTGGCGGTCGGGGTGCTGGTCGACGACGCGACGGTCGCGATTGAGAACATCAACTGGAACCTGGAACAGGGCAAGGAGGTCGAGCAGGCGATCCTGGACGGCGCGCAGCAGATCGCTGTGCCGGCGCTGGTGGCGACGCTGGCGATCTGCATCGTGTTCGTGCCGATGTTCTTCCTGAAGGGCGTGCCGCGCTTTTTGTTCGTGCCGATGGCCGAAGCCGTGATCTTCGCCATGCTCGCGTCGTACGGGCTGTCGCGCACGCTGGTGCCAACGCTCGCCAAATACTGGCTGCGCGCGCACAAGCCGCAGGAGCAGGCTGCGCCGCGCGGGAACGTGTTCGCGCGGGCTCAAGAGCGCATCGGACACGGCTTCGAATCGCTGCGCGATCGCTATCAGAACACGCTGGGACTGGTGCTGGCGTGGCGCCGGGGCTTCGTGCTTGCCTTTCTCGGCTTTGTGGCGCTCTCGTTCCTGCTGCTGCCCTGGCTCGGGCGCGACTTTTTCCCGTCGGTGGACGCCGGCCAGATCAAGCTGCACCTGCGCGCGCCCACCGGCACCCGGATCGAAGAAACCGCCGCGCTGTGCGACCGGGTCGAGCGAGTGATCCGCCAGGTCATTCCCGCCAACGAACTGGCCAACATGGTCGACAACATCGGCCTGCCGAACAGTGCGATCAACCTCGCCTCCAGTAATTCAGCGCCGGTCGGGCCGGGCGACGCGGACGTCCTGATCTCGCTGAGCGCTGACCACCACAGCACGCACGACTACGAACGCCTGCTGCGCCGCAAACTGAACGAGTCCTTTCCCTCGGTGACCTTCGCCTTCCTGCCGGCCGACATCGTGACCCAGATCCTGAACTTCGGCCTGCCCTCCCCGATCGACGTGCAGGTGGTCGGCTTCGACCAAGAGGCGAACCGCGCGTTCGCGAACCGGCTGTACCAGCAGCTGCGCAAGATACCGGGACTGGCCGACCTGCGCATCCAGCAGGCGCTCGACTACCCCGAGCTGGACGTCGAGGTCAACCGCAGCAAGGCGGCCGAAGTGGGGCTGACCCAGCGCGACGTGGCGACCGACTTGCTGGTCTCGCTGTCCGGCAGCTTCCAGACTTCGCCCAGCTTCTGGGCCGATCCCAAGACCGGCGTGCAGTACAACGTCGCGGTCCAGGCCCCGCAGTATCGGCTGACCACGCTGCAGGACCTGCGCTCGACGCCGATCACCTCCCTTGATCCCGGCTCGGGCACCTCGCAACTGCTGGCCAACCTGTCCACCGTGTCGCGCGGCGTCGGGCCGGCGGTGATCAGCCACTACAACGTCAAGCCGACCATCGACCTCTTCGCCCGGGTCGAGGACAGCGACCTGGGTTCGGTGGCAAACGCGGTGCAGCAGGTGGTCGACCAGTCGCGCAAGGGCCTGCCGCGCGGCAGCGAGCTGGTGGTGCGTGGCCAGGTCGAGACGATGAACGCCTCGTTCACCGGCCTGCAGCTGGGGCTCGCGGCCGCGGTGGTGCTGATCTACCTGCTGATCGTGGTGAACTTCCAGTCCTGGCTCGATCCCTTGATTATCATTACCGTGCTGCCGGCGGCGCTGGCCGGCATCGTCTGGATGCTGTTCGCAACCGGCACGCCGATCAGCGTGCCGGCGCTGACCGGCGCCATCATGTGCATGGGTGTGGCCACCGCCAACAGCATCCTGCTGGTGAGCTTTGCGCGCGAGCGCATGGAGCACGGCATTGACCCCGTCACTGCCGCCCACAGCGCCGGCTACACGCGCTTTCGGCCCGTGCTGATGACGGCGCTGGCGATGATCATCGGGATGTTCCCGCTCGCGCTGGGCCTGGGCGAAGGCGGCGAACAAAACGCGCCGCTCGGCCGCGCCGTCATCGGCGGGCTGCTGTTCGCCACCGTGTCCACGCTGCTGTTCGTCCCCGCCGTGTTCGCCATCATCCACGGCTGGCGCGCCAAGCGCCGCGGCGGCGCGGGAGACGCCCGTGGATAACCCGGCGCAGACGAGTGCAAAGCATGTGCCGAAGGGACTCAAGCGGCTCCTCGCCGCATTGGTGCTGCTGTTTGCCGTGATTGCCGCATGGGGCATCGCGGTCCGGCTGCACGCGCGCGCCGCATTGGAAAAGCGGGCGCAAGAGACCGGCGTGACGCTGGTCGCCGTGACCCGGGTGCGTGCCGGCACCGGCGGCGATAACCTGGTGCTGCCGGGGACCGTGCAGGCGTATGCCGACGCGCCGGTCTATGCGCGCACCACTGGTTATCTCAAACGCTGGTACGTCGACATCGGCGCCAGGGTAAGGGAAGGACAGCTGCTGGCCGAGATCGACACGCCGGAAGTGGACCAGGAGCTGAGGCAGGCGCAGGCAGACCTGGCCACCGCCGAGGCCAACGAGCGCCTGGCCCACACCACCAACGAGCGCTGGCGCAGCCTGCTGGCGACCCAGGCCGTCTCGCGCCAGGACGCCGACGAAAAGGCGGGCGACTTCGCGGCTAAGCACGCGCTCACCGCGTCGGCCAGGGCCAACCTGCTGCGGCTGCGCGACCTGCGCGACTTCCAGCGCGTGGTGGCGCCGTTCGACGGCACGATCACGGCGCGCAGCACCGATATCGGCCACCTCATCACCAGTAATGCGCCGCTGTTCAGCATCGCCGATGCGCGCCGGCTGCGCATCTATGTGCAGGTGCCGCAGCCGTTCGCCCGCAGCATGCAGCCGGGCCTGATGGGCGAAATGCAGTTTGCCGACAAGCCTGGCCGCTGGCCCGCCACCGTGGTGCGCACGGCCGACGCGCTCGACCCGGCCACGCGCACCCTGCAAACCGAGCTACAGGTCGACAATGCGCAGGGTGAACTGCTGCCTGGTTCCTATGCAGATGTCCACTTCAGCCTGCCGGGCGTATCGGGAACACCGCGGATTCCGTCCAGTGCGTTCATTTTTCGCGGGAGCGGACTGTTCGTCGCCACCGTCGGCGCGGACAACCGCGCCAGGCTGCGCCCGATCCAGCCGGGACGCGACTTCGGGACCGAGATCGAGGTAGTAAGCGGGGTCAGTCCGGGCGACGAGATCATCGTCAATCCGCCTGACTCGCTGGTCGACAACCAGCCGGTGCGCATCGCCGGCGGGCAAACGCCGGTCAGCGCGACAGCGCGGCGCTGATCCGGTCGCCGAACAGGGTCAGCGCGACGCCGCCCACCATCACCAGCGCCCCCAGCATGCGCAAGCCCGACACCTTGCGCACGGCCATGCTGACCAGGCCGAAGTTATCGATGGCCATCGACATGAGGAGCTGGCCGGCGATCACCAGCACCACCAAATTGAGCATGCCGATGCGTGGGGCCAGGAAAACCGTACCAAACACGAACGACGCGCCGAGAAAACCACCGCACAGCTTCCAGAACGGCTGGCTGAACGCTGCCGAGACGGCCTCGCCCACACCGCCGCGCGCGGTCGCCACCGCCGCCAGCACCACCGTCCCACACAAAAACGACACCAGCGCCGCACCTACCGAGTTGGCGCCGATCGCCATGGCCAGCTGGCTGTTCACCGCTGCCTGCACCGAAAACGCGACACCCACACAAAACGCCATCAACAACAAAACCAGATTCATTGCACTTTCTTGGCTCGGCAGAACCGAGCTTTCACCCAAAAAAAGTGGAGGATTGTAGTACAAGCAGCACAATGATGCAGGAAGGCAAATGAAACAGGCAGCACCAAACAACCCCGCCAATGCGCATCCTGGCGCGCCATTGCTGCAATTTGTCGCAATTTGGCGGCACTGCCGGGATCGCTTTGGCTAAGATGTTGCTACCAGCACTTGCTGATCCATTCATTTCGTACAGGGGAGAACAACATGAACAATACTTTCACCCAACGACGCCGCAGCCTGCTGCTGGCCGCCTGCGCCGTCGCCCTCGCCGCGCCGGTGCCGCAAGCGCTGGCGTTCTCGTTTTGGGGCGAAAAAGTCCAGGGCAGCGGCCGCGTGATCACGCAAGCGCGCGAGGTCGGCCACTTCCAGGGCCTGTCGCTGGACGTGCCGGGCAATGTCGAGCTGCGCATCGGGAATTCGGAAAGCGTGACCGTCGAGACCGACGACAACCTGCAGCCGCTGGTGGAAACGGTGGTCGAGGACGGCATGCTGAAGATCCGCCCGTCGCGGCGCAACCTGAACCTGAACACGCGCACGCTCAGGATCGTGGTGCAGGCGCGCACGATCGACCGTCTCAACGTGGCCGGTTCGGGCTCGGTCAGTGCGGACGCGCTGCGCGCGCCCAAGTTGGACCTTCACATCGGCGGCTCGGGCAACATCAGTGTCAAGGGCGTGGACACTGACGCGCTGGTGATCAACCTGGGTGGCAGCGGCGCGCTAGTGACCGGCAGCGGCAACGCACGGCAAGTGTCGGTGAAGATTGCCGGATCGGGCAATGTGGACGTGGGCCGGGTGAAGGCGGAAGACGTCAGCGTCAAGGTAGCCGGTTCGGGCGACACCACGGCGTGGGCGACCAAGACGCTGGCGGTGAAAATCGCCGGATCGGGCGACATCAAGTACTACGGCGATCCGGCGCTGAGCAGGTCGGTGGCGGGGTCGGGGGATGTGAAGCGGCTCGGCGACGCGCCGCGGTAAAAGGAAAAACGCAGGCGCCAGCGTACACCGTAGGGTGTGCAGCTTTGCTGCGCACGCGGTCACCGCGTGCTGACCTGCGGTTGCAGCTTCGTTACGCGGCGCTCGCGAACCGTGTGCGCATGCGCTCGGCGATCACGTCTCGGGAGCCTGTCGGCTGAACCGTTGGCGGTGCTCGCAATCCGCGTGCGCAGCAAAGCTGCACACCCTACGGTTCAGTACTACTAGCGCCCCCCCGGCGCAACGTATCCCAGCGGCTTGACCGGCGCCTCGACTTGCACCTCCTGCCGCTTGTGCTGGCGGTCTTCCACCACCAGCGTGAGCGGTACCGTCTCGCCTTCCTTGAGCTGCTGCTTCAGGTCGAACAGCATCACGTGGTAGCCGCCCGGTCCCAGGGTCACGGTCTGCCCGGCAGGCAGGTCGATCGCGTCCACGGCGCGCATCTTCATCGACTGCCCCTGCATCTCCATCTTGTGCAGCTCGGCGTTGCCCGCCACCGGCGAGCGCACGCCCACCACGCGCGCGTCGGTAGGCGAGCGCAACTGCATGAAGGCACCCGAGACCTTTTGGGCCGGCACCGTCGCGCGCACCCAGGGGTCGGTCACCACAACCTGGGCCAGTGCGGCGCTTGAAAACAGCGCGGCCGCAGCCAGCGCAACAATCTTCGTCGGTTTCATGTTTTTGATTATAGCCTCCTACTTGCCGCCCTTGAGGATTTCGCGTTCGATTAATACCGTTTCCGTGCCGTCGGTCAGCCATACCTGGCCGTCCTGGATTGTGCATTGTAGCTGCATTGTGCGCTTGGCCATCTTCTCCAGCTGCTGGCTTGCTTCGGACGGGATGTTCACGATGGTCAGGTTTTTCGCGCGATCGACCTTGCCGGCGAGCTGCTTGAACCAGATGTGGCTGGTGGCGCTGTAGCTGTACACGAACACATGTTCGGAGCGCCCGCAGGCTTTCATGAGGCGCTTGTCGTCCGGCTGGCCGACCTCGATCCAGGTTTGGATCGCGCCGGTCAGGTCCTTCTGCCACAGGGCCGGCTCGTCGACGTCGAACAGGTCCTTGGTGTAGGTCAGCGCCGGGTCGGCGTGCAATGCGAACGCGAGCACGCGGATCATCACGCGCTCGTCGGTTTCCGACGGATGGCGCGCGATCGTCAGCGCGTGTTCCTGGTAGTAGTTGCGGTCCATGTCCGCGATCTGCAGGTCTGCCTTGTAGATGGTTGCCTTGAGGGCCATTGATGCTGCTTTCCTTGGTTACTTGAAGACGACGGTCTTGTCGCCGTTTTGCAGGATGCGGTGCTCGACGAACCACTTGACCGCGCGCGCCAGCACCACGCACTCGACGTCGCGCCCGATGGCGGTCAGTTCCTCGACCTCCATCGCGTGGTCGACCCGTTCGACGTCCTGTTCGATGATCGGCCCTTCGTCCAGGTCGCCGGTCACGAAGTGCGCGGTGGCGCCGATCAGCTTGACGCCGCGCCGGTGCGCCTGTGCGTAGGGACGCGCACCCTTGAAGCTGGGCAGGAACGAGTGGTGGATGTTGATCGCCCTGCCCTTGAGCGCTTCGCACAGCTGTGGCGACAGGATTTGCATGTAGCGCGCCAGCACCACCAGGTCGACCTGGTGGGTGTCGAGCAGCTCCAGCAAGCGCGCCTCCTGGGCCAGCTTGGCTTCTTCGCTTGCGCCGCTGGCCAGCGGCAGGTGGTGGAACGGAATGTTGTAGCTTGCCGCGAGCTGGTAGAAATCCATGTGGTTCGACACGATCGCCGGTATCTCGACCGGCAGCAGGCCACTCTTGTACCGAAACAGCAGGTCGTTCAGGCAGTGGCCGATCTTCGAGACCATGATCAGCACGCGCGGCTTTTTATGCGCGTCGTGCAGCTGGCCCTGCATCCCCGCCTCGCGGCACAGTGCGGCAAAACCGGCGCGCAACACAGCGTCGCCGATCGCCTCGTGTTCGAGCGCGAAATGCACCCGCATGAAGAACATGCCGGTTTCGCTGTCGCCGAACTGCGCCGAATCGATGATGTTGCAGCCGTGTTCGGCCAAAAAGCCGGACACGCGATGGACGATACCGCGCCGGTCCAGGCACGACAGGGTCAGGATGTACTCCGGATACGTCATGGATCACTCAGGTGGTTGGTCGGGCTAGCCGGCTATTGTCGCACGGGATGGCGAAATCATCCATTCATACCAACGGGTCACCGGCTGGCCCGCCCGCCAGGCGGCGCCCCTGCCACTTGACTGAACCTGCGTACCCCGCAAATTCGGCGAACTTGGGGCATCAAACAACGTCCTATCGCAAGCTCTTTCGCGAGCGCAGGCCGCAGAAAGGGGTGTCCAATGAATTTTACCTAGAGGAAAACATGCAAGCCTACCCGAACAACCCTGCCCTGAGGGGGCACCTCGAATCACAGGTCAATTTCCTGTCCGAGCTGACGCAAAAAACTTACGACTCGATGCGCAAGTTGAGCGAACTGAACATGCACCTGGCCCAGCAGATGATCGAAGACTCGATGAACATGGGGCGCTCGATGATGCAGTGCTCCGACCCGTTCCAGATGACCTCGACGGCGATGAACGGGCTGCAGCCGGCGACCGAACACCTGCGCACCTACCAGCAGCAGCTCATGGGCGTGCTGGCGGGCGCGCAGGTGGACTTGACCAGGAGTGCCGAGACCAGCATTTCGGAAGCGAGCCGCAGCGCCAGCGCCATGGCCGACCAGATGGTGCGCAGCGCCTCCGCCTCGGCCACCGCGGCCGAAAACGCCGCCGGCAGCGCCGCGCGCAACGCCGGTTGACAGGGGGCGCCGATGGTCAGACCCGAACGGCGCCGTAGCGCCATGGACGCGCTCGAGCTGCTGCGGACCGAACACGAGAAGGTGCGCGCCCTGTTGCGCCAATTCGAGGAACTGCGCGCCATCGAGGACGAGGACGAACGCAAGGCTGAGCTGGTGGATGAAATCTGTTACGAGCTGACGCTGCACACGATGCTGGAAGAAGAAATCTTTTATCCGGCGCTGCGCGCGGCGCAATTGGATGCCGACATGATGGACGAGGCCGACGTCGAGCATGCGGGCGCGCGCGAGCTGATCAGCCAGCTCGAAGTGATGTACCCGGGCGACGATCACTTCGACGCCACCGTGGTTGTGCTGGGCGAGGAAATCGCCCACCACATCGACAAGGAGGAAGGCGAGATGTTCGCGGCGGCACGTGCCGCGGGCATCGACCTGGCGGCCCTCGCGTTGCTGCTCACGGCGCGCCGCGAGCAGCTGGAGGAAGACCTGTCCTCGCCCGCCTCGATCGAGACGTTCGAACCGCACGGCGGCTCGCGGCGCTCGCCGCGCCCGCCCAACTAGGCGGCGGAACTATTGAAATGGCGGCCTCTCTAACCCACGAGCGCATTAGTGCTGCGCTCGCAGCGTCCAACTTTGACACCATGGGCACACAAGGAGATCGATATGGCGACAGGTAAGGAAAGCGGCAAAGGCGCGGCCGGCGCGGCCGGTCCGGGCGGCCCCGCACAAAAGACTCCGGCCAAGCGCGGCTTCGCTGCGATGGACCAGAACCAGCAGCGCGAGATCGCCAGCAAGGGCGGCCAGGCTGCACACCAAAAAGGAACGGCACACGAATTCGATTCGGAAGAAGCACGCCGTGCGGGACAAAAAGGCGGCGAGGCAGTCAGCCGCAACCGTGCACACATGGCCGACATCGGCCGCAAAGGCGGCGAGAGCCGGCAGTCGGCTCACCGGGCCGCAGCAGCGGCTGCAGCGGCGGCCAAGGGCAGCCGCCAGGGCGGCAAGGAAGAATAAGGCCGTGCTGGCGCCATCATCCGGCATTTTCCCCTGTCACCCAATAAGCAAAACCTTCTACCAGTTCAGCGCGGGCCGGGCGCATGCTCAGGCCCGTTTTTTTGCGCCCAGACTGAAGTAGCCGGCGGGGTGCGCTCAGTCCAACTGGCCATCATGAAAGAAGACGAAATACACCGGCTCCTCCTTGTCGCTCACGATCAGCGCCGTGCAGCCATGTTCGTCGGTGACGCCATCGAACCTGCGGCCATCGTTCAAGTGGGCTACATACCGCACGTTCGGCAGCGGCTCATCCGTCTGCCGATCACGCACGACCAGACGCTCATCGGTGCGCACCGGCGGCAGGGGGATGGTCGATACATCCATGACAGGTCCGTCTTTCCATTCGTCTGGTCCTCATCTGCACCCAGCGAGGGCGTACTGACCTGTTATCTTGGCACAAGAGAATGTGGATGAGGTTGAGAAATAGCAGACACGGTTGCGCTAACAATGTCGCTTTGGCGCGACAACGTCGGGATCAGGGCCTCAAGCCGGCATCGAGCACCGGCACCGCGGCATCGACCAGGCGCCGTACCAGCACGTCGGGATCGCGCTCCACATGCAGCATGGCCGCGTGCTGCGGCCGCACGAAACCTTCCTCTTGCAGGTGGCCCACGAAGGACACCAGGCCCTCGTAAAAGCCGTTCACGTTGAACAGGCCAATCGGCTTGGCATGGATGCCCAGCTGCGACCAGGTCACCATCTCGAACAGCTCCTCGAGCGTGCCCATCCCGCCCGGCATAGCGATGAAGCCTTCGGCCAGGTCCGACATCATCGCCTTACGCTCGTGCATATCCTTGACCACGAACATCCGGGTCAGGCCTTCGTGCCCGACCTCGCGTTCGAGCAGCGCGCGCGGAATCACGCCGGTGGCCTCGCCGCCCAGGCGCAGGACTTCGTCCGCGATCACGCCCATCAGGCCGACCTTGCCGCCGCCGTAGACCAGACCGATGTTATGTTCGACCAGGGCACGCGCCAGCAGGCGCGCGCCTTCTGCGTACAGGGGTTTGGCGCCCAGCGAGGCGCCGCAATAGACTGCGATCGATTTCATGAAATCCTTGGAAAATGACGTTACAGGAACTCGAGGGCGCCGCGCCCTTCGTCGGAGAGCTTTTTCAGGAACTCGCCGGACAGCTTCTCGAACAGCACGCGGGTGTCGCCGCGCAGGTAGGGACCGAGCATCGACAGCACCTGGTAGCAGCCGCGCGCCAGCGCATCGGCGATCGCCTGCTGCTCGCTGTAGCGGCGCGGATTGCGCACGTATTCATACGACAGCCAATAGGTCGCGACCACCACCATGTTGGTGGCCATCGCGCCGATCTGCTGGTCGGTGGCCTCGAGCGACTGCTCGCTGCGCAGGTCCTCGCACAGCTGGCGCGCGACCTTGATCTTGTGGGCGAGGATGGCCTTGAAGTGCAGTTCGAGCTTGCGGTTACGCGACAGCAGGTCGTTCAGGTCGCGGTAGAAAAAGCGGTAGCGCCAGATCAGCTCGAACATCAGGTGCAGGTACAGCCACACGTCTTCCATGTTCGAGCGGCGCCCGGCCGGCACGGTCAGCATGCGTTCGATCTCCGCCTCGAACTGGGCGAACAGCGAATTGACGATGTCGTCCTTGTTGCGGAAGTGGTAGTACAGGTTCCCGGGCGAGATGTTCATCTCTTCCGCGATGACGGTCGTCGTGATGTTCGGCTCGCCGAATTCGTTGAACAGCCGGAGCGACAGTTCAAGGATGCGTTCACGGGTTCGGCGGGGAGCTTTTTGTAGCATGGATGACGGCGGTTATCTGGTCATCCTCAAGCATAACACCAACACTCCTTTGGCGACACCGGCAGGGGCGGCCCGCCAACGCGGCTGGCAGCGTATCGCGCCGCTAAACAGCCGGTCCGGAACCTGAGCGCAGGCGCTGTTGCCGGAACGCCGAGTGCAGCGCAGCGCGCAGCGCGGCGGCGTTCCATGGCTTGGCCAGGTACTGGTCGGCCGCGCCGCTCGCCAATGCCGCCCCGATCGCCCCCTCCTCCTTCTGAGCGGACAGGATGATGCGCCAAATGTGCGGATACTGGCGTCGCACATGCGCGGCCAGCTCGTCCCCGCTCATGCCCGGCATGCACTGGTCGGACAGCATGACCTGCACGTCGTTGCCGGCCAGCCGGGCCAGCGCCTCGTCGCCCGATTGCGCGAGCAGGATACGCCAACCGGTCGACGCCAGCATGTCGGCCAGCAGGTCGAGCATGAAGCGGTCGTCATCGACCACCAGCAGCGTTGGCGCCGGCGGCAGGAACGCCTCGATCTCGGCCACAAAGCTGTCAGGCTCGATCGGCTTGGCGATATAACCGTCAAAGCCTGCGGCCAGCAATGCGGTGGACGCGCTGCCGGGGCCGGGAGCTGCCAGCAGCGGCACGCCGGACAGCGCCGCGCTCGCACGCAGCGGCACGGCCAGGCCAGCGACGGGGACGGGATCGCACACGACCAGGTCCGGCGCCTGCTCGCGCGCCGCCTGCAGCGCGCCGGTCAGGTCGCGTGCGCGGCACACCGCGTGGCCGGCATTGCGCAGCAGCGCCTCCATCTGCGCGGCTTGGTCAGTATCGTCGTCGATGATGAGAATGCGTGCGGCCACTGCGCCCCCCGGGAATCGGCAAACCGCGACTGTATCACGGCCCGGGCTCGGGCTCGCCGGTGCGGGCGAGCGCGCCGATCTCGCCCATCACCTCGGCCAGCACGCCCGGATGGCTGCCGAGCGCCACGTGGCCGACGCCGCCGAATTCGACATTGCGCGCGC
>NZ_SPUM01000020.1 GCF_004614195.1 Massilia horti | reverse complement strand
CCAGGCAGCGGGCCAGCGTCGCGTACAGCAGCTCGGGGGCGATCGGCTTGGTCACGAATTCGTTCATCCCGGCGGCCAGGCACCGTGCGCGGTCGTCGACGCCCGCGTTGGCTGTCATCGCGATCACCAGCACGTCGCGCAGTTCCGGGTCGCTGCGGATGCGGCGCGTCGCCTCGTAGCCGTCCATCACCGGCATCTGCACGTCCATCAGCACGCAGTCAAAGCGCTGCCGGTGCATGTGCTCCAGCGCCTCGCTGCCGTTACCCGCGACCACCACGTTGGCGCCGGCCGCTTCCAGCAGTTCGCGCCCGACCTGCTGGCTAAACACATTGTCCTCGACCAGCAGCGCGTTCACGCCGATCAGCGAAGCGGCGTGCTGGACGACCGGCACGCTGCTGCTGCGCGCCGGGCCGCCCTGCGCCAGGCGCGCGGTGAACCAGAACGTGCTGCCCCGGCCCGGTGTGCTTTCGACACCGGCCTGCCCGCCCATCAGCTCGGCCAGCTGTTTGCTGATCACCAGGCCCAGGCCGGTGCCGCCGTAGCGGCGGGTGGTCGACGGGTCCGCCTGATGGAACGACGTGAACAGGTGCGGCAGCTCGGCGGCGTCGATCCCGATGCCGCTGTCCTGCACCTCGAACCGCACCATGCCCGGTTCCAGGGGGCGGGCGCGTATGAGTATGGTGCCATGCTCCGAAAACTTGATCGCATTGCTGGTAAAGTTCAGCAGCACCTGCTCCAGGCGCAGCGGGTCGCCGCGCAGCGGGCACTCGAGCGAGGGCGCGATGTCGAATTCGAGCTTCAGGCCCTTGGCCGCCGCCGCCTCGCCCAGCTGGTGCGACACGTTGCGCATCAGGCTCGCCAACGTGAAGTCGAGCGTTTCGAGGTCGAGCCGCCCAGCCTCGATCTTTGAGAAGTCGAGAATGTGGTTGATGATGCCCAGCAGGTGCTGGCCCGAGTGGTAGATCTTCTCGAGGTAGTCGCGCTGGCGCGGATCGGTGACCGACTTGAGCGCAAGATGGGTCATCCCGATGATGCTGTTCATCGGGGTGCGGATCTCGTGGCTCATGTTCGACAAAAAGTCGCTCTTGGCCTTGTTGGCCGCGTCGGCCTGCGCCTTGAGCTGGTGCAGTTCGGTCACGTCGGTCGAGACGCACAGCACGGACGTCACCTCGCCGTCGGTCGCGACCGGCACCTTCACGGTCCACATCTGGTGCACTGTGCCGTCGGGTCCGACGAACTCGATCTGGTCGGCGATCCGCTCGCCATCGGCCAGCACTTGCCGGTCGCGCTCCCAGAACTTGTCGGCTTGTGTGCGCGCCATGAACTCGTAGTCGCGCCGCCCGACGATTGACTCGGCCGGGCAGCCCAGCATGGCGGCGGTGCGGGCGTTGACATAGCGGTAGCGGCGGTCGCGGTCCTTCATGTAGACCAGCACGTCCACGTTGTCGAGCACCGTGTCGAGCAGGGTGCGCTGCTCGATCGCGCCGCGCCGCGACCAGTACAACTTCAGGAACAGCGAATAGATCAGCAGCGTGCCGCCAAAGCCGGCGGCCAGCGAGATCCACGGAAAATAGCGGTCCAGGCCATAGTACAGGTCGGCCTTGCGCGCCGCGAAGTGCGCTTTCCAGAGCCTGCCGTTGTAGTCGACCGGCAGGACCACCTCGAACCACGCGTCGCGCCCGCCCTCACCGGCTGCGTGTGCCCGCGCGTCGCCCGCGCGCGGGTCCTGGAACAGCAGGCGGTCGTCGGGAAGGATGCGCAATGCGTCCAACGAGGTCGCAGGTTTGCTGCCGGCCGCGTACAGCGTGAGCCGGACCGGCCCTCCGTCGCCCCTGCCCAGTCCCCTGCGCACCAGCGCCGGCACCGAAAAGCCGACGCTGACCGAGCCGGCGTAGGCGGCGCGGCGCCCCGCCACATCCGGTGGCACGATGCCGCCGCGGTACACCGGCAAGCGCATCGACATGCCAATGTGCGGGGCCGGGTTCGACAGCCGCACCATGTTGCCGCTGGCCATGATCTGCCCCCTGTCGCGCGCCTCCTCCATCGCCAGCCTGCCGCCCTCGGAGGCCGTCAGGTCGACGCCGAATTTTTCGGCATATCCGGCCAGCGGCTCAAGGTAGGTCAGCACCGTGTAATTAGGGCGCCGTCCGGGCGGCTTGATCGTGAACTCCGGGTAGCCGTCCGGATCACGGCTGCGGTCGCCGCGCACGCTGGCCACAAAAGCTTCGCGCTCGGCATCGGGCACAAAAACAGCGTAATTCACGTTCTCGATGGCCGGAAAATGCTCGGCCATCCTTAGCGTCTCGACATAACGGTGGAACTGCTCGCGCGTGACCGGCTGCGGGCTGGACTGGAATAAGGCCGACAAGGCGCGCAGTAATTCGGTGTACGACTTGATGGCCGTGCCCAGCCGCTCCTGCGCACCCTGCGCAATCGTGCCGAAACGCCGCGCCGCGTCTTCCTCAACCGCGCGCGAAGCGGTAATGAACAGCAGCGCGCCCACCAGCAGGGATAGCCACAGGCCCGCCGCCCATAATGCAATGCGGATTGGGCCGCTGGCGCCAACCGTCATTCCCAAGCTGCGGGTAATCGAATTCGTCATGTAGCCCTTGGTGTGAGATAAGTTCTTAACAACATTCGAAAGTATAACCGGCGCCGGTACAGATGGTTCTACCTGCGAGCGGACGAATACGATTGAGCCCTCTCACCCATCATTTCGGCCAGCAGCCGATACTGTAAATATCCCGACTAACCGAGGAACCACCATGGCATATCCGGAACCTCAATCCACCAGTGCTGGCCTTGACAATGGCCGGCACGCTGCCGATCATCGGCTCATGGAAGACCGGCTCACCAAAATCGAAACGGATCTCGCGACGGTGAAAGCTGACGTTTCGAATATCCGCGCCAATTGCGCCACCAAGGAAGACCTTGCGGTGGTGAAGGCAGACATCGCGAATCTCCACGCCAACGGCGCCACGAAGGAAGATCTGGCGGTGGTGAAAGCAGACATCGCGAATATCCGCGCCAATGGCGCCACAAAGGAAGACCTCGCGAAAACGGAAGCCCGGCTGTATGAAGCCATGAATCTTCAAACCTGGCGCTTCATTGCATGGATGACCGGCACGATGGCGATGATGATGAGTGCCGTCTACTTCGTGGCCCGCAATGTTCATTAGCTGGCCGTGCGGCCTGCGCCCCTGATCACGAAGCCAGCCGCGTGTCGAACAGCGCGGCACAGGTTGCCTGCACCTTTACATACAGCGCCACCGCCGTCTAGACCCCGACCGTAATCGGATCGGCAAGGCCATGAAAACCTCCAATAAATGTAGTAAATCTCAAGTTTCATTCAAAGTGCATAAAAGACTCATGCAACCTGGCAGAGATGTGAACTAGCAGCATTGCTAGTTGGGCCTTCGGCATTTCGAATGAAATACTTGCGTTTCGCATAACTTATTGGAGGTTCCACCATGGCGAACGACTTCCTTTCCGGCGCACGGTTGCAGGAGCCGGTGGCACGCATCGCGGCGGCGAGCACCCCGGCGCCCGGCTTGCGAACAGGCGCGGCAAACGGTGCTGGTATGGCTGTGGGCGTGAGCGGCATCGGCGACCTGCGCCAGTTCCGCCTCAATCGCCGCGAAAGCCAGGAGAAGTTTTGGGGCCGCTTTGGCGTGACGCAGTCGAGCGGCAGCCGCTTCGAGACTGGGCTGTCGATTCCGGCTCCGGTGGCGATCTTGCTCAAGCTCTATGCCAGCGGAAAGCTCAGCGATGGTGATCTTCAGGGATGATCAGCCCAAGGGAAATCGCCTTGACCACGGCCTGTTGTCGTGTGTTGACATTGAATTTCTGACGCACGTTGGCCATGTGGAAGTTGATGGTGGCTTCAGAACAGCTGGTGATCCTTGAAATTTCCCACGAGGACTTGCCAGCCATAACCCAGTTCAGCACTTCCAGCTCGCGCCGTGTCAACCGCGGCGCCAGTTCCTGCACCTCGCCGCAGAAGCGCTGGGCCGAAGTGAACACATAGTCGCGGATCAGCGACAGGTCCGCGATGCGGTCGTTCACCTTCCGCATAAAACTCTCGTCCGGCCGCACGTCGCTGGCAAAACTGAGCACGCCGAACTCCCCGTTCGGCCCGTGCACCGGCAAGGTCACGCCGGCACGAATGCCAAACGCGCATGCGCTTTCGTACAGCCGGCGCTGGGCGGGGGTGCGAAACACCTGCGGGCTCCAGACGATCGGCAGACTGCTTGTCATGCAATGAATGACCGTCGGGTCCACATAGGCCAGCCGCTCGGCGTCGTACTGCGCGCGCCAGGATGGGGCGTAATTGCTCCGTACGAAGGCATTTTCCAGTTTCGCATGGCGCGAACTGACCGCGCCATACAGCACCTGGTCGAATCCTTGCTCGCGAGCGAGCGATACCAGTGTGCGGCTCCATGCATCCGCATCCTCACTGTCTAGCAACCGGATCAGGCGCGCAATGTCAGCCATGAAATCCCCGAGTCTTAGTTATTGTCGTACTACTACTTATGCTAGTTTATTCGTAGCAAAAAGACATCAAGAAGGTCATTTTTTTTGCATAAATCGTCAATACGTGGCTTGTGTGCAACGCAGCATGATGCAATCGTGCGTCGCCATAATTAATTTCGCGCTACCCTCCGCCGACTCTCATGAATTTTTTTCAATTCGGCAATATCTCCACGACACAATGTTGCTAGACATTCACTCTTACTTGACTTGAAATCGGACAGGTGTATCGTTCAAATTCTCCTTAAGTAACAATTTGAGGGACGCCACAACTCCCTGCTTTCCAGACTAGGAATCAAGTCGATGAACAACATGACTGACATGGCTGAGCAGCTGGACGCCAAACTCCTGCTCGCGACCCTGATGGCCCTGAAAAAAGGCGACTTCACTGCACGTATGCCGTCCGACTGGACCGGCGTGTCAGGCAAAATCGCCGACACCCTCAATGAGATCATCGAAACCAAGCAGGCAATCGTCGAGGCCGTGACCGAAGTGTCGCGCGTGGTCGGCCGCGAGGGCCACCTGACCCAGCGCGCGCAGGTCTCCGGCGTGGGTGGCGGCTGGGCCGCGATGATCAACTCGGTCAACACCCTGATCGATGACCTGGTGCGCCCGACCGAGGAAATGGCGCGCGTGATCGGCGCGGTGGCCAAGGGCGACCTGTCGCAGACCATGGCGCTGGAAGTGGACGGGCGCCCGCTCAAGGGACAATACCTGCGGGCCGCGACCACTGCGAACACGATGGTCGAACAGCTCTCTTCGTTCTCGTCCGAGGTCACGCGCGTGGCGCGCGAGGTGGGCACCGAGGGCAAGCTGGGCGGCCAGGCGCAGGTGAAAGGCGTGGCCGGCACCTGGAAGGACCTGACCGACTCGGTGAACTCGATGGCGGGTAACCTCACTTCGCAGGTGCGCAACATCGCGGAAGTGACCACCGCGGTGGCGAACGGCGACCTGTCCAAGAAAATCACGGTCGACGTGCGCGGCGAGATCCTTCAGCTCAAGGACACCATCAACGTGATGGTGGACCAGTTGCGCTCCTTCGCGGCGGAAGTGACGCGGGTGGCGCGCGAGGTGGGCACCGAGGGCAAGCTGGGCGGCCAGGCTTACGTGCCGGGCGTGGGCGGTACCTGGAAAGACCTGACCGACAACGTGAACTTCATGGCGTCCAACCTCACCGGCCAGGTGCGTAACATCGCGGCGGTGACCACGGCGGTGGCGAACGGCGACCTGTCCAAGAAGATCACGGTGGACGTGAAAGGCGAGATCCTCGAACTGAAGAACACCATCAACGTGATGGTGGACCAGCTCTCATCGTTCGCTTCCGAGGTGACGCGGGTGGCGCGCGAGGTCGGCACCGAGGGCAAGCTGGGCGGCCAGGCGCAGGTGAAGGGCGTGGCCGGCACCTGGAAGGACCTGACCGACTCGGTGAACTCGATGGCGGGCAACCTGACTTCGCAGGTGCGCAACATCGCTGAAGTGACCACCGCGGTGGCGAACGGCGACCTGTCCAAGAAGATTACGGTGGACGTGAAGGGCGAGATCCTGGAGCTGAAAAACACCATCAACGTGATGGTGGACCAGCTCAACTCGTTCGCGTCCGAGGTGACCCGGGTGGCGCGCGAGGTGGGCACCGAGGGCAAGCTGGGCGGCCAGGCGAACGTGCCGGGCGTGGCCGGTACCTGGAAGGACCTGACCGACGGCGTGAACTCGATGGCGGGTAACCTCACGGGCCAGGTGCGTAACATCGCGGACGTGACGACCGCGGTGGCGAACGGCGACCTGTCCAAGAAAATCACGGTGGACGTGAAAGGCGAAATCCTGGAGCTGAAGGACACCATCAACGTGATGGTGGACCAGCTCTCGTCGTTCGCATCCGAGGTGACGCGGGTGGCGCGCGAGGTGGGTACCGAGGGCAAGCTGGGCGGCCAGGCTTACGTGCCGGGCGTGGGCGGCACCTGGAAGGACCTGACCGACAACGTGAACTTCATGGCGTCCAACCTCACCGGCCAGGTGCGTAACATCGCGGCGGTGACCACTGCGGTGGCGCGCGGCGACCTGTCCAAGAAGATCACGGTGGACGTGAAGGGCGAGATCCTCGAGCTCAAGGACACCATCAACGTGATGGTGGACCAGCTCTCGTCGTTCGCATCGGAAGTGACGCGGGTGGCGCGCGAGGTCGGCACCGAGGGCAAGCTGGGTGGCCAGGCCAACGTGTCCGGCGTGGCCGGCACCTGGAAGGACCTGACCGAAAACGTGAACCAGCTGGCCGCAAACCTGACCAACCAGATGCGCGCGATCGGCGAGGTGGCAACCGCGGTGACGCGGGGCGACCTGTCGCGTTCGATCCAGGTGGAAGCGCGCGGCGAGGTGTCCTACCTGAAGGACAACATCAACGAGATGATCCGTAACCTGAAGGAGACCACGCAGAAGAACGCGCAGCAGGACTGGCTCAAGACCAACCTGGCGCGCTTCACCCGCCTGCTGCAGGGCCAGCGCGACCTGCAGGCCGTGACCAAGCTGATCCTCTCCGAGCTGGCGCCGCTGGTCTCGGCCCACCACGGCGTCTTCTATATGATGGCCTCGGAGGGCAACGACTCGCGCTTGCGCATGATCGCCTCCTACGGCTACCGCTCCAGCCGCAAGCTGCCGACCTCGTTCCTGCCGGGCGAAGGCCTGGTCGGCCAGTGCGCGCTGGAGAAGACCCGCATCTGGCTCACCGACGTACCGCGCGACTACATCCAGGTATCGTCGGGCCTCGGCTCGGCGCCGCCAAACAACATCGTGGTGCTGCCGATCCTGTTCGAGCAGCAGGTCAAGGCGGTGATCGAGATCGCCTCGCTCGACCGGTTTACCGAAACCCACCTGTCCTTCCTCGACCAGCTGATGGAGTCGATCGGCGTGGTGCTCAACACGATCGAGGCGAACAGCCGTACCGAATCGCTGCTGACCCAGTCGCAGTCGCTGGCGCAGGAACTGCAGCAGACCAACCAGGAGCTGGCCGAGAAGGCGCGCCTGCTGTCGGAACAGAACATCGAGGTGGAACGCAAGAACCGCGAGGTGGAGCAGGCCAAGCTGGCACTGGAAGAAAAGGCGACCCAGCTCGCGCTCTCGTCCAAGTACAAGTCCGAGTTCCTGGCCAACATGTCGCACGAGCTGCGCACCCCGCTTAACTCGCTGCTCATCCTCGCGCAGCAGCTCTCCGACAACCCGGAAGGCAACCTGACGCTCAAGCAGGTGGAATTTGCGAAGACCATCCACGGCTCGGGTTCCGACCTGCTGACCCTGATTAACGACATCCTCGACCTGTCCAAGATCGAGTCCGGCACCGTCACCCTGGACGTGTCGGAATGCCGTTTCGCCAACCTGCGCAACTACGTGGACCGCACGTTCCGCCACATGGCGGAAGCCAAGCACCTGGGCTTCAAGGTGGAGCTGGCCGACAACCTGCCCACCGCACTGATGACCGACGTGACGCGCCTGCAGCAGGTGCTCAAGAACCTGCTGTCGAACGCGTTCAAGTTCACCCATCACGGCCAGGTATCGCTCACCATCAGCATGGTCTCCAGCGGCTGGACCGCCGACCACCCCAACCTGCTGCGTGCCGACGCGGTGCTTGCGTTCACCGTCCGGGACACTGGCGTGGGCATCCCGGCCGACAAGCTGCAGCTGATTTTCGAAGCGTTCCAGCAGGCCGACGGCTCGACCGCGCGCAAGTACGGCGGCACGGGCCTGGGCCTGTCGATCTCGCGCGAGCTGGCGCGCCTTTTGGGCGGCGAGATCCGCGTCGAATCGACCGTCAACCTCGGCTCGGGCTTTACGCTCTACCTGCCCTACAACCGCGCCGGTTTCATCAACTACGAACTGACGCGCCAGCCGCAGCCGGCACGCCTGGCCCCGCCGGCGCAAGCGGCGCTGGCTTCCAGCCCGTCCGCGGCGCAATCGGACACCGAGGCGGCCGTGCTCGACGCTCCGTCTGGCAGCGCGACGCTGGTCGAAGCCGCCTCGATGCTCGACGACCGCGCCCTGGTCTCCCCGGGCGACCCGTCGGTGCTGATCGTCGAGGACGACGCCGCCTTCGCCAAGACGGTGCTCGAACATGCGCGCGAAAGGAATTTCAAGGGCATCATCACCCAGCGCGGGGATTCGGCGCTGTCGCTGGCGCGCGACTACCTGCCGGCGGCAATCCTGCTCGACATCGACCTGCCCGACATCGACGGCTTCACGGTGCTCGAGCGCTTGAAGCGCGACCCCGGCACGCGCCACATTCCCGTGCACGTGATGTCGTCGCTGCGCGAACGCGAGCGCGCGCTGCGCCAGGGCGCGATCTCGTACATCAACAAGCCGGTCAGCCGCGAGCAGCTGCATGACGAATTCACCCGCATCCAGAAGTTCCTGATGGGCGGCAAGCGCAGCCTGCTGGTGGTGGAGGATGACAAGGCCCAGCGCGACGGGATCGTCTCGCTGATCGGGGACGCCGACCTGCACATCGTGACCGTGGGCGACGGCAAGGCAGCGCTCGATGAGCTGGAACGTGCCCACTTCGACTGCATGGTGCTGGACCTGACGCTGCCCGACATCTCCGGCTTCGACCTGCTCGACAAGATCGGCAAGAACGCCAGGCTGCGCGACCTGCCGATCGTGATCTACACCGCACAGGATTTGACGCGCAAGGAGGTAACCAAACTCAAGCGCTACGCCAAGACCATCGTTATCAAGGACGCGCGCTCGCCCGAGCGCCTGCTCGACGAGACCGCGCTGTTCCTGCACCGCTCGCACGCCAGCCTGCCCGAACTGCAGCGCCGGATGCTGGAAGAAATCCACGCCGCGGAAGGCGCCCTGGCCGGCCGCAAGGTGCTGATCGTGGACGACGACCTGCGCAACATCTTCGCGCTGTCGTCGCTGCTCGAGCGCCAGCAGATGCAGGTGCTGTTCGCCGAAAACGGCCGCGACGGCATCGAAGTGCTGGAAAAGGACCCGAGCATCGAAATCGTCCTGATGGACATCATGATGCCGGAGATGGACGGCTACGACACGATGCGCGCGATCCGCCGCATACCCAAGTTCAAGTCACTGCCGATCATCACGCTCACCGCGAAGGCAATGAAGGGCGACCGCGACAAGTGCATCGCGGCCGGCGCATCTGACTACATCACCAAGCCGGTGGATGTGGCGCAGTTGCTGTCCCTGATGCGCGTGTGGCTGCATTGAACGCCAGGGAGGGTCTGGCCGTGGAGCTGGCGGTCGAGGAACTGGAAATCGAGCTGCTGCTGGAAGCGGTGTTCCAGCGCTACGGTTTCGACTTTCGCGACTACGAGCGTGCGGCCGTACGGCACAAACTGCACGCCGTGATGGCTGCCAGCGAACTGGCCACCGTCTCGACGCTGCAGGAACGGGTGCTGCACGAGCCGGGCGCGGCGTCGCGCCTGCTGCGTGCGCTGTCGGTAGCACCAAGCGCGCTGTTCGACGATCCCGAGCACACGCGGCTGCTGCGCAACGTGCTTGGCACCTCGCTGCGTGCCTCTCCCCTGCCCAAGGTATGGCTGCCCGAATGCGCCGGCATCGGCCAGGCGTGGACGCTGGCGATCGTGCTGGCGGAAGAAGATCTGTACGCGCGCACCGAAATCCATGCGACGCTGGCCAACGACGAACTGGTGGCCGAGATGCGCGAGGCAAGCCTGCCGTACGACGAATTGGCCGCTCTCCAGGAGAACTATGCGCAAAGCGGCGGCAACGGCAACCTGACCGAATACTTCGAGGTCAATAACGGGCAGGCCTCGCTGCTGCCGCGTTTAAAGAGCCGCATCACCTGGTCGGAGTACAACCTCGTGACCGACGCGTCGTTCAACGAATTTAACGCCATCATCTGCCGCCGGGCCCTGCTTGACTTCGGACCGGTGCTGCGCCAGCGGGCGCTAAGGCTGTTCCACGACAGCCTCGCGCGCTTCGGCGTGCTCGGCCTCGATTGCGAACTTCCGGCGAGCGATTCGTTGGCCGAAAACTACCAGCCGATCTTTCCGAACCTGCCGTGGTATAAACGGATCGGGTAAGCCCGTCGATAGCTCTCGTAGGGTGCGCACCTGTGCGCACGCGGTACGTGTGCAGCCCGGCGCCAACGGCATTCAAACGTACCGCGTGCGCACAGGTGCGCACCCTACGCCGCTGTACGATACTGCGGCGTTACGGTCGTCCGACACTCGGCCTTGCCGCAATCCGGTCACGCCACGCCTGCAGGTTCTCCATCCCCACCTGGCCCGGCACGAACTTCATCATCCCGCGCGCAAACTCCAGGCCGCAGAACGCGGTGATGTCCGCGATCGTAAAGCGCTCGCCCGCGATGTACGGCTGGCCAGCCAACAAGCTGTCGAACCAGCGCGCGGTCTCGAGCATCTTCTCGCCCTGCGATGCGCCGTACTCGGCAAACTGCGGCTGCTCCAGCACCGCCAGCGCCGGATGGGTATGGCGCACGCTGTTGGCAATTTGCTGGAACAGCATCAGCTCGGCGCGCCGGTCCGCCATCTCGATGAAAGCGCGCTCCTCGAAACCTTCGCCCATCAGGTTCGGCTGCGGATACAGCCCTTCCAGGTACGTGCAGATCGCGCGCGTCTCGGTCAGCACCCGCCCGTCGTCCAGCTCCAGTGCGGGCGTGCGGCCGAACGGGTTCTTGGCCAGGTAGGCATCGCTGCGATGCTCGCTTTTCATCAGGTCGATCATCACTTCCTCGATGCCGGCGATGGCTTTCTCGGCAATGAACATCTGCACCCGGCGCGGGTTAGGGGCGTATCTGCTGACGTACACTTTCATGTATCTCTCCAGGTTGTCGTTATCAAGATGAGGGACTAATGGCGCGACTGTCCGGTCTCCAGCATGTTGCGTACCTCGGCCGCGAATTTTTCGGCATTGGCTTGATCGTCCGCCGCCAGGTCGCGTTCTGACGGCGGCATCAACAGGCCGCGCTGCACGGCCGGGCGCTGACGGATCGCCTCGATCCAGCGTTGCAGGTGCGGCAGTCCTTCCACCGACACGCCCGACCAGCCATGGGTGCGCACCCACGCCCAGTTGGCGATGTCGGCAATCGAATAGTCGCCTGCCAGGTACTCATGGTCGCGTAGTCGTCCGTCGAGCACCGTGAACAGGCGCCGCCCCTCGCCCTGGTAGCGGTCGATCGCTGGCTGGATCTTTTCAGGGAAGTAGCGGTAAAAGACGTTGGCCTGCCCCATCATCGGGCCGATGCCGCCCATCTGGAACATCAGCCACTGGACCACGCACGAGCGGCCCTTCACGTCGCGCGGCATAAACTGGCCGGTCTTCTCAGCCAGGTAGAGCAGGATCGCGCCCGATTCGAATACAGCGAAATTATCCTCGGCACGATCGACAATGGCGGGAATCCGTCCATTCGGGTTAATCGCCAGGAACCATGGTTCCTTCTGTTCATTGCGCTTCAGGTCGATCGGGTGCAGCGTGTACGGCAGGCCCATCTCTTCGAGCGCGATCGATATCTTGTGGCCGTTCGGCGTGGCCGCAGAGTACAGGTCGATCATGGCATTCCTTCCAACATTGGTGAACATGACACACATACGATGATAGCCCGATTCGCATTCCGGCTGCTCGGACTCGGTCATTTGACTCGCCCCCGGCTTCGTCCTAGATTGTCCGTGCGCTGCGCCCGCCGCAGCATTGCTCACATCTATACACGGAAGGAAGGTATCCATGCGCCGCAGCCTGAGCTATGCCGCCCTTCTCCTGCTTCTTCCCTTGCTCGGCGCCGCGCAGCCAACCACTGCGCCTGCCCCCGCCCCAAGAGCGCCGATCACCACCCAGCTGCCGCGCGGCGTCATCCCCGATCATTACGACATCTCGATCACGCCCAATGCCAAGGCCCTTACCTTTGCCGCAAAAGCGACGATCGCCCTCACCGTGCAGCAGCCGACGCGCAGCATCACGCTCAACGCCACCGACCTCAAGTTCCTCGGCGCGCGCCTGACACCGTTCGCTGGGGGGGCCGCTGTCACGCCCACGATCACCGTCAACCCGGCCGCGCAGACTGCCACCTTTATGTTCGATCGCCCGCTGGCCAGTGGCCGGTACACGCTCGCGCTCGACTACACTGGGGTGATCGGCACGCAAGCGGTTGGGCTGTTCGCGCTCGACTACGACACCCCCAAGGGCAAGCAGCGCGCGCTGTTCACCCAGTTCGAAAATTCGGACGCGCGCCGCGTGATCCCTTGTTGGGACGAGCCGGCCTACAAGGCCACCTTCGCGCTCGAAGCCGTCGTCCCGACTGGCCTGATGGCGGTTGGTAACATGCCAATCGCGCACAGCGAAAAACTGCGAGGCGGGCTGACCCGCGTTCAGTTCGCCCAGACGCCGAGAATGTCGACCTACCTGCTGTTCTTCGGGCTGGGCGACTTGGAACGCGCGCACCTGGAGGCGGAAGGGACCGACCTTGGCGTGGTCACGCGCAAGGGCGTATCAAATCAGGGCCAGTTCGCGCTCGACTCGGCCAAGGCGCTGCTGCCCGAGTACAACGACTACTTCGGCGTGCCCTACCCGCTGCCCAAGCTCGACAACGTGGCCGGCCCCGGCCGCAGCCAGTTCTTCGGCGCGATGGAAAACTGGGGCGCGATCTTCACGTTCGAATACGCGCTGCTGTTCGACCCGGCGATCTCGACCCAGGCAGACCGCCAGACCATCTTCGCCGTGCTCGCACATGAGATGGCGCACCAATGGTTCGGCAACCTGGTCACGATGGCATGGTGGGACGACCTGTGGCTCAACGAAGGTTTCGCGTCATGGATGGAAGGCCGCATGACCGAACGCCTGCACCCGGAATGGAACACCGCGCTCAACGCGATCGACGTGCGCGACCACGCAATGCAGCAGGACTCGCTCTCGACCACGCACCCGGTAGTGCAGCACGTCGAAACGGTCGAACAGGCCAGCCAGGCGTTCGACAACATCACCTACGCGAAAGGCGAAGCGGTGATCCGCATGCTCGAGGGCTACGTCGGCGCAACCGGCTGGAGGGACGGCGTACGCGTCTACATCAAGACTCACGCCTACGGCAATACGGTGTCGGACGACCTGTGGGCGGCTGTCGAAACCGCGGGAGGCAAGCCGGTCACCGCGATCGCGCACGACTTCACCCTGCAGCCGGGGGTGCCCCTGATCCGCGTCGGCGAAACAGTCTGCACCAACGGCAGCACCAATACCCGCCTCACCCAAGGCGAATTTTCGCGCGACCAGCCAAACAAGAAGCCGCTGCGCTGGCGCGTGCCGGTGATCGCGCAGACGCTAGGCTCGACCAACCCGGTGAACACCCTCATCATCGGCGGCTCGGGCCAGCTGCAGGCGCCGGGCTGCGGCCCGCTGATCGTCAACGCCGGCCAAAGTGGCTACTACCGCACCCTGTACCCGCCGGGCCAGCTGGTTGCGCTGGCCGCCAATTTTGCCACGGTGGCGCCGATCGACCAACTCGGCCTGCTGTCGGACAGCTTTGCGCTCGGCATGGCCGGACTGCAGCCGGCGTCGATCTTCCTCGACTTCGCCAAGGTCACACCGCTGGCGGCGGATCCTAAAATCTGGAGCCGGATTGCGCAGGACTTCGTCCAGATCCACTTCTTGTACGCTGGCGACAGCGTGCGCCGCAAGCGCTTCGACAGCTTTGCGTCCACGCGCCTGGCGCCGGTGATGGAGCAAGTCGGCTGGGCCCCCGCCCCTGGCGAACCGGTGACGGTCACGAACCTGCGCACCCAACTGATCGACGCCTTGAGCGAACTGAACGACCCCGCCACGATCGATGAGGCGCGGCGGCGCTACGCGGCGATGGCGAAGAACCCGCAAGCCGTCCCCGCGGCGCTGCGCAAGACCATCCTGGGCGTGATCGCGCGGCACGCCGATTCCGCCACTTGGGACGCGCTGCGCGCCCAAGCCAAGGCCGAGCGCTCGCCGATGATCAAGGACTTTCTGTACCAGCTGCTGGCCACCAGCAGCGACAAGAAGCTGGCGCGGCGCGCACTGGAGCTTGCGCTCACCGACGAGCCCGGCGTGACCAACAGCGCCGCCATGATCGCGCGCGTGGCGCGGACCTACCCCGACACGGCGTTCGACTTCGCGATCGCGAACATCGACAAAATCAACGAGCGCCTCGACACAACGTCGCGCGCCCGCTACTTCCCGCGCCTGGCCAGCACCTCGTCCGATCCCGCGATGATCGGCAAGATCGAGGCCTATGCCAGGGCCAACCTGGCGCCGGGCGCGCGGCGCGACGCCGACGCCGCGATTGCCGGCGTTCGGGACCGGGTCAGGATTCGAACCTTGCGCCTGCCGGAGATCGATGCCTGGCTGGCCAGGTATGGCAGCTGAACAACCGAATTCACGTGCACCGCCATGAAGCGCCTTCTTCCCCTGCTTGTGCTGCTCGCCGCATGCACCGCCCAACTCGCGCCGCAGCAGGCTGGCCCGGCCAAGAGCCTCGACTGGTACCGCATGGCGGCAGCTTCCGGCACGCCCGTGTACGCGGTCGGTCCGGCTGCGTCGCTGGTGGCCGTCAAGGTGGGCAGCGCTGGCCCGCTGGCGCGGCTCGGCCACGACCACGTGATCGCCAGCCGCAACCTGACCGGCTATGCCGCACCCGATGCCGGCCGCGCCGACGTCGTATTCCGCGCCGACCAGCTGACCGTCGACGAGCCGGAGCTGCACCGCGAAGCGGGCCTGGGCACGCAGCCGTCACCTCAGGCGATCGAGGGCACGCGAGCCAACATGCTCGCTCACGTGCTCGATGCCGATCGCTATCCGGAGATTCGGCTGCACGCCGAACGGACCGGCGCCGGTCCGCTGCGGGTCGCGATCACACTGCACGGCGTCACGCGCTGGATCGAGCTGCCGGCCACGGTCCATGTCGACCCAGCCATGGTGACGGCCAGCGGATCGACACGCCTGAAGCAAACCGACTTCGGGATCACGCCGTTTTCAGTGGGTGCGGGACTGCTCTCGGTACGAGACGAGATCGAGGTGGACTTCAAGATCATCGCGCGCCGTTGGCAGGCGCCAGGACAGGCCTCAGTGCGCAGCCAGCGCCTCGCGCTGGCGGATCCACTCGTCGAGCTTGCGCGCCAATCCCGGCGCCACATGCAGCCCGAGCTTGGAGCGGCGCCATAACAGGTCTTCGGCGCTGGTGGCCCATTCGTGCGTCATCAGGTAATCGATCTCGACGGCATACAGGCTAGGCGCGACCTGCTTGCCCAGGTCCTCCAGCGACCGACAGTTTTCCAGCAGCCGTTCCATCCGGGTGCCGTATGCCCGCCCATAACGTGCCAACAGGTCCGGCGGCAGCCACGGATAGGACCGCTCCTGCTTCTTCAGCCAGCGGTCGAACTCGAGCACCCCGCGGCCGGACGGCTTGTCGCCGTACAGGTCACCACCCGGCAGGCATGCGTTCGCGGTCCATGCCGCGCCGCCGGTGCCGAGAAGGGACACGATCCAGTCGACCGCCTGCTCGGCCAGCTTGCGGCTGGTGGTCAGCTTGCCGCCCAGGACGCCGAGCAGCGGGGCCCCGCCGGTGTCAAACACCAGCCGATAGTCGCGGCTCGCGGTGGTGGCGCTGGATGCCCCGTCCTCCAGCAGCGGCCGCACACCGGAAAAGCTCCAGACCACGTCCTCGGGACTGAGTTGGCGCCGGAAGTAGCGATTCGCGACTTCGCACAGATAGGCGATTTCGTCCGCACTTATCGCGACCGCGTCCGGGGCGCCCTGGTAACCGACATCGGTGGTGCCGATCAGGGTGAACGCTTCCTCATACGGCTGGGCGAACACAGCCCGGCCATCCGGATGCTGGAACACGTAGGCGCAGGCGTGCATGAACTGCCTGGGCACCACGATATGGCTGCCCTTGACCAGCCGCAGCCGGCACTGCTGCTTGCCTTGCCCGTTTTGCAGAAACTGGGCCGCCCACGGTCCCGCTGCGTTGACGAGGCAGCGCGCCTGCACCAGCGTATGCCCGTCCTCGCGCGCCAGCGTCGCGCTCCAGTGCCGCGCCGTGCGGTCCGGCGCCTGGCATAGCGTTCGCGGCATCACCACCGCGCCCCGCTCACGCGCGTCCATCGCGTTCAGGATCACCAGGCGCGCATCGTCGACCCAGCCGTCCGAATAGACGAAGGCCCGTGTATATTCGGGCTTGAGCGCGCCGCCGGCCCGGTGCGCCATCAGGTCCACGGCTTGCGAAGCGGGCAGGATCTGGCGCGGCGCCAGATGGTCGTATAAAAACAGGCCGGCGCGCAGCAGCCATGCGGGCCGCAGGCCAGGCGCGTGCGGCAGCACGAAACGCAGTGGCCGCGCGATGTGCGGCGCGCTCGCCAGCAGTACCTCGCGTTCAGCCAGTGCCTTGCGCACCAGGCCGAATTGCCAGTGTTCGAGGTAGCGCAGCCCGCCGTGCAGCAGCTTGCTGGACGCGGACGATGTGTGCTGGCCCAGGTCATCCTTCTCGCACAGCACCACCGAAAGGCCGCGCCCGGCCGCGTCCCTTGCGATCGCAGCACCGTTGATGCCGCCTCCTACCACCAGCACGTCGCATTCGATGGTGCCGACGTTGGCGCCCACGCCTCAGTCCCCCAAATCGCTGTCGCCGGGGATCGATTCCGGATACCCAGTCAGCGCTCGCGAAGCCTGCATGCCACTCATGACCGCCGCCTCCACGCAGCCGGAGTCGAGCCCGGTGCGCAGCCAGTCGCCCGCCAGGAACAGGTTCTTAAGACCAGATCCGGTACTCACCGGGCGATACGCGCTGCTGCCTGTCAGCGACAGCACGTAACGCTCGGACGGATCGATATTCGCGCGCCAGTATTGGCGATCGAAGCGCGCCGCGCCGCTGGCGTCAAAGGGATCGACCAGCCATTGCCATGGAATGCCTGCGCGCGCGGCGGGCCACAGCGCACCGATCCGGTGCTGCAGCAGTTCGACCGCGTTGGCCTTGGCAAGTGCCGCGGCACGCGCCGGAAACCCAGTGTCCGACTGTGGAGGAAATTCGGCCAGCGTCATCGCCCCGCAGAAGTACTGGATGCTGCGCGGCGCGTTGGGGCCCGGCCAGGCTTCGCTGGGGAGCACCTGGCTCATGGGGGCCCAGGTGTCATAGGGGATGCTGAAGTTGGTCAGGATGGGCTCTTCCCCGTTCGGCTCATAGGTCCAGCCCAGGTCGCGCGTTTCGCGGTCCAGCCACACCTGGCAGGCTTGTGTCACCACTGTGCGCAAGCGCGACGCTGCGGCCTGCAATGGCGGGCTCGCGACAAGCAAGCCAGGCGCCAGGAGCGGCAGCGTTGCAATCGGCAGCCCAAGCACCACCTGGTCGAAGTCACGCCCGCGCAGCAAGGTACGCTCCGGCAGCGGCTTGCCGAACGCCTGCCGGTACAGGGCCGGCCAGTCGCTCCAGTACGACTCCAGGTCCACACCGTGCTCCTGCATCAGCGCCGCCTGCTCCGGCTCAAGCTGGCCGTAATTCGGCACGTTGGGCCAGCACGGCAGGCCCTTGATGCTCACCAGGGGTTGGTAAGCGCCAGCCGGAACCGCAGCCTGAACGGTCATTCGCACACTGCCAACGAAGTCTTCGTCTGGCGCGATTTCCTCGACCCGGTGGAAGAATTCGAAGCGCACGCCGCGCCTGGCCAGCACTTCGTACATCGGCGCGAACACGGCGTCGCCCATGCCGGCCTCCATCCGGTATATCACGGCGCCGTGATACGCGAACGACATACGCATCAGCCAGCGCAGCGCGGTGCCGGCCTCCAGGTTCGGACGGCCCGGATCACCGTCCTCGAACGCGAACAGCTGCGAGTACATCCCGTGCACTATCGCCGAATTCACGCACAGCTCGAGGCTGCCGCCATGGCGCGTCAGCCAGCCGCGAAAGTCCTCGTCGTTGATGACGTCAAAGCCACGCGTGAACACGCCATCGGCCAGCATGCCTTTGACTACAGTAATGCCGATGTTCAGGCCGATGAGTGCGCGCCGCGTCTGGTCGTCCTGGATCACCGCCGCGTACACGGGTTCGCGGATCCGCCGCTCGACGCGCAGCAGCGCGCGCGCCAGCAGTTCGCGGTCGCTGTCGGTATGGTCGCGCGCGTCGCCGGGGAGCGCATGCGCCAGCGCCAGCAGCGCGTCGAACGGTGCGCCGACTTCCGGGGCACGCAGGTACGGCGCCGCTGCGCGCACGTCGCTGTGCCAGCGCCGCAGCCAGGTGATCGCCTCGATCGCCATCTGCCATGGCGTGACCGGGTCGCTGCCGATGCCCGGCTCACCGGGGCGGCGCGGCAGCACCAGCTGCCACGGCCGCCATTCGGTGCCCACCAGCTCGGCCAGCACCATGTAGTCGTGCGGGCGGAACGCCTGGTCCCAACTGGCCAGCGGCGTGCCGGGCGCTCGCCCCAGTTCGTCGTACACCGCGCGGATCATCTTGAACGCGTTGGCGTAAAAGCCGCCCCAGATGTGCAGACCGTGCTCCTCAATGCGCTGGCCGAGCGCCGCGTTGCGCCCGCTCGCCCCCTTGCCGCCGAGGCGCCAGCCCTGCTGGTAGACCGTGATCTCGTAGCGCTCGCGCCAGCCAATCTGCGCGGTCAGGTAGAACGCGGCGGCCAGGGAACCGGCGCCACCGCCAAGGATCGCGATCTTCTGTAACTGGGCCATGATGTGCCTTTCGTCGATGACGCAACTGATCCAGTGTATTTTTGATGTACTACAGACGTGTTCGCCTAGATCAATCTTGCAGTCCGGAACGCTGCGAATGACACGGGGAACCGGAAATCCGGTGCGCGCACGACGTGTAGAATTACAGGATGACTACAACGACAGGATTTATCTGATGGTGCAGGACGCGCGCGCCTGGGTGCGCATGCCTTCCGGGAAACGGCTCGACCTGCTCAACCCCACGCCCTTCGATTGGGACGATGCCGATCTCGCGCTTGGGCTGGCGCGGACCTATCGCTGGGGTGGCCATTCGGCCTGGCCGCTGCCGCTGTCGGTGGCCCAGCACTCCATCACCGTCATGCTGCTGCGCCGCGCGGCCGCAAGAACGCCATTACATCCGCTGCTCGAACTGCGCGAACTGCTGCACGACGCGGAGGAAGGCCTGCTGGGCTTTGACGCCATCTCCGTCATCAAGCCCTTCCTCGGCGATGGCTTCCGGGCCTTGACCAAGCGGCTGGAACAGGCGGTGTTCCTGCGCTACGGCCTGCCGTCGTGGAGTGCGACCGAGCACGCGGCGCACAAGCGCGCCGACCGGCTGGCGGCCGCCAGCGAGGCGGTGCACGTGGCCGGCTGGTCACGCGAAGAGGTGCGCCGCACACTCAAGATCCGCGCCGCGGTGCTGGCCGACGACCCGCTGGCCGGGGAGTATGGCTGCCGCCCCTGGGAACCCTGGCCCCCCGGTCTGGCCCGGGAGCGCTTCCTGGCCGAGTTGGCGCGTCTCTCGTCCGCGGTGCGGACTGATTCGGTGCTCGCGCAGGCTCGCTGACGGCTCAACTGCTGCACCTCAACAGCGGGGTGGATGGCAGGTGCTACCGTTCAGCGTCTATCGCTGCGCCCCGCACCCGTCATGAAACTGAAAATCCGGTATCTTCTTCCCGCACTGGTCCTCTGCCTCCCTGCATGCGTGCTGATTGCCGCCAACCGCGCGCAATCAGACGCCAACCAGCAGGTCCGATTCGTGGTCGACTTCTATAAAACCTACCTGTCGCGGCCACCGTCTGTCAGCCTGGATTTTGTGCCCGAGTCTTTTTATTCACGGGGCGCGGAGATGCTTATTGCCATGCATCGGCAGCTTTGCACCACCCTGTCACGGAGCGACGATATCTGCCGCTACGGCGCCGACGGCGATATCTTCCTGAACGCCCAGGAAATCGCTCCGGATCTCGACTTCGAGAAATCGAGATTCAAGGCCATCCCATCCGGCACAGACACGGTGGACGTATCTTTCACCGTTTGGCCGGGCAAAGGGGCGCACTATGGCCGTCTACTACGCTACGTGCTCGTGAAAGAACCCGGCGGCTGGCGCGTTGACGAGGTATTTTTCGGAACCGACGCCGGCTTTCGCGAAACGGAATCGATGCGGCACAAAATCAACCAGGAGAGCGCGCGCGTGTTGGCGGAAGCTCGCGACGTTTTCGACGTGGTCAGCTGGATCTTTATCTACCTGAGGGACAAGGACATGCTCGCGCGCGCCGAACGATACGTCGCTTTCCCGGTCCAGATCTGCGGCGCGGACGGCGATTGCCAGGCCGTACACAAGGGCGATGACAAGCTGCGGCAAGCGATCGACCATTTGCATCGGGCCTATTACAAAGGCGACTTCGATACGCAGACTGATCTCAGTACGTTCTATCCAAGAGTCGATTCCGCGCAGGCTATCGACGGCAATGTTGTGAGGCTCGATGCCCTCGAACTGACATTTCGCGACAAGGCATGGTGGATCAGCAAAATCGACCTGCACGAATTGGGCAAGCGGATTCCTGTCCAAAGCCGATTCGTCAGGAGTATGGGCGGGTATGGCTAAAGGCTGAAAGCAAGTCCATGACGAAAAGCGCCGGGAATGCGAGATTCATATTCATCATACTCTTAACTTAAAGTCAACTTCCACGCAGACTTTTCTCTAAATTCAAAGACTTGCGGTTGTGGTGGAATGCGTGTCAACGCTAAGGAATACCGCATTGCTCGGACTCGTAATCCGTTGGTGCCCGGTTCGACCCCGACGGGCCTACCAATGAATTAAGGGGTTACATAAAAACCTAGCCCCTTTTTCTTTCTGCCGTCAACGAAGTGTCAACCAGTTCGTCCTTCCCTTCATTAGGCCGTTGTAGCGCACTGAATAGTTTTGCCCTGATTTGTGCAACTTTTTGCACCAACCACGGCGTCAAAAACTGGCTTTCCCCTAGCCATCTTGCGCTCTTTTCTTGATTGAGCCCGCTCCTGTTCTTGACGCCCGCCAACAGACTCTGATGCTTCATCAGCAACAATTGCCATACAGCTCACACATCAGGAGGAATCATGGCAAGCGACGTTTATCTGCAAATTGAAGGGGTCAAGGGAGAATCCCTCGATGAGAAGTTCAAGGGCTCGATTGAGGTCATGTCGGTGACGTGGGGTAACGAGCAGCCAACAGCCGGACCGGTCTCCACCTCAGGCGGGCACACAATCGGGAGGGCATCATTCGACCCAGTACACTTCACCAAACTGATTGATCTTGCCTCGCCAAAGTTGATGGAACTGGTGGCTCAGGGCAAGACGATCCCGAAGGCCACCCTGCAATTCATGCGCGCCGACGGTGCCAGCCGGATCAAATATTATGAGCTGACGTTGTACAACGTGCTTGTGTCGTCGAACAAAAAAAGCTTTGCCGGATCGGGCCTCTTGGTAGAGCAGTTCACGCTGCACTACTCGAAGATTGTGGAGTTGTACGCCCAGCAGAAGATCGGTGGCGGCGCGGGCGGCAACACGATGGGCGGCTGGGATCTCGCCTCCAACAAGGTGGCGGCATAACTATGCGGTGCCGAATCTTGATCTTTTGTTTGCTGGTTGTCGGCGGGTATGCGGCCGGCGCTGGCACGACAATCCTATTCCCTCCACACCTGTCCAGCACCGATTTTGTCCGGCAATGGCGAGGCGCTCCTGGATTCCCGGCGGAGTGGCCGCCAAAAGTGCAGGGGGAGCAGGCTTACGCAGAGGGTTATCTGGCCGCCGTGGTGGATTTGACCCAAGGTAGCAAATGGTGCTCACCTGCGCGAATGGAACCCGGTGAGCGTGACGATCGCGTGATTACCACGGTGGAGAAATCGCCAACGAATAGCAACGCGGCCAAAGCGCTCGTCGACGCTTACGTCGCTCGCTTTCCGTGTCAATAGGAGTTCGCCATGCTGAGTCTCCAGTTCAATGTGCTCGCGGCCAATTATCCTCGCCGCTCTTTCGTGCCAACTGCCGATCTGTTCCGCGAAATCGGTTGGGACGACTTGATAAAAGACCCAAAGTACGAAAACACGTGCGCCACAAGGGTTAGTCTCGCTCTCATCAAGTCGGGCATTATCATTCCCGATGCGCGAATGTCAATTCGGAGGGGGCCGTTCAAAAACCATCGGATTGAGCCCGGACAGGTCAAGCTCTCGCATATCCTCGCGCGCAACACCATGCTTGGTGCGCCAGAAAAGTATAAAAACGATCAGCGCCAAGCGTTGGGTAAAATTGGTGAGCGTCGCGGCATTGTGTCGTTTTTTCATCTGATTCCCGGCTTGTACGAGGGCGGACATATCGACATCGTATCGCCGGATTTTCAGCGAATGAATCAGGGAACAGAGAACCGTTGTGGCACGGCCTGTCATTGGACGGCCGCAGAAGTCTGGTTTTGGCCGCTCCATTAGCGCCAGCCTGAACCCACGCTGCACCTTGGCTACTCCACAACGGAGACCTTGCAATCAATTCGATTAAGGCAAACAAGCCGAAGCCAGCAACAATGTAAACGAGCATCGTAGTTGCCGCATAAAGCATCTTCTTCTGTTCTGACATGTCGAGCCTATCTGGTATTAAATGTTATTGCAGAGACAACTTCCTCAGCAGAACCTAGCCTGCGCGGACATTATCAAGCCGCTCACACCCTGACCGACGAGCCCTCGTCACTTAACGAACCGCACCTTCCAACACACCCGTCAAGCGTTCTAAACCATTGATTTCATAGGATAAACATCGATATCCACAAGAAATGTGGATAACTATGTGGAAAAGCCCCTCTTGACAGCCCGGAACGGCAGTATTGATGCGGGTTTCAACAAAATGCCCATTCTGGAGGCAAAAATTTTGTCCTTAAAAATCAAAGCCTTGCAAAGGTCGCAGTTTCAAGTCTGATACGACAATGCGGAAAATTCCTACAAATTCCTACAACAGGGGATAAGTCGTCAATTCTGTTCAAAAATCACACTTCACTTCCAGGCGTTCCTGGCCCGTTCGCGCACCAGCAGGCGCACGCTGTCGGGCATTGGCTTGTTGCTCCTGGCCGTGTCGGCGTTGAACCAGACGGTCTGTTCGAAGTGCTTGAGCATGGCTGGACTCACAAAGCGGGTGCGCTGCGCATACACATGGCGATCCCCCATCTGCGCCTGCTGCTTGATGAAGAACTTATTCGGCACTATCAGGTGCAGGTGCTCCTTGGCGCGGGTCATCGCCACGTACAGCAGCCGCCGCTCTTCCTCGATGTCTTCCATGCTGCCGGTCGCCATGTCGGACGGGATGCAGCCGTCGACCACGTTCAGCACATGGACCGACTTCCACTCCTGCCCTTTGGACGAATGGATCGTCGACAGGATCAGGTAATCCTCGTCCAGCAGCGGCGGCCCGGAGCGGTCGCTCGTCGCTTCCGGCGGATCGAGCGTAATCTCGGCCAGGAACGACTCGCGCGTGCCGTAACCCGAAGCCAGCTGCGCCAGCTGCTCGACGTCGGTGGCGCGCACCTGGGCGTCGTCGTGCATGCGCTCCAGGTGCGGCAGGTACCAGTTCTTCACCAGTTCGATGTCGGCCGGCCAGCGCAGGCCGGGCTCGCGCAGCGTGCGGTACAGGTCAGCGAACTGGCGCCAGTCGCCCGCGCATCTGGCAGGCGGTTCGAACTGCTGCACCGCCAGCGCCGGCTCGGCTGCCGTGCCGACCGCGTCGAGCAGGCGGCCGGCGGTGGCCGGGCCGATGCCGGGAATGAGCTGCGCGACCCGAAAGCCAGCCATGCGCCCGCCCGGATTCTGGGCAAAGCGCAGCACCGCCAGCACGTCCTTGATATGCGAGGCCTCGAGGAACTTGAGGCCGCCGAACTTCACGAACGGGATATTGCGTCGTACCAGCTCCAGTTCGAGCGCGGCGCTGTGGCTGGCGGTGCGAAACAGCACCGCCTGCGACTTGAGCTTGATGCCGGCCTCTCGCTGCTCAAGGACGCGGTTGCAGACCCAGCGCGCCTGCTCGGCTTCGTCCGGAATCAGGACCAGCTGCGGCTTGATGGTCGATACCTTGTCGGTCCACAGGTCCTTCGCATGGCGCTCGACCGACGCTGCGATCACCGCATTGGAAGCGTCCAGGATCGGCTGGGTCGAGCGGTAGTTTCGATCGAGGGTGATCACCTCGGCCGGCTGGCTGAATTGCTGCGGAAAGTCGAGGATGTTGCGCACCGTCGCGCCGCGAAACGAGTAGATCGATTGGGCGTCGTCGCCCACCACCATCACGCCGCGCCCGTCCGGCTTCATGCCGTTGATGATCGCGGCCTGTAGCCGGTTGGTGTCCTGATACTCGTCGACCAGCACGTGATCGAACAGCGCGCCCAGCTCCGGTCCCAGTTCGGCGTCCGCCGCCATCTCGGCCCAGAACAGCAGCAGGTCGTCGTAATCGAGCACGTTCTGTTCCTGCTTGGCGTCCACGTAGGCGCCGAACAGGGTCTTGAGCTGGGCCTCCCATTCGCCGCACCACGGAAAGGCCGATTGCAGCACATCGCCGAGCGGCGCGCGCGTGTTGACGACGCGCGAGTAAATCGACAGGCAGGTGCCCTTCAGCGGAAAGCGCTTGGCCGTCTGCCCAAGCCCGATCTCGTGCCGCACCAGTCCCATCAGGTCCTCCGAATCGCCGCGGTCGTGGATGGTGAATGAATCGGCAAGGCCGATGCGGCCCGCGTATTCGCGCAGCAGGCGGGCGCCGATGCTGTGGAAGGTGCCGGCCCACGGCAGGCTCGCCTGTGCGCTCGTGCCCATGATCCGCCCCAGCACGCCGCCGGCGCGCTGGGTCATCTCGCCCGCCGCGCGACGCGAGAATGTCAGCAGCAGGATGCGCTGCGGGTCGGCGCCGCTTTGGATCAGGCGCGCCACGCGGTGCGCGAGCGTGTTGGTCTTGCCGGACCCGGCGCCGGCGACCACCAGCAGCGGACGCGCCGCTGCCGCCCCGATATCGTGCTCGACGGCGGCGCGCTGCGCCGGATTGAGGCTGGCGAAGGGATCGCTGGTTGCGGTTGGAGCGGCGGCGTCGGGCATCAGTCAGTTGGAAAGTGTGCGTAATGTAACTGTACATTTGTCCAGTGATGATGCGCAAGCACATTCGGCCAGCTCAGACACGCAAGCCGTGGTCGAATCGTTTCATACGATCACTATTACCTGATGAGCCTGGTGCGCTAAGCGGCTGGTTTTAAAGTGTTTTTCCGAATATCCACAAAGTTTGTGAATAACTGTGTGGAAAAGCGCCTCTTGACAGCCCCAAACGGCGTACTGATGCGGCTTTCAACAAACTGCCCATTGCGCGGGCACTTTGCGCCTCACATAAAATCAAAGACTTGCACGCGGCGTGACTGGGCGGACACGGCAAACAAGGATAATAAAAAAAGGAACAATTGTGCATAACCCGGCCTTGCGCGAGGCCATGTCGGCGGCACAATAATGTCTTTTTTATATCGATTTAGTGATCGAAAAAGCAACAGGTCGGGTCAGGCGCTGCTGCGCCGGCGCCCTGGTTCGAGCAGGACGCGCTCGATGACGCGCGGATCGACGTCACGCGTGCGAAGGTATTCGAAGGCGGACATCGTGTTGCTGGCCGCCTGCATCTGGATGGCGTGTTCGACGATATCGCGCCAATGGTAGTTCAGGCGCGCGTCGTCCGCGGTGGCAATCGCGAGATCGCCGGGGCACTGAGGTCGGTGTTGATTCATCGCGATTCCTTACCATGTAAACTGTGGTAGACGAGTTGCCGCCTAACGAGTATTCATCAATGGCTGGGAATGTCAATGTCACGAATGCATCGAAAAGGTTAAATTTCGAAATAAAATGGCCGGACAAGAGCCGCGGGGCGTCCGCCCTACCAGCTTGCCCCACGCTGCCCGATTTCTACTTCCCGAGCGAGGATTCCATGACTATTCACCCAGAGCCGCCGGACCTGAATCCCGGCGACGAAGCCGCACCGGGCACCCCAGGCTCGGGCGAAGACATCTGCCCGGTTTGCCACGGCACCGGCAAGCTGGCCGACGGCTCGCCCTGCCCCAACTGCGGCGGCACCGGCCGCATCTGCGAGGAGCTCGGCGGCGGCTAGCTGATGGACAGGCGGCGGCTCGGGCGCGATAATTCAAGGATGTCATCGCTGCCTGCTGCCCCCGCCACTCCTCCCGATGAACCACGCCCGGCCCCTGCGGCCCCGCGCAGCCCCCAGTCCCTGACCGACCTGTTCGTGACATTCACGCTGATGGGGCTGCAGGGCTTTGGCGGCGTGCTTGCGATCGTCCAGCGCGAGCTGGTCGACCGCAAACAATGGCTGACGCAGGAAGAATTTCTCGAGGATTGGTCGGTGGCGCAGATCATGCCGGGGCCGAACGTCGTCAACCTGTCGATCATGATCGGCGGGCGCCACTTCGGTTTTGCCGGGGCGATGAGCGCGCTGGCCGGCCTGCTCGCGCTGCCGCTGGTGCTGGTGCTGCTGCTGGTGATGGTGCACGACCGCTTTCCCGATGATGCCGCGGTAGCCGGCGCACTGCGTGGCATGGCGGCCGTGGCCGCCGGGCTGATTGGCGCGACGGCGGTGAAGATGTCAGCCGCTCTCGCCAGGCACCCGCTGCCCCTGGCATGGAGCGTGCCGATCATGGTGCTCGGGTTCGTGCTGGTCGCGCTGTTCAAGTGGCCGCTGTTCTACGTGCTGCTGGCCTTCGGCGGGCTCGGCTGCGTGCTGACCTACCTGCGGCTGAAGGTATGAACGCACCGCTGCACCTGAGCCTGGGCCTGTCCGACTGGCTGAGCCTGTTCGCCCACTTCCTGCTGATGTCGCTCATGTCGCTCGGCGGCGCCATTTCCACCACCTCGGAAATGCACCGCTTCCTGGTCGAAAATCACCACTGGCTGACCCAGGAACAGTTCAACGATTCCATCGCGCTGGCCCAGGCCGCGCCGGGCCCGAACGTGCTGTTCGTAGCGCTGATGGGCTGGCACGTGGGTCTGAACGCCGGCGGCACACCACTCGCCCTGCTCGGGGCGGCAACCACCATGGTGGGCATCATGATCCCGTCCACCGTCGTCACGTATTTCGCGGCGCAATGGGGGCATCGCAACCGCGACCTGCGCCCGGTGCGCGCCTTCAAGCAGGGCATGGCGCCGATCGTGGTGGCGCTGGTGATGGCCACAGCCTGGATCCTCGGCAGTTCCGCCGCCGGCAGCCAGGCTTGGCGGCTGTGGCTGCTCTCGCTGGTGGCCGGGCTACTGATCTGGCGCACCAAACTGCACATCCTGTGGCTGCTCGGCGCCGGCGCCTTGCTCGGAGCCCTGCAACTGGTATAAGGCACGCGCCCGGTTGGCACGGAGCGCCGCGAACAGGCATACTTGGGCCAATCGCGTTTTGGAACATCCCATGCTTGAACTGCTCAACGAACATGGCTGCTTCGGCGGCCGCCTCTGCTTCTACCAACACGACTCGCACGCAATCGGCCTGCCGATGCGCTTTTCGATCTACCTGCCGCCGCAAGCGGCCTCCGGAGATTGGAACTGCCCGGCCCTCTTTTACCTCGCCGGCCTGACCTGCACCGAAGAGACCTTCATGATCAAGGCCGGCGCCCAGCGCGTGGCCGCCGAACTGGGCATGATCCTGATCGCGCCGGACACCAGCCCGCGCGGCGCCAACATTGCGGGCGAGACCAACAGCTGGGACTTCGGCGTCGGCGCCGGCTTCTACCTCGACGCCACGCAAGAGCCGTGGTCGCGCCACTACAAAATGCACAGCTATCTTCTGGAGCTGCGCGAGCTGGTGCTGGCCGAATTCCCGGCCGACGCCAGCCGGGTCGGCATCTTCGGCCACTCGATGGGCGGGCACGGGGCGCTGGTGACGGCCCTGCGCCGACCCGACCTGTTCCGCTCGGTCTCCGCGTTCGCGCCTATCGCCAACCCGACCCACTGTCCATGGGGGAAGAAGGCGTTCGAGGGCTACCTCGGCGCCAACCAGACCGAATGGCGGGCGTATGACGCAACCGAGCTGATTTCCGGCATGCGCGCGCCCTTCCCCGAAGGCATCTTGATCGACCAGGGCCTGGCCGACAAATTCCTTGGCGAACAGCTCCACCCCGAGGCGTTCGAAGAGGCGTGCCGCGCGGCCGGCCAGCCGCTCGAGCTGCGCCGCCACCAGGGCTACGACCACGGCTACTTCTTCATCTCAAGCTTCATCGAAGACCATTTGCGCTTTCACGCCAAGCGATTACGCTGAGAGGTGTTTTCCGTAGGGGGCGCGGGACCGCCGAGGGCCTGTGCGCACGCTGTACGGTTGAGCAGAGTTTGCATCCGCGTGCGCACGGGGTGCGCACCCTACGACGCCTCCGATAAACCGTACGACAAAACTCGCGTTGTCAGCCGTAGCCTGGCCTAAGAACGAACCGTCACCATACCGGTCAAAGCAGTTTTCTCGGCGGACCGGAGGAATCATGAAAGTGCGCGACCCGACGATCTGGATGTGGGGCGAGGCGCTGGACATGCTGGAACGGGCCGACCGCCTGCACCGCCAATTCTTCCAGTTAAGCGGCGCCGGCCGGGCCAGCCCCACCTGGGAACCGCCGCTCGATATTTTCGAGACTGCAAGCCAGCTCATCGTCATGGTCGCGCTGCCCGGCGTCACGGCGGACGCTGTGGCGGTCGATGTCGAACTGGGCGCGATCGTGGTGCGCGGCCAGCGCCGTCTGCCCGCCTTTTGCGCCAACTGCGACATCCGCCGCCTGGAACTCCCCTACGGGAACTTCGAACGCCGCATCGAGCTTCCCGGACAGCAACTGCAACTGGGCGCGCGCCGCCTCGAGGACGGTTGCCTGACGCTCGAGCTGAACAAATTGGGGGTGCCATGAGCGACGAGCGCCAGCCCCCATCCGGCGCACCGGCCCCGTCCGGGGAGCGCTTCGTGCTGCCTCCGGACGGCCTGATCATCGTCCCGGTACGCAACATGGTGCTGTTCCCGGGCATGGTCACGCCAATCAGCATCGGGCGTGCGCGCTCGATCGCCGCCGCCCAGGAAGCCACGCGCCGCGAACTGCCGATCGGCATCCTGCTGCAACGCGACGCGGCGGTCGACAGCCCCGCGCCCGACCAGCTCCACCCGGTCGGTACGGTGGCCAACATCGTGCGCTACGTAACCGGGCCGGAGAATGCCCATCACATCGTCTGCCAGGGCGTGCAGCGCTTTCACGTGATCGAACACCTGTCCGGCTATCCGTTCAACGCGGCCCGCGTGCGCTTGCTGGAGGAGGAAGATGAAAACCGGCCGGCGATCCAGGCCCTGCTGATGCAGCTCAGGGAGCGCGCCAACGAAATCATGGACCTGCTGCCGCAGGTGCCGTCCGACCTGGCGCGCGCAGTGCAGTCGATCGGCCCGGCCGCCGCCTTCGCCGACTTCGTGGCCGGCCTGATGGATATCACGAGCGAGGAAAAGCAGGATGTCCTCGAGACCATCGACCTTGAAAAACGCCTGCAGAAGGTGCTCGACCACCTGGTGAACCGGATCGAGGTGCTGCGCCTGTCCAGGCAGATCAACCAGCAGACCAAGGAGCGCATGGACCAGCGCAATCGCGAGTTCATGCTGCGCGAGCAGCTCAAGACGATCCAGTCCGAGCTGGGCGAGGAAGAAAATAACGATACCGAGCTCGCCGACCTGCGCCAGGCGCTCACCCGGGCCGACATGCTTGACGACACCAAAGCGCACGCGCTGAAGGAGATGCGCCGGCTCGAAAAGATGTCCGAAGCCTCCGTCGAGTACTCGATGCTGCGCACCTACCTCGAATGGATGACCGAACTGCCGTGGGACAACCAGCCGCAGGAACCGATCGACCTCGGGCAGGCGCGCAGCATCCTCGACCACGACCACTTCGGACTGGAACGCATCAAGCGCCGCATCCTCGAATACCTGGCCGTGCGCAAGCTCAACCCGCACGGCAAGAGCCCGATCCTGTGCTTCGTCGGGCCGCCCGGCGTCGGCAAGACCTCGCTCGGCCAGAGCATTGCGCGCGCCACCGGCCGCAAGTTCGTGCGCGTCTCGCTCGGCGGGGTGCACGACGAGGCCGAGATCCGGGGCCACCGCCGCACCTATGTCGGCGCCCTGCCCGGCAACATCATCCAAAGCATCCGCAAGGCCGGCACCCGCAACTGCGTGATGATGCTGGATGAAGTCGACAAGATGGCCGCCAGCTTCCACGGCGACCCCAACGCGGCGCTGCTCGAAGTGCTCGATCCGGAACAGAACTCCACCTTCCGCGACAACTACCTCGGCGTGCCGTACGACCTGTCGCAGGTGCTGTTCATCTGCACCGCCAACATGCTCGACACCATGCCCGGGCCGCTGCGCGACCGGCTCGAGATCATCTCCCTGCCCGGCTACACGGAGCAGGAAAAGGAACAGATCGCGCTGCGCTACCTGGTGCAGCGCCAGTACGAAGCCAACGGCCTCAAGCCCGAACAGGTGAGCGTTACCGTGGAGGCGATCCGCTCGCTGATCCACGACTACACGCGCGAAGCGGGCGTGCGCAACCTTGAACGCGAGATCGGCGCGGCACTGCGCTTCGCCGCGGTGCAGATCGCCGAGGGCAAGGTCGAGCGGGTGACCATTGATGTGCCCGACCTGGCCAAGATCCTCGGCCCGAAGAAGTACGAAAGCGAGGTCAAGATGCGCACCACCTTGCCTGGGGTGGCGACGGGCCTGGCCTGGACCCCGGTCGGCGGCGACATCCTGTTCGTCGAAGCGAGCCGGGTGGCCGGCACCGGGCGGCTGATCCTGACCGGCCAGCTGGGCGAGGTCATGAAGGAAAGCGCGCAGGCCGCGCTGACGCTGGTGAAGGCGCACGGCGCCTCGCTCGGGCTCGGTCCGGACGTATTTCGCCGCAACGACGTGCACATCCACGTGCCAGCCGGCGCCATCCCGAAGGACGGGCCGAGCGCGGGCGTCGCGATGTTTGTCTCGCTGACCTCGCTCGCGATGGGCACGCCCGTGCGCAACGACGTGGCCATGACCGGCGAAATCAGCCTGCGCGGGCTGGTGTTGCCGGTCGGTGGCATCAAGGAAAAAGTACTGGCCGCGCAGCAAGCCGGCATCACGACTGTCCTGCTGCCCGCGCGCAACGAGAAAGACCTCGAAGACGTGCCGGCGGATGCACGCGACCAGCTAAAGTTCGTGTTTCTGCAAACGGTGGATGACGCGGTCCTGCACGCGATCGGCGCCCCGGCCAAGAGTCCGGCCGCTGCCGAGGCGGCCTGAACTTGCCCTCGTAGGGTGCGCACCTGTGCGCACGCGGTCACCGTATCCAGACTTGCGGCTACCGCTTCGATACGCCGCGTTCGCGAACCGCGTGCGCACAGGTGCGCACCCTACAACCGCCAATTCCATCCCAATTCCACCCGGCAAACGAGCGTCGTAATGGCGAGAACGTGTGTATTCTGGGATCACGGCACGAAAGTTCGCGCGAAGCGGCCGCGACTACGTAAACCCTGATTGCACAGGCACCCTGTCGCTGGCACGCCGGCTGACCAACCAATAACAACGCCGGGCCATACGGTCAGGACCGCGCTCGCGCGCCTGCCGCATGCAACCAGGGATTGCGGGCACCGGTCTAAGTCAGGTTATCCATTTTTCGGAGCCAAGCAGATGATTCAAGGCCAACGCTTCAGGGACCGGATCGAAGCCGGCAAGCTGCTCGCCCAGCGCCTTGCCGCCTACGCACACCGGGACGACGTGCTGGTACTGGCCCTGCCGCGCGGCGGCGTGCCGGTGGCCTACACGGTCGCGCACGCGCTCGGGGCCGAACTCGACCTGCTCATCGTGCGCAAACTCGGCATGCCCTTCCACGAGGAATACGCGATCGGCGCGATCGGCAGCGGCGGCGTGCGCGTGCTGCAGCCGGGCGTGCCCGGGCTGATGGGCGTGACGCAGGAACAGGTGGACGCCATCACCGCGCGCGAGCAGGCCGAGATCACGCGCCGCGAACGGCTGTACCGCGACGCCCGGCCGCACGTGCACATGCAGGGCCGCACCGTGCTCCTGGTCGACGACGGCATTGCCACCGGCGCCACGATGGAAGCGGCGATCAGGGTGGCGCGCAAGGCCGGCGCAGCCAGGGTCGTGGTCGCGGTGCCGGTGGCGCCGCCGGACACGATCGACAGGCTGAGCGACCAGGCCGACGACATGGTGTGCCTGGAGGCGCCGCCATTCTTCCGCGCCGTGAGCCAATGGTACGAGCACTTCGACCAGACGAGCGACGAAGAAGTACAGGATTTGCTGGCGCAGGCCTGGCACGACCAGGGCGCGGGCCGGCCGGACATCACGACCCAACCACAGGAAAGGACAAAACATGGACCGACAACAGATGAGCGACACCGGACTTGAGCTTGGCAAATGGTTGGCCGGGGCCGCCGCGGGCGCCCTGCTGATGTACATGCTCGATCCTGACCGCGGCAGCGCGCGGCGCGCCCAGGCCAGCGACAAGATCACGGACCTGGGCAGGCAAGCCGGCGCTACCATGTCCGACGCCTGGGAGCGCGTGAGCAGCAGCGTCTCGCGCACCGCCGGCGACCTGGCCGACCAGGCGTCCGACGCGGCCAGCCGCATGGCCGGCAGCGCGCGCGAGATGGTGGGGTCAAGCAAAGCGGACAGCGTGGCGGGCACGGTGGGCGAGTCGGTTTCCGGCATGGCCCGCGCCGTGAGCGACACAGTCTCCGACACGGCGGACCAGGTGAGCGCGGCCGCGAGCCAGGCCGCCGGCCGCATGCGGCACGCGATGAGCGGACAGGGCGACACCTGGGTCCCTGCGGTACGCGGTTCAGCCGTGGTCGGCGGCGGCCTGCTCGGGCTGTACGGCCTGTTGCGCCGCTCACCGGTCGCGCTGGCGGCTGGCCTGGCCGGTATTGCGCTCCTGGTGCGCGGCGTGTCCAACCAGCCGCTGCGCAGCATGTGGAGCGGGCGGACCATGGGCCGGACCATCGACCTGGACAAATCGATCCGCATCGACGCCTCGCCCGACGAGGTCTATGACATCTGGTCCAACTACGAGAACTTCCCGCGCTTCATGTCGCATGTGGTCGAAGTGCGCGACCTGGGGCACCGCCGCTCGCACTGGGTGGTCACGGGGCCGGCCGGCAGCCGGTTCGAATGGGACTCGGTGCTGACCGAACAATCGCGCCCGCACCGGCTGGCATGGCGCAGCGAACCGGGCGCGGAAATCCCGAACGCCGGTTCGGTCCAGTTCGAACCGTACCGGGGCGGCACCCGGGTCACGGTGCGCATGTCGTACACCCCACCGGCCGGCGCCGTCGGCCACGGCCTGGCCACGCTGCTGGGCACCGACCCGAAACGCCAGATGGACGACGACCTGGCGCGCATGAAGGCATTCATCGAACGCGGCATCGCGCCGCCCGAAGCGGCCCAGCAGCAGCGTGCGGCCGGGCGCTTCCTGCATTAACCGTTTAGGCATCGAGGTATCATGGTTACGGTCACCCATCCAAGCCTTACCGCACTCGCGCAAGAGGCCCGGCCGCTGACAGGGGCGGCAAACGACTACGACGCGCTGCTCGACCTGGTCGGCAACGCCCGCTTCGTCCTGCTGGGCGAGGCGTCTCACGGCACCCAGGAGTTCTACCAGGAGCGCGCCCGCATCACCGCTCGCCTGATCCAGGAGAAGGGATTCACGGCGGTGGCGGTGGAGGCGGACTGGCCGGACGCCTACCGGATCAACCGGTACGTGCGCGGCGAAGGGCAGGACACGGATGCGGTGGCCGCGCTGTCCGGCTTTGAACGCTTCCCGGCCTGGATGTGGCGTAACACCTCGGTGGAAGCGTTCGTCGGCTGGCTGCGCGAGCACAACGACACCCACCCCGCCGCCAAGGTCGGCTTCTACGGGCTCGACCTGTACAGCCTGTTCACCTCCATGGGCGAAGTGCTGCACTATCTCGACAAGGTCGATCCGAACGCGGCGCAGGAAGCGCGCAAACGCTACAACTGCTTCGAGCACTTCAACGAAGACAGCCAGCACTACGGCTACGCGGCCGCGATCGGCCTGTCCGAATCGTGCGAGCAAGGCGTGATCGAACAACTGCGGCACATGCAGGAACGCGCCTTCGACTACATGCGCTCCGACGGCATCAACGCCGAGGATGCCTTCTTCTACGCCCAGCAGAACGCGCGCCTGGTCAAGAACGCCGAACAATACTACCGCACCATGTTCCATGGCCGCGTCTCGTCATGGAACCTGCGCGACAGCCACATGGCCGAGACGCTCGACGCGCTCAACCGCCACCTGTCGCGCGACGGCCAGCCGGCCAAGATCGTGGTGTGGGAACACAACTCGCACATCGGCGACGCCCGCGCCACGGAAGTGGGCAAGCTGGGCGAATGGAACGTGGGCGAACTCACGCGCAAGGCCTACGGCGAAGAGGACACCCGGCTGATCGGCTTTTCCACCTACGACGGCTGGGTGACGGCCGCATCGGAATGGGACGGCCCGGCCGAACGCAAGCGGGTGCGCCCCGGCCTGCCGGGCAGCTACGAGCAACTGCTGCACGAAGTCGGCGTGCCACGCTTTTTCCTGCCGATCAGGAACGACAGCGCCGCGCGCGACGCGCTGATGGAGCGGCGGCTCGAGCGTGCGATTGGCGTGATCTACGTGCCGCACACCGAGCGCCAGAGCCACTACTTCTACTGCCAGATGCCACGCCAGTTCGACGGCGTGATCTACATCGACCGCACCACGGCCGTGCAACCGCTGGACGCGACCAGCGGCTGGCACACGGGCGAGCCGCCAGAAACTTACCCCGAAGGGATATAGCGGACAAATCGCTTACTGACTTGCGGATGCTGCATCGTTACGCCCCGTTCTACTTCTTTCTCCGGCGGCTCAGCGTAACGTGAATCAACCGCATGTCGAAGGCGTGACTATGCCTCGCCGAAACATGCGATAAAGAAACGCAAAACGCGATGCAATGTTGGCCAAGCGCCACCGCTGGCGCCTCTAACCGTGAATTGCGCTGCGTTTTGCGTGATTCATCCTACGGGGCGGCACGTCGCTTTGCAATGCCCGTTAGGGTGGGCAGGGTGAGGCTGGCCAGTGGCCGGCCGAACGCCCACGCGTTCAAACACGACCGGCCATATCCGAACAGGTTCCGTGTTCGTTGAAACGTGGGCGTTCGTCGAGTTCAGCGATAACCGGCCATATCCCCGTAGGGTGCGCACCTGTGCGCACGCGCTGCGGACTGTGCGTAACGGCGGTACATGCGTACCCCGCTGGTCCCAACTCAACGTCACCGCTTCCTTCCACTGTTCACGAACCCATTGACACAGGAGCCGCAAGTCAGCATGCCGTGACCGCGTGCGCACAGGTGCGCACCCTACGAATTTCGAAGCCGGTAGCCGTAGCAAACGTAGGCGGCGCCCGGCCGGCGAAGATCTGTGCGCAGGCGGCGCGGACTGTGCATGCCGGCGGTACAAGCGTCCCCCACCTGCCCCGACCGCACACTTCACGCTCACCACATTCCCGCTGTCCATTTCAATTGAAAAAAATGGTTGGTCTCGCCGCCTGATTTCGCCTACGATGTGCGCGTTATCGTCAGGCAGACCCAGCCATGAGTAAATACACCCTGAACATCAACGGCAAACAACAATCCGTCGACGTCGAATCCGACACGCCCCTGCTGTGGGCGCTACGCGACACGCTCGGCTTGGTCGGCACCAAGTACGGCTGCGGCGTCGGCGCTTGCGGCGCTTGCACCGTACACATCGACGGCGCCCCCGCGCGCTCCTGCCTCACCCCGGTCGCCAGCGTCGGCAACAAGAAGATCACCACCATCGAAGGACTGGCCCCGCGCGCGCTGCACCCGCTGCAACAGGCATGGCAGGAACTCGACGTGCCGCAGTGCGGCTATTGCCAAGCCGGACAAATCATGACCGCCTGCGCGCTGCTCAAGGAGCATCCGCACCCGACCGACGCGCAGATCGACGACGCGATGGCAGGCAACCTGTGCCGTTGCGCGACCTACACCCGGATTCGCGCCGGCATCCATCGCGCCGCCGAAATCGCCTCGAATGGAAAGGGCAAGAAATGACGCGCGCCGCTCCCCCCTCCCCCGGCCGCCGCCACTTCCTGCGCCAAAGCGCCATCGGCACCGGCGCGCTGGTGCTCGGCATCAATGCCAACGATGCGCTGGCCGCCATCACCAAGCCCGCTTCAAGCACTGACGCGGCCTTCGCTCCCAACGCGTTTATCCGCATCGGCAGCGACGGCGTCGTCACCCTCGTTTCCAAGCAACCCGAAATCGGCCAGGGCATCAAGACCTCGTTGCCGATGGTGCTCGCCGAGGAACTGGATGTCGACTGGCAAGACGTGCGCGTGATCCAGGCCGACCTGGACCCGATCTACGGCAGCCAGGGCGCAGGCGGCTCGACCTCCACGCCGACCAACTACGAGGAATTCCGCCGCCTGGGCGCAACGGCGCGCGCCATGCTGGTCACGGCTGCGGCCCAGACCTGGAACGTGCCGGCGGCGCAGTGCGCCACCGCTGCCGGTGCGGTCGTCCATCCCGACGGCAAGCGCAAGCTCGGCTATGGCCAACTTGCGGCCAGCGCGGCAAAGCTGGCGGTGCCCGACCCCAAGGACGTGGTGCGCAAGGACCCGTCCAACTTCAAACTGCTGGGCAAGCGCATCGGCGGCGTCGACAATGCGGCGATCGTCGCCGGCAAGCCTTTGTTCGGCATCGACGTGCAATTGCCGGGCATGCTGTACGCCGTCTACGCAAAATGTCCTGTATTCGGCGGCAAGCCAGTCTCGTTCAACGAGGCCGAGATCAAGGCAATGCCGGGCGTAAAGGACGCATTCATCGTCCCCGGCACGCCCAACCTGAACGGCCTGCGCCCGGGCGTGGCGATCGTCGCCACCTCGACCTGGGCCGCGTTCCGCGCGCGGCGCGCGCTCAAGGTCGAATGGGACGAAGGTCCCGGCGCCAGCCACAGCTGGGCTGATTTCACGGCACAGGCGCAAGCTGCGGCTGGCAAGCCCGGCACGACCACCCTGCGCAACGACGGCGACGTGACCGCGGCGCTGGCCCGCGCCACCAAGACCGTCGAGGCAGCCTACAGCTACCCGTTCATCTCGCACGCGAGCATGGAACCGCAGAACTGCACCGCGTGGGTCAAGCCGGAGCAAGGGACGGTCGAGCTGTGGGCGCCGACCCAGAACCCGGGCGCGGGCCAGGCCCTGGTCGCGTCGACCTTCAGCATTCCCAAAGAAAAGATCAGTCTCCACATCACGCGCAGCGGCGGCGGCTTCGGACGCCGCCTGTCCTCCGACTTCATCGTCGAAGCGGTTGCGATTGCACGACAGGTCACGGCCCCGGTCAAGCTGACCTGGACGCGCGAGGACGACTTGCAGCACGACCACTTCCGTGCCGGCGGCTTCCACTTCCTGCGCGGCGGCGTCGACAGCGCCGGCAAGCTGGTCGCCTGGCACAACCATTTCGTGACCTTCGCCAACCGCATCGGGCGCGACGGCACCACCGTGCTGCAGCCGGGCAGCGGCGGCAGCCTGTCCGGCGACGAATTTCCCGGCCGCTGGCTCGCCAACTGCCTGCTCGAACAGACCGCGCTCGAATGCAGCATCCCGATGGGACCGTGGCGCGCGCCGGGCAGCAACGTGTTCGCCTGGGTATTCCACAGTTTCATCGACGAACTGGCGCACGCCGCCGGGCGCGATCCACTCGCATTCCGCCTTGAGCTGCTGGGGGACAAGGATCTGGTATCAGGCACAGGCGAACGCGGCGTGCCGTACAACGTCGCGCGCATGAAGGCAGTGCTGCGCGAAGTCGCCGACAAGTCCGGCTGGGGCAAGCGCAAGTTCCCGCGCGGCCAGGGCCAGGGCATCGCCTTCCATTTCAGCCACCGCGGCTACATTGCGGAGGTGGCCGAAGTGACGGTGTCGCGCGACGGCAAGTTGAAGGTCGACCGGGTCGTGGTCGTGACCGATATTGGCGCGCAGATCGTCAACCTGTCCGGCGCGGAAAACCAGGTGCAGGGGTCGGTGATCGATGGCCTGTCGACATTGATGTATCCGGAGCTCGACATCGAAAAGGGCCGCGTGGTGCAGAGCAACTTCCACGAATACCAGCTGCTGCGCATGCCGGACACGCCGCCCAAGATCGAGGTGCACTTCCTCAAGAGCGACTACCCGGTAACGGGCTTGGGAGAACCGGCCTTGCCGCCGCTGGCGCCGGCCGTGTGCAACGCGATTTTTGCGGCGATTGGCAAACGGGTGCGACAGCTACCGTTGAGCAAGACGGATCTGAGCTGGAGTTAAGTCAGGGCGACGTTCGTATGCGTTGAACGATATCCTGGTGGTCGCGAAGGATCGTAGGGTGCGCACCTGTGCGCACGCGGACGCAAACCAAAATCGTCGTCCCCGCGCAGGCGGGGACCCATGGTGAGCGTCATTTCACGCAGTCTATGGGTCCCCGCCTGCGCGGGGACGACGATCGTTGGGGCTAACTCTTGTTGTCGCACCCTACGTACGCCGCTCACGCTCAGCACGCTCCGCTGCTGCCCCCTGCTCAATCCTGGCAGCCCTCTCCGCCCCAAGCTCCTGCGACTGTTCGATTATCCCGTAGTGCGCCAGCAGCCTGATCGCGGTTTCACTTTGGGTCGCATCGAGCGGCGTGATCGTCAGCGTGCAAGTCCCCCGCTCCTTGGGGTTGGCATAGGCCTCCTGGTAGTCCGTGCCACCCGTCACCGACGGATCGTTGCCCACTGAGAAGTTGCCCGCGACCGGCCCGGCCTCGTCGTCGCCCACCGTCAGCACCACGTGCTCGTGCCGGAACTCGAGGGCGATCAGCTCTTCGCGCACCCGCTCGGCGAGGCCGCAATCGTCAAAGACGTAGATGAGTGTGTTTTCCATGGCCGCTCTCCTCGATCTGCCAATCCAACCCTAACAGATTCAGTAGCGGCGCGGCGCTCACTCCGGGATGACCGCGGTCGCCTCGATCTCGACCCGCGCCTGGTCCTCCATCAGCCCCGCCACCTGCACCGCGCTCATCGCCGGGTAATGGCGGCCGATGACTTCGCGATAGGCCGCGCCCAGGCTACTCGCCGCATCGAGGTACTCGCGCTTGTCGAGCACGTACCATGTCATGCGCACGATGTGCTCGGGCCCGGCGCCGCCCTCGCGCAGCACGGCCACGATGTTCTCCAGCGCCTGACGCGCCTGGCCCACAAAATCATCGGTCACGAAGCGCCCCGACGCGTCCCAGCCGACCATGCCGCTCACGGACACGATCCGGCCTCTGGCCGCCACGCCGTTCGAATAGCCCCGCGGACGCGGCCACGCTGGTGGATTCAAAAATTCCATCTGTCGCCCTCTCTCGTTGTTCATGCCAGCGGCTTGACGCCGCGCTCGCCCAGCAGTTCGCGGGCGATGATCAGTTGCTGCACCTCGCTCGCGCCCTCGTAGATGCGCAGTGCGCGAATCTCCCGGTACAGGCCCTCGACCGCCTGCCCGCTGACCACGCCCAGCCCGCCAAACATCTGCAGCGCCGAGTCGATCACCTGCTGCGCGGTTTCGGTCGCGCAGAGCTTGGCCATCGCCGCCTCCTTGGTCACGCGCCTTCCCTGGTCACGCTGCCATGCGGCGCGATAAGTCAGCAAGGCGGCCGCATCGATCCCCATCGCCATCTGGGCCAGTTTGGCCTGCGTGAGCTGGAAGTCCGCCAGCGTCTTGCCGAACATCTTGCGGTTGGTCGCGCGCGCCACCGCCTCGTCCAGCGCGCGCCGCGCAAAGCCCAGCGCCGCCGCCGCGACCGAGGTGCGGAACACGTCGAGCGTGGCCATCGCCACCTTGAAGCCCTGCCCCGCCTCGCCGATGCGGTTCGACGCCGGAATCCGGCAGTCTTCGAAACGCAGCCGCGCCAGCGGGTGTGGCGCGATCACGTCGATTCGCTCCGCGATCGTGAACCCGGGCGTGCCGGCATCGACGATGAAGGCCGAGATCCCGCGAGCGCCCGGCGCCTCGCCGGTACGTGCGAACAGCACGTAAAAGTCGGCGATGCCGCCGTTCGAGATCCAGGTCTTTTCGCCGTTGATGAGGTAGTCATCGCCGTCGCGCACGGCCGCGCACTGCATCGCCGCCACATCCGATCCCGCATCCGGCTCGGACAGCGCAAAGGCCGCGATCGCGTCGCCGGCCGCCACACGCGGCAGGTAGGCGCGTTTCTGCTCCTCGCTGCCGAACAGCGTGATCGCCCCGCTGCCAAGACCCTGCATTGCAAACGCAAAGTCGGCCAGCCCATCATGGCAAGCCAGCGTCTCGCGGATCAGGCAGATGGCCCGGGTGTCGATCGTCTCTCCCTGGCCGCCATAGTCGACCCCGCCCACGGCGTGGCGCAGCCAACCGTCCTGGCCCAGTTGTGCGACCAGCGCGCGGCATGCATCATCGACGTTGCGCCCGTGTTCATGCGTCAGGTTGGCGCTGGCCCAGGCATCGAGCTCGCGCGCCAGCGCGGCGTGGCGCTCTTCAAAAAAGGGCCAGCTCAAATAGTCGAAATCCGCCATCGCCTAGTCGCCTTCGAATTGGGGCTTCTGCTTTGCCACGAACGCGTGATACGCGCGATGAAAGTCGTTGGTCGCCATGCAGATGGCCTGCGCCTGCGCCTCCGCTTCGATCGCCTCGTCCACGCCCATGTTCCATTCCTGCTGCAGCATCTTCTTGGTCATCCCATGCGCAAAAGTCGGGCCTTGCGCCAGTTGGGTAGCGAAAATCCGCGCCTCGGCCAACACGCTTTCAGGTTCACACAGGCGATTGAAAAAGCCCCAGCGCTCGCCCTCCTCGCCCGACATGCTGCGCCCGGTATAGAGCAGCTCGGCGGTGCGCCCCTGCCCGATCACGCGCGGCAGCAGCGCACAGGCGCCCATGTCGCAGCCGGCCAGGCCAACGCGGGTGAACAGGAAGGCGGTCTTGCTGCGCGCGGTGCCGAACCGGATGTCGGACGCCAGCGCCAGCATCGCACCCGCCCCAGCGCAGACACCGTCGATGCTCGCCACAATCGGCTGCGGGCAAGCGCGAATCGCCTTGACGAGGTCGCCCGTCATGCGGGTGAACGCCAGCAGTCCCGGCATGTCGAGCTGGGTCAGCGGGCCGATGATGTCATGTACGTCCCCGCCTGAACAGAAATTGCCGTCAGCGCCAGCCAGCACCACGGCATGCACATCGTCCGCATAGGCCAGTGCGCGAAACAGGTCGCGCAGCTCGGCGTACGAGTCGAAGGTGAGCGGGTTCTTGCGCTCGGGCCGGTTCAGTGTCAGCGTGGCGACGCCGTCCTGGACCTCGAACAAAAAGTGCTGGGCGCGGTAGTGCGCGGCGCTGGTCCGGTTGCCCGGCAGCTGCTGCGCTTGGCCCGGGAGATATCGCATGCTTGGCTCCTTTGGTTTGTTTTCTCAGCCCTCGAGCAGGCGGGCCGCGATCTGCTGCGGCGTCAGGCCGCTGCTCGCGGCGATTTGCCGTTCGCGTTCGAGGTTGCGTTCAAGCTGCAGCTTGGCCATGCGGTACTGGCGCGGCCATGGCAGTTCGGTAAAGCCGATCTTGGCGGCCTCGGTCAGGGTCCATGCAGGATTGGCCAGGTGCGGCCGTGCCACCGCGCACAGGTCGGCACGGCCGGAGGCGATGATGCCGTTCGCATGGTCCGCCTCGTAAATCGAGCCCACGGCAATGGTCGCAATGCCGGCCTCGTTGCGGATGCGGTCCGCGAACGGCGTCTGGAACATGCGGCCGTACACTGGCCGCTCTTGCTTGCTCACCTGTCCGGACGAGCAGTCGATCATGTCGGCACCAATCTCCTTGAACAGGCGCGCCACCTGCACCGCATCATCCGGCGTGATGCCGCCCTCCACCCAGTCGTGCGCCGAGATGCGCACGCTCATCGGCAGGTGCGCCGGCCACGCGGCGCGCATCGCCGCGAACACTTCGAGCGGATAGCGGCAGCGGTTCTCTAACGAGCCGCCGTAGGCGTCCTGGCGGCGATTGGTCAGCGGCGAGATAAAGCTCGACAGCAGGTAGCCGTGCGCGCAATGCAGCTCGATCCAGTCGAACCCCGCCTCGGCGGAACAAAGCGTGGCGCGCACGAAATCGGCCTTGATGCGCTCCAGGTCATCAATCGTGGCCTCGCGCGCGAGCTGCGACACGCCTTCCAGATACTGCTGCGGCGACGCGGAAAGCAGCGGCCAGTTGCCGTCGTCCAGCGGCTGGTCGGTGCCTTCCCACATGGGGCGCGTCGAGCCCTTGGCGCCGGCGTGCCCGAACTGGATGCCGATCTTGGCGTCGCTGTTGGCATGCACGAACTGCACGATACGCGTCCATGCCGCCGTGTGCTCGGGAGCGTACATGCCCGGGCAGCCGGGCGTGATGCGCGCGTCGGCCGAAACGCACGTCATCTCCGCCATCACCAGCGCGGCGCCACCCATCGCCCGGGCACCCAGGTGCATCAGGTGGAAGTCGCCCACCAGCCCGTCCTCTGCCGAATACTGGGCCATTGGCGAGACCACGATGCGGTTCTTGAGCACGGTGCCGCGCACCTTGAACGGAGTAAGCATCGGCGGAATGCTGCGGCGCGTTTGCGGCAGCGGCAAACCGGCGGATTCGAAAGCGCGCGCGGCAAGCCAGTTTTCCAGCCGCTCCACGTAGGCCGGGTCGCGCACGCGCAGGTTCTCGTGCGACAGCCGCTGGCTGCGCGTGAGCAGCGAATAGGCAAATTGCTCCGCCTGCATGGCGGTGTAGCGCCGCACGTTCTCGAACCATTCCATCGAATTGCGGGCGGCGCTTTGGAGCTTGAGCACTTCGGTGGAGCGGGTGCGCACGTATTGCGCAAGCGCCTCCCCCAAGTGCGTGGGACGCGGATTTAATGAACGGGCCAGGTCAATCGCGTCCTCCAGCGCGAGCTTGGTGCCCGAGCCGATCGAAAAGTGGGCGCTGTGGGCGGCGTCGCCCATCAGGACCACCGGTACCTGGCGGCCTTCGATCGTGTTCCAGTGGACCCACTCGCGGCACATGATGCGCGGGAAGCGAATCCACATTGCCGGGCCAGAGAGGTGCGGCGCGTTCGTCATCAAACCATGCCCGTCGAGATAGCGCGCGAACAGCTTTTCGCAAAAGGCCACCGCCTGCTGCTGGTCCATCGCATCGAGCCCGGCCGCGCGCCAGACCTCGTCCGGAGTTTCGACGATGAAGGTCGAGGTGTCGCCGTCGTACTGGTAGGCGTGCGCCTGGAACCAGCCGTGCTCCGTCTCCTCGAATGCGAACGTGAAGGCCTCGAACTTCTTCCTGGTCCCCAGCCAGATGAAACGGCATTGGCGGGTGTCGATATCAGGCTGGAAGGTGTCGGCATGGCGGCTGCGGATGCGGCTGTGGATGCCGTCGCCGGCGATCACCAGGTCGGCTTGGTACTGGCGTGCGAGCGCCACGTCATCCTGCACCTCGGTCTCGAACACCAGCCGCACGCCCAGTTCCTCGCAGCGCCGGTGCAGGATGTCGAGCAGGCGCTTGCGGCCGATGCCGCAAAAGCCGTGCCCGCCCGAGCGCACGGTCTGGCCCTTAAAATGGACCTCGATGTCGTCCCAATGGTTAAAGGAGCGCAGAATCGCGCGCGCGCTGGGCTCGTCGGCGACGGCCAGGTTGCCCAGCGTCTGGTCGGAAAACACCACGCCCCAGCCGAAGGTGTCGCCTGGCCGGTTGCGCTCGACTACCGTGATCTCGTGCGCGGGATCCTGTTTTTTCATCAGCAGTGCGAAGTACAAGCCGGCCGGCCCTCCGCCCACGCAAACGACTTTCATTGGCGCTCCCTGTTCTAGACTTACTCATATTACATGGATCAATATTTTAAGGGTCAACGAATCACAGGAACAGTTGTCCCAATCGCGTGCGGCACGTCGGTAAATATTTAGTACAATCAGGAAACGTGCAGGCCCCATGCCCACGGCAGATGGCAATCGATTCCAATAACTTACTTTCTGAACAATAATGAATATTTCAGCAAGGATCGCCTCTTCCCGACCGCTCGCCACCACCGCCATGCACGGGCGGGTTGAAGCATTACGCAACCAGGGCGAGCCGGTGATCGACTTCTCGATTGCCATCTCTCACTTCCCGGCGCCAGGGCCGGTGCTCGACGCGGTCGCCACCGCGATCGACCAGCAGCGCACCATGCCCTACACCAGCGTGGTCGGCGCGCTGAAAGTGCGCGAAAACCTGAGCGCCAAACTGCGGCTTGAAAACCACATCGACGCGGACACCGACGAAATTATCGTGACCAACGGCGCCAAGCAGGCGCTGTACGAGGCATTGTATGTAATGACAGACCCGGGCGACCGGGTGATCGTGTTCCAGCCCCACTGGCCCGCTTATGTGGCGACCTCCCGGTTGATGGGCCTGACCCCGATCCTGGTCGACCTGCCTGACGAGATCACCCCGGCCTTCCTGGACACCATCGAACCGGCCAAGGTCCTGATCATCAACAATCCGCACAACCCCACCGGCAAGGTGTACACGCGCCAGGAGCTCGAGCACATCCTGGCCTGGGTCGAGCGCACCGGCATGCAGGTGATCGTCGACGAAAGCTACGAACACCTGATCTTCGAAGGCGAACACGTGAGCTTCGCCGCGCTGTGCGACTGGCGCAAGGTCGGCGTGGTGACCATCTTCTCGGCCTCGCAAAGCTACGCCATGATGGGCTGGCGCGTCGGCTTCGCGCTGGCGCCGAAGGAAATCGTGAACGCGATGCAGACGCTGCAAGGCCCGATCACCGCGGCCGCGCCCTACATGTCGCAGCTCGCCGCCGTCGCGGCCTTCGCCTGCGGCACCCCGGGCGAAATGATGGCCGACTACCGCATGCGGCGCGACCTGGTGGTGCAGGCGTTCAGCGAGGTCCCCTGGATCATCATGCACAGTCCAGCATCGGGCCCCTACCTGTGGGGAGACATCCGCGCGCTGACCATGGACTCGGTCGACTTCTCGGAAGAGCTGCTGGGCGCCAGCCAGGTGGCGGTGATGCCGGGCGACGCGCTTGGCGTGCCGGGCTTCATCCGCATCGGCTACATCTCGGACGACGTCGCCACGCTGATGGATGGCGTGCGCCGCATTATTGAGTTCGGCAACGCATACAAAGGCGTGGCAAACCGATGAAATCGGGATTCCGCGGCTTCCGGCTAAACTCTTTGCGCAGCCGGCTGATGCTGCTGGTGGCACTGGCGATCGCGCCGATCGCGGTGATGACCGTCGTTAATGGCGTGCGCGAACGCGAACAGGCTATCCAGGCATCGGAGGAAAACCTGCGCCGCCTGACTGGCCTGGCCGCTGCCAACGAGGCGCAGTCGATCGAGGGCGCGCGCCAGATCCTGGTCGACCTGGCGAGCGTGCCCGACCTGATGGGCGACACCACGAAGTGCAACGCCCTGCTGGCCGACGTCCTGGACCGCAACGAAGGCTACGTCAACTTCGGCCTGATCCAGCTGAACGGCGACGTGACCTGCAGCGCGGTGCCGATGCTGCACCCGGTGAACCTGGGCGACCGCAGCCACTTCAGGCGCGCGATCGAGGAGCGCCGCTTCATCGCCGGCGACTACGTGTTCGGCCGCGTGATCCGCAAGCACACCATCAACCTGACCTACCCCGTGATCGACCGCTCCGGACGGGTGGCGGCGGTGGTGTTCGCCGCGATGGACCTGGCTGGCCTTGACACGTTCATCAACGATATCAGCCTGCCGCCGGGCTCCGTGCTGGCCACCGTCGACGCGCACGGCACGATCATCTCGCGCCGGCCCGACCCGGAACGCTGGTTCGGCACCAAGCTTTCCGCAAGCACCCTGGAGGCGATGGCGCATCACGGGCAGCGGGCGGTGGTGATCCGCGGCGACGATGGCATCGAGCGCATGCACGCCTTCACCCGCGTCGGTCCGCCGGCGCTGACCGACTACACGGTCACGATCGGCATTCCGACCGAGACCGTGATAGCTGCCGCGCGCCACGACCAGATGATGTCGCTGCTCGGCCTTGGCCTGACCACGGCGCTGGCCCTGCTGGCGGCCTGGCTGGCGGGCGACATCCTGATTGTGCAGCGCGTGCGCAAGCTGCGCGACACGGCCGGGGCCATCGCCGCCGGCAACCTCGATGCGCGCAGCGGCATCGAGTACGGACGCGAAGAGATCGGCAAGCTGGCCGAGGCGCTCGACGAGATGGCCGCCACGCTGCAAAAGAAGGAAGCGGCGCGCAGCCTGGCCGAGCGCGAACTGCGTGCGGCCGACCAGCGCAAGGACGAGTTCCTGGCGATGCTGGCGCACGAACTGCGCAATCCCCTGGCGCCGATCAGCACCGGCGCGCATCTGCTCAAGCTCCTTCATTCGGACAACGCGCAGATCATCCAGACCTGCTCGATCATCGCGCGCCAGGTCGACCACATGACCAGCCTGGTCGACGACCTGCTGGACGTCTCGCGCGTCACGCGCGGGCTGGTCTCGCTGTCGACCCAAGTGCTGGACCTGAAGAGCGTGATCGACGACGCGGCCGAGCAGATCCGGCCGCTGATCGCCACCCGCCGCCACAAGGTCGTGCTCGATCTGCCGCCTGACCCGGCGCACGTGAAGGGCGACCACAAGCGCCTGGTGCAGGTGGTCGCCAACCTGCTCAACAACGCCAACAAGTACACGCCCGAGGGCGGCCGCATCGAACTGAAGCTGGTCGAGGACGGCTCGGACTACGTGCTCTCCATCACCGACGACGGCATCGGCATGGAGGCGGGGCTGGTGTCGCTCGTGTTCGAGCTGTTCACGCAGGCCGAACGCACGCCCGACCGTTCGCAGGGCGGCCTGGGCCTGGGCCTGGCGCTGGCGAAAAGCCTGGTCGAACTGCATGGCGGCAGCGTCAGCGCCTACAGCGCCGGCCTGGGCAAGGGCAGCACCTTCACCGTGCGCCTGCCGCGCTACCTGCACGAGGTTTCCCCCCCGGCGGCCCTGCCCGGCAATGAAGCGGGGCCGCTCGCGGCCGGCCCGCTGCGCGTGCTGGTTGTGGACGACAACGTGGACGCCGTCCACACGCTGCAGCTGTTCCTGACTGCGGCCGGCCACCAGGTCGAGATCGCGTACTGCGCGGTCGACGCGTTCGAACTGGCCAAGGTGTTCGGCCCGGACGTGTGCCTGCTCGACATCGGCCTGCCCGACTTCGACGGCAACGAGCTGGCGCGGCGCCTGCGCCGCACGCCGCATGCGGCCAACGCGACCCTGGTCGCGATGACCGGCTACGGCCGCCAACAGGATCGCGAGGCCGCGATTTCGGCCGGCTTCGACCAATACCTGGTCAAGCCGGTCAATACGGTGCGGCTGTCGGAGATTCTGTCCGGCGTGGCGGCGGCGCAGCAATAACACGCGTTGCCGGTGCGGCGGCAAAGCGCCGCACCGCGCGACCGTGGCGCGATCGATACTTGCCGGCAACAAATAGTGCCATTTAGGCTGCATAATTCGCAGTGTTTCCGTGTATCATTAACAATAGGTATTGGTGAATACTGGCCAAAATGACGCGCCCGCAATGCGGACGAAAGTGTTTCCACTTCTAAAACAAGAACGATAGGAGGCTGTGCGATGACCTGGGCTCTCAAGAAATACGGTTCGATCCTGGCGGTGGCGGCGTTGTCCTTTTGCCTGGGCCACCCCGCCTTCGCCGGACCGCTGGACGAAGCCAAGGCGCAAGCCCACCTGAACGCCGTCGCGGCGGGCGACCTGGATGCGCTGATGCGCGATTACACCGACGACGCCTACATGGAATGGGTCGGCGGCCCGCTCGACGGGCGTTACCGCGGCAAGGCTGCCATCCGCGCAGTCTGGGAGAAGTTCATCGCCGCCAATGCCGGCAAGCCGCGTCCCGCGAATGTTGGCAAGCTATCCGCCTTTGCCAATCCCCGTGGCACGTCACTGCAAGCCAAAGCCGAATATGGCGGTGCGCTGCCACTGAAGGTCTTGCATGTGCTGACCTATCGCGAAGGCGAGCTGACCACGGAACTCTGGCAGATCGCACCGGCCCTGCAGATCGATCAATGAGGCGCCGCCAGGCAACGTTCCTGGCGTTGTTGTTCGGGCTGGCGGCCCAGGCCGGCGCCGCCAGCGTCGAGGCGCTCGTACAGAACCCCGGCCGCCTGCCGGTCGCCGACGCGGCCGTGGTACTAATGCCACTGTCGCCGCTTCAACCCAAAAACCGTCCAGCGGCGACCATCGAGCAGCGCGGCAAGGAATTCCTCCCCTACGTGACGATTGTGCAGACCGGCACGGCAATCGACTTTCCGAATAACGATACGACCAAGCACCACGTCTACTCTTTCTCTCCGAGCAAACAGTTCGAGATCAAGCTGTATGCGGGCAATCCCGGCCAGCCGGTGGTCTTCGACAAGCCTGGCGAGGTTGTCATAGGCTGCAACATTCATGACTGGATGGAAGCCTATGTTCTCGTCGTCGATACGCCGTACTTCGCCAAAACCACAGCGGACGGCCGGGCTGTGATCGCCAATGTGCCGGCCGGGCGCTACCGGTTGCAGCTGTGGCACCCGCTGCAGAAGGCCGTGCAGGCGCCAAGCGAGATCGAGGTGGGCAACTCGCCTGTCCGTCTCAAACTGGCGCTGGATGTCAAGCCGCGCGAACACAAACCAAGAACGGACGGGGATCCGGACCACTATTAGTCATGGCATCGACGTCTCTTCGGTGGCGCATCGTCATCACTTTTGTCGGCTTGCTGGTGCTCGTCATGGGGCTGGTCCTCGCGCTGGTGCACACCAGCAGCGAGCGCATCGTCAGCAGCGAAGCCAAGCGGGAACTGGCGCTTGGCGCGAAGGTGTTCCAGCAGCTCCTCGAACAGAACCAGCGCCAGCTGGAAACGGCAGCGACCGTGCTGTCCGGCGATTTCGCCTTTCGTGAAGCGATCGCCACGCAAGACCAGCCTACCGTGCGCTCGGTGATCGGCAACCACGCGCGCCGCATCCATGCGCAAGTGATGATGGTGGCCAGCACGGATGGCCGCTTGATAGCCTCCACCCAGCGCGAAATCGCGCAGGGCGATCCCTTCCCCTTTCCGGACTTGATCGACGCCGCCGAGGCGGATGGCAAAAGCGCGGGCTTTCGGCAGATGCGCAATGGACAGCTGTATCAGCTCGTGCTGGTACCCATCATGGCCCCCAGGCGCATCGCCTGGGTGGCGATGGGGTTCCGCGTAGACGACCGCTGGGCCAGCGATTTTGCCGGGATGGCCGGGCTTGCCGTGCACATTGTCCGCGCCGGCCACAACGAACCTGCGCTGCTGGCAAGCTCGTTCGAGGGGGCACAACGCTCGCACTTCGCCCAGGCGCTGCTTGCGGGTGGCGATTCGCAGCCGATGGACGCTACCCTGTACCAGACCGCGCGCCTGCCCCTGGACGGCGACATCAAGGCAGTGCTGCAGCTTCCGGTGGCGCAGGTGCAGGCTCCGCTCAACACGCTCTTGGCCAGGCTGCTGATGGTGATCGCGGTGGCGACGATCGGTTTTGCCATTGGCAGCACCATGCTCGCACGAAGAATCGTCAGGCCGCTGAACGACCTCTCGGCTGCCGCACGCCGGATTGCCATGGGCGATTACGGACAGCCGCTCCCCAGGCTGGGCGGCGATGAAATCGGCCAACTGGCAACGAGTTTTGCGCACATGCGCGAAGGCATCGCCAGCCGCGAAGAGCATATCATCCGGCTCGCATACGTCGATCACCTGACCGACCTTCCCAACCGCACCAAGTTTCTCGAGACATTCGAACAACTGCCGGCCAATTGCGCGGGCGCGGTGGCGATTCTCAATCTCGACCGCTTCGCACTGATTAACAATGCGCTTGGCTATTCGGTCGGCGATCGGCTGCTGCGCGCGATCGGCCAGCGGCTGTGTCATCTCGTACCACAGTCAGGCATGCTCGCCCGGCTGTGGGGCGACCAGTTCGCCTTCCTGCTGCCGGATGCCGACCGCGATGCGGCCAGATCGTTTGCCAACTCCGTGCATTGCACGCTGCGCGATCCGATCACGCTCGATGGCCAGCGCCTTGATGTCGGCGGGTGCATCGGCATCGCGCTCTATCCACAAGATGGCGCCGACGCGAGCACGCTGCTGCGCCGCGCGGAACAGGCCATGGATGAGGCCAAGCGCCGTCATGCCGGCATCGCGTTTGTGGGCGAGATCGGCACCGAACCGGCACACGAACAACTCTCGCTGATCGGCGACATGCGCGAAGCGATGGTGAACGGGGACTTTAACCTGGTCTACCAGCCCAAGCAGGCGCTGCAAGCCGGGCGCATTGTGGCAGCGGAAGCGCTGCTGCGCTGGCGCCACCCGCAGCGCGGCATGATCGCGCCGTCGCTCTTCATCCCGTTCGCCGAGCAGACCGGGTTCATTCGCGAGATCACGCCCTGGCTGCTGGAATCGGTGGTCCGGCAGCTTTCGAGCTGGCACGAAAGCGGGCTCGACATCACCGTCTCCGCCAACCTGTCCGCACTGGACCTGCTCGATCCAGGCCTGAGCGTGCGAGTCAGGGAACTGCTGGAACGCTACGCGGTGCCGCCCGGCCGGCTGTGCCTGGAGATCACGGAAAGCGCGCTCATGGCCGATCCGACGGTGGCGCTGGCGCACCTGGCCGACCTGGCCGCGCTGGGGATCAAGCTGTCGATCGACGATTATGGCGTGGGCCAGGCATCGCTCGCCTACCTGAAAATGTTGCCTGTACACGAGTTGAAACTCGACCGCAGCTTTATCACCGCCATTCACAAAACGCCGAGGAACGCTGCGATTGTCGAATCCACGATCATGCTGGCCCATGCGCTGGGGCTGATCGTGGTCGCCGAGGGAGCGGAAACCGAGGCCGAGATGCGCTGGCTGGTCGAGCACGGATGCGATGTCGCGCAAGGGTACTTCATTGCGCGGCCGATGCCGGCGCAGCAATTGCCCGGCTGGATAGCCTCGTTCCGATTGCTCGAAGCCTCGTAGGGGGCGCGGGGCCGCCGAGGACCTGTGCGCACGCGGTACGTTTGAGTTGAGTTGGCGGTTCGCTCGGCTCACGGTCAACGCCAACACGGCGCTAACGTCCGCGTGCGCACAGGTCCTCGGCGGCCCCGCGCACCCTACAACAGCCGTCACGCGCCAGCCCCGGCAATGCCTTATCATCCTAACTTTGCCAGGGAGTCGTAATGGAGTCGGTCGAAGTCGTGCTTGCGATGCTGCTGGCGGTGGTGGCCAGCGGTTACCTGGTGCGCATGCTGCCGTTTCCGCTCCCGCTGCCACTGGCCCAGATCGCGCTGGGGGCGCTCATCGCAGGCGTGTTCGAGCACGGCATGACGCTCCAGCCCGAGATTTTCTTCCTGCTGTTCCTCCCTCCCCTGCTGTTCCTGGACGGCTGGCGCATTCCGAAGGTGGGCCTGTTCCGCGACAAGAACACCATCCTCGAACTGGCGCTGGGCCTGGTGGTGTTCACCGTGGTCGGCGCCGGCTACCTGATCCACTGGCTGATCCCGTCGCTGCCGATCGCGGTCGCGTTTGCGCTGGCTGCGATCCTGGCGCCGACCGATCCGGTGGCAGTGTCCGCGATCACCCAGCGCGTGCCGGCGCCGCGGCGCATGATGCACATCCTCGAGGGCGAAGCCCTGCTCAACGATGCCACCGGCCTGGTGTGCTTCCGGTTCGCGGTGGCCGCCGCGCTGACCGGGCACTTTTCGCTCGCCGACGCTTCGCTCACTTTCGTCTGGGTGGCGTTGGCCGGGGTCGCGTCGGGCATCGTGATCACGGTCGCCGCCGCGGCCGGGCAGCGCTGGCTCACGGGCCGGCTTGGCGAGGAAGCCGGGACGCCGATCCTGGTCAACCTGCTCATCCCTTTCGGCGCCTACCTGGTGGCCGAGCGCCTGCACGCGTCGGGCATCCTGGCCGCCGTCGCGGCGGGCATCACGATGAGCTATGTCGAACTGTCCGGGCGCGCGCACGCCACCACCCGCGTACGGCGCGCGGTGGTGTGGGACACGGCCCAGTTCGCGCTCAATGGCATGATGTTCGTGCTGCTCGGCGAACAACTGCCCGACATCGCGCGCGGCGCGCTGCAGGCCACCAGCCCCGACAGCCATCTCGACCTGTGGTGGCTGGCCGGGGTCGCGCTGGCGATCGCGTTCGGGCTGGCGCTGCTGCGCTTTATCTGGGTCTGGGTGTCGATGCGGCTGACGATCCTGAACCGGCGCCTGCAGGGCAAGCAGGTGTACGTGCCGAACATCCGGCTGGTGATCGCCACCTCGCTGGCGGGCGTGCGCGGCGCGATCACCATGGCCGGCATCATGACGCTTCCCTTGACCCTGCCGGACGGCGCCCCCTTCCCCGGCCGGCACCTGGCGATCTTCCTGGCCTCGGCGGTAATCATCGTATCGCTGGTGCTTGCCAGCGTGGGGCTGCCGCGCCTGCTGCGCGGGCTCGAACTGCCGGAGGACCATTCGGTCGAATCGGAAGAAGAACGCGCGCGCCACGATGCAGCGGTGGCGGCGATTGCCGCGGTCGAAAAGGCCAGCCACGCGCGCATGGCAACGGCCGACGAGGCCGAACTGGTCAACAGCGCGACCGAGCACGTCCTGGGCCTGTACCAGCACCGGCTGGGCGGCAGCGCGGCCCACATGGACCCGGCCAAGGTGCGCTACGCCGACCAGACGGAACGGGAATTCCGCCTGACCGCACTCAAGGCCGAGCGCGATACCATCCTCAAGCTCGCGCGGCGCGGCGAGATTTCGGACGACACCGCGCGCAAGCTGCTGCGCCAGATCGACCTGGTCGAGGCGCGTTACCGCTGAGCGCAACGCCGCGCCGGCTACGTGACGTCGCGAACAGTGCGCGCGGCACGCCGGACGTAAGATGGACGGACCTGCCGGCATTGGGGTCAGAGTCGAATTAATCGGCAATTGTCATATGTTTCCCAACAATTCGACTCTGACCCCTATTGGAAAGTGGGGTCAGAGTCGAATTAATCGGCAATTTGCAAAGTTTCCCGATAATTCGACTCTGACCCCGGCGGGTACGAACCCCTTGTGGAAGCAGCCCGATGAAGAGTCAAGACCATGAAGCGCTGAACCTGGCCGATCCCCCGGCAGCGGCCAGGGCGGCTGGGCTGCGCTACGTGCACGACAATCAGCCCGGCATCCGGCGCGAACGCCAGGGCGAGGTGTTCCGCTACGTCGATGCCGCCGGCGACCTGGTCGCTGACGCAGATACGCTCGCACGCATCAAATCGCTTGCAGTGCCGCCAGCCTGGACCGATGTCTGGATCTGCTCCCTTCCCAATGGCCACTTGCAGGCGACCGGGCGCGATGCCCGGGGCCGCAAACAATACCGCTACCATCCGAAGTGGCGCAACGTGCGCGACGAAGTCAAGTACGAGCGCATGATCAACTTCGGCAAGGCGCTGCCCGCTATCCGGCGCGAAGTCGACCGCGCCCTGCGCCTGCCGGGCCTGCCGCGCGAGAAGGTGCTGGCGACCATCGTCTACCTGCTGGAAGCGACGATGATGCGCATTGGCAATGACGAGTACGCGCGGGAGAACAAGTCGTTCGGCCTGACCACGCTGCGCAACCGCCATGTGCGGATCGATGGCAGCGACGTCGAATTCCGCTTTCGCGGCAAGAGCGGCGTCTGGCACCAGGTCCAGGTGCACGACCGGCGCCTGGCGCGCATCATCCAGCGCAGCCGCGACCTGCCCGGGCAGGACCTGTTCGAGTACGTCGACGACGATGGCCACATCCGCGCCGTCGGCTCGCATGACGTGAACGAAAACCTGCGCACGCTGACCGGCGAGGACTACACGGCCAAGGACTTTCGCACCTGGTCCGGCACGGTGCTGGCGGCGCTGGCGCTGCAGGAGTTCGAACGGTTCGACTCGCAGGCGCAGGCCAAGAAGAACATCGTGCGCGCGATCGAGTCGGTGGCCGAAAAGCTCGGCAACACGCCGTCGATCTGCCGCAAATGCTATGTGCACCCCGCCGTGATCGAATCCTACCTGGACGGCGCCGTCTTGCAGGTGCTGCGCGAGCGCACCAGGAACGAGCTGGTCGAAGGCTTGCATGCGCTGCAGCCGGAGGAAGCGGCGGTGCTGGCCCTGCTCGAGGAGCGCCTGCAACATGCCCGGCCGCCTGAGCCCAAGCCATCCCGTCCGCGTCGCAACGTCGCTGCCCGGCAAACTGGAAAGACACCACAGCTTACTCAGGGATGAACCCTGCCATTGGGCCTTGGGCTAATTGCGCTCCCTCGCGCTATCCGGAACAATCCGGTGGCATGGCAGGCATGGGGAGGCTCAAATGAACAAGCGGTATTACGTACTGGCGTTGATTCCTGCGCTGATCCTGGCGGTCGGGTTACCTTTTGCGAATGCCCAGGGCGATCATCGGATGATCGACAAGGTGGCGGATAAAGTGATCGCCCATTATCAAGGCGCCAGCTGCGAGCAATTGATGGCCAAAAAAATGCAGCCGCCATCGCCCGAAGAGGCCCAGAAGAAAGAAAAGCTGGTGAATCTACTGCACAAGGATCCTGCCGCGCGGACCGAGTTCCTCAACAGGGTCGCAGGGCCCATCGCCAACAAGATGTTCGAGTGCGGAATGATCCCGTGAGCATGGTGGCGGCTGCCGGCTGCCTCAACCATGACACGCGTCAGCGGGAGAAAATCAAGGCAGGACGTAGTAGCCCGACACCTTCCAGCTGCCGTCCTTCTCGCGCATCGGGGTGACGGTTTCGGTGGCGTGCCCCTTCTCGCCGTTGGTATCGTACTGGATCACGACATACTCCCCATCGGGCGCCCCGGCGAGCGAACGCGTGTACGTGGCCGTGCGCAGCTGGCGCCCGATCACCTTGCCGAGTGATGCACGTGCCGCGGGCAACGAGATGGCCCAGAGCGACTTTGATACCGCGGCCTGGAACATGGAAGCCGACTGATCCCAGGTGGCGTTCGCATCACCGGCGTCGGCCTTGGCCAGCCATTGGTCGGCAACCCGCTTGGCGTCATCGATCGAAACCTGCTTCGCGTTGTCGGTCTTCAAGCCTTCCTGCGCCTGGACCATTGGCGCGGCAGCCAGGGCGACGGCCAGCGAAAGAGCAACCCACTTCATGCGTTTCCTCCTGAGTCGACAAATGTTGAACAGTTTGCCTGATCATGAAACAAAGTCAACAGGGGGAGGTGACTTGCTGGCTCACGGCGACCGGCGGTTCAGTGAAGCGCCAGTGGCGCTGTTCCCGCCTGCCCGGGAACGACGTGCTATCTTGCCGCGCAATCAGGCTGCAGTGGCTTTTTTCTGTCTGCGCTTGGGCGCGAGCATGGTGCCGGTGCAGCCCGGCGTGCCGCAGCGGCAGGCGAACAGGCGCTTCAAGGCAGGCGTGTGGCGCTCGTCATAGATCAGCGCGTAGTTGTAGTTCAATTCCTCGCCCGCCTCGATGTCGCGCAGCGCGTGGATGTAGACCCGGCCGTCCTCCTCGTACGCCTCGCAATTGGGCGTGCAGGCATGGTTGATCCAGCGCGCGTCGTTGCCGCGGCTGCCGCCATCGATCACGCGCCCGTCGTTCAGGCTGAAGTAGAAGGTATGGTTGATTGGGCCGCCGCGCTCCGCGGCGCGACGTGTGGCCTCGTCCCACGTGATGCGTTCGCCGCGGTATTCGATAATGCGTTCGCCCGCCGCGATCGCGCGCGCCGCGAACACGCCTTTGCCGTGGATCGGTGACGGGCGGACCATGCACGCTTTCTGTTTGCCGGGGGTTGTCATGGTGAGGCAGTCGAAATAGAGCGATGCCTCATTATGGCCTCAGACCGCGAAGATGGCGTAGGGTGCGCACCCGTGCGCACGCGGTTCGCAAACGCAGCGTCCTGAAACAGCAGCCGCGAGTCAGCTCACGGGACTAAAGATAGCACGTCGTTCCCGGGCTCGGCGCCCCCCTTGGCGGGAACAGCGCCACTGGCGCT
>NZ_SPUM01000108.1 GCF_004614195.1 Massilia horti | reverse complement strand
GCCTGCCGGAGCAGATCCGCGGCTTCGGCCACGTGAAGGAACAAGCCGTGGCCACCTACCGCGCGAAACAGGCCGAACTGCTGAGTCGCGCCGCGAAAAAACGCGCCGCCTGATAGTGCCGGTTGCACCGCGGGCGGAAGACTCGCCTGCGGTGCAACACATGTGCGCCCGGCCAATATCCATTCTTGACGTTTACGTTAACGTCATATACCGTACCTAACATACCTGTCCGCTTCCGACACCCGAAGGAACACCATGAACGACATCACTCCCGCCGCCAAGCTCGACCTGCCGGAGCAGCCCAAACTGGCGAACAAGGTGCGTTTCGTCACCGCCGCCTCGCTGTTCGACGGCCACGACGCCTCGATTAACATCATGCGCCGCATTTTGCAGAGCAATGGCGCCGAAGTGATCCACCTCGGCCACAACCGCTCGGTCGACGAAGTGGTGACCGCGGCCCTGGCCGAAGACGCGCAAGGCATCGCGGTCTCCAGCTACCAGGGCGGCCACGTCGAATACTTCAAGTACATGATCGACCTGCTGCGCCAGCGCGGCGGCGCGCACATCAAGGTGTTCGGCGGCGGCGGCGGCGTGATCGTCCCGCACGAGATCGAGGAACTGCACGCCTATGGCGTCACCCGCATCTTCAGCCCGGAAGACGGCCAGCGCATGGGGCTGGTGGGCATGATCCGCTCGATGCTGCACGCCTGCGACGTCGACCTGTCGGGCTATGCGCCGACCACCATCGACGCACTGCGCAACGGGCCGATCGAAGAGCGCCACCGCCCGCTGGCGCAGCTGATCACCGCGCTGGAGAACGGCAAGCTTGATCCCGCGCTGCGCAAGCAGATTTTTGATGCCGCCGAAGGCTGCAAGGTGCCGGTGCTCGGCATCACCGGCACCGGCGGCGCGGGCAAGTCCTCGCTCACCGATGAACTGATCCGCCGCATTCGCCTGGACCAGGGCGACCGCCTGCACATCGCCGTGGTCTCGATCGACCCCTCGCGCCGCAAGTCCGGCGGCGCCCTGCTGGGCGATCGCATCCGCATGAACGCGATCAACCCCTGGCACGGCCAGGCGCGCGTGTTCATGCGCTCGCTCGCCACGCGCGACGCCGGCTCCGAAATCTCGCAGGCGCTGCCGGACGTGATCGCGGCCTGCAAGGTGGCCGGCTTCGACCTGGTGATCGTCGAGACCTCCGGCATCGGCCAGGGCGACGCCGCCATCGTGCCGCACGTGGACCTGTCGATGTACGTGATGACGCCGGAATTCGGCGCCGCCTCCCAGCTCGAAAAGATCGACATGCTCGATTTCGCCGACGTCGTCGCGATCAACAAGTTCGACCGCAAGGGCGCCCAGGACGCGCTGCGCGACGTCGCCAAGCAGTACCAGCGCAACCGCGAACTGTGGAGCAAGAGCCCGGATGAAATGCCGGTCTACGGCACCCAGGCATCGCGCTTTAACGACGACGGCGTCACCGCCCTGTACCACGGCCTGCTGCCGCGCCTTGGCGAACTGGGGCTGGCGCTGCAGCCGTCGCGCCTGCCGGTCCCGAGCCAGAAGTATTCGGGCGCGCAGAACGTGATCGTGCCCGCGGCGCGCAGCCGCTACCTGGCCGAGATCGCCGACTCCGTGCGCGGCTACCACAAGCAGGTGCGCAGGCAGGTCGGGCTCGCACGCGAGCGCCAGCAGCTGCAAGAGGCCAAGCGCATGCTGGCCGCCGCCGGCAAGGACGCCAATTTCGACGACCTGATTCTGGACCGCGACAACGCCCTGGACGGCGGCGCCAAGAAGCTCCTGGCGATGTGGCCCGACATGCAGGCCGCGTACGCCGGCGAGGAGTACGTGGTCAAGATCCGCGACAAGGAAATCCGCACCAGCCTGGTTCAGAAGACCCTGTCCGGCAACCCGATCCGCAAGGTCGCCCTGCCCCGCTACGAGGACCACGGCGAAATCCTGCGCTTTTTGATGCTGGAGAACGTGCCCGGCTCGTTCCCGTACACTGCAGGCGTGTTTGCCTTCAAGCGCGAGAACGAAGACCCGACCCGCATGTTCGCCGGCGAAGGCGACGCCTTCCGCACCAACCGCCGCTTCAAGCTGGTGTCGACGGGTATGGACGCCAAGCGCCTGTCGACCGCGTTCGACTCGGTCACCCTGTACGGCTCCGACCCGGCGCTGCGTCCCGACATCTACGGCAAAGTCGGCAACTCGGGCGTATCGATCGCCACGCTGGACGACATGAAGGTGCTGTACGACGGCTTCGACCTGTGCAGCCCCGCTACCAGTGTCTCGATGACCATCAACGGCCCGGCGCCGGCGATCCTGGCGATGTTCATGAACACCGCCATCGACCAGCAGATGGACAAGTTCGTCAAGGACAACGGCCGCCAGCCGACCGAGGACGAGACGGCCAAGATCCGCGCCTGGGTGCTGGCCAACGTGCGCGGCACGGTGCAGGCCGACATCCTCAAGGAAGACCAGGGGCAGAACACCTGCATCTTCTCGACCGAGTTCTCGCTCAAAGTGATGGGCGACATCCAGGAATACTTCGTGCACCACCAGGTGCGCAACTTCTACTCGGTGTCGATCTCCGGCTACCACATCGCCGAAGCGGGCGCGAACCCGATCTCGCAGCTTGCGTTCACGCTGTCGAACGGCTTCACTTTTGTCGAAGCCTACCTCGCGCGCGGCATGCACATCGACGACTTCGCGCCCAACCTGTCGTTCTTCTTCTCCAACGGCATGGACCCCGAATACACGGTGCTGGGACGCGTGGCGCGCCGCATCTGGGCGGTGGCGATGCGCGACAAATACGGCGCCAACGAGCGCAGCCAGAAGCTCAAGTACCACATCCAGACTTCCGGCCGCTCGCTGCACGCGCAGGAGATCGACTTCAACGACATCCGCACCACGCTGCAGGCGCTGATCGCGATCTACGACAACTGCAACTCGCTGCACACCAATGCCTACGACGAGGCGATCACCACCCCGACCGACGAATCGGTGCGGCGCGCGCTGGCGATCCAGCTGATCATCAACCGCGAATGGGGCCTGGCGAAGAACGAGAACCCGAACCAGGGTTCGTTCATCATGGACGAACTGACCGACCTGGTCGAGGAAGCAGTGCTGCAGGAATTCGAGCGCATCGCCGAACGCGGCGGCGTGCTGGGCGCGATGGAGACCGGCTACCAGCGCGGCAAGATCCAGGAAGAGTCGATGCTGTACGAGCACAAGAAGCACGACGGCAGCCTGCCGATCATCGGCGTGAACACCTTCCGCAATCCGCACGGCGCATCGGCCCCGGCGACGATCGAGCTGGCGCGTTCGACGGATGAGGAAAAGCAGTCGCAGTTGACGCGCCTTGAGGACTTCCAGCGGCGCCATGCCAATGAAAGCCCGGCAGCGCTGGCCGCCCTGCAGCAGGCCGCGATCGACAATCGCAACGTGTTCGACAAGCTGATGGACGCGGTGCGCGTGTGCTCGCTCGGCCAGATCACCAACGCGCTGTTCGAGGTCGGCGGGCAGTATCGCCGGAATATGTAAGGCCACGACAGTTTGCAGGAGGCGTAGGGTGCGCACCTGTGCGCACGCGGTTCGCGAAGGTTGCGTAGTGGAGCTGCGGCCGCAAGTCAGCGAGCCTTGACCGCATGCGCACAGGTGCGCACCCTACACCCTCCGATAAGCCGCACGGCCTTATTCGGTGTTCGCTGCTCCGATTGAGCCAACATAGCGCCGGTTCTTGGCGGCCGGCGCAGCGATGCTGCGGTACATAAGCCGCCGCACACCGGGCACCTTCAGCCCGGCCGCAAACAGCAAGTCCCGCCACAGTCCCGTCCCATCCGCCTGAAAACACGGAGTCAGCGCCTTGCTGAGCGACTGGTAGCCGCGCACCGCCCACAGCCGGCGCCGTGAGTAGCTCGCCGCGCCTGCGAGCACGCCATGCCGCGCGACTTCCCGCGCCAGCACCAGCGCGTCCTGCACCGCCAGCGTGGCGCCCAGGCCGAGCTGCGGGCTCATCGCATGGGCCGCGTCGCCGACCACGCACACCGGTCCGCCGGCCAGCCGTTTGGCCCGCGCATGGCGGTAAGTGGCAAACGCAAACTGGTCGTGGCTGTCTATCTGGTCCACCACCGGCGCGGACTGCGGCCACAAACCAAGCAGTTCTTCCTTCCAGTCGCTGATCAAGCGGTTCTTCCACGCGTCGTACTGGTCACAACGCAGGCTCCAGAACATGGACAGGCGCAGCTTGCCGTCCACCCGCGCAGTCGGCATCAGCCCGTACATCTGGCGCGTGGTTCGGTACCGCTGCTCGAGCAAGGCTTCGTCTGGCCAGTGCTCCACGTCGAACATGGCCCACAGCGCGCCCCACTCGTACACTGACGATTTGACGGCCAGGCCAACCTGGGCCGGCAGCCGGGAGGCCGCGCCGTCGGCGATCACGATCAGGTCGAAACGCTGCTCGCCCTCCTGCGTCTGCAGCAGCGGGCGCGTGGCTTGCGGCACGATCGCCTCCACCGCGCTGTCGTACCTGACCTGCACGCCGGCCGCAAGCGCCGCCTCCAGCAAGAGCTGCGACAAGGCTCCCCGGCTGACCCCGCGCGCTTCGGTCCCGTCATAGGAAATGTCGACCAGGGTCCAGTCGCGGTGGCAGGTGCCCAGGAGCCGCGTGACCGGCACGCTGGCGCTTCTAAAGGCAGTGCCCACCCCGAGCGCGTCCAGCGCCGCAACCCCTTGTGGCTGGATCAGCAGTCCGGCGCCCAGCGGCGCCAGGCACGGGTGCTTTTCGAACACCGAGACCGCGTGCCCGCTTCTGGCGAAGGCGATGGCGGTGGCAAGGCCGGCCGTTCCGGCGCCGACGATGCCGATCTCGGGACGGCCGCTAGCCAAAGCGCACGGCGTAGACCGGTGGCAGCGAAGTCGAGATGGTTTGCCAGCTGTCACCGCCGTTCTCCGACAGCCACACCCCGCCGGTCGTCGAGCCCATCAACAGCGTGCGCCCGTCGCCAGCCACCGCCAGGGCGTGGCGGTAGATCAGGTCGTAGCAGTGCTCCTGCGGCAGCCCCTCCCGCAACACTTCGAAGGTCCGGCCGCCGTCAACGGTGCGCGTGACCGCCAGCGCGGCGTCGACCGGGACCCGGCGCTGGTCGGCCTGGGCCGGCACGAACCAGGCGGTATTCGGATCGGTTGGATGGGCCGCGACCGCGAACCCGAAATGCGACAGGGCCGGGGCTGTAATCTCCTCCCAGCGGTGCCCGCCGTCCGCCGAGCGGAACATGCCGCTGTGATGCTGGCACCACAAGGCGTCGGGCGCCCCGGGCGAACGCACTACCCGGTGCGGATCCTGCACGGATGGCTTCTCGGCCATTTCGGGCGGCACGTATGCGGCGCGCATGCCGGCGCAACTCACGTTCCAGCTTTCGCCGCCGTCCTCGCTGCGCCAGGCGCCACCGCTGGACATCGCCACCAGCAGGCGGCGGCTGTCGCGAGGATCGACGCAGATGCTGTGAATGCCCGGCGTGTCGTAGCCGCCGCCGCCCCACTCGCGGCGGTCGGGCACGTCCCACAACGTACGCATCAGTTCCCACGACGCGCCGCGGTCGACCGACTTGAACAGGCCCCCCGGCAACGTTCCGGCCCACAGCACGCCGGGCTGGTCCGGCCCGGCGGCTTCCAGCGACCAGATCATCTTGTTGGTCCAATCGACCGGGTCGTCGCTATCCGCCGGCTTGGGTGGATAGGCGGGCATCGCCACTTCGGTCCAGCTGTCGCTGCCGGCGTCGCGCCGGTGCAGCTTGACGCCGAAGTGGCCCAGGTTCAGCGCGGCATACAGGCTGCCGTCGCGCGGGTCGGGCAGCGTCATCGTCACCGGGTCGCCGAGAAAATGCACGGGGCCGAATTCCCAGCGCCCGTTTTTGCGGGCCAGTTCAAACAAGCCCTTGCGGGTCGACAGGTATGCTCGTTCGCTCATCTCAGCCTCCTGAAAGTGCCTGTAGCACGTACACCTTGCTATCCGGTTGAAGTGGATCGTCCAGGCGCATGTGGTCGGATACGCGCCTGCCATCGATGAAAATCACCACGTTCTCGCGCAGGCAGCCCTGCTCGTCGAGCACGTAGCCGCGCAGCAGCGGGTTGACGGCGAATGCACTGTCCAGGCCTGCGCGCAACTGCGTGGCCGCGGTGTCGACCTGCGGCACCGTGGTGAATCGCGCCAATTGCTGCGTAAAGAACACCTGCGCCATCGCCTTGCCTTCCGTTCAATTTTCCCGCCGACAGATTCTAGACTTGTTGTTACCGTTCCGCCATCAAAAACTTGCTGCTCCGGATGGTGGCCACACGACCGGCCGCTGGCCTAGAATGACTCCATCGCCACCACGGAGCGCAGCATGCCGATCAAGCCGGAACAACTCGCAGCGCTGATGCACGAAGTCGAGCAGGAAGACCCGATCGACTTCGCCGACCTGCCGTTTCCCGAGGAAGACTTGCGCAACCTCGTCGCCAACCATTTGTGCGAAATGGCTGCCGCCATGGAAAACTTCAGCACCGAAGACCGCTTGATGACCCTGCTCGCGGTCTCGGCCAAGCTGGTGCTCGAAAACCTCGTACTGCACGTGCAACTGCTGCGCCGCCACGGCCTGCCGGTCGGGGACAGTGTCGAAGCCCTGCTGTCACGTCTGCGCAAGCCCAACCAGTAAGACCTCGCTTCAAAACGAGCTCACCTGTCTTAGTCCGCCGCTTGGGTCCGGCAGTTCCCGCACGCCCCTCAAATTCCCTCCGGCAAGGAAAGTTTTACAACAATTAATTATCTTGTGCGGGTTGCAAGCGATTCCTTGGGTTATTATTTCCGGTCAGGAAACTGCCGCTCGTTGGCGGAGCGATCGTTGTGCACATTACAAAGGAATCGACATGCCGAGTCTTGCCAAGAAACACAAACTGACGGCCGCCGTCTGCGGCGCCTTCCTGCTGGGTGCCGGGTTGGCCGGTTGCCACCGCGACGAATCCTCCGCCTCACTGCTGGCCGAGGCCAAGCAGTACCAGCAAAAGGGCGACCAAAAAGCCGCGCTGATCCAGTTCAAGAACGCGGTCGAAAAGAATCCGCAGGATGGCGAGGCCCGCCTGGCGCTGGGCATGCATTACCTCGATATGAGCGATAACGTCTCGGCAGAGAAGGAACTGCGCAAGGCCGCTTCGCTCGGCATCGCCCCGCAGCGCAGCCTGCCTGGCCTGGCCAAGGCGCTGCTGGGACAGGTCCAATACCAGACGGTGCTGGACGAGGTGACGCCGGCGCTGGCTGCAAACTCGGCCGAGCTGCTGGTGGCGCGCGGCGATGCACTGCTCGCGCTGGGCAAGGGTGGCGAGGCCAAACAGGCCTACGAGCAGGCGCTGGCGCTCAAGGCCGACAACGCCGAGGCCTACATCGGCCTGGCGCGCCTGGCCATGCAGGACAAGGACAACGCGGCCGCGCACCGCTACGCCGACGAGGCCGCCGCCAAGGCGCCGAACAATGCGGAAGTGGCCATGTTCAAGGGCGCCCTGCTGCGCACCGAGGGCAAGCTGGACGAGGCGCTGGCGGCCTATGACCAGGTACTCAAGCTCAAGCCGGACCATCGCTTTGCCCACCTCGACCGCGCCTATGTCGAAATCAGCCTGAACAAGTATGACGCGGCCCAGGCCGACCTCGTCGCGGCCCGCAAGATCACGCCCAACAACCCGCTGGTGCTCTATACCCAAGCCCTGCTCGACTTCAACCAGGGCAAGTTCGCGGCGGCGCAGGAATCGCTGCAAAAGGTGCTGCGGGTCGCGCCCGACCACCCGCCGACCATCCTCCTGGCCGGCGCGACCGAGCTGAACCTGGGATCGACCCAGCAGGCCGAGCAGCACCTGCGCAAGTACCTGGAGAACGATCCGAACAATGTCTTCGCGCGCAAGCTGCTGGCCCAGGCCCAGCTCAAGAGCGCCCAGCCGAACAACGCCGCGGCAACCCTGGCCCCGGCCCTGAAGGAAGCGAGCCAGGACCCGCAACTGCTGGCGATGGCCGGGCAGTCGGCCATGCAGACACGCGACTTCAAGAACGCGACCGCTTACCTGGAAAAGGCTGCCGCGCTGGCACCCAAGGCGGCGGCGCTGCACACCTCGCTCGGCCTGTCGCACCTGGGCCAGGGCGATCGCGAAAAAGGCCTGAGCGAACTGGAACTGGCCGCCGAGCTCGATCCCAAGTCGTCGAACGCGGCCGTGGCGCTGGTGCAGGCCCAGCTGAGCATGAAGAACTACGACAAGGCGCTGGCGGCCGCCAAGGCGCTCGCCAAGCAGCAGCCGGACAACCCGCAGGCGCAGAATCTGCAAGGCCTGGTCCTGTTGGCCAAGGGCGATCGCGCAGCAGCCCGCGCCACGTTCGAGCAGGCGGTGGCGCTGCAGCCGACCTTCTTCCCGGCCGTGGCCAACCTGGCCCGGCTGGACCTGGTGGACAAGAAGCCGGATTCGGCCAGGCAGCGTTTCGAGACCATGCTCGCCAAGGACCCCAAGAACGCCGAGGCGATGACGGCCATGGCCGACCTGGCGCTGCTGCAGAAACGGACGGCTGATGCGACCACGTGGCTGGAAAAGGCCAGCGACGCCAACCCGGACGCGGTGGCCCCGGCGCTGCGCCTGGCCGGCCACTACCTGGAGATCAAGCAGACGGCCAAGGCGCTGACGCTGGCGCGCAAGCTGTATACCGCGAACGCGGGCAACCCGGACGTGCTCGACCTGCTCGGCCAGGCCCAGCTTGCCAACAACGCGCCTACGGACGCGCTGGAAACCTACAGCAAGCTGGCCAAGCTGCTGCCGAAATCGGCGCTGGCGCAGTTGCGCCTGGCGCACGTACACCACCAGCTGAAGAACGACGCCGCCAGCGCCGCCGACGTCAAGCGCGCGGTTGAGCTGCAGCCGGACTTCGTGCCGGCGCGCGGCGCCCAGATCCAGCTCGCGCTCAGCCAGGGCAAGCCGGACGAGGCGATCGCTGCCGCCCGCCAGCTGCAGCAGGCCAAGGGCCAGTCTGGCGTCGCCGGCTACGTGCTGGAAGGCGACGCGCAACTGCTGCTCAAGCGCCCGGCGCTGGCGGTGGCCGCCTATCAGAAGGCGTATGCGAACGCCAAGTCGGCCCAGTTGCTGCTCAAGCTGGCCGAAGCGTTGAAACAGGCCGGCAAGGCCAGCGACGCGCAACCGCTGCTCGCGCAATGGCAGAAGGAACATCCGGAGGACGTGGTGGTCGCGTTGTACGCCGCCGAAAGCCAGTTGGCGAACAAGCAGTTCAAGACGGCGATCGCCATGCTCGAAGACGTGGTCAAGCGTGCCCCCAACCATGCGGGAGCGCTGAACAACTTGGCCTGGGCCTACCAGCAAGAGAAAGACCCGCGCGCGCTGGGCGTTGCCGAGCAGGCCTACAAGGCGGGCGGCGAGATCCCGCAGATCATGGACACGCTGGCCTGGGTGCTGATCGAAAAGGGTGATACCAACCGCGCACTGCCGCTGCTGCAAAAAGCGGTGACGCTGGCCCCGGAGTCGCACGACATCCGTTATCACCTGGCGTATGGCCTGTCCAAATCGGGCGACAAGGCGGGCGCGCGCAAGGAGCTGGATAAACTGCTGTCTCAAAACAAGCGGTTTGCCCAGGAAGAGGAAGCGCGTTCGTTGCTGAAAACTTTATAAATTGTTAGTATAAATCCATCATAAGAATGGAGAGAGCGCAAAGCCGCGCTACCTGCACCGGAACTGCGTGCGCAACGACTGCCACATGTTGCGCGACGCCGATCAAGGGAAGTCCGCGATGACAAAGACTGAAGCTAATAAGGATCCGGATGGCGTTTTGCCCGATTCCCTATCGAACGCTCATGTTTTCGATGATCGGGATAACATAATGTCCTCCGAATTAGAGGACGTTATCGTGAACCAAGATTCGTATGGGATCCGGCTTACCGATACTGCCGACGGGCGTAATTCGGCCAGCATGTTAATCAGCAAAATGTACGCGTGGCGCGGATATGCCGGGACCCACCATTTGGGCGACGATCCTAACCGGATTACCCTGACCGCCACCGACAAGGGCGATGTGGTCGGCACCCTCACCCTCGGCATCGATTCCCCGATCGGGCTGATGGCCGACCAGGTTTTCAAGGACGAACTGGACGCGCACCGGGAGCGCGGCGCGCGCCTGTGCGAGTTCACCAAGCTCGCGTTCGATCCGGCGGTGCGCTCGAAAATCTCGCTGGCCAACCTGTTCCACCTGGCCGTGATTTACGCGCGCGACCTGCATCACTGCACCGATATCGTCATCGAAGTCAATCCGCGCCATCGCCGCTTTTATCAAAGCATGCTCGGTTTCGAGCGCGAGGGCGAAATGAAAACCAACCCGCGGGTAAATGCGCCGGCCTACCTGCTGCGGGTCGGTCTGGATTACGCCACGGAGCAGATCCGCCAGCACGGCGGCACCTTCAGCACCAACACCACCGAGCGCTCGTTTTATCCGTATTTCTTTTCGCCGCGAGAAGAGGCCGGCATCATCAACCGCCTGTTGCGGATCGACGAACAGGCAGTCGCCTGAGTCGCCGCCGCGCGCCTTCCCTGCCTTGTTTGTCCCCGCATTTCCATAGCTGCCGATGACCAATCCATTCCGCTACGAAGAGGCATTTTCACGCAATATCGGCTGGGTCACGCCGGAAGAACAAACACTGCTGCGCAATAAACGGGTGGCGATTGCCGGCGGCGGCGGCGTCGGCGGCGTGCACCTGCTGACGCTGGCGCGGCTGGGCGTAAGCAAATTCCATATCGCCGATTTCGACAGCTTCGACATCGCCAATTTCAACCGCCAGGTCGGCGCAATGATGTCCACGCTGGACCAGCCGAAAACCGACGTGCTGGCGCGCATGGCCAAGGATATCAATCCGGAAATCGACATCAAGGTTTTCCCGGATGGGATCGACAAGGACAACCTGCCCGCATTCCTCGATGGCGTCGACCTGTACGTCGATGCGCTCGATTTCTTCGCCTTCGACATTCGCCAGCGCACGTTCGCGATGTGCGCCGAGCGCAACATCGCGGCCACCACCGCCGCACCGCTTGGCATGGGGGCGGCACTCCTGAATTTCATGCCGGGACGGATGACGTTCGAGCAGTACTTCCGGTGGGGCGACCTGCCCGACCAGGACAAGGCGATCCGCTTCGTGGTCGGGCTGGCCCCGGCCGGCCTGCACCGCCCCTACCTGGTGGTGCCCGAAGCGGTGAACTTCGGCGAGCGGCGTGGCCCGTCGACCATCATGGCCTGCCAGCTGTGCGCCGGCATCGTCGCCACCGAGGCGCTCAAGATCCTGCTCGGCCGCGGCCGGGTGCTGGCCGCGCCCTACGGGATGCAGTTCGATGCCTACCGCAACCGGCTCAGCATCACCTGGCGCCCGGGCGGCAACAGGCACCCGGTCCAGCGACTGGCGATCGCCATCGGCAAGCGCCAGTTCGCGCGCCAGCAGCGCTAATCAGCGCTGGTGAACAGCTGCGCCAGCGGCAGCCGGCGCGAACGCACCGGCTCGCGCGCCGGAAAGCCCACGCGCAGGATCATGTGCAGCATCTCGCCCTCGGCCAGGCCCAGCAGCCTGGCAAGGTCGCGCTGGGCGATCCAGATCCACGGGTCGAAACCGGCGGGCAGCGTGCCTGCGAACAGGCGGTTGACCTGGTCGGTGACCACGTAGTACGGCTGCACCGCCACGCCTGCCAGATTCAGTTCGGTCCAGACACGCGTGAGCAGGCGTCCGGCGTCCAGCGTGCCATAGCGCTCTTCCGGCCCGACCACGCACACCAGGGCCGGCGCGGCCGACAGCAGTTGCGTTTCGGTGTGCGCCAGCAGCTTGTAGGCGCCGATCCGGTTCAGCGCCTCCATCCGCTTCCAGCTCGACATCAGGGCGAGCATGGCCCTGCCGCCCGGCGGCAGGCCGAGGGTGTTCATGTCCAGGCCGTCGCCCTGGGCCACTTCTTGCGGCGTATGGCGCAGGCTGCCGAACAGCCAGCGGTGCAGGTCCTGATTGCAAAAGCGCGCCTGTGCGCACTGACGCACCAATTGCACCAGGCACTCGCGCGCGTCGGGCTCGGTGAGCACCACGGTCCGGTTCCCGCCTTCGCGCGCCGCGCCCGCGTGCGCCAGCACATCGGCCGGCAGCGCGGTGGACTGGTAAGGCAGGCGGTTGGTATGGCGCCGCGCCGGCCCGCTTGGCGCCACGAAGGTGTCCGGCAGCGGAGCGCTCACCGCCAGTTCGCCGTACGGCTGGCTCGCGCCGCCGCTCCAGCGCCATGCGCCGTCCACTCCGTTGGCAGCCAGTGCCATCGAAAGGTTTTCGGCCACCCCGCCCACCGCCAGCAGCGTGGCGTGGCTGTCGGCGTCGAACACATTGGTGTCGGGATGGCGCGACGCATAGGCCACCTCGAGCGCGCGCCCGGTCCAGTGCAGCGTCCACGGCTGGCAATTGTCGGCCGATGGCGCCTGCGCGCCGACCGCTGCAAGCTGTTCAATAAACGTATGGCTCATGATCGTCGCTTTTAGTCTGTAAAAATCATCTGGCTCCGCCAGTGATTTTTACCTGAACCCACAAAAAAGTAGGTGTGCACTTTTTTGTGAACAAAATAACGCAAAAAGCCCGTCGCTCACGACGGGCTTTGGCGCGCGGCGCCGGGCGACGCGATCAGCGTGCGCGGCGGCGACGGAAGTTCAGGCCAGCACCCAGCAGGCCCAGGCCCAGGAGGGCCAGCGAACCCGGTTCCGGAATGCGGTTGAAGTCGATCGAACCGCTAGCCTGGTTGATCGCCACCAGGCCGCTCGGGGTGGCCTCGAAGCCCTGGGTGGTGTTGTTGAACTCGTCGAAGGCCAGGCCGTAGAACGGCTGCGGCAGTTTGAAGTATGCGTTGCCCATGCCGGAGGTGCAGTCAGCAGCGCCCGCGGCCAGCGCGCCCGTCACCGGCATGCCCTGCAGGGTCGCGGAGCCCGCACCGGTGCAGATGGCAAAATTCTGGATCGAGTTCAGGAAAGCGCCGCCGAGCGAGTCGAAGCCGGCCACGCCCTGGATCAGGCTGCCATATGCGAGCAGGATGTCGTCGCTGGTGTTGGCCACCGTTGCCTCGACGCCCGTGTCGTTGTCGACATCGACGGCCGCCTGGGTGTACGCGTTGTTGTGACTGATATCGACCCAGAACTTGAAGTCGAGCTTGGTCAGGGTGTTGGTCATGCCCGGGCTGTTCGGGTTACCCATGGACCACACGTCCACCAGGTCGTAGGTGATGTACAGCTCATAGGTGCCCAGGCCGGTGACGCTGTCGCGCAGCGGGTTACCGTTCAGGTTAAAGCCGCTGATCTGCATCCAGCCCGAACCGTAGTGGCCGGTGGCGGTCGTGTGCAGGAGCTCCGACGAGCTGCCCATGATATGGTTGGCAACGAAATCGGCGGTGGGCAGGCCGAAGGCACTCGGCGCCAGTGTGAAGGACGGCACGGGCGCTGCCATGGACGGCGCTGCCACACCCAGCGACAGTGCCAGGCCGGCGGCGGCAGCCATCCAGTGCTTACGAAGTTTCGATAGTTTCATGAAATTCTCCAGGTTGTTCGAGCAGTTGTTGCATGCAACCGCGAATTCACGGTCTGAGCTACATAAAGCAGGAATCGGGCCAGCTCATGAAAACTGCCATTTCTCCTTTTCTATCAATGACTTAACTTAGTTTTCCTAGTGCAACTTGCAATTGATGTAAGATTTTCCGACAAACCCGCAAAACTCATCCTGGGTCGCAGCGTGCGTCATGCCGCCGCGCGGGGCGAGATGACGGCCTTGTGGAACAGGTGCCGCGCCAGCATCAGTGGCGGCATGCGCAGCCAATTGCCGCGGATGTAGAGCAGCAGGCGCGCCATGCCGCTCAACGGATCAGAGCAGCTCGGGTGAAAGGGCAACAGAACGCGCTCGAACAACTGGTCCATCAGCGCCAGCAGCAGCCGGTTGGGGCGGCCGGCCGCGGCAGCTTCCAGCACACTTGCCGGCACCGGCGCGTGCAGCAGCCTGACCGCGTAGCGCAGCGCGTAAAACAGTGGGCGCGCCAGCTCCAGCTCTTGCGCACGCGCCGGCAGCTGCTCCCAGAAGCCGGGCTGATCGCCGAAATGCACCAGCAGCCGGTGCAGGTCAAACAGGCCGCGCAGCCCGTGCTCGAATTCGCCCTCGTAAAACAGGTGCGCCGCGGCGTGCAGCACCATGTCGGCCGGGGCCAGCACGTGCAGTCCCGGATGTCCCGGCAGGGCATGCGCGTTTGATCGCAGCTTCTGGGGATCGGGCTGGGCCGCCGCCGTGCGCGGCAGAATCGCGTGGTGCACGTCGATCAGGGTCTGGCGCTTGGCATGCTGCATCGGCGGCAGCTCGTGCATCCAGTCGCGGTAATAGCGCTGGTCGTACGGGTCCGGGTGATTGGAGACCCAACCAGCCAGCATCAGCTCCGCCTCGACCTGGCCCAGGCGCTCGGCCGGCACCAGGATGTCGATGTCGGAAAACAGCCGGCCGCGCGCCGGCGGCAGGCCGGCCAGCGCGTAGGCCGCGCCCTTGAGCAGCACCAGCGGCTGCGGCGCCAGCGTCTTGGCGATCAGGGCCACTTCCCATGCGACCGCCCGGCGGTGGCGTTCGGCGCGCACGCGGGCCCACTCCAGATGTTCGCGCACCGGCGCCGGCAGCGCCGCCAGCACGCCCTGCTCCTCGGCCAGGTACAGCACGGTGGCGCTCATGCCGGCTCCTTCCGCCTGGCGCAGCAGCAGGTCCCACTGGCACAGGTCGAGCGCGGCCATGTCGCCGGGCGCGCGCAAGGCCAGCAGCAGCGGGGTTACCTTCCGCGTCATGGGGCCGCCGCCAGGCGCTCGAACAGCGCCAGCGCCTCGTCCAGATGCCCGTAGCTGAACTCGTGGCCCGCGGTCGCGTCGACCAGCTCGCCCAGGGCATGAAAGCCGGCCGCGCCCAGCACGCTGTAGTTAAAGCAGTTCTCCGCCACCCGCATGAAGGTGCGCGCGGGGGCAATGGGCTCCAGCTGCGCGGGAGCGCCGGCCACGTAGCGCGGAAAAATCACCCAGGCCGCTCGCGCAGTCTCGTGCGCGCGCCGCACGCTCTCGCCGGGCGCCTTCATGTGCGCGATGGTGCCCTTGCTGGTGTCAAGCACCGCCGGGCTGAATACCGACGCCGGCGCGAATCGCTTGACCACGTCGATCGAGCCGTTCTTCAGGCTCACCGGGCGCGGCACCGGCTGCAACTGGCCGTCGCCAAGGCGCACCAGCGCCAGCTCGTCGGACAGCAGGCGCCAGCCGGAACACACCAGCGCTGCGCACAGGGTGCTCTTGCCCGAACCGGGCGGCGCGGGCAGGATCGCGGCCCGGCCGTGTTTTTCGACCACCGCAGCATGGATGATCAGGTAGCGATGCGCCCGGCTCGAGATGTGCCAGTTCAGCACCCATTCGAACATCGGGAACGCCTGCGCCAGCGGCAGCGGCTGGAACGGGTTGGTGCCGTCCAGGTCGAACTCGACCTGCGCGCGCAGCCAGCGGCGCACGCCCGCGGGGCGGCGCAGGTGGATCTGGAAATCGGCGAACGGGGCCGCCACGCTGGCCGGATAGTCGGCGTACAGCAGGCCGATGCCGTCGGCCACCTGCGCGATCGTGCTGCGCACCCGGGTGACGAAGGCGCCGGTCTGCAGGCACAGGCTGCCCTCGCGCAGCGCGGTACGCATCTCGTGGGGGGGCAAGGCTGAAAGGGGCTGCATCAGGCCTGTTCGATCAGGGACAGCGCGGCCAGCTCGACCAGGAGCACCGCGAGCGACTCCTGCTCATGCGGGCCGGCGCCAATGCGCAGAGCCAGCGCGTCGGCGTCCACCGGCCCCTCGCGCAGGCACAGCAGCACCTGCATCGCATCGGCCCCAAACAGGTGGGTGTCGCCCGACAGGTCGTTGTACACCACGAACTCATCCATCCAGCAGCGGTGCGCCAGCGACTGGCCAGGAATCAGCCGCCACATCGAACCAACGCACTGCGGCGGGCGCGCGGCGCGCAAACAGGAACCGGCATCAGTTTTCCGTGCTCTCCAAATATCTTTTGACGTCCTCGGCATACCACTTGCTGCCGGCGGTCGGCACGTAGAAGCCATAGGCCACCACGTCGTGCCACATGAGCTTGAGACGGTCGACGGTCAGGAAGTTCATCTTCCCGCTCAGTATGTTCAGGTAGGCGGCCACCAGGTGGAAGCCGAAGTTGTAGGGATCCTCCGACGGATCGGTCGATTCCAGCACCTCCATCAGCGTCCCGGTCCTGTACAGCTTGGTACTGCCGAACGGGAACACCGAGGCAAAGGTGGTCGCCTGTTGGGGGGGCGCCTTGTACGGGTAGACGCCGCGCGGCCACGCATCGGGATGGTTCTTCCAGTAGCCTGGCGACAGCCCGCCGCAGACGAGGTTTTGTCCGCCCGGGCTGCTGCGCAAGCCGCCGGAAAGCGAGCCCGACGGCGATTTGCACATCACCGCCGCCATGCCCGGCTCGCTGGCCAGTGTCAGGATCACGCCCACGCCGGCGAAGCGGCGCCGTCCCGGCATCGCAGGTGCGTCCTTGCTGGGCTTGGCTGATTGTTGGTCTTGGAGGTCCACGTGTTCGATCCCTGGTAAGCGTGCTGTCCGAAGAAAGCTTAGCAATATCCGTTCCAGCCGCGCCGGCACATACCGCATCCCAACAAAATCAAGGACTTATCACGCCCGCCCGGTCCATTGCCGGGCCGGCATAAAAATTCCTGTAAGAAAAATCGACAGCCGCGACCGCTCAGAAGAAGCTTTCCGGAACCACCAGCACGTCACCCGGACGCATCGGCAGGTTGGCCGACATGTCGCCCGACTTGATCAGGTCGTCCAGGCGCACCGCCATCTTCTGCTGCTTGCCGTCGACGGTGCGGATCACGATCGCGCGGTTGCCGGAGGCGAATTCGGTGACCCCGCCGACCGCGATCAGCACGTCCATCAGCGACATGCCGCGGCGGTAAGGCAGCGACTGCGGCTTGGCGGCCTGGCCGATCACGCGGATCTGCTCGTCGTAGGTGCCGACAAAGCCGGTCACCACCACCGTCACCACCGGCTGCTGGATGTACTTGGCAAGCGCCTTCTCGATGTCGCGCGCCAGCTCGGTCGAGGTCTTGCCGGCCGCCGGCAGGTCCTCCACCAGCGGGGTGGTGATCTTGCCGTCCGGACGCACCGGTACCGTCATCGACACCTCCGGATTGCGCCAGACGATGATGTTGACACTGTCGCCCGGCCCGACCAGGTAGTCGGACGCGGGCGGGGCCGCGTCGGTGGCAGCGGGGCCGCCGCTGCTGGCGCAGCCGGCCAGGGCCGCCATGGTGGCGGCGAAGAGCGCCATGCGCTGAAGTGCGTTGCGTATATTCATGCCTATCCTTTTGCAGCGCGCCGCCGGGCGGCGCCTCGTTCGGGGCGGCTCGGGGCCGCGGCTTAGAGAAGTCGCTTCAAAACGAGCACGGCTGCGCTGCGGCTCCCTGAAACGACTTCTTATTGCAATTTCACCATCTTTTGGCGCGCCTATTCTATACCATTCGGCAACTTCGACAACGTGCGCACGCGTAAATTCGTTGTCTTACGGCGACGTATGTTGCAATAACTCACGGACGTAGCGGCCCGGGACGGCATAGGTGATGCCGCTCGGGTTGCTCATCGCGCTTTCCTTGGTTCCCTTGACCAGCCCCATATTAATGACGCCCAGCACCGCGCCACTGTCCGGATCGAACAGCGGGCTGCCGCTGCTGCCCGGATAGGCGGTCGCATCGAGCTGGAAGAGGGAAAACGGGGTGGCAGAGCGCAACTGGGCCACGCTGCGCCCGTCCAGCGCGCGCGAGGCCAGCGACGGCATCACCGCCGGCGTGATCGCCGACAGCAGCGCGCGGTGCGTGACCGGATGCAGGCCCAGCATCACGCCCAGCGGAAAGCCGGTGAAGGCCAGCTGCCGGCCCTCGAGCGCCGTGTCCGAGTCGCCCAGCGCCAGCGCCGGCAGCGGCGCGCCGCTGATCCGCAGGCGCGCCAGGTCGTGCTCGCGGTCGCGCACCTCAAGCGTGGCCGGTCGGAACGCGACGCCGTCGCCCTGGGCCACCACGATCCCCAGCACTTCCTTGTGTTCGCTGTCCAGCGCTTCGGGCACCACGTGGGAATTGGTGACGATGGTCAAGCCGTCGCCGACCACGAACCCGGTGCCGGTGAAGTTGACCGCCGGCCGGCGCGTGGGCTGCGAGCTGCCGACCGCGACCACCGAGCGCTTGACGGTGACGATCGTCTCCACCAGGTTGCCGGACTGGGCCGGCACGCTGGCACAGGCCAGGGCGAGCGCGCCCAGCCAGCGTGCGCACGATTGATTGCAGGATAGCATTTTACGTTTGACAACAATACAATAGGAAAACACCCGGATTGCCGAAGTAGCAATGACAACGATCCCAGGGCGCGCACGATTCATAAGAACAATGGTCTTTGGAAATTTGTTGTATTATTTGACACTAGCAATGCCATTGATGCAATGAAGATTGCAGCTGTGACCGAATTTTAGTTCTGAAAAGTAACTTAGTGTTGGAAAACCACGCCACTTCTTGCTTCCGTTGCCACGGTTTTCCATTATGCAATTGCAATTGCTCCAAGCGCAAGCGATGATTGCTACCTGAACCTGACCTTACCGAGATCAATAATATGGCAGAAATCTCCGCCGTAATCCTGGCATTCCTTAAGGCAATCGGCAAATACCGTTGGTACGCAGTGCTCATTTCCTGGATCGTCGCGCTGGTCGGGTGGACTGTCGTCTATTCGCTGCCAAACGACTACCAGGCCACGGCCCGCGTGTACGTCGATACCCAGAGCATCCTCAAGCCCCTGCTGTCGGGCATGACGGCCCTGCCCAACATCGACCAGCAGGTGATGTTCATGCGCCGCACCCTGATCAGCCGCCCGAACGTCGAGAAGGTGATCCGGATGGTCGACCTGGACGTGACGGCCAAGACCCAGAAGGAGCACGAGCAGCTGGTCGATGAGCTGATGGAAAAGATCAAGATCGGCGGCACCGAGCGCGACGACATCTACACCATCGCCTACAACAATCCCAACCCCAAGCTGGGCAAGGACGTGGTGCAGTCGCTGCTGACCATCTTTATGGAAGGCAGCTTCGGCGGCAAGAAACAGGACTCGGAAAAAGCGGTCCAGTTCATCGACGACCAGATCAAAAGCTACGAAGAGAAGCTGGCGGGGGCCGAAAACGCGCTCAAGGAATTCAAGATCAGGCACCTGGGCCTGCTGTCCAGCCAGGGCGGGGACTCCAGCACCAGGCTGGCCGAGATGAACGAGGCACTGAACCAGGCGCGCCTGGAACTGGCCGAGGCCGAGCAGGCACGCAATGCGATCAAGCGCCAGATCGCCGGCGACGACCCGGCCGCGCTGCCGCCGGACAGCATCGACACCGACGCCGACCCTGAGCTGGACGCCCGCATCGCCACCATCAACAAGAACCTGGACCAGCTGCGCATGCAGTTCACCGAGGAGCATCCGGACATCGTGGCCGGCAAGCGCCTGCTGGCCGATCTGCAGGTGCGCAAGAAGGAAGAGGCCAAAAAGCGCAAGCACAGCGGTGATCCGGGCGCCAACTACAGCCCCATGCTGCAGCAGCTGAACGTGCAGCTGTCGGTCGCCCAGGCGCGCGTGGCCTCGCTCAAGGCGCGGGTCGACACCTATTCCTCGCGTGTGAATCAGTTGCGCACCCGGATGACCAGCGCGCCGGAAGTCGAGGCCCAGCTGGCCCAACTGAACCGCGACTACCAGGTCAACCGCGACAACTACCAGAAGCTGGTCGAGCGCCGCGAGTCGGCCAAGCTGTCGGGCGACCTGTCGTCGGCCACCGACATGCTGGCGTTCCGCGTGATCGATCCGCCGACCGCGCCGCTGACCCCGTCGGGACCGAACCGTCCGCGCCTGTACAGCTTCGTATTGCTCGCCGCGCTGGCGGCCGGCCTGGCCACCGCCCTCCTGATGAGCCAGGTGCGTCCGACCTTCCTCAGCCAGAGCGCGCTGCGCGAGGTGACCGGCGTGCCGATCCTGGGCTCGGTCAGCATGAACTGGACCGACGGGCAGAAAGTCAAGCGCAAGCGCCGCCTGTGGGCCCTGGGCGCATCGGTATTCATGCTGTTCGGGGTCTATGGCGGCGTCATGGCCGCAGCCCTGATCAAGTCCACCCTGTAACGCGACCTGCACGGAGAACATGTGAGCATAATCGAAAAAGCGGCCAGCCGCATCGAGCAGCGGCGCGATACGAACGCCACCCCTTCCTCCCCGGCGGCTGCGGCTGCCCCCGCCCCGTCCCAGGCTTCGCCCGTGCCGCCCGCCGGCGCGCCGGACTCCGCCCCCGCGGCTCCCGCGGCAGCGCGCAAAGTCCAGACGCGCCAGGTCGAAATCGACCTGGACCGGCTGCGCAACATGGGCATGGTGACCGCCGCCGGCGGACGCACCACCGTGGTCGAGGAGTTCCGCATCATCAAGCGCCCGCTGCTGCGGCGCGCGTTCGGCGAACAGGGCGCGGGCGAGACCCCGAACAACCTGATCATGGTCACCAGTTCGCTGCCCGGCGAAGGCAAGACCTTCTGCGCGATCAACCTGGCGATGAGCATCGCCATGGAGCTGGACCACACGGTGCTGCTGGTCGACGCCGACGTCGCGCGCCCGTCGGTGCTGCGCACGCTCGGCCTGCCGGCCCAGCGCGGCCTGATGGACATCCTGCTCGACGATGGCCTCGACCTGGGCGACGTGCTGTTGCGCACCAACGTCGACACCCTGAGCATCCTGGCGGCCGGCACCAGCAACCCGCATGCCACCGAGCTGTTGGCCAGCCAGGCCATGAGCAGCATGGTCCATGAAATCGCCAACCGCTACCCGGACCGGGTGGTGATCTTCGACTCGCCGCCGCTGCTGCTCACCAGCGAAGCGCGCGTGCTGGCCAGCCACATGGGCCAGATCGTGCTGGTGGTCGAGGCCGAAACCACGACCCAGCACGCCGTCGCCGAAACGCTGCGCCACCTGGAAGGCTGCAGCAACGTGAACCTGCTGTACAACAAAGTACGTGACTTCCCCGGCATCGAAGAGGCCTATGACTATCACTATGGCTGACCGATCCGGGGCCGGCCCGGCCCTGCCTGCGCGCGCCCTGCTGCCACTCCTGGTGGCGCTGGCATGCGCGCCGGCCAGCGCCGAGCTGAAATTCATCCCGGGCGTAACGCTGACTGAAACCTGGACCGACAATGTCAACCTGGCCGAACCCGCGCTGGCGCGCCGCGAATGGATCACCGACCTGGCGCCCAGCTTCGCGCTGGTCGAGAACAACCGGCGGCTGCAGCTGAACGCCAGCTACCAGTTCCACGTCTACAACTACAGCGACAAGACCGCACCCAACATCTACGACAACAACCGCCAGCTGCAGGCCAACCTCAAGGCGCGCGTGGTCGACGAACTGCTGTTCCTGGACGCCGCCGCGATGCGCGGCCAGCAGGCGATATCGGCGTTCGCCCCCCAGGTCGAAGGCGCCCCCTACTCCTCGTTCAACCGCACCGAGGTGTCGACCTGGCGCGTCAGCCCCTACCTGGCGCACCGCCTGGGCGGCGGTACCGACCTGATGCTGCGCTACACCCGCGACTCGGTCCAGACCAACCAGCAAGGCTACGGCAACACCCACGCCGACAGCGTCACCGCGAGCGCCTCCAGCAGGCCCGGCGTGCGCCTGGGCTGGAACCTGCGCTACGACCGCCAGCACCTGGTCGACAAGCTGGCCGGCGACTCGGTCTCGACCAATGAGATGGCAGGCCTGTCGTACCGCGTGCAGCCGAGCCTGGCCGTGCGCGCGGCCATCGGACACGACAACTACGACTACCACGCGCTGGGCGGGCGCAGCGGCGGCGGCAACTGGAACATCGGCTTCGACTGGACGCCCTCGCCGCGCACTTCGCTGTCGGCCAGCACCGGCCACCGCTACTACGGCCAGTCGCATGCCTTGAACGCGCTGCACCGCAGCCGCCACACGGTCTGGAGCTTCAACTACGACGAGGCGGTCACCACCACCCGCTCGCAGTTCCTGCTGCCGGCCACGATCGACACCGCCGACCTGCTGGACCGGCTGTTCATGCCCAATATTCCCGACCCGGTCGCACGCCGCCAGGCGGTCGAAGCCTACCTGCGCGCCACCGGGCTGCCGGCCAGCCTGGCCGAGAACGTCAACTACCTGAGCAACCGCTACATGCTGCAAAAGCAGTTCCAGGCCTCGGCCGGGTTCAACGGCGCCCACAGCATGCTGCTGCTGTCGCTGTTCGACACCCGCCGCACCGCGCTGTCGCTGCAGCAGACCGACAGCCAGCTCCTGGGCAGCCACCTGTCCAACCTGAACGACGACGTGCGCATGAAGGGAGCGGCGGCCAACTTCAACTATAGCCTGTCCTCGCGCAGCCAGGCCAGCGTCTCGCTCACATCCAGCCGCAGCAACTCGCTGTCGACTGGACTGAAGCAAGACAACCGCGCGCTGCGCGTTGGCCTGTCGCGCCGCTTCCAGCGCAAGCTGTATGGTTCGGTCGAAGCGCGCCACGCGAAAGGCACGGCCATCGGCGGCGGGCGCACGTACACCGAGAACGCAGTCTCGGCCTCCCTTTCCCTGACGCTTTAGAAAAGCCACGAGCACATGTACGAATCCTACTACGGGCTCAGCGACAAACCGTTCCGACTCCGGCCCGATCCCCACTTCTTCTTCGGCAGCAAAGGCCACAAGCGGGCCATGGCCTACCTCGAGTACGGCCTGTCGCAGGGCGAGGGCTTCATCGTGATCACCGGCGAAGTCGGCGCCGGCAAGACCACGCTGGTGCGCAACCTGTTCAACCGGTTGCCCAAGGATCAGATCGTCGCGGCCCACATCGTCAACACCCACCTCGACCCGGACGACACGCTGCGCATGGTGGTGTCGAGCTTCGGCCTGCCGTTCGAAGGCGCAAGCAAGACCGACCTGATCACGCGCCTGGAGCACTTCCTGCGCTTCGTCGACCAGCAGGGCAAGCGCGCGCTGCTGGTGGTCGACGAAGCCCAGAACCTGAACCCGCGCACGATCGAGGAACTGCGCATGCTGTCGAACTTCCAGACCGACGACAAGCCGCTGCTGCAGACTTTCCTGCTCGGCCAGCCCGAGTTCCGCGCCACCCTGCACAGCCCCGACCTGCAGCAGCTGCGCCAGCGCGTGATCGCCAGCTACCACCTGGGCCCCATGGATGCGGAAGAGACCCGCGCCTATGTCGAGCACCGGCTGGCCACGGTCGGCTGGAACGGCGACCCGGAATTCGCGGACAGCGCCCATGAGGCGATCCATGCCTACAGCGGCGGCATCCCGCGCAAGGTCAATACCCTGATGGACCGGGTGCTGCTGATGGGCTACCTGGAAGAGCTGCACGCGTTCGTCGATGAACACATCAACGCCGTCATCCACGACATCGACGAGGAATTCCAGCTGCCCGCGAGCGTGGGCGAGCCCGCCCCCGGCGCGCTGCCGGCGGCGACCCGCGAGGCGGTGCTGCGCGGCGGCGAACTGTGCGCCAGCGAATCGGGCGAAGGCGGCGCCGGGGTGACCGACGAGCGCCTGATGCGGCTGGAGAAGTCGGTGGTGTCGGTATTGTCGATCCTGAAAAAAATGGTCAGCGCCCCGCAGAACGCCGCAGCCGCCGAGACCGCGGAGGAAGAGGAATGACAGCCGGGGCGCCGGAGCCGCGCGCTTCTTTCGCGCCGATCCGCAACGCGATGACCTGCGACGTGGAGGACTACTTCCAGGTCTCCGCGTTCGCCCCCTACATCGCCCGCGACAGCTGGGCCGCGCGCGAATGCCGGGTCGAGGCGAACATGGAGCGCATCCTCGCCCTGTTCGAGCAGCACGGCGTCAAGGCCACCTTCTTCACACTGGGCTGGATCGCCGAGCGCTATCCGCAGGTCGTGCGCCGCATCGTGGCCGGCGGCCATGAACTGGCCAGCCACGGCTACGGCCACCTGCGCGCCTCCAGCCAGGACCGCGCCGAATTCGACAACGACATCAAGAGCAGCAAGGCGCTGCTGGAAGACATCGGCGGCGTGGCGGTGACCGGCTACCGCGCGCCCAGCTTCTCGATCGGCCACGGCAACCTGTGGGCGCTGGACGCCCTGCTGGACGCCGGCTACCGCTACAGCTCCAGCATCTACCCGATCGCGCACGACCACTACGGCATGCCGGACGCGCCGCGTTTCGCGTTCTACCCGAACGGCCCGGGCGGCCTGCTCGAAGTGCCGATCACCACCGTGCGGGTCGGCAGCCGCAACCTGCCGGCCGGCGGCGGCGGCTACTTCCGCCTGCTGCCGTACGCGCTGTCGCGCTGGATGATCCGGCGCGTGAACCAGGACGAGCGCCAGCCGTCGCTGTTCTATTTCCATCCGTGGGAAATCGACCCCGGCCAGCCGCGCCCCGCCGGGCTAGGCGCCCGGGCGCGCTTTCGCCACTACCTGAACATCGACCGCATGGAGCGGCGCTTAGGCCTGCTCGCCCGCGACTTCCAGTGGGACCGCATGGACCGCGTGTTCCTTCAGACGCCATGAGCTCGATCCTCGAACGCGCTTCCACCCGGAGCAAAGCCCCGGTCTTGGCCGCCAGCCCCCGCACGCTGCACCTGATGCAGCCGCACGAGCGCGCGCGCTGGGATGCGTTCGTGCGCGCCTGCCCGGAGGCGACCTTCTTCCACCTGTCCGGCTGGCAGCAGGTGATCGAGCAGTCGTTCGGGATCAAGACCTGGTTCTACTACGTGCAGCAGGACGGCGTGATCCAGGGCGTGCTGCCGCTGGCCGAGATCAAGAGCCGCCTGTTCGGCCACTCGCTGGGCGCCATGCCGTTCTGCGTGTACGGCGGGGTGGTCGCGAGCGACCCCGAGGCGCGCGCCATGTTAGATGCCGCCGCCCATGAGCTGGCGCAGCAGTTGGGCGTGGGCCACCTCGAATACCGCGGCATGCGGCGCGCCCATCCGGACGACCCGGCCTGGCACACGAAAGAACTGTACGTCACCTTCCGCAAAGCGATTTCAGGCATCGATGAGGAAAACCTGAACGCGATCCCGCGCAAGCAGCGCGCGATGGTGCGCAAGGGGATCAAGCTGGGCCTGAAGGGCCAGGTCGACGACAACGTCGAGCGCCTGTTCACCGCCTATGCGCACAGCGTGCACCGGCTCGGCACGCCGGTGTTCCCGAAGCGCTACTTCGCCCTGCTGCAGCAGGTGTTCGGCGACGAGTGCGAGGTGCGCGTGATCACCACCGACGACGACCAGCTGGTCGCGGCGGTGCTGTCGTTCTACTGGCGCGACGAGGTCGTGCCGTACTACGGCGGCGGCATGGACATCGCGCGCGATGTGGCCGGCAACGACTTCATGTACTGGAACCTGATGCAGGCAGCTGCCGCGCGCGGTTGCCGCCTGTTCGACTTCGGCCGCAGCAAGCTGGGCACCGGGGCCTACGACTTCAAGAAGAACTGGGGCTTCACCGCGCAGCCGCTGCCGTACGAGTACAAGCTGTACCGGGCGAGCTCCCTGCCCGACAACAACCCGCTCAACCCGAAATACCGGCTGTTCATCAAGCTCTGGAAAAAGCTGCCGCTCCCGCTGGCCAATGCGCTGGGGCCGCACATCGTCAGGAACCTGGGATAGCATGGAAGATCTGCTGCTGCTGGTGCACCGCATCCCGTACCCGCCGAACAAGGGCGACAAGATTCGCTCCTGGCACCTGCTGCGGCACCTGGCGCAGCGCTACCGGGTGCACTTGGGTACGTTTGTGGACGACCCCGACGACTGGCAGCACGTGCCGCACGTGCGCGCGCTGTGTGCAAGCGCCCACTTCGCGCGGCTCGACCCGAAGCTGGCGCGCCTGCGCAGCCTGCCGGCCCTGGCGCGCGGCCGCTCGCTTTCGCTCGACTACTACCGCGACGCGGACCTGTCGGCCTGGGTCGAGCGCACGATGACGCAGCAGCATATCAGCCGGATCGTGGTGTTCTCCTCGCCCATGGCGCAGTACGCCGAACCCTATGGACAGGCGCGCCGGGTGGTCGACTTCTGCGACGTCGACTCCGACAAGTGGCGCCAGTACGCGGACAACAAGCCGTGGCCGATGAGCTGGCTGTACGCTCGCGAGGCGCGCGCCCTGCTGGCCTACGAGCGCCAGGTGGCGCGCCAGTGCGACGCCGCCCTGTTCGCCACCGCGCCGGAAGCCGAGCTGTTTCGCACGCTGGCGCCGGAAAGCCAGGCCAAGATCGGCCACTTCAACAACGGCGTGGACACCGACTACTTCTCGCCCGCGCGCCCCTACGCCAGCCCGTTTGCGGCAGGTGAACGGGCGCTGGTGTTCACCGGCGCGATGGACTACTGGCCCAACGTCGACGCGGTCGAGTGGTTCGCGGCCGAAGTGTTCCCGGCGCTGCGCGCGCGCTTTGCCGACCTGCGCTTTTACATCGTCGGCGCGCGGCCCACGCCGGCCGTGCAGGCGCTGGCCAGGAGCGAAGGCATCGTCGTGACCGGCACCGTGCCCGACGTGCGCCCCTACCTGGCCCACGCCGCACTGTCGGTGGCCCCGCTGCGGGTCGCGCGCGGGATCCAGAACAAGGTGCTGGAGGCGATGGCGATGGCGCTGCCGGTGGTGGTGTCGCCGCAGGCGCTGGAAGGAATCGACGCCGCGCCCGGCGCCGAACTGCTGCTGGCCGACGGCGCCGACGCGTTTGCCGCGGCGGTGGCAAGAGCCCTGGGCGAAGACGACCGCGCATTGCGCGCACGCGCACGCGAACGGGTCGAGCGACTGTACAGCTGGCCGAGCAACCTGGCCGGCATCGAAGCGAGGTTGGAATGCAACTGATCCCCCCACCAGGCCTGGTCCTGGCGCCCCCCGCGCTGGGCGGCGCGCGCCGCATATGGATTGCGCTCGCCCTGCTCGCGCCGCTCATCCTGTATTTCGACACCGCGCGCTCGATCGTCACGCTGTGGAACAACTCCGAAACCTTCGCGCACGGCTACGCGGTGGCACCGATCTGCCTGTGGCTGGCGTGGCGCCAGCGCGAAACGCTGCGCACGCTGCCGCTCGCGCCGTGGTGGCCGGCGCTGGTGCCGGCGGCGCTGGCCGGCATGCTGTGGCTGCTCGGTTCGGTGGCCGAGGTGCAGGTGGTGCGCCAGTACGCGCTGGTGGCGCTGTTCCCGCTGGCGGTGCTGGCCGTATGCGGCCGCCGCTATGCCAGCGCGCTCGCGTTCCCGCTGCTGTTCCTGCTGTCCGCGGTGCCGTTCGGCGAAGTGTTCGTGGCGCCCCTGATCGACTTCACCGCCGACTTCACGGTGGCCGCGCTGCGCCTGACCGGCATCCCGGTGCTGCGCAACGGTCCCAGCTTCGAAATCCCCAGCGGCCACTGGTCGGTGGTCGAAGCCTGCAGCGGGCTGCGCTACCTGATCTCGTCGATCACGCTCGGCTGCCTGTACGCCTACCTGAGCTACCGCTCCTGGCGCCGGCGCCTGCTGTTCATCGCGCTGTCGGCGGCGGTGCCGATCGTCGCCAACGGCGTGCGCGCCTACATGATCGTGATGATCGGCCACCTGTCGAGCATGCGGCTGGCGGTCGGGGTCGACCATATCATCTACGGCTGGCTGTTCTTCGGCCTGGTGATGTTCCTGATGTTCTGGATCGGGCGCCTGTGGCACGAGAAGGATGCCGGCCCGGCGCCAGACGCGCTGGCGCAGGATGGCGAGCGCGCACTGGCCAGCCCGGGCGTGTTCGCGCGCATGACCGTCGCCTTTGTCGCGCTGGCGGCACTGTGGCCGGCGCTGGCGCTGGTCAACGCGCGCGCCAGTGCGCTGCCGCAGCCTTCGCGCCTGGCGCCGGTCGCGCTGGCGTGGAGTGAAACACCCGCCTTCACCAGCTGGCAACCGGCATACGTCGGGCCGGACGCGCGCCTGGACCTGTCCCTGCGCCAGCTTGAGGGCAGCGCCCCGGTGGCGCTCTCGCTGCTCTACTACCGCAATGACCGGACTGGCCGGTCGCTGATCAGCTCAGTGAACCGGCTCGCGAACGAACACGGCGATTTCCGCGAAACCGGCACCGTGCGCCGCCAGGAGAACGTGGGTGGCGCCACGCTCGTGCTGCGCGAGACCACCCTGTCGAGCCAGGAGGGCGACCTGCTGGTCTGGCACTGGATCCGGGTCGGCGGGCACGTCACCGCCAGCGACTACGTGGGCAAGCTGTGGCAGGCGCGCGCGCGCCTGATGCTGCGTCCCGGCGACGGATCGGCGGTGATTGCCGCCACCCCGCTGGGCGAGAACAAGGAGGCGGCACGCGCCACGCTGCGTTCGTTCCTGCAGCAAAACCTGGCCGCGATCGACGCCGCGCTGTCGGCCACGGAGGGCCATTGATGTGCGGGCAACCGGACGCGCCGCTGGTCGCGCACCTGATCTATCGCCTCGACTTCGGCGGCCTGGAAAACCTGCTGGTCGAGCGCATCAACCGCATGCCGGCGCACGCCTACCGCCACGCGGTGGTGTGCCTGCTTGACCACACCGATTTCGCAAAGCGGATCAGCAAGCCCGACGTGCAGCTGTACGCGCTGCACAAGCAAAGCGGCCTGTCGCTCGCGACCCACGCGGCGCTGTTCAAGCTGCTGCGCCGCCTGCGCCCGGCGATCCTGCACACCTACAACCTGGCCGCGATGGAGTACGCGCCGGCGGCGCTCCTGGCCGGTGTCCCGGCGCGCATCAACGGCATGCACGGGCGCGAGGCCACCGACCCCGAGGGACGCAACCGCAAGCACAACCTGCTGCGCCGCCTCATGCTGCCGTTCTACGACTGCTGCTACGCCAACTCCGGCGCCATGCTGTCCTGGAGCCGCGACGTGATCGGCGTACCCGAACACAAGAGCGCCCTGCTGGCCAACGGCATCGACGCCGAACGCTTCCGGCCGCGGGCAGACGCCGAGGCGCGCCCGGATTTCGGTTTCGGCCCCGGTTGCCGTGTGATCGGCAGCGTCGGCCGCGTGCAGGACGTCAAGGACCACGCCACCCTGGTCGAAGCCTTCGCGCTGCTGCGCGCACGCGCGCCGCAGCAAGCCGCCAACCTGCGGCTGGCGATCGTCGGCGACGGCCCGCTGTTGCCGAACCTGCGCGAGCAGGTGCGCTCGCTCGGCCTGGAGGGCCTGGTGTGGCTGCCCGGCGCGCGCAGCGACGTGGCCGAGATCCTGCGTGGCCTGGACATGTACGTGATCTCCTCGATCGCCGAGGGCACGCCCGGCAGCGTGCTGGAGGCGATGGCCAGTAACCTGCCGGTGGTCGGCACCCGTGTCGGCGGCGTGCCGGAAGTGGTCGCCGAAGGCGTCACCGGCCAGCTGGTGTCGCCGCGCGACCCGCAAGCGATGGCCGAGGCGCTGGCGCGTTACGTGGACGACCCGATACTGGCCGCCGCGCACGGTGCCGCCGGCCGCGCGCGGGTGCTGACCCATTATTCGATGCCGGCCATGGTCGCCGGCTACCAGGCCTTGTACGACAGCCTGTGCCAACGTAAAACCCCATTCAGGAAGTCCATCGAATCATGTGTGGAATAGTCGGCATTTTCGATACCCGCGGCGCGCGAGAGATCGACCCCGCGCTGCTTAAGCGGATGAACGAAACCCAGCATCACCGCGGGCCCGACGAGGGCGACATCTATACCGAGCCCGGGGTCGGCTTCGGCCACCGGCGGCTGTCGGTGATCGACCTGGCCAGCGGCCAGCAGCCAATGTTCAACGCCGCCGGTGACGTCGGCGTGGTGTTCAACGGCGAGATCTACAACTACCGCGAACTGACCGCCGAACTGCAGCAGCTGGGCTACCAGTTTCGCACCAAGAGCGACACCGAAACCATCGTGCATGCGTGGGAGGCATGGGGCGAGGACTGCGTGCACCGCCTGCGCGGCATGTTCGCCATCGCCATCTGGGACCGCCGCAAGCAGGTCATGTTCATGGCGCGCGACCGGATGGGCATCAAGCCCTTCTTCTACGCGCTGTTACCAAGCGGGATGTTCATCTTCGGCTCGGAACTGAAGTCGCTGCGCGCCCACCCCGGCCTGCCGCGCGAGATCGACGTGCGCGCGGTCGAGGATTATTTCGCCTACGGCTACGTGCCCGAGCCGAAGACAATCTACGCGGGAAGCCGCAAGCTGGCGCCGGGTTATTCGCTGCTGGTTCGCATCGGCCAGCCGGTTCCCGAACCGAAGCAGTTCTGGGACGTTCCGTTCAAGCTGCACGAAAAGATGACCGAGCAGGACGCGGCCGGTGAACTGGCAGTGCGCGTGCGCGAGGCGGTGCAAAGCCACCTGAAGGCCGACGTGCCGCTCGGCGCCTTCCTGTCCGGCGGGGTCGACTCAAGCGCGGTGGTGGCGATGATGGCGGGCCTGACCGACGAGCCAGTGAACACCTGCTCGATCGCGTTTAACGACAAGGCCTTCGACGAATCGGAGTACGCCGGGCAGGTGGCGCGCCAGTACGGCACCAACCACCACGTCGAAACCGTCGACACCGACGACTACGCGCTGCTCGACACCCTGGCCGGGCTGTATGACGAGCCGTATGCGGACAGCTCGGCGATCCCGACCTACCGAGTGTGCCAGCTGGCGAGGAAACGCGTGACGGTGGCGCTGTCGGGCGACGGCGGCGACGAGAACCTGGCCGGCTACCGCCGCTACCGCTTCGCCATGGCCGAGGACGCGGTGCGCTCGAAGATCCCGCAGGCGCTGCGGCGCGGCGTGTTCGGCCCGCTCGGCAAATACTATCCAAAGGCCGACTGGGCGCCGCGCGTGCTGCGCGCCAAGACCACCTTCGAGGCGCTGGCGCGCGACCTGGTGGAAGGCTACTTCCACGGCGTGTCGATCATGTCCGACGCGATGCGCGCGCGCCTGTTCTCGGAACAGTTCAAGCGGCGCCTGCAGGGCTACCGCGCACTGGACGTGATGCGCGAGCACGCCGCCGCGGCGCCGACCGGCGAGCCGCTGTCGCTGATCCAGTACCTCGACATGAAGACCTACCTGCCGGGCGACATCCTGACCAAGGTCGACCGCGCCAGCATGGCGCACGCGCTCGAGGTGCGGGTGCCGCTGCTGGACCACCTGCTGGTTGAATGGATCTCCGGGCTGTCGCCATCGATCAAGCTCAAGGGCGGCGAAGGCAAGTACATCTTCAAGAAGAGCATGGAGCACTACCTGCCGCACGACATCCTGTACCGCAAGAAGCAGGGCTTCGCGGTGCCGCTGGCCAGCTGGTTCCGCGGTCCGCTGCGCCAGCGCGTACGTGAGGCGCTGCTGGGACCGGCGCTGGCCGCGACCGGGATCTTCGACCAGGCCTTCCTGGCCGAGATGGTCGAGCAGCACGAGTCCGGCCGCCGCGACTACAGCGCGCCGATCTGGACGGTGCTGATGTTCGAAGCGTTCCTGCGCAAGGAACTGGAAGGAGCGCCGGCATGAGCCAGACCGCCGTTCACGCCGTGGCGCCAAGCGCGCGCGCGCTGCGCGTGCTGCATGTGCTCGACCATTCGATCCCGCTGCACAGCGGCTACACCTTCCGCACCCGCTCGATCCTGCAGCACCAGCGCGCGCTCGGCTGGGAGACCTTCCACGTCACCGGTTCAAAGCAGGGCGCGGCAGGCGCGCGCGCCGAGACGGTCGATGGCCTGACCTTCTACCGCACGGCGCCCGGCCCGCTGGCGCGGCTGCCTGTGCTGAACCAGCTCGACGTGATCAGGCAATTGACCGCGCGCCTGCTGGAAGTCGCGCGCGAGGTCCAGCCCGACATCCTGCACGCGCACTCGCCGGCGCTCAACGCGATCGCCGCGCTCTCCGTCGGCCGCAAGCTGGGTATCCCGGTGGTGTACGAAGTGCGCGCATTCTGGGAGGACGCCGCGGTCGACCACGGCACCAGCCGCGAATGGGGCCTGCGCTACCGCGTCACGCGCGCGCTCGAGACGCATGCGCTCAGGCAGGTGGACGCCGCCACCACCATCTGCGAGGGCCTGCGCGGCGACATCCTGGCGCGCGGCATCGACCCGGCCAAGGTCACGGTGATCCCGAACGCGGTCGACATCGAGGACTTCAGCGTGGACGGCACGCGCGACCATGCGCTCGCGCAGCAGCTGGACCTGGAGGGCAAGACGGTGCTCGGCTTCATCGGCTCGTTCTACGCCTACGAAGGGCTGAACGTGCTGCTCGACGCGCTGCCTGCGCTATCCAAAGCCAATCCGGACCTGCGCGTGCTGCTGGTTGGCGGCGGCCCGCAGGACGCCGCGCTCAAGGCCCAGGCCGAGCGGCTGGGGGTGCTTGATCGCGTGGTGTTCACGGGCCGGGTCCCGCACGACCAGGTGCAGCGCTACTACAACTTGGTCGACGTGCTGGTCTACCCGCGCCTGAAGATGCGCCTGACCGACCTGGTCACGCCGCTCAAGCCGCTCGAGGCGATGGCCCAGGGCCGGCTGCTGGTGGCCTCCGACGTCGGCGGCCACCATGAACTGATCGAAGACGGCCGCACCGGTGTGCTGTTCAAGGCCGGCGATCCGGCGGCGCTGGCCGACAAGGTCCTGGCGCTGCTGGCCGCGCCCGAGAGCTGGCCGGCGCTGCGCGCGCGCGGCCGCCGCTTTGTCGAGGAGCGGCGCAGCTGGGCCGCCAGCGTCGACCGCTACCGTGCCGTCTACGGCGCGCTGGCGGGAAGGATTCTCCAGGGATGAGCGAACCACTGCGCATCGGCCTGGTCGGCCCGCTGCCGCCGCCGTCGGGCGGCATGGCGAACCAGACACTCCAGCTGGCCGCCCTGCTGCAGGCCGAGGGCTGCGAGGTCGACACCATCCAGGTCAACTGCGCGGTGCGCCCGGCCTGGGCCGCGCACGTCCGGGGTCTGCGCGCGGTGTGCCGGCTGCTGCCCTACCTGGCGCGCCTGTGGCGCGCCGCCGGCCGCGTGCACCTGTTTCACGTGATGGCCAATTCCGGCTGGTCGTGGCACCTGTACGCCGCACCGGCGATCTGGATCGGTCGCCTGCGCGGCTGCCCGGTGGTGGTCAACTACCGCGGCGGCGAGGCGGACACTTTCCTGAGCAAGTCGCTGGCCTGGGTGCGCCCCAGCCTGCGCAGGGCAAGCGCCTTGATCGTGCCGTCCGGCTTTCTCGAAGCGGTGTTCGACAAATACGGCTTTACCGCCAGGATCGTGCCGAACATCGTCAACCTGGAGCGCTTCAGTCCAGCGCCACCCGCCCCAAGCGGGCGCGGCCTGCGCCTGCTGGTCGCGCGCAACCTCGACCCGATCTACGACAACGACATGGCGCTGCGCGCTTTTGCGCTGGTGGCGGCCGTGCATCCGGACGCTCGGCTGGTGGTGGCCGGCAGCGGCCCGCTGCGCGCCGCGCTCGAACGCCTGGCCGAAGAGCTGGGTATCGCGCAGGCGGTAACCTTCACCGGGCGCGTCGACAACCAGCGCATGGCCCAGCTGTACCGCGAGGCCGACCTGATGCTTAACCCGAGCCGGGTCGACAACAGCCCCAACTCGGTGATCGAGGCGCTGGCCAGCGGCGTGCCGGTGGTTTCCACCAACGTCGGCGGCGTCCCCTATCTGGTCGAGGACGGCCGGACCGCCTTGCTGGTGCCGCCCGGCTCGCCCGAAGCGATGGCCGCCGCCGTGCTGCGCCTGGCCGCCGACCCGCAGCTGGCCGCCAGCCTGCGCGAGGCCGGCCTCTCCCGGGTACGCCAGTTCGCATGGAGCGAAGTGCGCCCGCGCCTGCTCGGCGCCTACCATGCCGTCCTCCGCCCCCAACCCACACGGATCGCAACGGACAGATGAGCAATTCCCCGTACACCGCGCTGGTATCGCGGATCCTGTTCCCCCTGCACGAACTGGTGAAGCGCCACACCAGCGTGCGCGCACGCCGGCAGCTGGAAGCGAGCCAGTGGTGGAGCCAGGACCAGCTCCAGGCCCTCCAGTTCCAGCGCCTGCGCCGCCTGCTGGCGCGCGCCCAATCGCAGGTCCCCTACTACCGCGACCTGTTCGCCGCGATCGGTTTCGACCCGGCGCGCGACCTGCAGTCGCTGGCCGACCTGCAACGCCTGCCCCGGCTGGACAAGGCCGCGGTGCGCGCCGCCGGCGAGCGCCTGAAGGCGATTGACGCGGTGGGTCTCGCACGCTTCAATACCGGCGGCTCGAGCGGCGAGCCGCTGGTCTTTTACATTGGCCGCGAGCGCGTCAGCCACGACGTGGCCGCCAAGTGGCGCGCCACGCGCTGGTGGGACGTCGACATTGGCGATCGCGAAATCGTGGTCTGGGGCTCGCCGATCGAGCTCGGGGCGCAGGACGGCGCGCGCGCAGTGCGCGACCGCCTGCTGCGCACGCAGCTGCTGCCGGCGTTCCAGATGTCGCCCGAAAAGCTGGACGGCTTCCTGGCCCGCATCCGCGCCGCCCGTCCGCGCATGCTGTTCGGTTACCCGTCGGCGCTGTCGCACATTGCGCGCCACGCACAGGCGCGCGGCCAGCGCATGGACGACCTGGGCATCAAGGTCGCGTTCGTGACCTCGGAGCGCCTGTACGACGACCAGCGCGAACAGATTTCGCGCACCTTCGGCTGCCCGGTCGCCAACGGCTACGGCGGACGCGACGCCGGCTTCATCGCGCACCAGTGCCCGCACGGCGGCATGCACATCACGGCCGAAGACATCATCGTCGAGATCCTCGACCCGGACGGCAACCCGGTGCCGGCTGGCGCCGCCGGCGAGATCGTGGTCACGCACCTGGCCACCGGCGACTTCCCCTTCATCCGCTACCGCACCGGCGACGTCGGGGTGAAAGGCACCGAGCCATGCGGCTGCGGGCGCGGCCTGCCGCTGCTCAAAGAAATCCAGGGCCGCACCACCGACTTCCTGGTCGCCCGCGACGGCACCGTGATGCACGGCCTGGCGCTGGTGTACATCCTGCGCGACCTGCCGCAGGTGAAAGCGTTCAAGATCGTGCAGGAGAGCCTGGACCAGACCCGCGTGCAGGTGGTGGCCGACGCCCCGCTGGGCGCGGCGCACCAGGCGATCGTGGACGGCTTCAGGGCCCGGCTCGGGCGCGAGGTCGAGGTTGTGGTCGAGCAGGTCGAGGCCATCACGCCTGAAAAGTCAGGCAAGTTCCGCTACGTCGTCAGCAAGGTCGACGCGGCACACATGGAGGCCATGGTATGAGGGACATTCTCGTTACCCTGATCGTGTTCGGCTCGCTGCCGCTGATCTTCAAGCGGCCGTGGTTCGGCATGGTGATGTGGATCTGGATCAGCGTGATGAATCCGCATTCGCAAGGCTGGGGCTTCGCCCGCACCTACCCGTTCGCGGCGATCATCGCGGCCACCACCATGCTGGCCATCCTGTTCAGCAAGGACAAGAAGCGGCTGCCGATGAACCCGGTGACGGTGACCTTCATCCTGTTCGCCTTATGGATGGGCGTGACCTCGCTGTTCGCGATCCACCCCGACCAGATCGGCGAACAATGGAGCAAGGTGTACAAGATCTTTGGCATGACGCTGGTGGTGCTGATGCTGCTCACCGAGCGCAAGCACATCGAATGGATGATCTGGACCGTGGTGGTATCGGTCGGCTACTACGGCGTCAAGGGCGGCTTGTTCACGATCAGGAGCGGCGGCGGCGAACGGGTGTGGGGCCCGGCAGGCACCTTCATCGACGGCAATAACGAAGTCGCGCTGGCGTTCGTGATGGTGATCCCGCTGATGGTGTTCCTGCGCTCGATGACGGCCAACAAGTGGGGCCGGCGCGCGCTGGTCGCCTCGATGCTGCTGTGCGCGCTGGCCGCGCTGGGCACCTACTCGCGGGGCGCGGCGCTGGCGATCGGCGCGATGGTCATCTTCCTCTGGCTCAAGAGCAGGGATAAATTCAGGCTCGGCGTACTGATCGCGATCGCGGTGCCGGCGCTGCTGCTGTTCATGCCGGACAAATGGCACGAACGGATCGACACCATCGGCACCTACCAGCAGGACAGCTCGGCGATGGGGCGCATCAACGCCTGGCACATGGCCGTCAACCTGGCCAACGACCGGCCGCTGGTGGGTGGCGGCTTCCAAATCTACGACGCGCAGGTGTTCGCGCGCTACGCCCCGGTTCCGGACGACATCCACGCCGCCCACAGCATCTACTTCCAGGTCCTGGGTGAACATGGCTACGTCGGCCTGCTGCTGTACCTGCTGCTGGGCGTGCTCACCTGGCGTACCGGCAGCTGGGTGGTGCGGCGCACCCGGGCGCACTCGCAGCTGAAATGGGCGCACGACCTCGCGACCATGACCCAGGTGAGCCTGCTCGGGTTCATGGTCGGCGGCGCCTTCCTGAGCCTGGCCTATTTCGACGTGCCCTACTACCTGATGTGCGGCCTGGTGGCGCTGCGGCTGGTGGTCGAACGCGAGCTAAAGCGTATTCGCGAAGACGCCCACGCACCCGCTGCGGAAGTGGCGCCCCAGCTCCAGACGGCCCGGCGGCGCAGGGCGTGACGATGGACAGGCCGGTGGACGCATCCCAAACATACTTGCGCGCAGCACCCGAGGGGAGCAGCGGTTCGCTGCTCGGCAAGGCGCTGATGCGCATGCTGTCGCCCGGCGGCCAGCAGGGCCTGTCGATCCTGATCTATCACCGCGTGCTCGATCACCCCGACCCGCTGTTCCCCGGCGAAGTCGACCGGGCCGAGTTCGACCGCCAGCTGCGCCTGCTCAAATCGATATTCAACGTGATCCCGCTGCCGGACGCGGTGCGCCACCTGCACGAGGGCACCCTGCCGCCGCGCGCGGCCTGCATCACCTTCGACGACGGCTATGCCGACAACGCGCAAAACGCGCTGCCGCTGCTGCTCGCGCACGGACTGCATGCGACCTTCTTCGTCGCCACCGGCTTTCTCGATGGCGGACGGATGTGGAACGACACCGTGATCGAACTGGCGCGCCGCGCGCAAGGCGAAATCGACGCGCGTGGGATCAAGCTGGGCCTGCACCCGGCCGGCACGGTCAAGGAACGCCAGGCCGCGATCGGCGCGCTGATCGGCCAGCTCAAGTACCTGCCGCTCACCGAGCGGCTGGAACAGGTGGCGCGCCTGGCAGATGCGGTCGGGTGCGCGTTACCAAACGACCTGATGATGAGTTCGAACCAGGTGCGCCAGCTGCACCGCTGTGGAATGGAGATCGGCGGGCATACCGTGCGCCACCCGATCCTGGCCAGGCTCGACCTGGACGCGGCGCGCGCAGAAATCGCCAATGGCAAGCGCGCGCTGGAGGACCTGACCGGCGCCCCGGTACGCCTGTTCGCCTACCCCAACGGCAAGCCGGGCACCGACTATCGTGCCGAGCACGTGCAGATGGTGCGCGAGCTTGGCTTCGAGGCCGCGGTATCGACCGCGTGGGGCGCGCAGCGCGGAGCGACCGACCTGTATCAGCTGCCGCGCTTTACGCCGTGGGACCGCGGCCGCCTGCGCTTTACGCTGCGGCTGGCGCAAAACCTGCGCGTGCCGGCCGAGCGCGCCTGAGCCGCACAAGCTAGTGCGCTGCCTCGAGAAGCACTGGACGCAGCGCCGAGTGCTTGGCGATGCCATCGGCCATCCCGGAACCCTGCTCCACTACCGTACGGGTCCCTAGAATCGGCTTGCTAATGGCTGGAATCTGCCTGAACGGCACTGGCACGCCAACCCGGCGTACGATCATCTCGCCGAGTTCCCACGATGCTGGCATGGACAGGTGACTTGAATCGTAATAGAGCGGGCGCCCCTCGGCATCAAAGGCATAGCACATATCGTTGGGACAGAGATAAGGCCCTATATCGAAGTAGGAAACATTAGGAGTGCGGTCGGCGAATTCTTTCAGCTGCAGATTGGCACTCATGACATCTGGCGCAGGTTTCGCCGTATTCATTGGACAATGCAGTAGCGGATAGCTGAGGGATTTTTCGCGGCAGCGCCGATCATATCCGTCGATCACCGGTGCCTTTGCAAGGAGGATCACATGTTTTCCTGCCTTTGCAAGGGCACTGACCTCAGAGAAAAAAACATCGAAAAAACGTTCCGACTTGCGCAGGTAATCGGTCCATGAAGCGCCGATAATCACAGTATCAAAGCCGTCTACCGTCGCCAGGATCGGGCCTGCCGAGCTTTCGCAATCGTGCAGCCGTTTGACGCTGACAAACAGAGCGGGATCGCTTCGCAGCGGCGGGCAGGATCCAAGCTCGATGTTTCGAAAACGAAAACCGGCTTCGCGGGCGATAGCGCCGACCACTCCAACGTAGTGCGCGGCGTTCGAATCACCCCACAAAATCACGCTGGGCGGCGCGCCGGACTGGGCGCCAAGCACGCAGTGCTCGTTGCGCGCATCGGCGATCGAGATATGCTGACGCTGGCATACGTAGTCGAACTGGTAGGCCGGCTTGGTGCGATTGCGGAAGGCTGCCAATTGCGTCTTGTAATCCGCCGAACCCCAACGGGGGCCGTAGCCGTCAATGAACATCGCCCCCAAAGCGAGCACCGCCGTCGCCCCTGCCGGAATCGCAAATTGGGCGGTGAAGACACGCATTGCCGAAGCGCGCGATCCCTTGGCCGGTTGCTCAACAAGCACATAACTTAGCCAGGCAAATACGAAGGTCAGGACAAGTATGATGCCGGCGGCGACCGGGCCAATCTCTGCGTGACCGTACCGATAGAACGCCAGCAGCGGCCAATGCCACAGGTAGGCCGAGTACGACACGAGACCCACCCGCTTTAATGGCGCAAGTGAGAGCAGCCACGTAACTGGCGTTGTGCGGCAGTGTCCCGCGACGATCAGCAGCGCCGTTCCAAGTGTCGGCGCAAGCGTGATCCAGCCCGGATGTATCTGGTCCTCGGTGATCCAAAGTAATGAGCTGACCAGCAGCGCCGCCCCCATCCACGCGAGCGGCCCGACGACAATTGCCGGTATGCGCAAATCGACGCGACGCAGCACGATGACTGCTGCCAGCGCACCCAGAAGCAGCTCGCCTGCACGGGTCGGCAGCATGAAATAAGTGAAGGATGGGTCGTGTGCAAACCAAATTTGCCCCAGACCGAATGAGACCATGGAGCTGGCAACCGCCAGAATGACGAATCCCGCTGCTCGCGCCCGCCGATAGGTGAGCAGCAGCAGCAACGGCCATATGATGTAAAACTGCTCCTCTACCCCCAGGGACCATAGGTGCATCAACGGAGACTCGTTATTTGCCGCTGCAAAATAACTGGTGTCTTGTTTTAACCAGAAATAGACGTTGGCGAGAGAAAGAAGCGACCAGAGCGCTGAATCGGCGACCCGCTTGGCATCTTCCGGAATCATCACGAACTGCGCCGCCGCCATTGTGAGCAGCACAACGACTAACATCGGAGGGGCGATTCGTTTGATACGCCGTCGATAGAAGTCGGCGATCGAGAAGCAATCGCGCTCCAATTCCTGCAGGATCCCTAGTGAAATAAGGTAACCGGAGATGACGAAGAAGATATCGACACCGACGAAACCACCCGGTATCAGGTGTTTGTTGATGTGGAACAGGACAACTGAAAGTACCGCGATGGCCCGCAAGCCATCAATGTCAGGGCGGTACGCAATATCTGCCTTCAATGTTGATGAACTCATTCCTGTCGTGAATTCTCAAACCGCGCGAAGATGAGGGAACACAAGCTTCCCTGAATAAGGAAGGTACCTTACGACTCCAATTCGTCCATGGAAATACTGGCACCCCTGAGGTGCAAAAAAAGCAATTGCAATTATGAAGCCAGTTTTCCCGAAATAGTTGGAATATGTGACTATCGGTCACTTTTTCTTGCGCCGATACAACAGGTGCGCTGGCCATTGACGCCTACGAGAATTCGGAAGGTTTCGACAGAAGCGGCATCGACGGAAGCAATCGCGCGAAGGGCGGGACGAGTGCGCAGACAGCCAGTTCGGAGAGAGACCCGGCGAACCGGCTCAACCGGCGCGCCCGCCCCAGTGCGCGTTCAGCCAGGCACGCGCGGGCCGCTCGATGCAGTAGAAGGAAACGATACCGGCGGCGATTGCCAGCGCGAGCGCGATCCAGGCGGGCATCGCGTGCTGCGTGGCCAGGTAGAACGGTTGCTGCCACAGGTAGATCGAGAACGACCAGATGCCCATCTGGCGCAGCGGCCGCAGCGAGAGCGCGGCCTTGAGCGGCGGGGGCGCCGCGCGCAGCAAGTTGACCGCCAGCGCGAACAAGCCGACGCCGCCCACCGTGCGTAGCGGGGCCGGGACCGACCACCAGTGCAGCGCGATGCCGGCGGCGACCAGCACCGGCAGCACCAGCCACGGCAGCGGCGCCACCCGGCGCTTTCGCAGCACAAGCAGCAATGCGGCCGACAGGAAGACGCCGAAGGCCTGCACCTCGGTATGCAGCCAGAGGCCGAAGTCCAGGCCCGGCCCAGAGAAGCGCGACCAGTACCACAGGCCGCAGCCGGCGAAAACCAGGGCCAGCAGCGCAACCGCAGGGCCAGGCCGGCGCCCCGTCCGCCGCGCCGCCAACGCGACCAGCGACAGCAGCACGTAGGAATGCTCCTCTACCGACAGCGACCAGATATGCCCGAACGGCATCTCGCCGGGCGCGTGCGCAGTGTAATTGTTAACGAACAGAGCGGCGGCGGCGACCTGGTGCCACTGCACGGTGCGCCCCGAGAGCGCCCACCAGGCCGTCACCAGGCCCAGCATCACGACAAACCCGGGCAGGATGCGCGAAATGCGCCGTCGGTAGAAGGTCGGGATCGGCGTGCCCGCGACGAATAGCAACTGGGCCATCAGCAAGCCAGACAGCACGAAAAACAGATTCACCCCGACCGCGCCAAGGTTGATGCCGGCGACTGGATAGAAATGCCCGGCCAGCAGGAACAGGATCGCCAGGCCGCGCCAGCCGTCGAGGTAGTCAAGGTGCTGCGGCGCCAGCTCGCGCTGGCGCTGGCTTGGCTCGGGGCGGGAAATGGCGAGTTCGCTGTGGCCCATGATTGCTGGTCGCGCGCGTGCAGCCACGCGGCCTAAAGGGCCAGACGCCTGAACGGCGCGTTGACCAACTCGATTCGCTGGCGCAGATGGCACAGTCCCCAGGTCAGGAACAGAGTACCGGCCACCAGCACGACGTAGCGCTGCTCGAACCCGCCGACCGCCAGCGCATAGGCAGCCATCGCGTATGCCAGCAGCTGGATGAAGACACGGTGCATGACGAACGAACCGAGGGCAAAGCGGCCGACCATCTCGACCGCTTCGACCAGCGCACGCGGCCCGAAGCGCTCGAACTGGTGGGTCACGATGAACACGCAGGCGAACTTGCCGAGCGGGCTCAAGGTCTTGAGCCCCTGCGTCAGCAAGGCGCCCGGCAGCAGGCAGAACGACAGGTAGAACGCCAACTGCAGCAGCAGCAGCGCGGCCATCGCCGCCTTCCAGGCCGGCTCGCGCTGGCGCCGCATCACCCCCAGCCAGATCCCGATGCAGCCGTTGATCACGAACGGCACGACCGGATAGCCGCCGAAACCCTTGAACAGCAGGAAGCGCACCAGCCAGTCTTGCGCATGCGGGGTGGGTGCGAGCTGCAGGGTCAGCGCCGTCACCGCCAGCCGCGCGACCGCCAGCGCCGCCAGCACCGTCCAGGGGGACTTGAGGGTCCAGCGGATGATGGCCGCCCCGCACAGCATCACCATGGCGGTCGGCAGCAGCACGCCCGAGATCGTCCACTTGGTCTCGAAGGTCAGGAACCCGAGCCACCAGTTCATTGTCGACACCACCTCGAAGTTACCGGCCGAGGCTTCGCGCAGCATGGCGAAGACGGTATTGGAGGCGGCCATGACGCCCAGCAGCTGCAGGCAGCGGCGCTGCAGGCGTGGCGCGCGCGACGCCACCGCGCGCTGCGTGTACACCAGCCCGACGCCGTAGCCGGACAGGATCACGAACACCACCGTGGCCCAGCCCTTGGGCAGCCACCAGTCGGTCCAGAACCAATGGGACGGCGGCACGTGCGCCAGCGTCAGGGCGTGGCTGTTCACCATCAGCGCGAAGAGCAGGCCGCGGAAGACGTCGACTTTGTTGGATCTATCCACCATGCGCTATCAATATCGGGCGATGGCCCGTCAGCGCTGCTTGAACCACTGCTCCAGCATCATCAGCACCCACACCATGGTGCCGTGGTAACCGGCGTGTTCCCGCAGGTGCTGCCCCACCAGCTCGTCGACGAAGGCGGGGCGTACGATGCCACGCGCCTTCAGGTCGGTCAGGCTGTCGCTGGCCAGTTGCTGCAGCGGCTTGTGCTGCTGCAGCCAGACCCCGAACGGCAGGCCGAAGCCGTGCTTCTGCTTGGTGATGATCTCATCCGGCAGGAAGCCGCGCAGCGCCTCCTTGAAAAACCAGCGCAGCTGGGTTCCGTTCAGTTTCTGGCGCGGGGTCAGGCCCGCCGAGAACGCCACGATCGCATCGTTCAGGAACGGGAACGCGACCTCGACCCCGGCCAGCTCGCAGGCCTTGACCACCTTCGGCAGGTCGTTGTCGGCCAGCGTGATCTTCATGTCCAGCTCGAGCATGCGGTTGATCAGGCTGCCCGCCTCGCTCCGGCCGTAGGTATCGGCCAGGCTCACCAAAGGCCGGCCGGGGTCGACGTCCGCCAAAAACTCGTCGGTGAACACCGCGGCTGCGCCGTAGCGGTCCAGCAGGTTGTAGGTCTCCAGCCGCGCCGGCATCGGGACCGAGGCCTGCTCGATGTAGCTGCGCGCCTTGCGCACCAGCTTGATGTGGCGGCCGCCCGGAAAATTGAACACCGCCGGCTCCAGCAGGCCCTTGCGCAACAGGCCAGGCACGCGCTCGTAACGCGCGAAGATGTGCTGCTTGGAGTAGCGCTCGTTGCCGCCGAATAGTTCGTCGCCGCCATCGCCGCCCAGCATGCGCTCGATGCCGTCGGCGCGCGCCAGCCGCGCGCAGTAGTATGCGGGCAGCGCCGAGGCGTTGCCAAATGGCTGGTCGAACGCGCTGGCCACTTGCGGGATCGCCGCCACCACGTCGTCCGGCGTCACGTAGTATTCATGGTGCTCGGTGCCGAAATGGCGCGAGGCGATGCGCGCGAATTCCATCTCGTCGTAGCCTTGCGCCTCGAAACCGATCGAGTAGGTCTTCGCCGGGCGGCCGGAGACTTCGGTCAGGATGCCGGCCACGGTCGAACTGTCGGTGCCGCCGCTCAGGAACGCGCCAACAGCAGAATCGCCGGCCGCCTCGCGCACGCCGGTGCGCAGCGCCGCAAGGAACTGCTCCTTTAGCTCGGGGAACGGCCGGGCGTTGTGTTCCTCGTACCGCATGCGCCAGTACGATCCGGTCTGGACCTCGCCATTTTTGTACAGCAGGTATTCGCCCGGCAGCAGCCGCCGCACGTCGCGGTACACGGTTCCGGGGCTGGGCACCATGTGGAAGTACACGTAGTTGTAGATGCCCTGCGGGTCGAGCCGCGCCGGCGTGGCCGGGTGGCGATGGATCGCGTCGTTTGATGAGCCGAACACCAGGGTCTCGCCGGCCAGCCGCCAGGCCAGCGGCACCTCACCCATGCGGTCCACCGCCAGCAGAGCGCTGCCCTTGGCCTCGTCGACGATGCACAGCGCGAACGTCCCGTCCAGGCTCGCGCACAGCTCCTGCGGCGCGCCGCGCCAGGCGTCGGCCAGCGTCCTGGCCAGGCCTTCCCGTGCCGCCTGCTCCGCCAGGCGCGCGTCGCGCAGCCGCGGCCGGCCCCACAGCGCGACCAGCAGGCCGTCGCTTTGATACAGGTGGGCGCTGCCGTCACGGGCCGCCACCGCCGCCGCGCTCTTGCGGCCCTGCACCCTGCGCACCGGGGCACCGTCGAAACGCGCCAGCGGCGCGGCCATCGCCTCGACCAGTTCCTGGTTCGAGGCGCCGTTATGCCCGATCCATCCGCACAATCCGCTCATCGCAAACCTCCGGCAAGTCCAGACATCTTCGTTCCTTTCCTGTTCGCGTGGGAATCAGACCAGCGCTTCGCGCGCGCCGGGGTGGCTGAGGAAGGCGGTCGGGCTCGCCGACAGGCCGTAGGCGCCCGACTGGAACACCACCACCAGGTCGCCCGGCTCGGCGCGCGCCATTTCCATCTGGTCGGCCAGCAGGTCGAGCGGGGTGCACAGCGGGCCGACCACCGACACCGTCTCGCGCTCGCCGCCAGCGACCTTGTTGCCGATTACGGCAGGGTAGTTCTTGCGGATCACCTGGCCGAAGTTGCCGGAAGCCGCCAGGTGGTGGTGCAGGCCACCGTCGGTGACCAGGTACACCTGACCGCGCGAGACCTTGCGCTCGATGACGCGGCACACGTACACGCCCGCCTCGGCCACCAGGTACCGTCCCAGCTCGATCACCACCTGCACGCCCGGCAGCTGGCGCAGCACGTCCGGCAGCAGGCGCTTCAGGTTGGCGCCGACCGCCTCCAGGTCGAGCCGGCCCTCGCCAGGGAAGTACGGAATGCCGAAGCCGCCGCCGATATTCAGCAGGCGCACAGGCGACGGCGCGTGCGCGGCCAAGCGCAGCGCAAGGGCAAACGTCTTCTCGTGCGCTTCGCAAATCGCCTCGGCCTTCAGGTTCTGCGAGCCGCTGTAGATGTGGAAGCCCTGGAAATCCAGCCCCAGCGCGCCGATCCGCGCCAGCATCTCTGGCACCCGCTCGGCGTCCACGCCGAACTGCTTGGGGCCGCCGCCCATCTTCATGCCGGACGATTTGAGCTCGAAGTCGGGATTGACGCGCACCGCGACTTTCGGCACCACGCCAAGCTGCCTGCCGATCGCGGCGGCGCGCTCCATTTCGCCTTCCGATTCGAGGTTCAGCACCACGCCGGCCGCGATCGCGCACGACAGGTCGGCGTCGCTCTTGCCCGGACCGGCAAAGCTGATCAGGTGCGGGGCCATGGGCGTGTCGAGCGCCACCCGCAGCTCGCCGCCGGAAGCAATGTCCAAACCATCCACCAGGCCGGCCAGGTGCTGCACGACGGCGGGCATCGGGTTGGCCTTCATCGCGTAGTGCAGGTGCACCTCGGGCGGCAGGTGGCGGCGCAGCAGCGCGACGCGCTCGGTCAGCTTGACGCGGTCGTAGGCGTAGAACGGGGTGCTGCCGATGCGCGCGGCGAGCCGGGTGAGCGGCATGCCGCCCACCTGCAGGCAGTCGTCGACCACCGGGAACTGGATCAATGGCGCATGTTGGGGACGCGCGCTCATTGGGGCTCTCCCGGAAATGCGTCGGCAAACTGCTGGCCGAGCAGCTTGCGGTCGATCTTGCCGTTCGGGTTGCGCGGCAGGCTGGCCTCGGCCATCACTATCCGGGCCGGCAGCATGTAGGCCGGCAGGCGCGGCTTGCAGGCGGCCAGCAGCGCGTCCGCGGACAGCTCGCTGCCTGCGCGCGCCAGCGCCACCACCACGATCGCCTGGCCCAGCGCCGGGTGGGCCACGCCCAGCGCGGCTGCTTCCACCACGTCCGGGTGCGCGTACACCGCTTCCTCGACCTCGCTCGGGCTGACCCGGTAGCCGGAGGTCTTGATCATCTCGTCCTTTCGGGTGATGAAGTACAGGAAGCCTTCCTCGTCGCGGCGCACGGTGTCGCCCGACCACACCGCCATCTCGGTCAGCATCAGGCCATGGTGGATCGAGACGAACGGCTTGAAGCGCTCGGCGGTCTTGGCCGCGTCGTTCCAATAGCCCATCGATACCAGCGCGCCGCGGTGCACCAGCTCGCCCGGTTCGCCCGGGTCGCATTCGCTGCCGTCCGGGCGCAGCACCAGCACCTCGGCGTTCGGGATCGCACGGCCCATCGAATCGGGGCGGCGGTCGGCTTCTTCCGGGGGCAGGTAGGTCGAGCGGAACGCCTCGGTCAGGCCGTACATCAGGAACGGCCGCGCGTTAGGCAAGGCGCGGCGCAGCGCGGCCAGGGTCGGTTGCGGCATCGCCCCGCCGGAATTGGTCAGGTAGCGCAGCGTGCAATCGGCCGGCCAATCGAGCTGGGCCAGCTGGATCCACAGCGGCGGCACTGCCGCGAGGCCCGTGATGCGCTCGGCCTCGACGGCCTTGAGGATGTCGCGCGGCAGCAGGTAGTTGATCAGCACCGCGGTGGCGCCGGTTGAGAACGCGGTGGTCAGCTGCGACAGGCCGTAATCGAACGACAGCGGCAGCACGGCGAGGATGCGGTCTTCTGGCGTGTTCTCGAGGTAGCTGGCGACGCTGTTGGCGCCCGCCACCATGTTCCGGTGCGACAGCACCACGCCCTTCGGCTTGCCGGTGCTGCCGGAGGTGTACAGGATGGCGGCCATGTCGGTGTCGATCGCGCGGTGCGGCGCGCGTGCCGAACGCGCGGCCATCGCCTGGTCCCACGGCACCACGGCGATGCGGGCCAGCGCCGGCAGCGCGGCGGCATTGCCGGTGACGATCACAGTATGCAGGTCGGGGCACTGCTCCAGCGCCGCCGCCAGAAGCTTGAGGCGCTCGCCCGACGTCACCAGCACGCGCACGTTGCAGTCGGCCAGGATGTGGGCCACCTGCTCGGGCTTGAGCAGCGGATTGACCGGCACGAACACGCCCCCAGCGGCGGCGGCGCCGAACATCGCCGCCACGTTCTCCACCGTCTTCTCCAGGTAGATGGCGACGCGTTCGCCGCGCTTGAGGTCGGCCGCAAGCAGCCCACCGGCGGCGCAGCGCACGGCGTTGGCGAGCGCCGCGTAATCGAGGCGGCGCTGGCCGTGCACCAGCGCCTCGGCCGACGGCGTGCGGCGCGCGGAGCGGAAAATAAACTCGTGAATCAGGTCGCTCATGACAGTCACATCTCTTGTTGCTTCGATGGTGGGTTGAAGCAGCGCGTGCGCCGCACTTTCAACCGCAATATATTAGCATTTTTTTATTTTTTTGATTTCTTTTGCTCAATTGTGCTTGCGGAACAATACGTGGATCCAACGCGGCCGTTCCTTGACGAACGGCTGCTGCAGCTTGCGCACGCTGGTGGCCGCGCGTGCCAGCACCCGGCTGCCGATGGTCCTCGCAGGCGGCCCGCCCAGGTCGGCGCCGCAATGAACGCAAGGCTCGTCCTGTTCGTAGGTGCCGTACGGATTGCCGGCGGCATCCATCAGCAGCGCGGACAGGAAATTGGTGCCCTCGCGGGTCGCGCCGACGAACTCGATTCTCTCCATCCCGCACTGCGGGAACAGGCGTGCCAGCCGTGCCTCGTCGAAGCTGTTGACGTGGCCCCAGGGCGGATTGGTCTGGCCGCAGTGCTGGCAGGTGGTGCGGTCGGTACGCAAGTCCTGGCGATACGGCACCCCGATCAGCACGTAGTCCTGGGCGACACGGGACAGTTCGGCGCACGCGGCCTCCAGCAGGTGGCTCGGGATATGTTCCAGCACCTCGGCGCAAAACACCACGTCGAACGCGCCGTCGCTGAACTGAAGCGCGGTGGCGTCGCCCTTGACGCAGCGGATGCGCGGGTGGTCGATCCGCGGCAGCTCCAGGTCGAGCGCGGTCACCATGTCCGCGCGCTCGGCCAGCAATCGTGCAATATAGCCGTCGCGGGTGCCGATGTCGAGCGCGTGGCGCAGGCGCGGCGGCAGCATTCCGAGCAGGTTCGCCACCCGGGCCTGCTCGAGCGCGCCCTGGCGGAAGTCTTGGACGGGCGCCGCCACGCCCGGATTTGCGATTGTCTGCAGGTTCATCGTGGCTCCAGTCCGAAGTTCACGCGCACGCCGGCGCGATGCATTGCTTGTTCAATCTGAGTGAGGCAAACGCGTTCGGCGCTGTCCGGCCGCCCGGCCACGCGCCACAGCAGGTACAGGCAGGCAGAGTAGACCAGCGCGCCAAAGGCGATGCCGGCCAGGAGCGTGGCCGCCAGCGCCAGCGTGTGCTGGGTCGCCACCACCTGCTTGAACGCGACCAGCGCCAGCACCATCGCCAACCCCGCCACCAGCGGGCGCCACAGGCGCGCCAGGTAAGCCGGCAATGAGAGCCTGAGCTGGTGGGCGATCAGTATCTGGTTGACCGGCGCCATCAACAGCGCCGTGCCCAGGAATGCCACGGCCGCGCCGATGGCGCCGTGGTACCAGGTGGCCGGCAGCAGCAACGCCAGCAGCACCAGGAACTGGACGAAGGCCACGATCGTGATCAGGCGCGGGCGCCCGACCGCCAGATAAACATAGCCGATATTGGTCTGCAGCGCGCCCAGCACGCCGTATAGCGCCAGCACCTGGATCAGTGGGGTCGCGGCCTGCCATTTCCAGCCCAGCACCGCCGGCACCATCAGGTCGGCCAGCGCCGCGATTCCCAGCCCGGCGGGGATCGCAAACAGCGCGATCATCGAGATCACGCCCAGGAAGCTGTCGCGCAGCCGGGCCAGGTCGTGCGCCAGCCGCGCGTAGCCGGGAAAGGCGGCGCGGTTGATCGGCGCCACCAGCTCGGTGGTGGGCAGGGTCGAGATTTCGTTGGAGATGGTGTACACGCCCAGGCCCGAGGCGCCGGCAAACTTGCCGATCACGAACTCGGCGGCGCGCCCGTTCAGGAACGCCAGCATGTTGTTGACGACCAGCCATTTGGATGCGTGGAACAGCTCGGCGCGCGCCGCCAGCGAAAAGCGTGGCCGGTACGAGCTCATGTAATAGGATAGCGCCACCGCGACGAAGGTGCCGGTCAGCTGCCCCAGCGCCAGCGCCCAATAGCTGTGCAGCCAGAGCGCGATCGGAATCGTGACCGCCACCGGCGCCAGCCGTTTGCCGAGCATGAACTTGAATTCGCGGTCAAAGCGCATCTCGCGCCGGAACATGACCGGGCCGACGTTCGCCAGCCCGTTCGCGACGCAACCGAGCGCCAGCGTGTAGATCACCGCCTCCAGCCGCGGCTCGCGGTAGAACCCGGCCATGAAGTGCGCAAGCAGGGCCAGCGCGGCGCCGATCGCCAGGCCGAACAGGACGTTGAAGGTCCACACCGTGTCGAACTCGGCGCGCCCGGCATCGGCCTTCTGGATCAGGTGCACGTCGAAACTGAACGCCACCAGCAGCTGCAGCGCGGCGATCAGCATCATCGCCATCGCGATCAGTCCGAAATCGGTCGGCGCCAGCAGGCGCGCCAGCACCACCGTGCTGGCCAGCCCGATTCCGCGGTCGAGGAACTTGAACGCGACCATCCAGGCGGCGCCTTTGGCTATCTCATTATTAATTTCGTTCAAGCGCGACTTTCTATTCGAAAACCCGGTCCGATGAGGCCGCCGTATTGTAGCAGCAATAAATTAACAAACTTGCACTCAACCGTGCGCGATAATTTTATGCAACAAATCATGCCCGCCGCACACGATTGAAACTTTCCGTACGACTAAAAATCGGAAGTGCGGGTTATACTCGATCTTGTTTAAATTAAAACTTTCACTCGCGAACAGGTTTCCATGGGAGAAATGACGACAGTGGGCCAGACGCTGCCGCTGGCCGAAGCGCCCAGCGCCGGCTACCCGGAGTCGCACGTGCCGGTGACCCCGGTGCTGTCGCTGGCCTCGTTCGGCCGCGGCGGCGAGCGCATCCCGTCGGTACTGGACGCCGGCGCAGCGCGGCTGGTGACCAGCGGCCGGGTCGCGATCGCGCTGGCGCTGCGCGAGATGGGCATCGGGCCCGGGGACGCGGTGCTGGTCCCGTCCTACCACTGCGCCTCCATGATCGAGCCGGTGGTGTGGGCCGGCGCGCGGCCGGTGTTCTACCGCATCCGGCCGGACACCTCGGTCGACCTGATTGACGTCGCCGCCAAGCTCGATGCCGACTGCAAGGTGCTGATGGCCACCAATTATTACGGCTTCCCGCAGGACCTGGTGGCGCTGCGCGCCTTCTGCGACGCGCGCGGCATCGCCCTCCTGGAAGACTGCGCCCACTGCTTCCTCGGCCAACACAAAGGCAAGCCGGTCGGCTCGTACGGCGACTACGCGATCGCCAGCAGCATGAAGTTCTTTCCCATGTACGAAGGCGGCGTGCTGGTGTCGGCCCGCCATTCGCTGGCCGGCGTGCACCTGCAACCGGCAGGCAAGGGCTTCGAGGCGAAGGCAGCGATCAACACGCTGGAAGACAGCTTCGCCTACGGGCGTCTCTTCGTCGTGCGCGCGCTGCTGGCGCTGCCGCTTTGGCTCAAGGACGTGCTGTGGGGCCGGCTCAAAGGCCGCAAGGAATCCGCCCCCTCGCTCGCGCCCGGTTCGTCGGACGGCGGCTTCGGCTTCGACCCGCGCTGGCTCGACAAGCGCTCGTCGCTGTGCTCGCGCCTCCTGCTCCGGCTGGTGTCGCGCCCGCGGATGGGCGCGCTGCGCCGCCGGAACTACCTGAAGCTGCAGGCGGCGCTGCATGGCCTGCCCGGCTGCCGCCCGCTGTTCGCCACGCTGCCCGACGGCGTCTGCCCGTGGATCTTCCCGCTGCTGGTCGACCGCCCGCAGCCGCTGTTTCGCACGCTCAAGATGCAGGGCGTGCCGATTCTGCGCTTCGGCGAATACCCGTGGCCGGGGGTCGATGCCAGCGTTTGCCCGGCCAGCGCCGACCTGTCGCAGCGCGTATTGTCGTTCCCCTGTCACCAGGAACTGCGTGAGGCGGAACTCGATTGGATGATCAGCCAGATAAAAGATGCGTTGCTCCAGCGCAGCGCGACTGCACCATGACATGGATCCTGACCCCGGCGCGCGAATTCGCCGCCCATGCTGCCGCCTGGCAGCAGTTGAACACTGAATGCACGGCTTCGCCGCTGCTCGAACCGGCGTTCGTGGCGCCGCTCCTTACCGAGTTTGGCGACGGCAGCGAACTGCTGGCCCGTTTCGAGCGTGACGGCCGCCTGCTCGCGATGGCGATCGTGCAGCGGCGCCGCATTGGTGCCTGGGAGACGTTCCAGCCGTCGCAGGCGCCCGTCGGCATGTGGCTGTCGCACCCCGGGCTCGACATCGACATGCTCACCGGCACGCTGCTGCGCGCCCTGCCCGGCTTCGCGCTGGTGCTGGGCGTGACCCAGCGCGACCCGATGCTCGCGCCACGCCCGCTCGACGGCGCCCTGCTTCGCACGCTCGACTACATCGACACCGCCCGCATCACGATCCGCGGCAGCTTCGACGACTACTGGGCAGCGCGCGGCAAGAACCTGCGCACCAACATGAAAAAGCAGCGCTCGAAACTGCAGAAGGAAGGCGTAGAGGCGCACATGGAAGTGGTGCGCGATCCGCAGCAGGTGGCCGCGGCGCTGGCCGACTACGGGCAACTGGAAAGCGCAGGCTGGAAGGCCGGCGGCGGCACCGCGATCCATGCCGACAACGCCCAGGGCCGGTTCTACCGCGCCATGCTGGAGAACTTCTGCCGCGCCGGGCGCGGGCGCATCCTGCGTTACCGGTTCGACGACCGGCTGGTCGCGATGAACCTGTGCATCGAAGGCAACGGCGCCCTGATCATCCTGAAGACCACCTACGACGAGTCGGTCAGCAGCCAATATTCGCCAGCCTTCCTCCTGTGCGAGGAGGTCTGCCGGGAACTGTTCGAGCAGCAGCAGTTCGAACGGCTCGAGTTCTACGGCAAGGTGATGGAGTGGCATACCCGATGGACCGACGAGGTGCGCACCATGTACCATGTCAACAGTTACCGCTGGGCAGCGCTACCGCGGCTGCGAAAGCTGATCAACAACCGCGCCCGGCCGCCGCAGGCCGCGCCCGCGCCTGCTGCGCCAGCGCTGCAGCAAACCACCCCATCGATGGAGTAAGACATGTATCTCGAGGAAGTAAAGAACATCCTGGCCGACGTATTGAGCCTGACACTGGAGGCCAGGAACAGCCTCACCGCCGATTCGGCGCTGCTGGGAAGCATCCCTGAACTGGATTCCATGGCGGTGGTCAACCTGATCGGCGCACTGGAAGAACACTTCGGCATCGTCGTCGACGACGACGAGATCGGCGCGTCCACCTTCGAAACGCTGGGCACCCTGGCCGCGTTCGTGCAGCACAAGACCGGCGCATGACCCAGCTGCCGGCGTCGCCGCGCGCCCTGCCGTTCTTCCTCGACAGCGCACCGGGCCAGCGCTTTTGCCTGTACCACCCGCCGGCTGGCGAGTGCCGCGGCGCGGTGCTGTACGTGCATCCGTTTGCCGAGGAGATGAACAAGGCGCGGCGCATGGCGGCGCTGCAGGCACGCGCGCTGGCCGCGCTCGGCTACGGCGTGCTGCTGCTCGACCTGCACGGCTGCGGCGACAGCAGCGACGACTTCGGCGACGCCCGCTGGGAAGCATGGCGGCGCGACGTCGCGCTCGGCTGCGACTGGCTGCGCGAACAGACCGGCCACACTCCCAGCCTGTGGGGCCTGCGCCTGGGCGCGCTGCTGGCGCTCGACCATGCGCACCACGCCGCGCCCGGTTCGCTCGAACGGGTGGTGCTGTGGCAGCCGGTGCCCAGCGGCGCCCTGCACCTGACCCAGTTCCTGCGCCTGCGCGTGGCCGGCGAAATGCTGGACGAGGGCAAGGAGAAAAGCGGCGGCACCGAGGCGCTGCGCGCTGCCCTCAAGGCCGGCGAAACGCTGGAGATCGGCGGGTACGGCCTGGCGCCGCAGCTGGCGGCCTCGCTCGAGCAACTGGACGCAGCCGCCCTGCCGGTGACCGGCTGCCCGCTGCACTGGCTTGAAATCGTAGCAAGCCCGGAGCGCCCGCTGCCGCCGGCCTGCACGCGTGTGACCCGCGCATGGGAACAGGCGGGCCTTGAGGTGCGCGTGCACCTGGTGCCGGGCCAGGCGTTCTGGGCTACCCAGGAGATCACCGAATGCCCGGCGCTGCTGGAAGCCACCTGCGCCATTTTCGGAGGGAGCGCATGAGTTTTTGCGAACGCGCCCTTGCCTTCCCTTGCCGCGGCGACTGGCTGTACGGCGTGGCCAGCGTGCCGCCGCAGCCGGCCGGCCGTGGCGTGCTGGTCGTGGTCGGCGGCCCCCAGTACCGGGCCGGCAGCCACCGCCAGTTCACCCTGCTTGCGCGCAGCCTGGCCGCAAGCGGCATCCCCACCATGCGCTTCGACTACCGGGGCATGGGCGACAGCCAGGGCGCCGCGCGCAGCTTCGAGGACATCGGCGACGACCTGAGCGCCGCGATCGACCACTTTGTCGAGGCGGTGCCGGGCGTGCGCGAAGTGGTGGTCTGGGGCCTGTGCGACGCCGCCTCGGCCGCGATGCTCTACGCCGCGCGCGACCCGCGCGTGACCGGGCTGGTGCTGCTCAACCCGTGGGGGTGCACCGCTGACGACGTCGCCAGGACCACCCTCAAGCATTACTACCGCGCCCGCCTGCTGGAGGGTTCGCTGTGGAAGAAGATCCTGACCGGCCGCTTCGACTACGCTGCCGCCGCCAGCTCGTTCGCCGGACTGGTGCGCTCCGCCCTCGGGGCCGGGCGCGCGCGGGAAGGTGACAGCCCCGCGCCTGAAGCGCTTGAAGCACCCGATGCGCCGCTGCCGCAGCGCATGCTGCAGGGCCTGTCCCGCTTCCAGGGCAAGGTGCTGCTGATCCTGAGCGGCGCCGACCTGACGGCCAAGGCATTCTCGGACATGGCCAACGCGTCAGGCGACTGGCAGCGCGTACTGGGCGCGCCGCGCGTCACCCGGCGCGCGTTGGCGCCGGCCGACCACACCTTCTCGCGCCGCGACTGGCGCGACCAGGTGGCCGGCTGGACCTGCGAATGGGTGCGCTCATGGTAAAGCGCGTGCTGATGATCGCGTTCCACTTCCCGCCGCTGCGCGGCAGCAGCGGAATCCAGCGCACCCTCAAATTCGCCCAGTACCTGCTCGGCTTCGGCTGGAACCCGGTGGTGCTGTCGGCCCATCCGCGCGCCTTTGCCAACGTCGGCGACGACCAGCTGCGCGACATCCCCGCCGAAGTGCCGGTACACCGCGCGTTCGCGCTGGACACCTCGCGCCACCTGGCGCTGCGCGGCCGCTATCTGGGCCTGCTGGCCCTGCCGGACCGCTGGGTGTCATGGTGCCTGGGCGCGGTACCGGCCGGGCTGCGCCTGGCGCGGCGCTACCGCCCCGACGTGATCTGGTCGACCTACCCGATCGCCAGCGCGCACCTGATCGGCCTGTTTCTGCACCGGCTGACCGGCATCCCGTGGGTGGCCGACCTGCGCGACCCGATGACCGACGAAAGCTACCCGTCCAACCCGCTCGTGCGCCGGGTCTACGGCTGGATCGAGAAGCAGACCGTGGCGCGCTGCAGCGTCGCTGTGTGCACCACGCCGGGCACGATCCGCATCTACCAGGCGCGCTTTCCGGATATCCCGGCCGAGCGTTTTGCGCTGATCGAGAACGGCTACGACGAGGAGAACTTTGCCCAGGCCGAGCTGGCGCCGCCGCCAGGGGCCGGCGCACCCTTCGTGCTGGTGCACAGCGGCGTGATCTATCCGTCCGAGCGCGACCCGGTGCCGCTGTTCGCGGCGCTGGCCGAATTGCAGGCGCAGGGCACGCTGTCAGCCGCGAATTTCAGGCTGGTGCTGCGCGCCACCGGCCACGACGAATACCTTGCGCAGCTGGTCAAAGAGCACGGCATCGGGGAGCTGGTGGCGCTCGAACCCCACCTGCCGTACCGCGCGGCGCTGGCCGAGATGCTGGGCGCGGGGGGCCTGCTGGTGCTGCAGGCATCGAACTGCAACCACCAGATCCCGGCCAAGCTGTACGAGTACCTGCGTGCCGGGCGCCCCATCCTGGCGCTGACCGACCCGCTTGGGGACACCGCCGCCGCGCTGCGCAGCGCCGGCATCGACACCATCGCGCCGCTCGACTCGAAGGAGGCGATCGGAGAGGCGCTGGCGCACTTCGTGCCGCTGGCCCAGGCCGGACGCGCGCCGGTCGCTTCAAACGCGGCGGTGGCCGCCAATTCGCGCCAGGCCCGCACCGCCCAGCTGGCTCGCCTGCTGGACCGGGTGGCGCGCATCAACCGAGGAGAATGACAACATGAACAAGATCCTACGCATCGCTGCACTTCTCGCCCTGACCGCGGCGGCCGACCTGCACGCGGCCACCGCCAACTACTGCGGCGAACTCGCCAATTCCTACGGGCCGTACGACTACCGCCGCCGCGCCGAATTCCAGCAGAACGTCAATCTGGTCGAAATGGCGCACTTCACGCCCGACGTCGAGTACGGGATCAAGGGCGCCACGGGCACCCTCGGGGGAGATCTCGACTACACGCTGCGCGCCATCCCCAACCACCACCGGGCGCTGAACACCCTGATCACGCTGGCGCAGCGCGAGCGCGGCGTGCAGGTGACCGGCATGCGCTACCCGGTCGAATGCTGGTTCAACCGCGCGCTGCGCTTCACTCCGGACGACGCCAACGTCTACGCGGTCTACGGCAGCTACCTTTTCTCCCTCGGTAAGACCGACGAGGCAGCCGCGCTGTTCAAACAGGGCGCCGCCGTCGAACCGGAGAATGCGACGATCAATTACAACCTGGGGCTCGTATCCCTGAAACAGGGCGACTTCGAGCAGGCCAGGGCGTACGCGAAGAAGGCGTACGATGCCGGCTTTCCCCTGCCTGGCCTGAAGAACAAGCTGGCCGAAGCCGGCCAATGGGAAGACAAGGCTGATTAATGCGTTTTGTGCTGTATAAGCTGGTCGCCGCCCTGATGGCCGGCGGCCTGGTTGCGGCCGTCCATGCCTACCCGCTCGACAAGACCGTGCTCGGCGCGGCGCTGCTTGCCTGGATGGCGCTGCTGTTGCGCTGGCCGCATGCCTGGCTCCTGGGTGTGCCGGCGCTGCTGCCGGTGCTCGACCTGACCCCGTACACCGGCTCGTTCTATCTCGAAGAGATCGACCTGCTGCTGCTGGCCACCGCCTGCGCCGGCTATGCGCGCCTGCGCCCCGCTGCTCCCCGCGCCACGCTGCCGCGCTCCGTCGTAGCGGCGCTGATGCTGGTGGCGCTGGCCACCGCGATCGCCGCGGTGAACGGCCTGCTGCCGCTGCCGCCACTGGACGCCAACGCCTTCGCGAACTATTCGAGCCGCTTCAACAGCCTGCGCGTGGCCAAGGGCTTCGCCTGGGCGCTGGTGCTGCTGCCGCTGCTGCGCGCGGGGGCCGGCGAGCGGCTCGAAGGGATCGGGCGCTTTTTCATCCCCGGCATGCTGCTCGGCCTGGCCTTGACCAGCTGCGCCGTGATGTGGGAACGCAGCGCCTTCCCGGGCCTGCTCAACTTCTCCAGCGACTACCGCCCCACGGCGCCGTTCTCGGCGATGCACACCGGCGGCGCCGCGCTCGACGCCTACCTTGCGCTTTGCTTCCCGTTCGTGGCCGCCTGGCTGTTGCGCGTGGATGACCGGCGCCGCCTGGCGGTGGCCCTGCTGCTGCTCCTCTTTGGCGGCTTCGCCGGACTGGCCACCTTCTCGCGCGACATGTACCTCGCATACGCGGTATCCGGCGCGGTGATCCTGGCGCTGCTGGGCGCGCGCCGGCTGCGCCACGGCGGCGTGCCGGACTGGCGCGGCGCCTGCACCGCCATCGCGGCG
>NZ_SPUM01000078.1 GCF_004614195.1 Massilia horti | reverse complement strand
CTACTCAGGTCAGGACGCTGCACGTCCGTACAGTGCTTTCTTTCACGTTACGATTTTTTGCGGCCAACAATTCAGGCGTGCGCCGGCACACCTGCTAGCGCGACTGGAATTGCTCGTTCAGGAATGCCACTGTAGCGTCGACAGTCGGCTGCACCCAGGGATCGAACAGCCAGAACGAGTGCGGCGAATCCGGCAGCAGCACAATCCGTCCGACCGCTCCGACATCGGTCATCCGGGCCACCATATCGTCGCGTCCGACCGCAAAGCGCGGCTGCGCACTGTCGATGAACAGGATTGGCGGCATGCCCGGTCGAACATACTGGATCGGCGAGGCCTCCTTCCACAGCGCGCTCTTCTCCGCATAACGGCCGCCAAACCACATCCCAGCTGCCGATGGATTTTTTTTGGGATCATCCTCGTTCACGCGCGCAGCCGGGGAGGTGAAGTCCGACAAGCCATCGATGTTGACGATGGCCTGCACGCTGCTCGGGACAGCGCTGTTGGCGGCGCCGGGGTCGAACTGGTTGAGATGCCCGGTCACGCCGGCCAGGCTGGCAATTTGCCCGCCAGCAGAGCCACCTGCCAGCACAATACGCTGCGGGTCGAGATGGTACTGATTGGCGTGCTCACGTACCCAGCGCACGGCCGCGCGCGTGTCGTGGATGGCGGCGGGATAGGTCGCTTCACCGGACAGGCGGTAGCTGATGGTAACAGCTGCATAACCGCGCTGCGCGAGGCGCACGGCCATCGGCACGAATTCGGACCGGAAGCCGGAACGCCAGCCGCCGCCATGCACGAACACCACCACAGGTACCGCTTTCCCGGCCTGCGCTGTCGCTGGCAGGTACATATCCAGCTTCAGGCAGCGCGTGCCGTACTGGACATATGTCTGGTCCGCGACCTTCGTCACGCCATCCGGCAGGTCCACACTGGCGATGCGGATGAACGGATAGTTGCGCACCAGCTTGTCGTAGGTGTGCTGGGCGTCATAAGTGTTTGTTGGATCAGGCGGCGGCTCTACGCATGGTGCGGCGTGCGCGGAAAATGCCGTCGTGAAAAGCGCAGCGATCAGGAAGGCACGGGAGACTTGGGCAGTCATTGATAGCTCAGCAAGAAAGCAAACTTGTTCAGTATGCCAGAAGCCTGCGGTCAGGCCTATGGCTCAGGCGACGCCGATGAGCCCGTGCCCACCGACCGGCATCGTCTCGATGCGTTCGTCAAATCCCACAATCAATGGCCTGGCACGCGCAATCGCCTGCTGGACAGCAGGCAAGGTAAGCGAGTTTCGATGGCTTTCCTTGCTGTCCCACGCCTCGGTAATCCAAATGGCCTCCGGATCGCCCGGATCTTTGGAGACGATGTAGCTAAGGCATCCCGGCATCGATTGAATACCCTCTAAAAGGTAATCGATCACGACCGCGCGCTGACCAGGTGCAATCTTCATCTTTCCGATGATTCCATACATTTTCGTCTCCATTGACATCACGACAAGGGCCGGAATCATTGTAGCTCATCACACACAAAAAATAGGGTTTCAATGTCCCCCCGCTAGCAGTCCGGAGCGGCAATAGCGCCGCGCTTCGGAGGAAGCATGGAACAGCCAGGGGACATGATCGTGCTCGGTGCCGGCCACTACCGGCTGCGGGAGCGCATGGCCACTTCCGCCTATGGCGTGCTGTGGCGCGCCGATGGCCCGGCGACGATCGGACCGGTTGCGCTCAAACTGATCAACTGTGAACAGATGGCCGGTGCGCCGGCGCAGCAGCGCGAGCGCTGGATTGCCAGCGCGCAGACCGAAATCAACTTCCTGCGTTCGCTTGCGCCGTGGGACCAGCGCCACATCGTGCGCTTGCTCGACAGCGGCGAGCAGGCTGGCCGGCCAGCACTCGCGCTGGAACTGCTGGACCAGGACCTCAAACGATACGTCGCGGCCGAACACACGGCGGGTCGGACGATCCCGTTCACGCGCACCTTAGGCTGGATCGCACAGATCAATCAGGCACTGGCTAAGGTGCACCAGTACGGCTGGCGCTACCTCGACCTCAAGCCCGGCAACCTGCTGTTCGATTCGCGCACCGGAAGCGTGAAGCTCGCGGACTTCGGCACCAACCGTGCCTTGGCCGACCTGCATCCGCATTCCTACGCCGGTACTCCAAACTGGCAGGCCCCGGAGCAGGTTTTTGCGCAAGGCGCTGAGGGGTACCTGACCGACGCGCGTACCGACTATTTCGCACTTGGCGCCCTGCTCTACTACCTCGTCACGAACGGCCAGCCACTGCGCTTTTGCAGCAGCTGTGCTCAAGCCTGGCGCGAACACGGACAAGCGGCAGGCAAGCTGCTACCCATGCCGGCGGTGCTGGACGCGGACGAGGAAGTCCGGTTCGCACAGGCGATCTCGATCGGCCACGATCTCGAGGCGGCATCGCGCGCCCTGGCGCTGCTGCGTGCGTTGGTGGCCGCGCGCCGCGAGAATCGGCCACGGCATGCGATCGAAATCAGTCGGATGATTGCCCATATCCGCGACGCGCTACATGCAGGCCTGCGGAGAGCCGCATGAACAGGATAGTCAACTGGAGATTTGCCGCAGGACTTGCGCTGGCCCTCCTCTGCGCGCTGCAGCTATTTTGCCTGTTGCGCGCGCCAGCCGCATTCTCACCGTCGCGCATCGATTTGACGCTAATGCACGGGCAATCGCAAACGCTGGGCCGCCTCGAACTGGCGGCGCCCCAAGCGGATAGCGCCCACATCGTCGTGCGGCGCGATGCGAGCGGCGGCTGGTGGATTCGCAATACCAGCATTGGCCGCCAGTTGGCGTTACGGCGCGACGGTGTCGATCGGCTGACGGGCCGCACGTCGATCAGCACCGGGATGCGGTTCCAGATCGGAGCAGCCGTGTTCACGGTCGACGGGGCGAGTGAGCACGAGGTGGCGTTCAGCGATGGCGCGCAACAATGGCGCTACAACGGCGCGAACTTGTTCAGGAACGGACAGGTCCTGCCCACCTGCCCCGATACACGGCTCGCCGCCCGCATTGTCGCGGGATGGAACCGCTGGGTTCCCGCTGTACTGTCCATGCACCGTCCATTGCGCTTCGGTGGCAGTCTTCACTGCGGCAACCGCATCGGCGTAGCGGGAATAGCGCCCGGCAGTGCGGCAATGGCGGACGATGATGGCCAATTGGTGCTGGTGGCGGGCGCGGGAACTGCTCCACTATTGGTCTGGCCCGGCAATGGCCAAGTCGATCTAGCCAGGCGTGAAGAGTGGCTTGGTGGGACGTGCCACGCCGCCGCCTGCCCACCACACCCCGTCACGAGCATGGTCGTCGGCTACACGCGGCTGCTCATGGCGGTCGACGGTGATACGTTGCGGATGCGGCCAGTCAGCCATGTCGCGCTGTTCGCGGAACCGCGCCTGCAGTTGCCGCCACAGGTGGCATGGCAGTGGCAGCAGCGCGATTTTTGGTCATTCCAGATGCAACGTGCATGGCTGGCGGCATGTGCGGCGACGGTGATCGCGGCCGTCGTCACGGCCTTGCGCATCCGCACGCAGCAGGCGCGCCTGCGCGCCGGGGCAGCGGTTTTTCTGGCCGCTGCGGGCACGGGCGCGCTGGTACTCCAGCATTTGGGCAGCCCGCCGGGGCTCGGCTGGTCGCTGATCCTGGCGTGGGCCGCGCTGTGGTTCGCGCTGCTGGCCGCGCCGCGCGTCAACCCCGTGCTGGCGGCCGGCGTCACGCTGCTAGCCGTCGGCCTGCTCGCTCAACTCGAGCTGGCGCTCGGCGGCGCCAATTCGTCGTGGACGCGTTACTTCCACAAGACCTCTGCCCTGCTCGCGATTGGCCTTGGCGCTGTCGTTTGGGTTCTCGGCCACCGCCCGCGCGTGCCCCTGCCGCAAGCCAGCGCGGAACGCATCCTCCTGCTGCTGGCAGGCGTGGCGCTTATCGCCTTGGCGCTGCAGGTCGCTTATGGCGATGAGACGGGCGTGCTCGGTCTGCAGCCGGTGGAGTTTGCAAAGCTTGCGCTCACCGGCCTCACTGCACATTGCATCGCGCTGGGCCTGGGCACCCGCCAACAGGCCAGCGACACCGTGCTGCGCTGGCTGCGCCTCGTCATGCCCGCTCTGCTGTTTCTGGCGCTGCTCGGCGTCGCGCTTGTCCAAGTGGACGACTACTCGCCGCTGGTGTTGCTGATGGTATGGACCGGCGCAATGGTCCTGGCGTGGACGCTTGCCACCCGGCGCTTCCTACCGGCCGGGATACTGGCCGCATGCGCCTGCTGCGCCGTCCTGGCTCTCGCGGCCCTGCACGGTGCCGAGCCTGCGCGGTTGGCCAAACTGAACTTCTATGCCGACCGGTTCCTGGTCTGGCTCGATCCCGGCACGCATCCGCATACCGGCCAGCAGCTCCTGCTCGGCGCACGCGCGATCGCCCAAGGTGGCTGGCGCGGAGCGGACGGGCTGCTCGGCCTCTCAACCCTCGGCCTGGAAGCTGGCACTGTGCCGCGCATCCCCCAGGTGCAGGATGACTTTGCGCCGTCCTTCTTCCTGAATCGCCACGGCCTTGCCGCCGCGTTGGCGTTATGGACACTGCAGGCGCTGTTCCTGGCCGGACTGGTCCAAAGCGCCGCCCGCGCCTGGCAGGCGCACCATGCCGCGCGCGACTTTCGCCATGCCTGGCTGGCGCGCTGCCGCTGCTTTGCGCTGTGCGGCGGCGCCGGTTTCCTGTTCGGTCATTTCTTGCTGTCGTGGGGCACCAATCTGTCGATCTTCCCCGTGATGGGCCAGCCGATGAGCTTCTTGTCGGCGGGTGGATCGCATCTGCTGTTTTTCATCTGCCCCCTGCTAGCGATCGGTAGCGCGTGCGTCCAATCTTTCGAGGAGAGTCATCATGCCGGTGTACGTCCAACATGAAGCCCTAGGCCAGGTCAACGATGTGTTCAACGCCGAAGCGCTGTGGCAGGCGCCGGGACTTGCGCTGTTCGCGCGCCGCCCGCTGCTGCGCGATCTGCTGGAACGCTCGCCACGCGAACAGCGCGGGCGCGCCGCAACACGCTGCTTTTCGCACGTGAAGCTGCTGCTGCCGCAGGAAGAAGTCGACGACGACCGCCATCTCACGCGCGGCGCGCGCGCACGCGACCTGGCGCAGTCACTCACCGATTTGCACCGGAAGGATTTCGGCGACCTGCTCGGCAGCGACGAGGTGCGCTACGACGTGGTCGGCGACGACAAGCTCGAACCGGGACAGGTCGAGGTCAAGTTCGGTCACGCCGTCTACCTTCCCGCGCCAGGCGAAAGGCCGCTGTACACGATCAGCGCTTCGCGCGACAGCGCGGTGTGGAAGACCGTCTGCCCCGTCTATCCTAACCAGCGCCTCACGCTGATCGGCGAAAGCGGCCTTAGCGCGACCTATGCGGTGCCGGGCTGGCCGTTCGGTGCGGACGATGCGATCCTGCTGGTGAACGACGGGCCGGAAGCGCCGATAGAAGTGCAGGTGCGCCCAAAGGACGCCTTCGAATGCAGCTTCGATGCGGCGAACGGCTACTACACGATCCGCTCGCGCCGCGCCGGCCCGGATGGAACGGTGGCGCGGCTGTTCATCAAAATCGGCCGCGTTTCGGCACCAGCCTCGCTGTCCGGCAGCAGCCGGCCCAATTCCGTCCGCCCCGCGCCGCCCCGTGCTCCAGCGGTGTGGAAGGGGCGCGCCGTGTCCGATCCCGAACTCACCGCGCTGCCTGTCGCGCGTCCCGTGCCAAAGGAGCTCGATGCCACCTATGCGCCGGTGGCGCGCCAGCGCGTGTGCCTGGCTGCGCTGGCCCTGCCAAGGCTGTCACGCTACCGGGAAACCGGCGCGGTCGCGCTCGAAATCGGCCTGAACCGCGCGCTGGTGCCAGCGAGCCAATCCAAGGATGCGGTCATCAGCTTTGCCGTCGACCACGCCGACGAGGTACATGCGATCACAGCCGCCGGGCGCCAGCGCATCGACGTGCCGTCCAGCTTCACCCCTATCGACGCCATCGCCGTGCGGCTGCTCGTCGTGGCCCCAGGCATGGCCGACCGCTACCGCGCGCTGTTGTGCCTTCCGAACGCGCCCGGACTGCCAGTCGCGGCCGATACGCCCTGCACGTTCGGTCGCGGAGTGCCCACGCTGGCCGCATTGCGCGTGCTCGATTCGCCAGGCTTTCTGCGCCACGCCGACGGGGCGACTGGCACCAGCGCCGACCGCCTGGGACTGTCGCGTAACGCGTTCAGTTTCGAGGCATCCAAGGACGGGTACCGGATCGTGCGGCTGGCACCAATGCAGGCGCTGTACCACCTCGACGACCAGCTTGATTTCGTGGCGTCGATCGACAATGCGGCACCGGGGCAGCCCTATCTCCTTCCCGTGGGCCACCACCTGGTCGCCGGCCACTATGTGCTGCGCTTCGACGCTTAGGGACATGACATGCCTGCGCCGATCGTGACGGTTGCCGCCTTGTGCGCCGGCCTGGTAGCCACCCTGGTCTTGTGCGCGTACCTCACGCCGCGCGCGTGGTGGCGGCGCGCTAATGCGCGCGCGCTCGCGGTGCTGACGGTCGGAACGCTTTGCATCGGCAGCGCCCTGCTCTGGTGGTTCAACCCGGCGGCCAACGCCCAGGCGGCGCCGCATGAACTGGCTGCGGAGCCATTGACGGAACCAGTCCGCTATCGCGTGTACGACGACCTGAACCTGCGCGACGGCACAGGCATCGGCGCGCGGCGCGTGGCGGTGGTGCCGGCCGGCGCAATCGTCACCGCAAGCGGCGTGCGCAAGGGAGACTGGTGGGAAGTGAGCGCCAGGGTCGACGGCCGCGAGGTGCGCGGCTGGGCGAGCAGCCTGTGGCTGCGCCGGCTCGACGAACGCCGCTAGGCGGCAGCCAGCGCCATGGGGATGAAGCGGATTCCGCGCACGCATTGCTCCGGCGCGGTGGGCACGAAACCAAGCGCCTTGTATACCGGGAGCGCATAGAGCGAGGCATTGACGGTGAAGCCGCCCGTGTGACCCGATGCGAGCGATGCCTGGCGCGCCACGTCCCACAGACGCCGCGCCACGCCGCGACGCTGCCAGCGCTTGCCAACGAACAGATGGAACAGGTGGCTGCGCTCGCGCATCCCGACAAAGCCTGCCAGTTCGCCATCGATCAGCGCCACATGGTAGACCCAGCCGCGCTCGATGTAGCCGCGTACTCCCTCCTCGTCGTTTTCACGCAGGAAGTCCGACGCGGATTCCTGACTGGTTCCGCAAACGATGAACTCCAGCGCCAGCTCACGCAGCAGCGCGGCCGCGCTGGCGATATCGTCTTGCTCGATCGGTCGAATCAGCATCGGTGCCCTTGCGTTTGTTATCGAACGGACAAATTAACATAATGAAGCTGGAATGGCCATGTGTTCGCGGCTTAGCAAACCATCCAACCAGCGTAAAGTAGGCGAGATACCTTCCCATCGATGCCCATGATTCCATCCGATCAGCTGCAATTTGGCCCAGGTCTTGACGTCGCAGTGCGCTGTGCGCTTGGCGTCGGCCCGGTCATGCGTGCGGAAAACCAGGACAATTACCTGCTGATCGACGTCGATGGCAAGGCCGCCTTCCTGCGCGACGAACGGCCAAAGCGTGCGACGGTCCCCGGCTGGCCGCACGGTCACGCCAGGCTCGCGGTGCTCGATGGTATGGGCGGCCACGGTCACGGCCGGGAAGCGGCGGAGGCAGTGGTCGAAGGCTTGCTGTCCATGCCGGCGTGTGTCACCGCGGCCGCACTGGCGCTGCACCTGGACGCGTTGCACGCGCAATTGCAGCGGCAATTCGACTCGGCCACGCCCACCGGCCTGCGCCCGGGGACGACGCTGACCATGCTCGAACTGATCCCCGGACAGGACGCCCTGCTCTACCACGTCGGCGATTCGCGCCTGTACGAAATCCGGGGCAGGCATGCCACGCCTTTGACTGTCGACCACGTGCCGGCAACCGCGCATGCGATGGCTGCGCTTATCGGTGAACATGCGTGGCGCCAGCAGGTGTATGGCGAGCACCAGCCTCAGATCTCCCAGGCCTTCATCCTCGGCAATTCGCTGGCCAACCCGGCGTTGCTGGCAGATGCGCTGTTCGAACTCACGCCGATCAATCTACCGCCGTGGCTGCGCCAACTGGGGGACCGGCGACCGCTTGCATTGCGCGCTGGCAGCATCTACCTGCTCGCCACCGACGGATTCTGGTCGTGCGCAAAACCTGAACCGTGGGTTGCGCAATGGCCGCGACTGGTCGCGCGTTGCAGGTCGGCGGGCGCCGTGGCCGATGCCTTGTTCGCGGAACTGGCAAACAACCCGCCGCCGGGACTGCAACCCGACAATCTCACCGCCATCGTGCTGCGCGTTAATTAACGGCGCTGCCGAGCAAAATGGCGTAAGCTTGGGCTGATTGAGGACCCGTAAATTTCTTATGAACAAGTGCCGCGATCCCGAGCACCCGCACTGCACGGTCTGGGTCATGCCAGGGGACCCGGTATGCGCGCACGGCCATCCGCAGCCGGAGAATTTGCAGCCAGGGCGCGCCGAGCTTGCCATCGCGCCTGTCGCCGTGCAGGTCGAGCGTGCCCCGCTGCCGGTCCGGCCGCACCTGCATGTGAGTGGTTTCGACCCGCGCGCCTGCGGCGGCCGCTACAGCATCAGGCTCGACCTGCGCGGTATGCCACCCGGCCTGCCGCCACAACTGATGCTGCGCGCGCAAAGCGCACTCCCTCTGCACACCCGCGCGCCCCTGCACTTCTCGCGCACGCGCTCTGGCGGCTGGCGGGCGGTGTTCATCGAATTCTCGTCCCGGGCGGTCGAGCACGGCCAGCACCGCATCGACCTGGAACTGCAAGGGGGCGAGCGCAACTGGGTTGCCACCCTGGTGCTGAACCTGCCGCGCCGCGATGCCACTCTCGCCGACATCCACGCGGCCTTCCTGGCGTCGCACAAGAACGTTCACATCAGCGCGGACGATGCGTCGATCGCCCGCGTTTCCGCGCGCACCTTCGGCCGGCTCGACATCGAGGTCAACGCGCGCGACGCGTCGATCGCGCAGCTCGACCTGCAGGCGGAGCCGGGCAAAGCGGACGTGGGCATCGTGACCATCGCCTGGGATGAGGACCTGGTCGAGGTGGATGCGGTGCGCGCACCGCCGCATCCCTGTCCGGCGAGCGCCGCCTGCCTGACAAGCGCCGATCCGGTGGCGGGACTGCCGCAGCATATCCGGCTGTTGGCGCTCGACGAATTCGTGCTGGGCCGATTCGAAACGGACGACCCCGAGGCCGACGTGCTGCTGTCGCACTTCACTGCCGACGGCGCGGACCCGGCCGGGCTGACGCGACGCCTGTCCGCCCGCCATGCGGTGATCCGGCGCGTGCGCGACCGCTACGAGATTGAGGATGTGTCGCGCTATGGTCTGCTGCTGGACGGTAGCTGGCCCGGCAAGCATGTGCCGGTGCCGCTGCGCCTGGGGATGATAATCGAGCTTACCGCGAGCATACGCGGCGTGGTCAGGCTGGTGGTGAGCGGTCTGCTCCACAACGGTGTGGTGCTGCACCGGGAGGATGATGGCGCAGACGCGGAGTGTTTTTGCCTGCTCGAGCCGGACCGGCGACCGGCACCGCTTGCGGCGCAGCGCACGCTGCCCCAGGCGGCGCGGCTGCCGCTGCTGTTTCACGACCGCGGGGGATTCTGGTGCCACGATGCGGAGCAGGATCAGGATGAAGCGCTGACGCAAGCTGACCTGTCCGGCCCGGCGGGACAGATGCGGTTTGCCGTCGGCGCCTACCCTGTACAGTGGACGGTGCGCGCAAGCCGCGACCGGCGGGAACCCCGTTTTGCCGAGCCGCCAGCCGGTGCGTGATGGCGCTAATGCGGAAGCAGCACGAGGAAGATCATCGCGCAGCCTGCCAGCAGGACGGCCTGCAATGCAAACACGATGATCGGAATCTGAAGGTGCTTGGGGATTCTCATGGCGCCTTCCTTCGCGGTCGGGACAAAGGATTAGTGCGCCAGGGGCGGTGAAAGTTCCGCCGTGCGTAATGTGAATCAACTGGGCGCCGAAAAACGCCGGATGATCCGAGCGGCTGATGAAAGCCAGTCAAGTAGCCCGTCGTTCCCGCGGAGGCGTGAACCCATGCTGAGCCTCATTTCACGCTGTCTATGGGGGTGCCGACCCCGGGAAGTCGTTCCGACCAATGGGAGGGACGACGGTTTTTTTGCGGCGTTGGCTCCGCTCTGCGGCGCGGGCTGATCAACCGGTGACCGCGTGCGCACAGGTGCGCACCCTACGATACGTGGGCTGATCAACGGTTATTCACGCCGTTTCCAAGACGGCGGCGTAGCCGGCAGCGGGATGCGCTCGCTGTCTCCGGGCACCGGCCTGAAGCGCTCCTGTTCCCAGTCGCTGGCGGCCTGTTCGATCCGCTCCTGGCTGGACGAGACGAAGTTCCAGTAAATGAAGCGTCGGCCATCAAGCGCCGCGCCGCCGATCACCACGAAACGCGTGCCGGCCTGCGATTCCACCCGCACCGGAACGCCAGGCTCGAGCATCGCCATCGTGTACGCCGGCACCTCTTCCCCATCGATCACGAGGTCGCCGCTGATCGGATACAGCGCGGCCTCTTCGGGCAAGTCATTCAGCGCCATCAACCGGCCGGGTTCGAGGTGCACATCCAGGTACAGCGTCTCGCCAAAGGTCGGTACCGGCGAAGTCTGCCCGTGCGCGCTGCCGACCAGCACCCGCAGCATCCCGCCGTCGAATTCCACTTCCGGGATCGCGCTGGCCGGGGTGTGCGAAAAGTCAGGTGCGGTCTCTTCGTGCTCGCGCGGAAGCGCCGCCCACAGTTGCAGCCCGTGCGTGCGGCGCTGCTGGCTCTTGAGATCGTCCGGCGTGCGTTCCGAATGGACGATGCCGCTGCCGGCGGTCATCCAGTTGATCGCGCCAGGCTCGATGCGCTGTTCGGTGCCCAGGCTGTCGCGGTGCATGATCGCCCCTTCGAACAGGTAGGTCACGGTCGCCAGGCCAATGTGCGGGTGCGGACGCACGTCGTGGACGGTGCCCGGCTCGGCGTCGACCGGTCCCATGTGGTCGAAGAACAGGAACGGGCCCACGGCCTGCTTGGCCGCCGCCGGCAGGATGCGCCGGACCTTAAAGCCGCCGCCGAGGTCCTTGTCGTGCGGCTTGAACAGATACGCGATCGCCATGGTTTATGCCAGCTCCGTGGTGATTTCGGTGATTACGCTGGCCATCAGCTTGTGCACTGGGCACTTGCTGGCAACGCGCAGCAGTTCCTCGCGCTGTTCGTCGGTCAGGTAGCCGCCCAGCTTGAGCTTGGTCGCGAGCTTGTAGACGCCCTGCCGTTCCTGGCTGTCGTCGCGTTCCACGATCACTTCCACGTCCGCGAGCGGGATATCCTTGCGCCGCGCATACCAGACCAGGGTCAGCGCTTCGCAGGTGCCGAGCGCGGCGTCATACAAGTCGTGTGCGGACGGGCCGGCGTCCTCGCCCCCTTCCGGCGACGTCCCGTCCACCACCAGCAGGTGATCGCGGATCTGGACGGTATGCCGCATCGGGTGTGTTATATCGCGGCGGACAATGATACTCATGCGTGGCTCCCTTTATCGGATTTGGGCGGATGTCACAATGTACACCAAAGCCTTGCCGCGCATGAGCGCGTGACATCACTTATGAGGTCGTTTCGAGATGAGAGGGGCAAGGCGCGGCGACGAAGGCACAATCCGCGTGGGCAGCAAAAGTAGCACGTCGTTCCCGCGGAGGCGGGAACCCATGCTGAGCGTCATTTCATGCTGTCTATGGGGGGAACAGCGCCAGTGGCGCTGTTCCCGCTTTCGCGGGAACGACGATTTTCAGCCAACTAATTTTGAAACGACCTCTACGTCGCGCGCGACGCGAAAGCCGACGATGTCATTCGCGAGCACTGCGGAAAAGCCATTGCGCAGCGCCGAGCGCAGGTAGCGCGGGTTGTACAGCCACGAGCCGCCGCGCAGGATACGGCGCGCCTGGTCGCCGCCCTCTTCCCACGCGCTGCCATCGACCGGTGCGCCGTCATAGCTGTCGTGCACCACGTCCTGCACCCATTCCCACACATTGCCGTGCATGTCGAACAGGCCCCAAGGGTTCGGCGGAAAAGTGCCGACCGCCGTCGTGCCCTTGCGGTAGACGCCAGGCGGGCCGCCGTTGTAGCAGAAATTGCCGTCGTAATTGGCCAGGTCGGTGCTGATGGAGTCGCCGCAGCTAAATGCTGTCTTGGTGCCGGCACGGCATGCGTATTCCCATTCCGCTTCGCTCGGCAGGCGGTAGCGCTGGCCGGTTCGTTCGGACAGCCAGTGCAGGTACTGCCGAGCGTCGTGCCAGGTCACGCCGACCACCGGATGCGCATCGTTCTGCGCGAAACCCGGCGCTTCCCAGTCGACCTCGCCGGAGCAACGCCAGCCGGTGGCCCGCGCGAACACGCGCCACTCGCCCACGGTCACCGGATAGCGGCCAAGCGCAAAAGGCCGCTCGATGCCGACCCAATGCTGCGGCGTTTCGCGGGCGAGCCAGTTTTGCTGGGCGCCGGCGGCAGTGGCGATCTTGCGCTCGTGCTCGGGCGAGCCCATTTGAAAGCGGCCGGCGGGCAGCAGCACCAGTTCGGGTCCCGCGTCCTGGCTGTCCCGGAAGTGGTCGCGCAACAAGCTGCCCGGTGACGCGACTGGCTCCGCCTCTCGGGCTGGCGTGTCGGGCGCTGCCAGCGCCTCAGCCTGCGCGGCCGTTCGGGCCTGCTTTTGCTGCTCCAGGATGGCGGCCGCCGCCTTCACCTTCTGTGCCTTGCGCCGGGCCTGCTCGGCCTCTTCGCGCGCCAGGCGCGCCTTCTCGGCCTCCTCCCTGCGGCGTGCCAGAAGCTGCTGGCGCAGGGCCTCCTTGCGTTCGCGGCGCACAGCTTCCTGCGCCGCGCGTTCCTGCTTTTCGCGCTCGCGCCGTTCGCGCACCAATTGTGCCTGCGCGGCGGCTGCGGCCTTGGCTTCGGCCGTGCGCCGCGCGCTCTCTTCCGGGTCCTGCACCTTGACGGCTTTTCGCACTGGTTCGGCTTGCGCCGGCGTGGCATCGGCCGCGCGGATCCGCTGCAGCAGTTCGCCCACCGTCGCCGGCCGCGCCTCGGCATCGAAGGCGAAGCCAGTTTGCAGCGCTTCCCATTGGCGCGGGCCGAGCGCCGGTGGCATCACGGGCTGCTCGCCGGGGACGCGGGCCGCGCCGAACGGCAGGCTGCCGCTGACCATCTGGCTGATCATGACGGCGACCGCGTGCACGTCCAGCGCCGGCAACGGCTCGCGCCCGGCCATGCCGGCTTCCGGGGCGCGATAGCCCGCCGTGCCCGAACTGGCGGGCGCCTCGGTGGCGGGCGCCACGCCCGTCCCGCGCGCACGCGCCGCGATGCCGAAGTCGAGCAGCTTGACCTCGCCCCTGCGGGTCACGAATACGTTGCCTGGCTTGATGTCACGGTGCACCAGCCGGTGCCGCGTCCACGCATAGTCGAGGGCAGCGGCCACCGGCGCGAGCAGCTCGAGCGCACGCGCGAGCGTGACGCTGCCTTCGCGCGCCAGCAGGGCGTCGAGATCCTCGCCGTCCAGGCACTCCATGATCAGGAAATAGCTGGAGGTCGCCGGGTCCTGCGCCCAGTCGTAGACGCGTACGATGTGTTCGTGCGCCAGCCGCCGGGCTCTGGCCGCTTCTTCCACCAGCAGCCGCGCATAGGCCGCGTTGCGGGTCAGTTCCGGCGCCAGGATCTTGAGCGCCACCTGCGCGCTGTGGCCAAGTTCGGCATGCGTGGCGAGGTCGGTGGCCTGCCACACCTGGGCCACCCCGCCGCGCGCGATCAGGCGTTCGAGCCGGTAGCGGCGGCTGCGCGGTCCGATTTCCTGGCCGGCCATCAGCCCGATCTCGGTGCCGGCGCGCGAATCCTGGCTTGGCGCCGGCGCAGCGTGCAGGGCATCGAGGATCGCGTTCCTGCGCAGCTTGAACTCGTCGCTGCTTAACAGGCCGTCCTGATGCAGCTGATGCAGTTCGCGAATCTTGTCGCTTGCGGTTGGCATCCTGGGCTCAAGCCGGCAAGGCCGCCCCGCAGACGGCACAGAATTTGTCGTCCCCGCGCACCGGATGACCCTGCGCGCACAGGCGCCCCTGCACGCCGGCGGCACCCACCACCTGGGCCAGCGCCGCGAGCTGGTCGGCGCCCATCGTCGCGTGCACCCGGGTCTTCATGAAGTCGGCCAGCGCACCGACGTTGGCCGCGCCAGCCAGTGCCAGCTTGGCGGTGTCGTCCATCGCGGCCAGCGCTTCGGCGCGCGCGAGCAACTGCGCGTGGCGGCGTTCCTCCGCTTCCAGCTGCAGCTGCTGCGTCTGGCGCTGCTGCAGGGCGTCGGCCTCGATCGTGCGCAGCAGCTTTTCCTGCTGGGCGATGGCACCAAGCGATGCGCCGTCGCGCCGCATGGACTCGATCTTTTGCTGCGTTTCCTCCGCCTGCAGCATTTCTGCGCGCTGAAGTTCGCGCTTGCGGCCCGCGGCCAGCTCCTCTTCCCATTCGAGCACGCGCGCGGCCTCGCGCCGGCGCGCTTCGTTGGCCAGTTGCAGCAGTCGCAACCGCGCCTGGTGCTCTTCGACCTCGATCTCGCGTGCGCGGCAGGCCACCGCTTGTTCCTGTTCGCGCAGGCGCACCAGTTCGGCGTGCTGTCGGGTGGCGTCCTCGATCTGCATGGCCTGCTCGATCTTGTTCCTGATCTGCTGCTGCATCAACTGCTGCGAAAAGCGCTGCTGGGCGAGCTGGCGCGCCTGCAGCGCGTCCTGCTGCGCCACGTCCAGTTCGGTACGCATCCTGATCCGGGCCAGTGCGCGCAGGTGCTCCCATCCGGCCGCCTGCTCCGCGCGCTGCGCGCCCTTGCTGGCCAATTCGTGCTCGAGTTCGGCCAGCATGTCGCCGGCGCCAAGCTCGATCGCATCGCGGCGCGACTTGGCTTGCGCGATGCGGCCGTACAGCTCGATCTCCCGCGCACGCACAGCCTGCGCGCGCTCGGCCCCTGCCAGTGTCAGCTCGGCACGTGCGATCGTCTCATCCTGGCGCAACTCGGCGCGCTTGTGGCGCTGGCGGCTCTCCTGTTCTTCGCGCCGGATGCGCTGCCATTCCTCGGCGTCGTATAGCTGGTCCAGGTGTTTGGCATGCTCGAGCTGTACGTGGCGCTCGTCCGCCGCCAGGAACAAGGTTCCGATCCGTTCGCGGTTGGCGTCGAACTTGTCGTGGCGCAGGCACAGCGTCTGCACCTGCACCGCTGCCAGGCCGTACTGCCCGAGCAGCAGCTTGAGCGCGCCCTGCAGCCGTTCGTCCAACTGCGCACGCAGCGATCGGTTGGCGGCCATGTCGCGGATCGACTGCGCCCCCACGAATTCGGCCGCGAACTGGCGCACCGGTGGAGCCAATAGCTCGCACAGCTCGCCGGTGGTGACCGCGCCGGGCATGGTCATGAAATGCCGCGCGAAGGCGGCCACGTTCTCGATCCGCACGCTCACCGTGAGCTGCGCCGCCACCTTGAGGTGCTCGCTCGTCGCCAGGTCCTGGAATTCAAAGGTGACCGGCAGCGCGCCGGTGCGCGTGACCAGGATTTCGGCGTGCTGGTCGCGCAGCAGGTGGTTCAGGCGCGCGAAAAAGCCTTCGATCTCGTACTCGCCCTGCGGCACCTCGGTCGCCTGGTCGCCCTGCAGGATGTAGGCGCGCGCGGTGGAAGGCACCCGCAGCGTCTTGACGAACACGCCTTCGAGTTCGCGCACGCCGAAGAACACCGCCAGCTCGTCCGGGCCGGCGATCCAGCGGTTCTCGCGCAGCACCGGCGCGTTGCGCAGGCCGCCCAGCGTGACGCCGCACTGCGCGCAGTAGTGCGCCTCGCCCGCGTTCTTGTGCTCACACCGGGGGCAGCGCTCGCCGCCGAATCCGAACATCTGGAACATACCCACTCCTGATTATTGAACTGACAACACTGTTGCCCGATTCTAGCAGGGCTGCGCTCACACCCGGGTTCGCGCACCAAGCGTGCGCGAGCTTGCTCAAATGATCCCGATCCGTTCGATGCAGGCCACACTGGCGCCGCGGCTGCGCAGTTCGTCGGCAAACCCGTCCGGGAGCATCGGCTGCCACGCCTTCGGCAAAAGCACGCGGTCGCCCGGCGCCGCTTCGCGCACGATCAGCGCGCACTTGGGCGCCAGGCCCTCCACGGTGTCCACGCGGCCGGCGTGCCACGCGCTGGAACAACCACTGGCGATGAGCCGTCCACGCGCCAGGAACTCCCGGCCGCGCGCGATGCGGTCGGCCAGCACCAGCGCCAGTTCGTACGACTCTCCCGAAAAGCCGGCCTGGTCAAAGCGGACCACGGTACGCCAGCGGCCAACGCCGCGCCCGTCGAAGTGGCGTGCTTGCGCCAGCGCGTGGCGCACGGCCAGTTGACGCGCCGCGTCCACGCCGGGCACGGCAATCGCGCCCTCCTCTTCGGCGCCGTCGTGAGGGAAGGGATAGACGCTCACGTCGATCCGGCACAAGCTGTCGTTGATGCCGCCGCTATGCAGCGGAAACCAGCAACTGCCTGTCGCCACCGCGGCCGACTGGTCGGGCTGGCCGGTCAGCGCGCCCAGGTGTGCCAACCCATCGGGCCCGCCGAGCAGCACATTAGCCGGTGCATTGCGCAGATCATGCCCCGTGACGCGGCCCAGATGCCATTCGTCGGACCAGCCGTTCGCGCAGATCGGACGGGACGGATGGAACAGGCCGCGCACCATGCGGTCCGCCAGCACGACCGCCAGTTCCCAGCCACGCTGGGTGCCGGCGGGTGCGCGGTCCAGACTGATCACGACCTGGTCGCGGCTGTCCAGGCACGGCTCGGTCAGGCGCGCCAGTCGCACCACCTGCTGCATCCGCTGCGCCAGCGCCGCGTCGCCCGGCGCACTGCACTTGACGTCGGCGCGGCCCGCGCGCGGCCGGCGCGTGGCGGTGACGAGCAGCGGCGAACCGTCGGCAAGGATGCTGCGACATTCAACGCTAGCGGGCAATGCGTTCATGCGTCCTCCTCTGCCGCCTCGGTCGTGCCGCGGCGCGCGGCCATGTCGTGTTCAAGGTTGGCGATGATGCGCCCTGCCTCGTCGAACAATTCCGCAACGTCGCCTTCATGCGCGCGCTCCAGGCGCGCGAGCAGCGCCCACGCTTCGTCCAGCGCTGCGGTTGCACGGCGGCTGTGGCGGGCGCGCCGCAGTTGCAGAGCGGGCGCAAGCGGCTGCCCCGGCCCGGACAGGCCAAGCGCGGGCATGGTTCCGGCCGACAGGCTCACAAGATCGAGCCGCTGCAGCAGTTCCTGCTGCATGCGGAACAGCTCCTGGCCAGGCGGCAGCCCCGCCATCCGCAACTGGCACATTACGCATGGCAGTTCCAGGAACAGGCGGCGCAGGGCGCCAGCGTCGGCGATCGTGGGGTCGAATACTTCGTCCGACACGCACGCCGGCGCAGTCACTTCCTCCGCCGGCGGCGCATCGGGCAACACCCGCTCCTTGAGCAGCGCCGCGAAGTCACGGTGCTCGCCCAGATCGACCGGCAGGCAGTCGTCGACGGTGACGCCAAAACGCATGAAGAGCAGTTGGTTGAAGCCGGCGCGAAAGGCGTTCCATTCGTCGAGCTGGGTGCATGGCGGCAGCGCCAGATTACCCTGCGCCAGCTCGCGCTGCAGCGCGGCCTCGATCAATTTGGCGAACGCCGCCAGCTCCACTTGCCCCGCCGCTTCGCTGGCCAGGAACAGGTCGAAGCGCTGCTGCACCGCGTGCGGATCGGGACTGTCGATCGCGAACGCGACGCGCAAGCCAATCTCCGGCGCCGCCGCAAACGGAACCAGATCCACCTGATACGGCCCGGGATGAAAGCAGTAGGCACGCTCGTCCCCGCCCAGCGCAAGCTTGCCCTCGGCGCGCCGGGTCCGTCCGCTGGCGTTGATGATCACGGCCGCACAGCCGTTTGGCGCGCTGCAGCCGACAGGCATCGGCAGCGCGATGACGGTCGCGCCCAGTGCCGGGGTATCGAGTTCGGCCTGCCTTGCGCCGCGTTTGAACAGTCCGAACATTCAGACCTCGGCCCGCTCGACCGCGAATACCGCGCCGGCCTGCTGGAAGTGACTGACAGGGTCCAGCGCGAACGGCCAGGCGGCCTCGCATTCGCCATCAAGGTCCAGGCGGCCCTGCAGCACAATGCCGCCCTGGCCGTCCACCACCCGCAGCAGCGGCCGTTCACGCAGCAGGGTTGCTGCGAACGGCGCGTTTGCCGCGACCTGCAGGATCACGTGCCAGGCACCCCTACTACCGGCGAAATGCAGGCTCCAGCAGCGGTCATCCGTGCACAGTTCGGTGAGCGGACTGCCGCTGTCGGCAGCGCGCAGCATGCCGGCGCTGCCCCCCCACGCGGCGTCGTTGGCGGCAGGCCGCTCACTGCGGCGCTCCAACGCCAGCTGTCGCAGCCGCCGCAGGGTCAGCGGGGAGCCCTGCAACGCCTTGCGCTCGTTGGCCGTCAACGGCCGGCTGCCACCCAGCGCCGCGCGCAGCACCTCGTCGGCCAACATCAGCCGGTCGCCCGGCACCCGGCGACCGAGCAGGAGCCGTTCCTCCAGCTTGCGATCCAATGCGGTTTTCGTCATCCGTGTTCCTCCTTCATGGTCGCCCCCAGCAGCCGCAGGATGGCGGCATCGCGGCGCTTTCTCAATGTCGGCAGCGATACCTGGCCGAGCTGGGCCAGCTGCTGCATGGTCGGCAGCGCACCGGTGGCGGGATCGAGCCAATCGACCGGGTAGCAATCGTCCATCGGTCCCAGCAGCTTCAGGTATACGGCCAGGCGCACCGGCTGCGATTCGCCCGCCAGTTTGCACTCGACCCAGTTGCTGGCATCGTGCGTCCCAGATATGTAGCCGGGGGACGGCGCAACGAAGGCGGCTGTGTCTGCGTCTGTCGCCTGCGGCGCGCTCTGGTCCAACTCGTCCTCGAACACCTCTAGAATCTGGTCCGGGCCGGGCGTGGGCGAATCGAGCGACTCGTCAATCACGCGCCAATAGTCTTCCAGCCACACGGTAGCAGCAGCACCATCGGGCAGCCAGTCGTGGTCGCGATTGGCCGACAATTCTTCGTACTCGCCGATCTCGCGCAGCATCGCGCCGATCTTCTCAGGACTGTTCTTCAGGCTCGCAAAGCGCTTGGAGCGGGTGTGCAGGGGACCTGGGCTGCCGGTGAAGCGCTCGCGCGTTTCGCTCCAGGCCAGCACCCATTCGGCGCGGCAGTCACGGATCGAATGCATCTGGCGCGCCTCGATCGGCGCCGCCGCCAGCGGTCGTCCAAGGATGGCGCCGACCTGCTCCGCACTCTCCGGCCAGGCCGCGAACAGCCGCGCGATCTCGCTGTAGGCGGTATCGAGCATGCGGTAGGCGTACATACGATTGGCGCTGCACGGCCGGCCGCAGGCGACCTGGTAGTTGTCGGCATCGACCTTGTCGCGCAGGGTCGCGTACATATCGTTGATCTTCTTGCGCAGCAGCGCGTCGCCGCCCGGCTCGAGCCAGAAAGCGCCGCTGCGTTCAAATTCTTCGGCCAGCACCGCGCGCAATGCGGACCAGTCGGCCTGGCGCGCCTGCAGCTCGTACAGCAGCGTGAAAGACAGTTCCAGCACGCTGTCACCGTAGCTGTTACCGGGCGCCGTCGCACGCGCACTGCGGCCCGCCTCGTGCAGGCATTGCGCGACCAGCTCGACATACAGCTCCCCGCCGCCTGGTGCGAGCAGGCGCGTCGCGTCACCCTCGGCGAACACACGCAGCGAGCACTGTCCCAGCAGCTTGCGCACCTGCTCCCAGCCGTGCTCCTGGTAGCGGGTCCCCGGCAGACGCATACCTCCCTCTTTCTTCGATGGCAGACTCAGCAAAATAATGCCATAGAAACCCGCCTTATGGACGCGTTGGAGAGGGGGAATCCGGCTGCTGTTCCTGCGATTGGCGCAGCACATTGCGCAGGACGCCGGCGACGATCGGGGCCGCGTGTTCGCCGCCGGTGGCCTCGGAATGGCTGGCAAAGGCGGCCAGCGCCCATCGGTGCGTCTGGCCTGGCAGGCTGCCCGGCTCCAGCCAGCCGGTGAACCAGACCGTCGCCAGCTCGCGTCCCGCGGGGTCGCGCATGCCAGTGGGCGCGGTACCGGTTTTGCCGTACAGGCCGCGACGCAGGCTGGCAAATTCGGCGTCGCGGAAGGCGCCGGCGGCCGTGCCTGTGTCGATCACGCCTTTCAGGCCAGCGCGAATCCGGTCCAGACGGACGGGTAGCGGCGCACCATCGGCCGTTGCCGCGTCAACCCCGTCGAGCGAGAGCAGCAGGCGCGGTTGGATCAACCTGCCCTGCCCGACCGCGCCGGCCGCCAGCGCCATCTGCAGCGGCGTGACCTGCATGCGCAGGCCGATCGCCAGTTGGCGCAGTTCATGCCGCGAGCGGACCGGGTCGATGTGCGCCGGCGTGGCCTGCAGGGCGTCCCAGGCCGACCAGCGGAAGTCCGCCGGCAGCAACCCCCCGTCCAGCCGCAGCGGCTGCTCGAAGCCGAGCCGATGCGCCATCTCGACGATCGGCCGTACGCCGGCCAGTGCTTCCGGTTCGAGCGCCTGCAGGTCGGGCGCGCCGCCGTCGGGACGGCCGAACAGGCTGCGGTCGGACAGTTCCGCAGTCCAGGCGAACCATGTGTTCAAGCTGTAGGTGAGCGCCTGGGCCAGGCCGAGGCGACCATTTTCGGCGCGCCGGTCCAGCCCCTGATCGCGGAAGTTGGTGATATGGGCACGTGTTGTCTTGGCCGGGTATACCGCGGCATCGGTACGGAACCCAAAGCCGTTGTCGAGTGCCATGCGATTGAGCTGCGCCAGCGGCATCCCGCCGAGCAGCGCGTCGAGCCCAGAGTCGCGCTGGGCGGCCAACTCCAGGCCCAGTGCGCTGATCAGCTTGAAGGTCGAGCCCGGGCTGCGGTGTGCGCCGCCGTCGTGCTGCAGCGCCGGCAGACGCAACGGGCTGCGAGCGGGGTCGGCACGGTCGAAGTCGCGCACCTCACTCCAGTCGGCCGCGCCGGTGATTTGGTTGCCGGCGCCGGCGGCGGCGAGCACGTCGCCGGTTTCGGTGTCGATGATCACGATCCCGGCCTCGCGTCCTTCCGGCGCGACGCTCGCGCCGGTGCAGTTCGCGCCCTCCACCCGGCCGCGACGCATGCCGACGCAGTCGAGCGCGGCCTGGCTCGCTGCCTGCAAATTAAGATCGAGCGAAAGCCGCGCCTGATGCGCGCCGCTTGCTGCGGGCACCCGTGCCAGCATGCCGGCGATGCTGTTGGCGTGCCCGGCGCGCAGGCCAAGCAGTGGCGCCAGGCCCGCAGCCTGTGCCTGTGCGGTCGGCCTGGCGTCGCTCCACAACGCGGCGCCGTTACGGTCGGCCAGCACCACGCTGGCCATCGCCGGCCGCGGCCCGCGTTCCCCATACGGCAAGGCCTGCCATGTGAGCTGGCCGTTTTCCACCCGAAGGTGGCGATAGCGCTGGTCGCCCGGCGCGGCCAGCGCGGCCATGTCCAGCGGCGCGGCGACCAGCGTAATGCTGCGGCTACCCGCAGCGGCCCGCAACGCCAGTTGTTGAACAGCGTTTGGAGCGGCACATCCGCGGCCCGTGCAGACGTCGCGCGCCGGCCCGGCCAGCCGTGCGCCTTCCAGTGACTCCAGCCGCCCGGCCAGCAGCACGTCCAGCGTCTCGTTGCCGGACGCAGGCTGGGGTAGCGTGAGCGTCAGGCGCGCATTGCCCTCCTGCCCCGGCCAGTCCGCCACCCGCTGCCATGCCAGCCACCCTTCGGGCAAACGGGCGAACAGGCGCGCGGACGCGGCTGGCATCGTGACACTGACGGCCACTGGCGCGCCGCTGATGCTGGCCTGCCACCCCGATTGCGCTTGCGGCGCGCGTACCCGCCACGCCAGCAGCCGCCGTTCGCTGTTGAACACGCGGACCTGCTCACGCACGTAGTCTCCATCAGCCCTGTGGTACAGGTGCGCGAGCAGTTGGCGTGCCTCGTCGTCGAATTGCACGCTCTCCCACCCCGCAGGCCCCTCGGCCCGCGAGTCAGGGGCAGCTAGGTAGGCGCCAAGGTCAGGTGGGGCCAGTTCCACCAGCCCGGAGCTGCCCAGGCGTACCAGGCCGCGCGCCAGCAGCTGCTCGAACAAGGCCTGGTCTTCCAAGCGGGCTGCGGGTGCCGCCGGCACCTGGTAGTCGCCGGGTGGCAGCCAGACCGTGCGCGCCGCCCCTTGGGCAGGGAACGCTACGACCATCGAGTTGCGCGACGCGCCTGGCGCCAACCGGTACAACTGCACCAGCAGCTCCCCGGACGTGCAGCCCGCGCTTGCGCGCCGGATGACATGCAGCAGACCGTCACCTGGCCACAGCAGCCAGCCTTCCTGGCGCAACGCGGCCTGGCCGCGCTGTCCCTGGCCGTACGCACCATCGTCGCCGATCCAGCGGATCGTTTCCGCCTGCCCGTGCCAAAGCACCCACAGCGGCTCGCTGCCGGCCCTCGCAAAATCTGCCACGGCCGTGCCACCGATCTCCAGCACCGGCATGCGGGTGCCCGGGCCGGCCAGGATGAGGTTGCGCAGCGTCGATCCGGAATTCGTCCCGGCCCAGCGGGCGACGTCCTCGAACCGGTAGCCGATCCGCACCGGCAGAAGGCGCTGCCGGTGCGGATCGGCCATCTGGGCGCACAGGTCGACACGGACAGGCGCTAGCGCCCGCATTCCGGTCAGCGTGAGGATATGGCCAGTGCCAACCCGGGCCAGCTCGACGCCGCCCTGCCCCGGCACATGCAGCGCAGCGCCCGCGAACATCGGCTGCAGCGCGTCGAGCTGCGCATCGGCCGCTCCCGGCTCGAGCGCGGCGGCGACGTTCCACATGCGCTGCGCATGCGATACCAGAACAAGCGCACCGGCCAACGCAAACAAGCCGCCTGCGATGGCGATCCAGAATCCGCGCGTCGCACGCGGCAAGACAAATGCGCGCGCCTGTCTTGCCGGGCTGGCAGCTTGTTGGCGCCGCGCTCCCGTGCGCAGGTTGCGCGCGCGCCGCCAGGACGTCCGGTTGGCGGCAAGCAGTTGCAGTACATTCGCGATCGTTCCCGTCATTGATTCCCCGCCCTCGGTGAACCGGCCCGCCGCGGGCCTGCATCCACCGTTAGCGGAGGGTGCCTGAAACAGGTCCGGGGCCGCATTTTTTGCAGCCTGTCCCGCCAAATCGTCCACTCGTCGCAATCCGATGGCTGCAATAGGCCCGCTTGGATACAGTGCTCACATCGAAACCACATTCATAAGGAGAACAACATGAACGTCCTCAAGCACATGGAAGCCGCTTTCATCGTCGCACTGATCGCAGCCGGCAGCGTCGGCTTTGTCGCCAACGCCCGCACTGTCCCGGAACCGCTGGTCACCGACATCGCGACCCCGACCAAAATGGCCGTCGTCAACGTGACCGCCAAGCGGCCGTCGGCGGCACACAAGCTGGTCCTGCGCCTGGCAGAGCGCGTGAGCGGGAGCCACGCTTGATCGTCATGGTGCGCGCACGCTAAGCAGACACAGGCTGACCGCGTGCGCGCCCGCGCGTAGCCGTCGCGCAATTTTCGTTTCCCTGCCTGTTACCTCGACTTCCGGTTTTGTTTCAGTTGTAAGCACCTGCTTCAAACGTCCCCAGCCTTAGCGCCGCTTGATATAGTGAATCATCGGTTTATGGATTAGGAGGACTGAAATGAAACGTACTCTCACTCTTGCAGCCCTGATCGCGCTTGGCGCAGCCGCATATGTTCCGCTGCCGTCGATGGCGGCAAACAATTTCAGTGTCGTGGTTCGAACCGCACCGCCGCCCCCGCTGTATGAAGCCGTACCGGCGCCGCGCCGTGGCTACATTTGGGCGCCCGGCCATTGGGAATGGCGCGGCCATCGCCACGAATGGGTCCGTGGTTACTGGATCGCCGAACGCCCGGGCTATGTCTACAATGCGCCGGTCTGGTATCGCCGCGACGGCGGCTGGTACATGGAGCCTGCCCGCTGGAGCCCTTATAGCCGTGACCGGTACCAGGACCGTGCGGAATGGCGCGAACGCGAATACCAGCGTGCCGAATGGCAGCGTCGCCGCGACTGGGACCGCGATGGCGTGCCCGACCGTTACGACCGCGCCCCAAATAATCCGCGCCGCTACTGACGCGTAAAGCATTCAAACGACACGTTGCAGACGCGCCTCCACGGCCCGGTCGAAATAACGACCAGGCCGTTTTTTTCTGTCAATCTCAGCGAGGGTCAGAGTCGAATTATTGAGCAACTTCCCGCAGTTGCAAAACAATTTGACTCTGACCCCACTTGCCTATTTGCCACGCGCCAGAAACCAAATTGGGGTCAGAGTCGAATTACTGAGCAACTTCCGCCAGTTGCAAAACAAATTGACTCTGACCCTAATGCCGTTCAGTCCGGTCGAGATGATGACCGGGCCGTTTTTTTTATGTCAGGGCCGCAAGAAACGGTTATGCTCGCAAGATGAATGACCCACTCAGTACCGAATCGCACACGACCACGGAGCCGCAGCGCAAGGCCCGGCACAGCACTCATCCGACTGCGTGGCACGCCTGGTTTGACGGCTCGGCGCGGCCAAACCCGGGTCGCTGCGCAATCGGCGCGCTGCTGAAGGGGCCGCAGGGCGAATTGGTCGAAATCGCGTTGCCTGCCGGCTACGGCAACAGCAGCGATGCCGAATACCGCGCGCTGATCGCGGTGCTGCAAGCCGCAGTGGAATGCAGCGCGGAAAGCCTCACGATCTATGGCGACAGCCTGGTTGTCGTCGACGATGTGAACGGCCCCGATCACGCGGCCGCTGCGGTGCTGCGCGACTATCGCGCTACGGCACGCGCACTGCTCGCCCAGCTGTCCGACGTATCATTGCGCTGGGTGCCGCGCCACAGGAACCTGGAGGCGGACGCGCTATCGCAACGCGCCGCCCTGTTAGCCCAAGAAGAAATTGATGACAGTATCATTGAATGAAGCCGCGGCCTGGCAGCAACGCCTGGCCGCGCTGGCCGCAGGCAGCGCCGGCAACGATGGCGCACATGACGCCAACCACCTCGAGCGCGTGTGGCGCAACGCACAGAAACTATTGACCAGCTATCCGCAAGCCGACACGCTGGTGGTGATGGCGGCATGCTACCTGCACGATCTCGTGAACCTGCCCAAGAACCATCCCGAACGCGACCAGGCGTCGCGCCGCTCGGCGAAACTGGCGCGGCACCAGCTTGCGTGGATCGGCTTCCCGCCAGAGAAGCTGGACGCGGTGGCGCACGCGATCGAAGCCCACAGCTTTTCCGCAGCAATCGCGGCCGAGACCATCGAGGCGAAAATCGTGCAGGATGCAGACCGGCTGGACGCGCTCGGGCCGATTGGCCTGGCGCGGCTGTTCTACGTCAGCGGCAGCTTGGGCCGGTCGCTCGCACATCCGCTTGACCCCCTCGCCCATGGCCGGGAACTGGACGACAAGGCCTACGCGCTGGACCACGTCGCCGTCAAGCTTGCCAGACTGCCTGCCATGATGCAGACCGAGGCCGGCGCCGCCCTGGGCAGGGAACGACTGGCGCCGCTGCTCGCCTTTTGCGATCTATTCGCCGCCGAATGGTCAGGATCATCCGACCGGTAACCAACGATTAGCTCGATGCTAATATAGCGGTTTTGGCCAAAAATTAACCCCTCCCTCGACCGATGACCGCCGCCGCAACCGACCACAAAACCTCCACCGGCAACCTTAACTTCATCCTGGTATGCGTATTCATCGACATGCTGGGAATTGGCCTGATCATTCCCGTGCTGCCGCCCCTGGTCGGCCAGTTCGTCACCGGCCGCGAGCAGCAGGCACTGTGGTATGGCATCTTGGCGACGGTGTTCGGCCTGATGCAGTTCATCTTCATGCCGATGCTGGGCGCCGCCAGCGACCGCATTGGGCGCCGGCCGGTGTTGATTTATTCGATGGCCGGCATGTGCATCAACTTTCTCACCACCGCCTGGGCGCCGAACCTGGCTTGCCTGTTCATCGGCCGCGTCATCGGCGGCATGTCCTCGGCCAGCATGTCGGTGGCGATGGCCTATGCGTCCGACGTAACGAGTCACGAAAACCGCGCAAAGAGCTTCGGCAAGGTGGGCGCCGCATTCGGCCTGGGATTCATCTGCGGGCCGATGCTTGGGGGCCTCTTGGGCAGCACTGACTTGCGCTTGCCGTTCTATGTGGCCGCCGCCATGTCGGCCGCAAACCTGGTGTATGGCTATTTCGTGGTGCCCGAATCGCTGCCCGCAAACCAGCGCGCGCCAATGCGCTGGGACCGGGTCAATCCATTGGGCAGCCTGGCCCGGCTGGTGCGCCGGCGCGACATTCGCGAACTGGTGATCGTGGTCGTGCTGGTCACCTTCGCCCAGATGATGCTGCAGTCGACCTGGGTGCTGTACACCACCTTCCGCTTTAATTGGACCCCGCGCGACAATGGCCTTGCGATGTTCTGCGTGGGCCTTGCGTCGGTCGTGGTGCAGGCGGGACTGCTCGCTGTGCTGATGCGGCGCTTCGGCGAAGTGCGCCTGTCCCTGCTGGGCCTGGCCTCCGGTGCGGTGACCTACCTGCTGTACGGCCTGGCCACCCAGGGCTGGATGATGTACCTCTTCATCCTGTGTAACCTGCTCGCGTTCGCCGCGGGTCCCGCGATGCAGGGCATTATCTCGAAAACGACGCCATCCAACGAACAGGGCGAACTGATGGGGTCTCTGCAGTCGATCGGCAGCCTGGGCGTGGTCGTCATGCCGCTGGTGGGCACTTCGATCCTGGGCGCCGTCAGCCACCTGCCCGCCAACGACTGGCGCATCGGCGCCACCTTCTACGTGTGCGCGGCAATGCAAACGGTCGCCACCGTAGTGGCCTACCGCTACTTCGCCCGCCGCAGGGCGGCTGCGTGACCGCAGTTACGGGAAGCGTCCCGGGCTTCGTGCTCGGCGCGGTGCTGCTGGCCGCGCTGTTGCACGCGAGCTGGAATGCGCTGCTCAAGTCGCGCGGCGATCCCTTCCTCGTTTCGGTGCTGGTGCTCGCAGGCGGCGGCCTGATCGGCGCCCTGGGCCTGCCCTTCGTCGCCGCGCCGGCGCCTGCCAGCTGGCCCTTCATTGCGCTCTCCGGTGCGGTCCACGTGGTCTATTACGCGCTGATGGTGGAAACCTACCGCAGCGGCGAAATGAGCCACGCTTATCCTCTCATGCGCGGCAGCGCGCCGTTGCTGGTTGCGCTGGCCAGCGCACCGCTGACCGGCGAACGGCTGGGCGGTGGGCAGTGGCTGGCGGTCGGCCTGATTTGCGGCGGCATCCTGGCGATGTACATGACCGCACGCGCCGCTTCGCAGGCGGCGCGGCGCACCACCGCGTTTGCGCTGCTCACTGCGTGTACGATCGCGGCATACACAGTGATCGATGGCGCCGGCGTTCGCCGTTCGGGTTCGCCGGCGGCATACACGATCTGGATCTTCCTGCTGCCCGGCGTTGGCATGCTGGTCTGGGCACTGGTACGCCGCGGACGGGAAACGGTGCGCTTCACGGCCGCCAACCTGCACGTGGCGCTGTTCGGAGGCGGGGCCTCGCTCGGCGCCTATGCCATTGCACTGTGGGCGATGACGCAGGCGCCGGTGGCGGCGATCGCCGCCCTGCGCGAGACCTCGATCCTGTTCGCGACCGCGATCGCCGCGCTGGTCCTTCGCGAGCGCGTCGGTCCTGCGCGGCTGTCGGCCGCCACGCTGGTCGCGTGCGGCGCGGTCGCGATGCGCCTCGCCTGAAGCGCCTGGCGTCAGAACTTCATTTCCAGCGTGGCGCGCAGACTGGGTGTGCGCAAACTGGTTGTGCGGCTGCGCAGCACGCCGGCATCGCTGCTGTAGCTGCTTTCGCCCACGCTATCCTGATTGAGAAGATTGGCAGTTGCCACCCGCAGCTGGACCTTCGGATCGAATTTCCACAACGCGTACAAGTCCAGGTCGCGCTTGACGTTGACATACGCGATCTGGTTGTGCGAGACGCGCACTTCCCCGCCATTCTTGAAGGTGAAGCTACCGCCTGTGGTGAGCGGGCCAGCCTTGTAATCCAGGCCGAAGTTGGCCGAGAGTGGCGTCTGCTGGTCGAGCCGGTTGTTCGGGCCCGGCACCGAATCGACGCGCGACCAGTTGCGTGCCACGTTGGCGCGCACGTCGATCGCGGGCGCGCTGGCGAACCATAACTTGAGCGGGAACTTGGCTTCCACTTCCAGGCTGTGCGTTTGTGCGCGGCCGCTGTTGGACGGCAGCGACACCCAGCGGCTGCCGTCGAACACCACCAGGTTGCGGGTGTAGTCCGTGATGCGGCGCGTCGAAGCGGCGACCGAGAACAGCGCGCCCTGGCTCCAGTAGTGCTCGTACGCGGCGTCCACGCCAAGGGCGAGCTCGGGCTTCAGGTTGGGATTACCCTGGGAATCCGGCTCGACCTGATTGTTGTTGACCGAGGTGAAGCGGTGCGGCAGCAGTCGCTGCAAGTCGGGCGCCTTGTAGGTGCGGGTCACGGCCAGGCGCAGCTGGTCGCCCTTGGTGTCGGGCAGCTTGTACAGCGTCTGCAGGATGGGGCTCCAGACGCTGGAACTGGAGTGGGTGGTGCCGAAGCTGTTCCCTTCGGCGCGGATGCGGATGCCCTCCCAGCGCGAGCCCAGGTACACCGACCAGCGCGGCGTGACGTTCCATTCGTCTTGCGCGTAGACCGCCAGCCGCGACACGTACCCGGTGTAGATCTCGTCGGCGCCGGGAATGCGCGTGGACGGATGCAGGTAATCGCGTTCGTGGCGCTCGTCGTCACGGGTGTTGTAGCCGGCGTCCCAGCCGATCGCCAGCGCGTGTCCCTCCCACAGCGGGTTGGTGTATTTGCCGGTCGAGTTAAGGCCGCGGTCCCTGCCCGCCGAATCGATTTGGCGCGTCAGTTCCTCGACGGCGGGGTTGCCGCCGGTAGCGCGGTACATCGTGTTGGCCAGCTTGCCATAGGTGGCACCGATCTTCATGTCGAGCTTTGCGCCCGCGGCGAGCTGGTGCACCCAATTCAGGTCGGTCCGGAAAAACTGGTTGTCGTTGGTCATGTTCTGGGACTTGTCCGGATACGGCGGCAGATCACCCAACAGCGTCGCGGTGTGAGCACGGGCGGTCGTTCCGAAGCGGAAGATGTTCACGAAGCTCTGCGAAGTGAGCGTGTCGCCACCCTCAAGTGTCCAGTTCAGGCGCGGACTGATGTTAATCCCCGTGAAGCTGGAAGGAGAGTTCGAAGGTGTGGTGCGCAAACCGGTTTGCCGTCCGGTTGTGTCGAAGGCCTGCTCCAGGTTGTCCGCTTGTTCGTAAAATTTGCTGCGGAACACGTTGGCCGACACCGAATACGAGAGTTTGCCAACGCGGTCCGACAACTGCACATTCGCGGTCGGGCTGTTAATTTGCTTGCCCTTGCCGTAGCCGACCTTCAGCTCGCGCTGCGCCGTCTTGATTGCCTTCTTCAGCACGATGTTGATTGTGCCGGCAATCGATTGCGTCGAATACTCGGCGCTGGCCGCGCGCAGCACCTCGATGCGCTCGATCGCGTCGGGCGAGAGCGAATCGAGCGAAAAACCGGCGGGCGCGCGCTCGCCGTTGAGCAGGATCTGCGTGTAGCCGCTGCCCAGCCCGCGCATGCGGATCTCGCCGCCGCGCCCGGCGCCGCCGCTGACCGTGACGCCCGGCACGCGCTTGAGCACGTCGAGCACGTTGGTGTCGCCGTACTTGACGATCTCGTCGTGGTTGACGACGATTTTGCTGGCGGTATCGTCGCGCCGCGCATCGTAGGCGTCGGCCGAGCCGCGCACTTCGACCTTCTGGATCGTGCTGTCTTCGGGCTGGTTTTGCTTCTGCCCGGCAGGTTTGGCGGCGACCGGCGCCTGCACTTCCTGTGCGTTGGCAGTAAGCGCCGCAGCAATGGCGGCGGCGATGATGGTCAAGCGAAATGAATAGTGGTAGGTATGCATATCAAAACAATAATTGGCTGGACTGCCAATTGTCCGGCATATTTACAGACTTGTGTTGTTCTTGGGGAAATATTTTTGATATGCATGTTGCAGCGCGACGTTAGGTGCGCCTGGAAATGCGGTCTTTCATTCCGCCCATGACAGGCCCCGAAGTCCGGGATATGTCTGTCGGAAAACTACTGATGCCCCGCTGCATGCCGCTATAATGCGCAATTCTTACTGCTCGAGGCTCCCGTGTCCGATCGAATTAAAGTACTGCCGCAATACATGCTGCCGAAACAAGCGCTGACCTCGCTTGCAGGCCGGGTCGCTGGCGCCAAGGGCGGCGCGATGACCACCCGCCTGATCCGCTGGTTTGTCGGCAAATACGGCGTCAACATGGACGAGGCGGCCAATCCGGACATCGCGAGCTACACCAGCTTTAACGAATTCTTCACGCGACCGCTGCGCGAAGGCGCGCGCCCGCTGGCCGACGCCGATTTCGTATGCCCGGTCGACGGCGCGATCAGCCAGTTCGGCGCGATCGATGACCACCACATCTTCCAGGCCAAGGGGCACAGCTTCACGACCACCCAACTGGTCGGTGGCGATGCTGCGCTGGCGGCACACTTCCAGCACGGGAGCTTTGCCAACCTGTACCTGAGCCCGAAGGACTACCACCGCCTGCACATGCCGTGCGACGGGCGACTGACGCGCATGATCTATGTGCCGGGGGCGCTGTTCTCGGTGAACCCGACCACCGCCCGCGGGGTGCCGGGGCTATTCGCCCGCAACGAGCGCGTCGTCTGCGTGTTCGAGTCAAGCGAGCATGGGCAGTTCGTCATGACGCTGGTCGGCGCGACCATCGTCGGCAGCATGGCGACCGTGTGGCACGGCGTGGTCAACCCGCCGCGCCTGGCGCGCATCTGCGAATGGAACTACGAAGGCGACGACCAGGTGGTGCTGAAGAAGGGTGAGGAAATGGGACGCTTCCTGCTCGGTTCGACCGTCGTGATGCTGTTCAAGAAGGATACCATCGCCTTCAATCAGGACTGGGCGCCGGAACGCCCGGTGCGGTTGGGCGAGATGATGGGGAACCGGCGGCAGGCGGGAAGCGCGTAGGGTGCGCACCTGTGCGCACGCTGTACGGTTGCGTCACGTTTGCGTCCGCGCCAGCAGGGGCTTCGATCTACGCCGCTGATAATGCGCCCCCCATATGCATGGCCAGTGGGTTGCAGGAGCCAACAACATGCGAACGTACAGCGTGCGCACAGGTGCGCACCCTACGCCTTCGGCTGGCCGCATAATTGTCAGCGGCGTAGTGCGGCCGCAGACTTAACGCAACCGTACCGCGTGCGCACAGGTGCGCACCCTACGTCTGTCATGCGTCCCGGTCAGGCAGCACGCACGTGCCCGTTCTTGCGGCCGCTGCACATCTCTTCCATCAGGTCCAAAAAGGCACGCGTCTTCGCCGGCATCAGGCGCCGTCCCGGGAACACGGCCCAGCCGACAACGGACGGCATCTCCCATTCGGGCAGCACGCGCACCAGTTCGCCCTTGCGCACAAACTTGTCCGCGAACAGGTCGGAACTGGCGGCGATGCCGGCCCCGCCGCAAGCGATGCGCGTGAGCAGATCGGGCGAATTGGCCCTCAGCCGCGCTGGGAGCTCGCGTTCCCATCGCTGCTTGCCACGCGTGAGCTCCCACGAGATCCCTCCACTGCCTCGGTGAAGGAGGCACAGCAGGTCGTGCTCGATCAGGTCGTCCGGATGCACTGGCAGGCCGCGCTGGGCGATGTATGAGGGCGCGGCGTACAGCCCAAGGCGCTCGAATACCACGCGCCGCGCGTTGAGCGAGGCGTCGTCCGGCAGATCGCCCATGCGGATCGCGATGTCGAAGTTTTCAGCCACCAGATCGACCCGGCGCGGCGACAGGTCGAGCTCCAACACCACCGCCGGATAACGCAGGATGAAGGTTGCGATGACGTCGTCAAGGCCGGCAGTGGTCAGGTCGGCGGGCATGGAGACACGCAGCCGGCCGCTTGGTTCGAGCTGGCGGTGCTGCACCATGGCGCCGGCCGCCTCGACCTCCTCGGCTACCTTGCGCGCATGGTCGAGCAGGCTGGCGCCAAACTCGGTGAGCACCAGCTTGCGCGTGGTTCGCTGCAGCAGGCGCTCGCCCAGCCTGGCTTCGAGCAGGGCGATGCGGCGCGAAACGGTCGACTTGGGCAGTCCGACCCGCTGCGCCGCCTGGCTGAAGCTGCCCGCCTCGACGATGCGGGCGAACAGCAGCAAATCGTTCGGTTCAAGGTCCATCTGATTGTTCCACGGGCTGAATAATGTTATCCATTTTATCGTCTTCCGGGTCGATTTTGGGACTGCTAAAGTGTATTCCATCGAAGTTCAACAGATGGAAGGAGTCCCAACATGAACATCTTGCAGATCAACTCGAGCGTGCGCGGTGCACAATCGGAATCGATCCGTGTCGCCAACAGCATCGTAGCCAAACTGGTTGCGGCCAACCCGCAAGCCCAGATCAATGTGCGCGACCTGGTGGCCAATCCGCACCCGGTGCTGGACGAGGCGGCGCTTGGCGCCTTGTTCACCCCTGCAGCGCAGCGCACCGCTGAACAGGCTGCGCGCGTGGCGCTGGACGACGCGCTGATCGCCGAAGTGCAGGCCGCCGACGTGATCGTGCTGGGCGCTCCGATGTACAACTTCAGCATGTCTGTACAACTGAAGACCTGGTTCGACGCGATCGCCCGTGCCGGCGTGACCTTCCGCTACACCGAAAACGGCCCGGTCGGTCTGCTGGGCGGTAAGAAGGTATTTGTGGCCACGTCGCGTGGCGGCATCTATCCAGTCGACGGCGACCCGCAGGTGCCGCAGCTGAAGACCCTGCTCAACTTCGTCGGCCTGACAGACCATACTTTCGTGTATTCTTCCGGCCAGTCGATGGGTCCGGACGCGGCGGCGAAGGGGCAGGCGGAAGCCGACGCCCAAGTGGAAGCAGCGCTGGCCTAAGACGAGCCGAGGCGGCGCATTAACAGGACAATGTGATGACACAGCAGATCAAAACAGAGAGCGTGGCACAGTCGCGCGGCGTGGAACGCCTGATCAACGGCCAGTTCGTGATGGATGGCGCCGGGGTGAAGATCAATCGCGTACTCACCCAGCCCCTGCAGCGCCGCCTCGACCCGTTCCTGATGCTCGACGCGTTCGGCAGCGACAAGCCGGGCGACTATATTGCCGGTTTTCCGGAGCACCCGCATCGCGGCTTCGAGACCGTGACTTACATGCTGACGGGCCGCATGCGCCACCGCGACAGCGCCGGCAATGAGGGCCTGATCACCAACGGCGGCGTGCAGTGGATGACCGCGGGCCGCGGCGTGATCCACTCCGAAATGCCGGAGCAGGAGGAAGGCTTGATGGAAGGCTTTCAGCTGTGGCTGAACCTGCCGGCCAAGGACAAGATGTCGACGCCGTGGTACCGCGATATCCCGAATGAGGAGGTGCCGCGCTACACGACGGACGCCGGCGTTACGGTGCAGGTGATCGCGGGCAGCAGCCACGGTGTGAACGGTGCGGTTCAAAGGGAAAACACCGAGCCGGTGTACCTCGACGTGGAACTGCCGGAAGGCGCGACCTTCGAGCAGCCGCTTCCCGCCGGGCACAACGCGTTCATCTACGTGTTCCGTGGCGAGGTGGTAGTCGAGGGCAAGGGGGTGCCGGCCACGCGCATGGCGATCCTGGACAACGCGGCGGCGGCAAACGGCGTGCGCATCAAGGCCGGGCCGGCAAGCCGCCTGATCCTGGTCGCGGGGCGCCCGCTGAACGAGCCGATCGCGCAGTATGGGCCGTTCGTGATGAACAGCCAGGACGAGCTGTTCCAGGCGGTGGAGGACTTCCGCGCGGGACGCTTCGCCTGACGCGCCGGAGGGGCGGTCAATCGACCGCTCCTTTGCGCTTGCGTTACACTTGCGGCCATGTCGCTGATTCCAACCCTGCTCGACCTGCTCGGCCGCGCCAGCCGCGCGCTCGGCCTGGAGACTATCGATTCGTTCCCGCCCGGGCATGCCTACGCGCGCACGCGCTGGGACCGCGCTTACTTCGACATTGCGTCCGACATGAAGCCGGACCAGATCGAACGCGCCCTGTGCGAATCGATCACCAACACCCCTTCCGTCTTCGCGCACATCGTCAACCCGACGCCGGGGATGCAGCGTGCGCTCCTGGCCGTGATCCACACGCGCCTGCGCCGTGCCTGCGGCGCCCCAAATGACCTGCTCAAGCTGCTGATCGACGCTTACGACAGCCCGCACACCGTCGAAGCGATCCCCGGTTTGCGCGCAGCGATCGCGCGCAGCGAAGGATTGGCCCCGGCTGAGCGTGCACATGCCCTGCTCGCCCACCTCGGCGCAATGCCGGCGGCGTTCGATGTCATTGACGCGCCGGCACGGATCGTCAACTAGCGTTTCTCATCGCGCCAGTTCGGTCACAACCATGCTCACATCGAACGGTCCGGAGTCCGTATCGACGCGAATTCGCGATTGCTGGCCAATCGGCGCCAATACGCTCGGTTTTGCCACCGTCTTGCCTCCTTCATCAATTTTGGCAGCGATATAAACTGAATTCGGCTGGCTCGCCTTACTGACGACGAATTCCGCGGCCCATTTTTTGCCATTGGCATCGGTGCGGACAGCGAACTTGCCGCCGTCGCTGACCTCGAAACGCGGCGTGCTTGCCTGCCCGTCCACCACCAGCTTCATGTCAATGTTGTATTTCTTGGCGTTTGCTGGCATTTCGTTGTCTGTGCGCGCTGCCAGCGCAATGCTCATGGCAGATAAGATGACTGAGGCCAGTACGAATCGTCCGGCGATGCGACGCATGTGGCTGGGCTGGGCTTGTTGCAAACTCATGATGCGCTCCTTGACAAGGTGGGTTGGTTGCCAATGACAGGCAACGGTGGGTGGTGCCTCGATTGCAACGGTCTGCGCCTTTAACAATGCCTCGGCGTACACTCGGCGCTGGCCAGAATGGCGCTGTACGACAGCAGCGTCGCATGCCAACTCCTGATCGCCGCGAAACAGCAGTGCCGCGAAATGGATCAGCGGGTTGAACCAGAACGCGCACTGCAGGGCAGCCTGGAAAAGATTGGCCCAGACATCACCGCGGCAAGCATGAACCCGTTCGTGTTCAATAATGAGTTGCTGTTCACCCGTGCTGTAACGGCTTAGAAAATCCTTTGGCACGATCAACCGCGCCTGGCGCAGGCCCAACAATGCAGGGCCGGCATCAACACGATCACTGAAGTACAGCCCAGCGCGCTCAGTCAACCGGCCCAGCTTGCGCACGTAGCGGCGATGGTCCTGCACAAACCAGTTAGCCAGCACGATTACGCCTGCAAGCCACACCGCGACCAGGGCGGCGGACCAGTCATGGACGGTGCTTGTCACTGCGGGAGTCTCGACGCTTGGCAAGTGCGGCAGGGACGCGACGGTGAAAATCGGTCGCACTGGCTCAGGCATCAAGGCCACGGCGAGCAGTATGGGAACGAGAAACCACACTTGGTACGCCAGCGCAGCGCCAAACAGGCGCCCCAGTACCCACCGCAAGGCCAGCACTAGCAGCAGCGCGATAGTGACAGTCCAGGTAAGCGTGGCCAACGTCGAGATCAGGCTATTGGCCATCGCGCATTCCTTCGATCAGCCGCGCCAACTCGTCGATTTCGGCCTTGCTCAACTTTCGCTGGCTGCCGAAGTGTGCAACCAGTGGAGCAATCCGCCCGCCGAACAGGCGATCAAGCAGGCCCTTGCTTTCGTCGGTGATCCACTGTTCACGCCGCAGCACCGGGCTGTACAAGTAGCGACGGCCATCTTTGGTCGCCCGAATCGCTCCCTTTTTCAGCAACCGATTGAGCAAGGTCTTGACAGTCGCCTCCTGCCAGTCATGCGCTCCAACGAGCACCTTCACCACCTGTTCGGCGGGCACCGGTTCCGGTTCGCGCCACAACACTTCCATTACTTGGGACTCGGCTTCGCTGATCGACAATGTGGAGTTCATGATTTACCATTCGTTCGATTACATTTGTAATTGCTGCTAACGATTACATATGTAATTGCTCGTGTCAAGGATATGTTTAGAGCTCTAACAAAACCTTTCAGTAGCGGCTACATGGATTCGCTGCGATACGCCTGCCTTGCAGCGCCTAACAAACCTCCGATTGCGATCAGAGCAACATGAGCCGTAGACTGAGCCAAGGACCGCTATCGGCCAGGAGCGGAATTATGGAAACAGCAAAATGGGTGGTTGGAGAGGAATACGATGAAGTCGCCTTCCTCCGATTGAAAAGTGCATTGCACCATCTGCAATACGACGTTCAAGATCAATGGAGCGGACTGGCAGGATCTCAGGACGTCCAACAGTGGACAGTGGTCAGCCCTAAAGGGCAATTAGTGATCGAGAGTGAAACCTATGTTGGCCTTTCGGTTGAAGGGCTTTCGCCGTTGGTCTCTGAACTTAGAGCAGTGTATGAACACGCCGTTTGATACCTTAGATCGTCGTGTCGTCCGGAATCCCGAAGGTCCGCTTCGGGTCGGGTGCTGTCGGTCGCGATAGGCAGATGATGCCGCGCATCGAAAGGGGACGCGGGACGTCCTCGTGGCCAGCTGAGGCGTGCGTATTTCTTGCAATATCGCATCGTCCCGACTGCGCAACTGCTGTATAAATCAAGTTCATTCCCTTGACTTGGCAAACTCCCTCAAGCTTAAGAAGTAGCTTGACCATTCCCTGTTCAGCGAGACCTTCGTCCAGGTTGATCGCACACATGCGTTACTACCGTGACAACCCAGTTATACGAGATCGATCCGGCCAAAATCAAGGTCAACCAGCCCTTGCAGTGGGATGTGTTTTCCGTGCAAGGGAAACTACTACTGCAGAAGGGTTCGATCATTCTCACTGAGGACCAGCGCGAACGTCTGCTCGAGTTCGGCATGTACGTCAACAAGGCCGATGTCCAGAAGCGGGTCAGCGAGGGTGCACGCCAGGCGTTTGATCCCTTTTATGAATGGGACGATCTGCGCGGCTGGCTGGGGCGCCTGAATCTTGCATTGATGAAGGTGGTCAATGCGCCGGTACCCGGACCGATGCCGAACTTGCTTGCGGAGATCGACCAAGTGGCCAAGCGCATCCAGATGGCAGTGACCAAGGCACCCGACGAGTCGATCTTTCAAATCATGCAGATGGAAACCACGCATTACGTGATTGCCCATCACTTGCAGGCCGCTGCCTTGTGCGCGATCGTAGCGCGCTCAATCGGTTGGAGCGAGCACGGCGTCCTGAACGCCTGCCGGGCTGCGCTTACGATGAATATTGGCATGCTGGACTTGCAATCCACGTTGACGTCGCAGACTACGCCGCTTACGCCGGCACAGCGCAAGATCATCGACGAGCATGGCGCCGTCGGTCGACGATTGCTGGAAGCGATCGGCGTGGTGGATCAGGAATGGCTGTGTGCCGTCGAAAAGCATCATCCGGAGCGTGAAGCCCCAGGCGCGCCAATTCCGCTGCTGGCGCAACTGGCGCACCATGTCGATATATATTTGGCCAAGGTCACGCCACGAGCCTACCGCAGCGCGAAGAATGCTCAGGTCGCGGCGCGCGAACTGCTGCAGGATCCGCGGCTTGACAAGGGGTTGACGAGCCCGCTGATCAAGATGATCGGCATCTACCCACCTGGCACCTACGTCAAACTCGCGAACGGCGACAGCGCCGTCGTCGTGCGGCGCGGTGCGAACGCCCATACCCCCTCCGTCTGCAGCTTGGTCAGCGCCACCGGCTTGCCTTTGGGCGAGCCGGTGGCGCGCGACACGTCGCAGCCGAAATATGCGATCACCTCGCTGTTATCCGGGACCAAGGTGATGGTCGTGTTCGACCGTATCAAGCTGTTTCGCCTGACCTCCACAGGAAATCTTGCACCGAGGCTCGCTCCGCACGCGGATCAAGCCGGAAGCGAACGGGAAGCATCGGTCTGAACCGCTCCCTCAGCAATTCTTCCGGTGGTAGAGGCGCTGCGAAAAAAAGGCATTGAGGTTTGCCGAGTTGGCATGGAAAATCCGAAAGCGCCTATCCACTACGTCTTTGTGGATCATCCGTTTGACGCACAGGTAGTGTTGGACGAACTTCACGACAGCGCAGGCCTGAGCGCTGACCGCAACGGCTCAGGAATTAACTCCAACGAATATGCCTGGATCGGGTTTGAGGCCGGTGTTTGCACATCTGCGTAGCCAGCGCGACGGCATTTGGCGGACCGAGGCTTTGGGTCGATTGCGGCCATCCAAGATGTCGGCATGAGCGCGCCAAGAAAGGGGCAGACCGCAACGATGGCAAGTGGCTTAGGAGCCTGCCGTACCACTCCGGCCTAACGGCACGTTCGATTATCTAGCCTTGCCTCTTCCCTCCGCTTCTAGCCGGTTGCGAAAGAGCGTCAAGGCTAGAGGCCAGAGACGAGTTTTCGCCACCAGGCTCCAGACGCTGCCGCGCGGAGTTGGATGGCACGTAACGCGCACGTAGCGCCATGAACGGCGTCTCGACGAGGCGGTACAGGATCCAGCCGGATAGCACCGACAACGCGAGCAGGATCGCAATCGCTGGCGCCGATTCGGGACCGTAGCCTGCGGCCTGCAGGTGCCCGGCGGCGAGGATGCACACCTGCTTGTGCGTGAGGTAGATTGCGTACGACCACAGCGCCAGGCTGGCTGCGCCGGGCACCCTCACCTCATGCAGCAGCGCGCCCGGCGACAGCGCCGCCACGATCAGCAGAGAGAACCCGAGCGCCAGCAGCGGGTAGCCGAACACCGTCATCGCGAAACCGAAGTGGTCACGAAGGAACAGCCAGAACGACAGGCCGGTGACCGCCACGCCGGCCGCGAACATCCAGTTGCCGCAGCCGGTCAGGCGCCGCCATGCCGCCGGGTGGCAGTTCTTGACCAGCGCCAGCGCCACGCCCGCCAGCAGTTCGTCGAAGCGGCAGAAGGTCGAGTAGTAGATGTATTTGTAGTAGTGGTGGCTCCAATATTGCTGGCCGTCGATCACGTCGAGCCAGAGCGAGGCCCTGGCCAGCATCCCGGCAGCAAAAGCGAGGCCGATCGCGAGCCACGCCCAGGCGACCCGGCGCAGCAGTGCAGCGCCGGCCAGCGCCACCGCAGGCAGGACCATGTAGAACTGCTCTTCGATCGACAGCGACCACGCGTGCGAAAAGGCCGTGCCCGGCTCGAGGTGGTAGTTCTGGGTGAAGGTGAGGTAGCGCCAGAGCGGCATCAGCGGCGCATCGCCGCGAAAGGCGGGCCAGCAGGCGTACAGCGCCAGCACCACCCAGAAGTTGGGCAGCGTACGCAGGAAGCGGCGCGCGTAGAAGTTCTTCAGCGAGAAGCCGGCACCGCCGCGCATGCCCTTGATGATCTGGTTGCCGATCAGGTAGCCGGACAGCGCGAAGAACAGGTCCACGCCGGCCCAGCCGATTTCGCCAACCCAGCCGAAGGTCGGCCGGCGGCTGACGAACAGCACGTAGTGATGCAGCACCACCAGGCTCACGGCGAGCGCGCGCAGGGTATCGAGGCCTGGCACGCGCGATGCTGGTTCCGTTGTCGTCATGCTGCTGTTCCGTTCGGTCGAAGTTGCGGATCATGCCACGGCGCGCCCACGGATGCCAGTGCTTCCCTTACAATGGCGGCACCGTTTTTTCTTCGGATCACCACAGCAATGACTTCCGCACGCGACTTCCAGTTCAAATCCGTCAACTACACAGGCCTCTCCAAGGGCCCGCGCGTCATCATCATGGGTGCGACCCATGGCAACGAAATCTGCGGCACCAAGGCCATCCGTCGTGTCATGGAAGAGCTCGATAGCGGCAAGCGGCGCGTGGTCGCGGGCAGCGTGACCTTTGTGCCGATCGTCAATCCGCTGGCGTATGCGAAGAACACGCGTTCGGGCGACCGCAACCTGAACCGCGACCTGTTCCCGAAGGAAAATCCTCAGGATTTCGAGGACCACGTGGCCAACTGGCTGTGCCCGCTGCTGGCGCAGCACGACGTGCTGCTGGACCTGCATTCGTTTAACGCCAAGACGGGCGAGCCGTTCGTGATGGTGGGGCCGGTCAACAATGACGGTCCGCTCGAGCCGTTCAAGCATGCCGAGCAGGAGCGCGCGCTGGCGCGGCGGCTGGGCGTGCGCCGCTTCGTGACCGGCTGGATGGCCACCTACGGCCAGGGCGTGCAGCGCCGCAGCCGAGGCAATGCAGCCGAGCTGGAAACCACCCTGCGCTACGGCGTGGGCACCACCGAATACATGCGCACCACGGGCGGCTATGCGCTCACGCTCGAATGCGGCCAGCACGAGGACCCGGCGGCGCCCGAAGTAGCGTACCGCGCCATCGTCAATACGCTCGCGTTCCTGAAACTGATCGATGCGCCCGAGCCGGCGCCGGTGCCGTTTGAGGAGATGGAGGCGCTGGCCATGGTCGCGGTGCACGACAGGCTGCATGCCGACGACCAGTTTGCGCGTCCGTGGGCGAGCTTCGACCCGGTCAAGGAGGGCGAGCAGATCGGCGTGCGCGCCGACGGCACGCCGGTGCTGGCCGAGTTCAGCGGGCGCATCCTGTTCCCGGACGCCAACGCCAGCCCCAACCACGAGTGGTACTACATGACGCGCCCGAATCCGGACTTCGGCCGCTGATCCGGTTCAAGCTTGCGGCCGGCGTGCGCCGGCCCGTTCCAGCCGCACCAGGTGCAGGTTGCGCAGGTAGATCAGCACTCCGAGCAGTTGGCCGGCGATGAACACCGGGTCGCGCTGGTGCACGGCGTAGACCAGGAGCACCAGCGCGCCCAGGATGCTGAAATACCAGAACGACACCGGAATCACGCTCCTGCCCTGGCGTTCGCTGACGAACCACTGGATCACGAAGCGGCCCATGAACAATGCCTGGCCGCCAAACCCGACCAGCATCCAGAACAGCTTGTCTTGCATGTCACTCCCCTTTCGGATGGCGCCCTGGCTGGGCCCGCGGCGACATCAGGTACATTTCCCACAAGCCCCAGACCAGGCACACGGCGCCCAGTGTGCGTTGCAGCGGCAACACGGCCGGAATACCGATGTGGCGACTGACCAGCAAGGCCGCCGCCACCACCAGTAACACGATGCCGGCGGCGAACCCGGCCCTGTTCGCGGTCTTCCAGCCCCAGCGCCGGTACGCGGCCAGCCCGGTCAACGCGGCGCACCAGCCGGCCAGCATGCCACCCAGCACATCCAGCGGCCAGTGGACCCCGACCATGATGCGCGACAGGCTCACCAGCACCGCCAACCCCAGCAGCAGCGCGCGCAGCAGGTTGGCGCGCTCCACGCCCATGATCCAGATGCCGGCGAGGGCAAAGATCGCGGCCGCGTGCCCGGACGGGAAGGACACCGCCTTGTAGGCCGGCCCCCAGTGGGCAAAAACGGCGGGATCGAACACGGCCAGCGGACGCGGCACGTTGACGATCTTCTTCATCCCCTGCACCAGCACGCCCGCGATCACGGCCGCGATCAGGGCCGACCAGAAACACCTGGGCGAGCGCCGGATGCTCGGCACCACCAGCGCCAGCGCCACCGCGCCATCGCCCAGCAGCGTCAGGTTGACCCAGAACGATTCGCCGAGCACCGCCCCGGCCCGGTTCAGCGCGAGAAAAATGCGGTGGTTGGTGCCGGTGACGGCCACCAGCGAGAACAAAGCCAGCGCCAGCACAGGCGGCCCCCAGACCCAGGCGGAGCGGGCGAGTTTGCTCATCGGCGTCCTCACATGGGAATGCGGGCCAGCACCACGCCCCCCTTGCGATACACCACCTCGGCCGGGCCCATGCCAGCCAGTTTGTCGCTGCGCGTGAGGATCAGTTCGCCCGGGTGCAAGGTGGTCGCCGGTTTTGTCACGGCTTGCCGATAGACGCTGAAACTGGGCACGTTGAACTGCCAGGTGCGCACCGGCAGGCGCGCCGAGCGTACCAGCTGCGCCGCTTCCTTGACCGGCCCCTGCTGCAATTCCGCTGCCGCCGGCAGCACCAGGCCCACCACCGCGAACGAGCACAGGAAACCGGACGCGAGCAGGCGCGGCCAGATCCGCGCGCGCGGCCACAGCGCCAGCGCGAGCCCCGCCAGCAACAGGCACACCGCCGCCAGCCGCCAGAGCGGGCCGAACACGTCGGCCCGGGCGAACATGTCGCGGAAATACTGGTCGCGCAGCGCGGGCGCGGCCCGTTGCAGCGCATGGGGCAAGGCCACGACGATGGCCAGCAGCAAGACCGGTGGCGTGAACGCCAGCCACCGCGAGGCCAGCTGCTGGCGGTGGCTGGCCATCAGCAGGAACAGCGGCGTGATGCCATACATCAGGTAATGCGGCAGCTTGGTGCCGGAGAACGAAAAGAACAGGAACACGAACAGGAACCAGCACCACAGGAAGGTATCGAGGGGCCTGCTGCGCAGCCGGAGCAGCCCGGGCAGCGTACGCAGGAGCAGCCCAGTGTACGGCAGCAGCATCAGCAGGACGACCGGGACGTAGTAGAAGAACTTGCCGCCGTGCCCTTGCAGAGGCCCCATGAAGCGTTCGACGTTGTGCCGCATGAAAAATCCGGCGATGAAGGCGTCGCCCTCGCGCAGGTATTCCAGCACGTACCACGGCCCGGCCACCGCCCCCAGGATCAGCCAGCCGGCGGGGTCGAACACGGCCCGGCGCCACCGGCGCCACTGCCCGTGCAGCGCATACGCGATGCCGCTGGCGGCGAACGGCACCAGAATCGCGACCGGTCCCTTGGTCAAGAGGCCAAGCCCGATCCACAGGTAGGCGCGGTTGCGGTAGCGCACGCGCGGCTGCACCAGGTAGCGGTAGATGTCGAACATGGTGAGCGCGAGAAACAGGTTGAGCAGCGCGTCGGCAATCGCGCCGCGCGCGATCACGCACAGGCCCAGCGTGGTGGCGGCGATGAGCGCGGCCGCGTAGCCGGTCGCCCGGCCGTACTGCGCGCGGGCAAATGCATGGATGGCGGCGATCCACCCCAGGCCCGCCAGCGCCGAGGGCAGTCGAAACGCAAATTCATTCACCCCGAACAGGGTCACGGACAGCGCCTGCAGCCAATAGACCAGGATCGGCTTGTCGAACCGCAGTTGGCCGTTGAGCCATGTCGTGACGAAGTCGCCCCGCTGGAGCATTTCGCGCGTGGCCTCGCTGAAGGCGCCTTCGTCGACGTCGAACAGCGGCGGGCCGCCCAGTTCGTAGAACAGGCCGAGGTAGACCGCCGCGGCCAGCAGCAACAGGGGCGCCGCCGCTGCCAGCGCGGCGCGCGCGCCTGGCCACAGCTCGCGCGCGCTGCTCACACGCTGCAGGGGCAGCGTTTTCCTCACGTGGCCCCCGCTTCATCATCGGGCGCGGCCGGCTGGCTGCTGGCCGCACCGCCCAGCAGTTCGCGCACCAGATAGGTGCGGGCGCCGCCAGCCTCGAAATAGGTGCGGGCCAGCATTTCGGTCACGATTCCGGTGCAGATGAACTGCACCCCGATCACGACCAGCAGCACACCCAGCATCAACAGCGGCCGGTTGGCAATCGATTCGCCGTCCACCAGCTTGCGCCAGCCCAGCCAGCCGAGCGAAACCGCGCCGGCGAAGCCGCACAGCAGCCCGATCCGGCCGAAGAAATGACCGGGACTGGTGCGAAAGCGCCCGAAGAAATACATCGCCAGCAGGTCGAGCAGTACCTTGAAGGTGCGCGACAGGCCGTACTTGGATTGGCCGTGCACGCGCGGGAAATGGCTGACCGGCTCTTCCTTGATGCGCTCGGGCGAGGTGACGGTCGCGATCCAGGTCGGGATGAAGCGATGCATTTCGCCGTACAGGCGCACATGGCGCATCACGTCGGAGCGGACGATCTTGAGCGAGCAGCCGTAATCGTGCAGGCGCACGCCGGTCACGGCGACGATCAGCCGGTTGGCCAGCATTGACGGCACCTTGCGCAGCCAGAGGTTATCTTGCCGTTCGCGGCGCCAGCCGACCAGCAGGTCGAGGTCCTCGTCCAGCAGGCGGCGCGCCATGCGCAGCACGTCGTGCGGGTTGTTTTGCAGGTCTCCGTCCAGGGTGGCGATGATGCTGCCGCGCGCCTGGTCGATGCCCGCCTGCATGGCCGCGGTCTGGCCGAAGTTGCGGCGCAAGATCACTGCGCCAATCCGGTCCGGCGCGCGCGCGACCGCTTCGCGCATCCGTTCCACCGTGTGGTCGCCGCTGCCGTCGTCGACCAGGATCAGCTCCCACGGCCAGGGCGAGGCGGCCATGGCCGCCTGCACCTGGGTCACGAGCTGCAGCACGTTGTCTTCCTCGTTGTACATCGGCACCACCAGCGACAGGCACTCTTCGCCAGGGCGCTTGCGCGTCATCGGCTGGTTGTGCGTCGCCGTGGGCCGCAGGTCATGCATGATAGTGGCGGTACCACTGGACGAATTGCCTGATGCCGTCATGTAGCGGCGTGGCCGGGGCCCAACTGATCGCCTGTACCAGGTCGCTGGTGTCGGCGCAGGTGGCGGGCATGTCGGTATCCGGCATCGGCCGCATCACCCGCTCGGCGCGGTGCCCCAGTTCCTGCTCCAGCGCGTCGATGAACTCGAGCAGCTCGACCGGGCGCTGGTTGCCGACGTTATAGATGCGGTAAGGCGCGTAGCTCGTCGCCGGGTCGGGATGCGCGGGATCGAAGGCCGGGTCGGGCGCCGCCGGCAATTCGACCAGGCGCATTACCGATTCGACGACGTCGTCGATATAGGTGAAGTCGCGCAGCATGTGGCCGTGGTTGAAGACCTCGATCGGCCGGCCTTCCTCGATCGCATGCGCGAACAGCATCGGCGCCATGTCCGGGCGCCCCCACGGGCCGTACACGGTGAAGAACCGCAGTCCGGTGGTCGGCAGGCCGTACAGGTGGCTGTAGCTGTGCGCCAGCAGCTCGTCGCTGCGCTTGGTGGCGGCGTACAGGCTCACCGGATGGTCGACCGCGTGGTGCTCGGAGAACGGCATGCGGCGGTTGGCGCCATAGGTGCTCGAGCTGCTGGCGTAGACCAGGTGGGAGACGTCGTGCAGGCGGCATTGTTCGATCACGTTGGCGAACCCGACCACGTTGTTCATCACGCATTCGAGAGGATGGTCGGCCGAGTAGCGCACGCCGGTCTGGGCCGCCAGGTGGATCACGCATTCGTAACGCCCGTCGGCGAACAGCGCCGCGGCGGCCACGGGATCGGACAGGTCGGCATTTATGAAACGAAAGTCTGGTTGATCGATCAGCATGGCCAGCCGCCGCTCCTTGAGCGCGGGGTCGACGCAAGGACCCATGTTGTCCACGCCGAGCACGGGCACGTTCTCGTCCAGAAGACGGCGGGCGACGTGCATGCCGATAAAACCAGCGACACCGGTGAGAAGAATCATCGGGGATTTCCAAGTGGTTAGAACGGTCTGCGGAATCTGGTCCGGCAGAGCGGCCATCTTCGCCGCCCAAAAAAAACGGCGGACGACACACATCAAACGGGCGCAGGATTGCGCGCCAGGCGCGGCCGGCGCATGGCGGCAGGCCGGACCTGTTCAGTCATGTGTGGAACAACCTGGAAAAAGCATGACGGCGGATGGAAATGCCCCGGCTCCGCCCGCCGGGCAGCTCAAGCCGGCGTGACCAGCTTGAGCCCGACGATGCCCAGCGCGATCAGGCCGATCGACCCGAGCCGCAGCGCCCCGGCCGGCTCGCCCATCAGCGCCATTCCGGCAATCGCGGTGCCGATCGTTCCGATGCCGGTCCAGATGGCGTAAGCCGTGCCGAGGGGCAAATTACGCAGCGCAAGACCGAGCATGCCAACGCTACCGGCCATCGTCACCAGCGTGAATGCCGACGGCCACAATCGGGTAAAGCCGGCGGAGTACTTGAGTCCGACAGCCCATGCGACCTCCAGCAACCCGGCGATCAGCAGATAAAACCAGCTCATGGGTGAACTCCCGGCGAAAAAAAGACCGGCAAGTATACCACCCACAAAAAGGGACAAACTGGGCCATGCTTCGCCCCGCACGGCACTAAGCGCTGCGCTTACAGCGCGCTCCCTGCTTACAACATGCGTTCGCACGCGGCGCCGATCCCTGCACGATACGACCATGTCGTGCACGACCGTGAACCTGTTTGATTAACAATGCACCCATGCTATTCTTGCGCGGTTTTAATTTCGCTGACAAGGGATCACTAGTGAAAGTATATGCACATCGTCATCTGATGGCGCTTGCCATCGCCTCCGCCTTTGCGCTTGGTTCCGGTGCAAACGCCGCCAGCACGCCAGAGCGCGCGGAAAATCCCTTCCTGTCGCAGGCCGATGCGGCCGCGCGCTCGGCACGCGTTTCGAACGTGGACTACACGCTCGATTTCACGCTCACGGGCAAGGAAAGCTTCAGCGCCACCACCACCCTCACCTTCGACCTGGCCGACACCGCGTCGCCGCTGACCGTCGACCTTGACAAGGCAACCGTGAAGTCGCTGCTGGTGAACGGCAAACCGGTCACGCCGAAATACAACCAGTGGTTCATCACCCTGCAGCCGCAGGACCTGGTCAAGGGCCGCAACACGGTCACCGTGGCCTACGAACGCCTGCACAGCACCAATGGCGAAGGTCTGCACCGCATGGTCGATCCGGTCGACGGCAAAGTTTATACCTACTCGCACTTCGAACCGGCTGCGGCACATCAGATGTTCGCCGTATTCGACCAGCCGGACCTGAAGGCCACCTACACCGTGAACGTGACCGTGCCAAGCGACTGGCAGGTCGTTTCGACCACGCGTGAAACCAGCGTGCAGGACGCCGGCGCGGAAACTCGCCGCTGGTCCTTCCCGAAATCGAAGAAGCTGAGCCCCTACAATTTCTCGCTGCACGCCGGCCCCTACAAGGTCTGGGAGGACAACAGCGGCAAATACCCGATGCGCCTGTTCGCGCGCCAGTCGGTGGCCTCGCAGATCAAGCCGGCCGAATGGTTCAAGTACACCAAGGCGGGCCTGGCATTCTTCGACGAGTATTTCGGCATCCCCTACCAGTACGGCAAGTACGACCAGCTCCTGGTGCCCGATTTCCTGTATGGCGCGATGGAAAACGCCGGCGCGATCACCTTCGCCGAGGCGCGCTTCATGTACAAGGCCGACATGACCACCGCCCAGCGCCACTCGCTGGCATCGGTGATCATGCATGAAATGGCGCACCAGTGGTTCGGCGACATGGTCACGATGAAGTGGTGGAACGGCCTGTGGCTGAACGAAAGCTTTGCGTCCTTCATGGGCACGCTGGCCACGGCGGAAGCGACCGAATTCAAGGACGCCTGGCAGTCGTTCTACTCGAACGGCAAGCAGGCCGCCTACGTGCAGGACCAGAAAGCGACCACCCACCCGATCGAGGTGCCGGTGGCCTCGACCCAGAACGCCTTCGACAACATCGACGCGATCACCTATTCGAAAGGTGCGTCGACGCTGATGCAGCTGCGCCACCTGCTGGGCGCGGACGTGTTCCGCAAGGGCGTGCACAATTATCTGGTCAAGTACCAGTTCAAGAACGCGACGCTGGATGACTTTATCGGCAGCCTGGGCGCAGCGGCCGGGCGCGATCTGTCGGGCTGGACCCGGCAGTGGCTGTACCAGCCGGGCGTGAACACGATTGCCGCGGATTACGCCTGCAAGGACGGCAAGATCGCCTCGTTCACGCTGAAACAGAGCGCGCCGAGCGCCGCACTGCCGACGCTGCGCGAGCAGCGGGTGCAGGTCGCGACCTTCAAGCTGAACGGCAAGCAACTGGAGCTGGACAAGAATGTGGCCGTTACCTATTCCGGCGCCAAAACCACGGTGCCGGCGCTGGCCGGCAGCGCGTGCCCGGACCTGGTCTATCCGAACTACCAGGACTGGGGCTTTGCCAAGGTGCAGCTGGACAAGCGCTCGTTCAACACCGCCCGCGGCAACCTGTCGGGCGTGGCCGATCCGCTGCTGCGCACGATGCTGTGGCAGAGCCTGTGGGACGGCGTACGTGACGGCAAGCTCCCGCTCAATGAGTTCATCGATACTGCGCTGAACAACGTTCCAGCCGAGAAGGATTACACCTTGCTCGGCGACGTGCTGGGCAAGGTCGCCACCTCCAAGCATTACCTCAACGCGATGGGGCCAAACGCGCCCTACGCGAAGAAGGCGACCCGCGAGCTGGAGCAGATGGCGTGGAACGGCGTGCAGTCGAGCAAGGGCGACGACAACTTCCAGCGTCGCTGGTTCTACCAGTACATCGAGATGGCGACCGGCCGGGAAGCGCTCGACCGCCTCGCTTCGATTCTGGACGGCAAGACCAAGGTCGACGGTCTCGTGATCAACCAGGACTTGCGCTGGGCCATCATCGGCCGCCTGAACCGCTTCGACTATCCGGGCAGTACCGCGCTGATCCAGCTTGAAGCGGAACGCGACAAGTCCGACGCGGGCCAGGCCCAGGCGCTGGCCGCGACCGTGAGCCGTCCGGATCCGAAGACCAAGGCCGAATGGCTGGGGACGATCGAGGATCTGAAGACCAGGCTGCCGTTCTCCAAGGTGCGCACCGCGATGAATCACCTGTATCCGATGGAGCAGGCGCTGCTTAACGAACAGACCGCCGAGCGCCGCCTTGCCAAGCTGCCCGAATTGGACAAGGTGGCCGGCCCGGTCTACATGCGTGCATTTGCCGGCGCCATGCTCCCGGCCACCTGCACCCCGGCCAGTGTCAAGCGTCTGGGCGCCGCAGCCGAGCAGATGAAAAACCTGTCGGCGGGCACCCGCCGCGCGCTGCTCGACGCGCACGAGGAAGACCAGCGCTGCGTGACGATCAAGCAGGCGATGACCGCGCCGAAGTCGTAAGCGCATGAACGTGACCGCCAACGCAGGATACAGCCGTCGCATAGCCATCCTGCCGTTGGTGGTCACGGTGGCGGTCCACCTCGTGGTGGTGCTGGTCTGGTTTTCAACCCGGCACCGCTCCATCGAGAAAGATGCGCCGGAACGCTTTTCGCTGCTGATCCAGTTGCCCCTGTTCAAGCCGCGCGAAGCCATGCCGGCGCCGCGCGTGCCGCCGCAGCCCAGGCCAACTCCAGCGCCTGCCGCCCCTGCTGCCCCGACGGCGCCGGCACCTCAGATCGAATCTGCGCCATCCGCCGCCCCGCAACCGATCCTTGAAGCCGCCCCGAGCGCACCATACACGCCTGAAGCCGAAGAGATGCTTGGCAAGGCCAAACAACAGGCAGGTGTGATCGATCGCGAGCTACGCGGCGGCAAGTCGGGCGTGCCACGCGAGGCGAACACGCCCTGGGCGCGCTTTCGCCGCAATCTTGCGGCCGCCCATATCGACCGCTCGCATACGATGGTCACGGACAGCTACACCGGTCCCGACGGCGTCACCATTTATCGCGTCCGCCAGGGGGACAAAATCTATTGCCGGTCAAGCGGCAGCGTGTTGCCGGAGATGCCCGGGCGAACCGACGGTGCGAAGCTGGCTGGCGCCGGCCGTTTCGACACCCTTGGAAGGGCCAGCAGCGCTGGCACCGTGGATTGCCCGAGTGGCGAGCGTGACTGGGTTGCGCACTAGCGAGCGATCAGCCTGAGCGTTTGAAAAGCAGGCAACTGAGGGCGTTACAAAGCGCGCATTTTTTTCAATTGGCCTTCTGTTAGGATCAGCTACCGATCAGCAAGAACCAGCGAAAGGCACACATGGAGATGGACCGTTTTAACAGCATGGTAGCGCGCCTGGAACAGGAAAGCGCCCATGCTCCCCGACAGTATCGGGTGAAGGTGGCGATTCTTGTCCTGCTGGGATTCGCCATTCTGGCCCTCGTACTTGCGACTGTGGGTTTTGGTCTGGTCGCACTCGCCGGGATCGCCGCTGTGTTGGCGTACGCCGGAGGCGCGGCGTGGCTGCTCCTATTAAAGCTCGGCAAACTACTGTTTCTGCTGGCAATTCCGCTGTGGTTCACCTTGAAGTCGGCCGTCCAGGCATTGTTCATCAGGTTGCCAGCTCCGCAGGGTCGCGAAATCACGCGTGCGCAGGCGCCGGCCCTGTTTGACGCATTGGACGAGATGCGTCAGAAAATGCAAGGTCCGCGCTTTCACCACGTGCTGATCGTCGACGAAATGAACGCCGCCATTGTGCAGCGGCCGGCATTTGGCCTGGTCGGCTGGCCCCGGAATTATCTCCTGCTCGGCTTGCCTCTTCTGGAATGCCTGTCTCCCGACGAAGCAATGGCGGTCGTGGCGCACGAATACGGTCATCTGGCCGGCGCCCATGGCCGATTTTCCGCTTATGTATATCGTCTTCGTCACACGTGGACAACTTTGCACGCCTTTATCGCCCATTTCGAGGGCTGGCTTGCACGCCTGGTTGCGCCGCTTGTTCGATGGTATGCGCCGTATTTCAATGCCTATACGTTTGTCCTGGCGCGCGCCGACGAATACCGCGCCGACGCCGCTTCCGTTCAACTGGTAGGTTCTGACAGCGCCGCCCGCGCCCTGAAGCGCGTCAATCTCGTAGGTCAGCAATATCAGTTGTACTTGCAAAGCACCTATCAGCGTGCGAATGACGAAGCGACCCCGCCGAAGGATTTGCTGGACCACTGGGCTGTTCGTGCACGCGAGGAGATCGACGTGGCAGACACGACCCGTTGGCTGGAGGAGGCGCTGGACCGGGAAGGGCATTTTACCGACACCCATCCAACACTGCGGGCCCGGCTTTCGGCCCTGACCGAGGGCTACGACGCGCTGCACGTCCTGCCCCCTGCCGTCGCCGGCGAATCGGCCGGCCAGGCGTGGTTCGGATCGGCGATCAATACCTTGCGCAGTGAACTCCAGGAACAATGGGCGGCGCAAGTGACACAAGGCTGGGCCGAACGCTACGCCGAAACGCAGGCCGAGCGTGCCAAATTACAGGAATTGCGGAACTTGCCTGAACGGGAGGCCGAATCCCAGATTGAAATGCTTAGCCTGTCGATGCGCCTGGAACCCGAGGTCGACCTGCGCGAAGAGCTGGCGGCATTCAATGCGGCCAACCGCGATCACGCATTCGGTCTTTATCTTCAAGGCGTTGCCCTGCTCGACAAGGGGGAGCGACTGGGGCTGTCCCTGCTGGATCGCGCGATGGAAGTGGACCCCGAGGCGACCAAGGCTGCCTGTCAACGCGCGTACGTCTTCCTCTCAGAACAGAAGGAAGACGCGCTCGCCAGCGAATACGTCGAACGCTGGCGCAAATACGACGAAGGCGAGGCCAGGCCCGCATGATTTTTGCGTGAGCGCACGGGCCTGCTGCGCGCGTGACGGACTCGGCTGGAAACCGGCTCAGGCCGTCGCGGCCAGCTCGTCCTTGCGGCCCGCCATTTCCGCGCCCAGCGCCGCGAGATCCAGGCCGCTCTTGCGCACTTTCGGAAACAGCTCCTTCTCTTCTTCCCCGACATGGTGTTCGATCTGCTCGCCCAACACCTTCACCTTCGCGTCGTACAGCTCGTCGTCCGGGTCCATCGCCTCGATCTGCGCGATCAGGTCCTTGGCCGAGGCGTGCTCGACCACGGCTTCGTCGACCAGGTCCTCGGCGTCCTTGATCGCCTCACGCACGGCGGGATAGAAGATTTCCTCCTCGATTGTCGTGTGCAGCTTCAGCGCGGTACAGATCTTGTCGGCCAACTTCTTCTTGGAGACCTTGGCGCGCTCGCCCAGCCCCTCGAATTCCTTGAACATGGCCGACACCTCGCGGTGATCGGCGGTCAGCATCTCGATGGCGTCTTGCGGTGCGTCTGGTTTGGTAGTCATACGAGCTCCCTTCATGTATTCGTATCGTGACAATCGGCTGAGCCCCAAGGTTCGCCCGAAACCGGCGTCCGGTATGTACGGCACCTCACACTGGGCCCGGCGCGACATGCGCGCCGCGCGCCCGCCAGCGGTTGTATGGTCTGGCAAACTTTTGAATTCCTCGGCATCAAACCGGCGCTGACCGAACTGGCGCACGAGGCCTCGCTGTTTGCCCTCGCCCCCAACTGAGCCTATTATCTTCCGCTGCCAAAGAGCGAGCGTCAGGCAGTAACGTTCACAGCAGGAGTTGGATATGGAGGCCGTGCGCAACATCAACCTTGCATCCCTGCTCGATACGCTCGTCAGCCTCCTCACTGCGTTCGTGCTCGGCGCGGCGATCGGGTTCGAGCGCCAATATCGCCAGCGAACCGCGGGGTTGCGCACCAACGTGCTGGTGGCGGTTGGGGCGGCAGCGTTCGTGGATATGGCCAACCGCCTGCATGGGCCGGATGGCGCGGTCCGCGTCGCGGCCTATGTGGTATCCGGGATTGGCTTTCTCGGCGCGGGGGTCATCATGCGCGAAGAGGGAAACGTGCGCGGGCTCAATACGGCCGCCACGCTGTGGGGAGCGGCCGCGGTGGGAGCTGCGGCGGGCGCGGACCTGATCCTGGAGGCCGGCCTGGCCACCTTGTTCGTACTTGCGGCCAATACTTTGCTGCGTCCGATTGTCAACACCATCAACCGCAAGCCCCTGGACGTGGATTCGGCCGAGGTCACGAACACCGTCTACGTGATCGCGGAGCGGACCCAACAGCGGATGGTCATGGAAAAGCTCGAAGAGGAACTGGCGCGCAGCAGCTACCCGGCGCGCGACATCGACATCCACCCCTTTGGCCAGGCCGACATCGAGATCGAAGCCACGCTGGCGGCGAACTCGGTTGACGGCGAGGAGTTGGACGCGCTGGTCCAAAGGATTTCCACGGTGCCTGCGGTACACCAGGTGTTCTGGAGTCCGAGCACGTCCGAGTGATCAATGGCGCGGGCCATAACTTGCCACAGCACGCGCCCGAGCCGGCGCACCGGCGCAGCATTCGTTACCGGTGCTGCGACGGCTGGCACAGTTCGGCGATCCTGCGCCATGAGCCTTCCGTCTGGCATCCCAGCGGCGGTGTTTTCTGCAGCAGCTTGCCCAGGTCCACTGGCTGCCCCTCATTGACCCGCACCTGCCGATTGATCGGGATGCACAGCACGTCATGCCACGCGGCGGAATACTTGCTTGGTATGGGCACCGGACCGCGTAACCGTACGGCCGCCGCTTCGCACTCGGCCTTGGTGCGGAACTCGCCGCGCAGGCCGGCGTGGTCCAGCGTCACGTCGGTTCCCTGCTGGAGGTAGAGCAGAATGATCATCGTAAACATCGTCACTCCCATGAGAGGACCTCGTAAGGCGCCGTGGAAACGTCCGACGGTTTCGATACGTCTTGTTCCACACGCCTGATGTGCGTCAGATGCCGAGCCCGCCCCTGCGCTAGCCTGAGCGGACATCAACAAGGACGCCCATGTTCAAGCTCATCACCTGGAATATCCAGTCTGGCCGCAGCCCCACCGGCAACGTCAATCTCGATCGCATCATCGCATGCCTGGACCGGTTCTCCGATTTCGACGTGCTGTGTCTGCAAGAGGTTGCCTGCGGCTACCCGGCTCGCGACGGCAGCGACTGCGGCGACCAGTTCGACGCGCTGGCTCGCCGCCTGCCCGGTTACACGGCCGTTTCCGGCATCGCGGCCGACACGCGTGGCCCCCGCGGCGGCCGGCGCCTGATGGGCAGCATGATGTTCGCGCGCCATCCGGTGCTGCAGGTATTGCGCCATTCGCTGCCGTGGCCGGTCGACCCTGAAGTGATGAGTATGCCCCGAATCGCGCTCGAAGCCACGCTCGATACGCCGCTGGGCATCTTGCGGGTGACGGCCGCGCATCTCGAATATTTTTCCGAGCGCCAGCGTGCGGCGCAGATCGACCAGCTGCGCGCCGTGCACCGGGAGGCCTCACTGCATGCGCGTAGCGCTCGCCCGGGCGATGCGGCGGCCGGTCCGTTCGAGGCCGTTCCGCGCGGTGGGCTGGCGATCCTCGCGGGCGACTTCAATATGCTGCCGCACTCGGCCGAATACCTGCGCCTGCTGGCGCCGTTCGGCGATGGCGTCCAGCCACTGCGCGATGCCTGGCAGGTGCTCCAGCCAGGGCGGCGCCATGCGCCCACTGTCGGCCTGCATGATGACTCGCCCGAGGCGGGGCTGCCGTTCACTTTCGATTACGCGTTCGTCAGCGCCGACCTGGCGCCGCGGCTGCGGCGCATGCGGATCGACGGCAGCGAGGAAGGGTCGGATCACCAGGCGTTGCTGATTGAGTTCGAGTAGCCGCGGGATTAAGCGCTGACCGTGTGCATGAGGCGGCGTAGGGTGCGCACCTGTGCGCACGCGGTACGGTTGAGCAGAGTTGGCACCTACGTGCCCCTCTACGGTAACGAATAATTGCGGGCGCAAACGCTGACGACGTGCGCATGAAGAAACGTGGGGAGCGCGCGGCCGGCGAGGACTCGTTCACACGCGGTGCAAACTCTGCTCAACTGTACAGCGTGCGCACAGGTGCTCGGCGGCCCCGCGCCCCCTACGGAACTGCGAGCGCCGTCAGCTATGTCGAAGCCGTCACCGCATGTCGAGCGGCACGCGCCGTTTCGGCGGCGGGAACACCGCATCCAATTCCGCCAGATCCTGCGGCGACAGCCGAATGTCGAGCGCGGCCCGGTTCTCGCGCACATGCTGGGGCTGCACTGCCTTTGGAATCGCACACACACCTTCCTGCTGCAGCAGCCATGCCAGAGCGATCTGCGCGCCAGTAGCCTCGTGTCGGCGCGCCACTTCTTGCAGGCCGCGATTGCGCAGAAGGTCGGCCTGCTCCGCCGGCGTTGACTCCAGCGGCGAATAGGCCATCACCGCCACACCCTGTTCGCGGCACCACGGCAGCAGATCCCACTCGATCCCGCGTCGCGCCAGGTTGTACAGCACCTGGTTGGCTGCAATTCCCGCATTGCCCGGCAGGCTCGCTGCTTCCAGCATGTCGTCACGGTCAAAGTTGCTCACGCCGAAGTCGCGAATCATGCCGGCCTGCTTGAGCGCCGCAAAGCCGTCCAGCGTCTCGGCCAGCGGCACCGATCCGCGCCAGTGCAGCAGGTACAGGTCCAGGCAGTCGGTGCGCAGGCGACGCAGGCTGCGTTCGCAGGCGGCTCGCATCCCGGCCACGCTGGCGTTGTGTGGATAGACTTTGCTGACGAGGAAAACCTCGTCGCGCCGCCCTTCGATCGCCTCGCCCACCACCTTTTCGGCGCCGCCTTCGCCATACATTTCAGCAGTGTCGATCAGCGTCATGCCCAGGTCGAGCCCAAGGCGCAGGGCCGCGACCTCGCGCCCGCGCTCGCTGGGGTTCTCGCCCATGTACCACGTGCCTTGCCCGAGTACCGGCAGCGCGCGGCCGGACGGCAGCTTGATTGTTCTCATCGCCCCTCCGTCTGCTCAAAACCCCACGATACCGCACGGGCCACGCGCCCGGCAAACGGGCGCGGTGTTTACGTTACAGGATCTCCTGCAGCCGCTCGGCCGGCCGGCACAGGCGCACGCCCTTGGGAGTGACCACGAACGGGCGGTTGATCAGGATCGGATGCGCCAACATCGCATCGAGCAGCGCGTCGTCGGAGAGCGCCGGGTTGTCCAGCCCAAGCTCGGCGTACACCGCCTCCTTGGCTCGCATTGCCTCGCGCACGGTGAGGCCAGCCTGCGCGATCATCTGCTTGAGTTCGTCCTTCGATGGCGGCGTGGCCAGGTAGTCGACCACGCGCGGTTCGATGCCGGCCTCGCGAATGGCGGCCAGTGTGTTGCGCGAGGTGCCGCAACGAGCATTGTGGTAAATCGTGATATCCATTGTGGTCCCTTTCGATTAGCCAGCGCATGATACCGGCAGCGCGCTGTGCGCACCAGTTTTTCGCTTGTCGCCTTTTTTTGGCCGCTATAGAATTCACCGCTGGTTTTCGCGGCGCATCGCCCCGGGACAGCACACACACAGGGGCTGGAACAAGCACCCGACGGAGAGACGATGAGCGATTACCGACTGCAACCGGCGTCACTTCCCACATGGGGCCAGCGCACCGCGCTGCGCATTTTGCGCTTGTTCGGCTGGAACGTGTATTTCAAGCCGCTGCCGGGGCCGCACGGGATCGCCGTCGTTTATCCGCATACGTCGAACTGGGATTTTGTAGTTGGCATCCTCGCGAAGTGGACGATCGGCCTGCAGTTCCGCTGGCTGGCCAAGGATACGCTGTTCAAGGGGCCGATGGGTTCCGTGATGCGCTACTGGGGCGGCGTACCGGTCGACCGCAGCGCGCCGATGGGCTCCACGCGCCAGCTCGCGCAGCGGATGCTGTCGGAGAAATGGTGCTGGGTCGCGATCACGCCCGAGGGCACGCGCAGCTATCGTCCACACTGGAAAAGCGGTTTCTATCACCTGGCGCGCACTGCGGGCGTGCCGGTGCTGTTGGTCGCTATCGACTACGGCAAGAAAGAGATGCGCGTAGTCGATATCCTGGAAATGACCGGCGATCAGCACACCGACATGGCGGCGATCGGGACCATCTACGAAGACTGCCAGGCGCTGTATCCGGCCAAGGCTGCCCCGATCAAGCTGGCGCCGCCGCGCGACATGTCGGCGCCGAGCGAGCAGGCGTAAGGCAAGCCCCAGCTCTCCGTAGGGTGCGCACCTGTGCGCACGCTGTACGGTTGAGCAGAGTTTGCATCCGCT
>NZ_SPUM01000057.1 GCF_004614195.1 Massilia horti | reverse complement strand
GCCTCGCGCTGGCCGTGCTGCTCTGGGCGGCGACGGGCAGTGCGGCCCAGGCCGCCCCGGACGGGGTGCCTGGCGCCCCGCGCGTCACCCGTGAGCAGCGTTTCGGCAACTGGGGCTATTTGTGCGCCGTGGCGCGCGACGCGCGCAACCGGGATGTCGAGCGCTGCATGATCTCGCAGCTGGTGTCGGTCAACCCGCGGGCGCGCCAGGTGGTGCTGGGGCTGACCGTCGATTTCGCCGACTCGCCCGAGGTGCCGACGCTGCGCGCCCGCTTTTCGTCCAATGCCGTGCGCAAGGCCGGGATCGGGATCAAGGTCGATGCCCAGCCGGACATGCGCTTGCCGATCGGCGACTGCGACGCGCTGCGTTGCGAGGCCGTGGGACGCATGGCGCAGCCCGTGCTGAAAGTCTGGCTTTCCGGTAAGCAAGCCCGATTCGCGTACCTGATGGACGGCGGCCGGCAGATCGTGCTGCCGGTCTCGCTCAACGGCTTTGGCCAGGCGCTCGATGCGCTGCGCCAGCACCCCGGCGGCCGCCCGGGTGCCGTCAAAGCCTGAACCAAGCCCAGCGTGGCCGGCGCCGCTGCCGGCCACGCATACGGCGAGAAGCCCCGCCCGGAGGCTATTCGTCCAGGTTAATCCTCCCCCACCAAAAGTCAGCGCGGAAACAAGCGCGCCCGCGCCCATTGCTGCTGCATGACGGTACAATATCGGATTCAACATTTTCCACGCAAGAGAACGTCATGGCCGTCAATCTTCCGCTCCCAGTTGCAGCCGACCTGAAACCCGTCGACGGCATCGAACTCGGCTACGCCGAAGCCGGTATCAAGAAGCCGAACCGCAAGGACCTGCTGGTGATGAAGATCGCCGAAGGCGCCAGCGTCGCCGGTGTTTTCACCAAGAACCGCTTTTGCGCGGCGCCGGTGCAGGTCTGCAAGGCTAACCTGGCATCTGGCAAGCCGATCCGTGCGCTGGTGATCAACACGGGCAACGCCAACGCGGGTACCGGCGAGCCGGGCTTGGCCAACGCCCAGGCTACCTGCGCGCAAGTGGCGCGCCTGCTTGGCGTCGATGCGCAGCAGGTGCTGCCGTTTTCGACCGGTGTGATCCTTGAGCCGCTGCCGGTCGAGAAGATCGTCGCCAAGCTGCCCGACGCCGTGGCCAACCTCAAGCTGGATAACTGGTTCAACGCGGCCGAAGCGATCATGACCACCGACACCCAGCCGAAGGCGGCGTCCAGGACCGTCACGATCGGCGGCCATGCGGTGACGATGACCGGCATCAGCAAGGGCGCCGGCATGATCCGCCCGAACATGGCCACCATGCTGGGCTACCTGGCGATCGACGCCAAGGTCGCGCAGCCGGTGCTCGAAGAACTGGTGCGCTTTGCGGCTGACCGCTCGTTCAACTCGATCACGATCGACGGCGACACCTCGACCAACGACTCGTTCATCGTGGTGGCCACCGGCGCCGGCACGCTTACCGTGAACAGCACCGACAGCCCCGAATACGCGGCGCTGCGCGATGCGGTGACCGACATTTCGCGCAACCTGGCGCAGCAGATCGTGCGCGACGGCGAAGGCGCGACCAAGTTCATCACGGTCACGGTGGAAGGCGGCCGCGACATCGAGGAATGCCGCAAGATCGCCTACTCGATCGGGCACTCGCCGCTGGTCAAGACCGCGTTCTTCGCATCCGACCCCAACCTGGGCCGCATCCTGGCCGCGATCGGCTATGCCGGCGTGGACGACCTGGACACGGCAAAGCTCGACCTGTACCTGGACGACGTCTGGGTCGCGAAAAACGGCGGCCGCAACCCGGACTACCGGGAAGAGGACGGCCAGCGCGTGATGAAGCAGGTTGAGATCCTGGTCCGGGTCAAGCTCGGCCGGGGCGAGGCCAGCGCCACCATCTGGACCTGCGACCTGTCGCATGACTACGTGAGCATCAACGCCGACTACCGTTCGTAAGTTTCATGACTCCGCTCGAACAGTTCCTGACCCGGGCCGAAGCGCTGATGGCGCGGGTGGAGGCAGTGCTGCCCCCGGCGGTGCCGCGCGAACCGGACTGGAAACGCAGCTTCGCCTTTCGCTGGCGCCGCCGCGCGGCTGGCGGCGGGAACTACCTGCAGCCGGTGCTGCACCCGTCGACCATCCGGCTGGAGGACCTCATGCACGTCGCCGCCCAGAAGGCGGCGATCGAGCAGAACACCCGCCAGTTCGTGCGTCGCCGCCCGGCCAACAACGTGCTGCTGACCGGCGCGCGCGGCACCGGCAAGTCGTCGTTGATCAAGGCCTGCCTGAACCAGTTCGCCGACGACGGCCTGCGCCTGATCGAAGTGGACAAGGCCGACCTGGTCGACCTGCCGGATATCGTCGACCTGGTGGCTGCTCGTTCGGAGCGTTTCATCATCTTTTGCGACGACCTGTCGTTCGAGGAGGGCGAAGCCGGCTACAAGGCGCTCAAGGTCGCGCTCGACGGCAGCGTATCGACGCAGTCGGACAATGTGTTGATCTACGCCACCTCCAACCGCCGCCACCTGATGCCGGAGCGGATGTCCGACAACGCCAGCTACACCGCGGGCGAGGACGGCGACCTGCACCCGGGCGAAACGGTGGAGGAGAGGATTTCGCTGTCCGAGCGCTTCGGCCTGTGGCTCTCGTTCTACCCGTTCCGCCAGGACGACTACCTGTCGATTGTCGGCCACTGGCTGGAGAGCTTCGGCTGCAGCGAACAGCAGATCGAGGACGCACGGTCCGAGGCGCTGCGCTGGGCGCTCGCGCGCGGGTCGCGTTCCGGACGCGTGGCCTGGCAGTTCGCGAAGGACTACGCCGGACGCCTGCCGGACGGGGCGCGGCATGCTTGAGGCGAAGGCCAAGCCGGTCGACGTCGCGGTTGGCATCCTGACGCGCGAGAACGGCGATGTGCTGCTGGGCCAGCGGCCGGCCGGCAAGCCGTACGCAGGCTACTGGGAATTCCCGGGCGGGAAAGTCGAGCCGGGCGAGGACGTCTTTAGCGCGCTGCAGCGCGAATTCGTCGAAGAGCTGGGCGTGACGATCGTCAGCGCCGAGCCGTGGTGCTGCGTCGAGCACGTGTACGAGCACGCGCATGTGCGCCTGTATTTTTACATCAGCCGCGATTGGCGCGGCGAACCGCAAAGCCTGGAAGGGCAGGCTTTTGCGTGGCAAGGGCTAGTGGACGTTACCCCGCTGCTGCCCGCAACCATCCCCTTGCTTGAATGGCTCGATCAGCTGCGCTATGCAAGGACAGGCAGTTAACCCATCTGTTTGAAGGATATCCGTGAAAATCATCGTTTTGGGCAGCGGCGTCATCGGCACCACGTCTGCGTACTACCTCGCCAAGGCCGGTCATGAGGTGACGGTCATCGACCGCCAGCCGGCCGCCGGCATGGAAACCAGTTTCGGCAATGCGGGCGAGATCTCGCCCGGCTATGCCACGCCGTGGGCCGGTCCCGGCGTGCCGCTCAAGGCCATCAAGTGGCTGATGATGAAGTACAGTCCGCTGGTAGTGCGCCCCAAGTTCGACATGCAGATGTGGAGCTGGATGCTGCAGATGCTCGCCAACTGCAACCACAAGAGCTACGAGATCAACAAGAGCCGCATGGTGCGGGTGGCCGAGTACAGCCGCGACGTGCTCAAGCAGCTGCGCGTTGACACCGGCATCCAGTACGACGAGCGCACCGAGGGCACGCTGCAGCTGTTCCGCACCCAGCAGCAGCTCGATGCCGCCGCCACCGACATCGCCGTGCTGCAGCAGTCCGGCGTGCCGTACCACCTGCTCGACCCGAAGGGCTGCGAGGCGGCGGAGCCGGCGCTGGCGCGGGTGCGCGGCAAGTTCGTCGGCGGCCTGCAGCTGCCGGGCGACGAGACCGGCGACTGCTTCAAGTTCACCCAGGCGCTGGCCGAAATGGCCAGGGAACTGGGCGTCAAGTTCCGCCACAACGTGACGATCGAGCGGCTGGCAACCGAAGGCGACAAGGTCACCGGCGTGGTCACTTCGCAGGGCGATCTCAAGGCCGACACCTACGTGCTGGCGCTGGGCAGCTATTCGCCGTTCCTGCTGCGCCAAATCGGCATCAAGATTCCGGTCTATCCGGTCAAGGGCTATTCGATCACCGTGCCGATCGCCGATGCCTCGGGCGCGCCCGAGTCGACCGTGATGGACGAGACCTTCAAGGTGGCGATCACCCGCCTGGGCGACCGCATCCGCGTGGGCGGCACCGCCGAAATCGCGGGCTACGACCTGACGCTGCGCACTGAGCGCCGCGCAATCCTCGAGCATTCGGTGACCGACCTGTTCCCGCAGGGCGGGGACGTGTCGCAGGCGAGCTTCTGGTGCGGGCTGCGCCCGAACACCCCGGACGGCACCCCGGTGGTGGGACCGACCCCGCTGCGCAACCTGTTCCTCAATACCGGACACGGCACGCTGGGCTGGACCATGGCGTGCGGTTCGGCGCGGGTGACCGCCGACCTGGTGTCGGGACGCCAGCCGGAGATCAGCCTGGAAGGGCTGTTCATGGACCGCTACGGCAGCATCAACAAGCCGGTGCTGGTCCCGCAGGGCATCAGCGTCACCGCCTGATCGCCGCGGCGCGCGCGGCGGGGGCGATCACCCGTCGTGCGCCGCCACCGCCGGAATGCGCATGATCGTCTCGCGCAGCCACTTGTGCGCCGGGCGCGTCATGTCGCGCTCGTGCCAGAGCATGTCCACGTACACCATCGGCAGCTGGAACGGCAGGGTCTTGATGATCAGGCGGTTGCCAGCGCTGTCGGCCTCGATCAGGTGGCGCGGCACGACCGAGATCAGGTCGCTGCACGCGACCATGTGGAACGCGGTCGAGAACTGGTTCACCGTCAGCGCCACCCGGCGCGTGCGTCCCAGCCCGGCGAGCTGGTCGTCCGCCGGCCCTGTCGGGCTGCCGGAAAAGCTGACCAAGACGTGCAGCGCGTCGCAGTAGCGGTCGATCGTCAGTTCCTCGTTCGCCAGCGGATGGCCGGGCCGCATGATGCACACCGGCTCGCCGCTATAGAGCCGCTGGTGGTGCAGCGTAATGTCGCGCTGCTGGCCGTCGCGCAGCTGGGCCAGCACGCCCGGGAAGGAACCGACCGCCAGGTCCGCCTGCGAATTGAACAGCATCGGGCGCGGGTCGCGTCCGGTGAGCGGCACCAGCCGGATATCGATTTCGGGCGCCTCGTTGCGGATGCGTTCCATTACCTGAGGCAGCAGCAGGGTGGCCGTCGAATCGGCCATCGCGATGCGAAAGCTGGCCTTGGTCGAGGCCAGGTCGAACCGTTCCGGATTCATCACGCCTTCCAGCGTGGCCAGCGCCGAGCGCACCGCCGGCCAGATTTCCAGCGCGCGCGCGGTAGGCTTCATGCCGCGCGCGGTACGCACCAGGATGTCGTCGTTGGCCGCTTCGCGCAGCCGCTTGAGGGCGTTCGACACGGCGGGCTGGGTAGTGGAAAGGCGCTCCGCAGCGCGCGTGATGTTTTGCTCGGTCATTACCGCGTCAAAAATGCGCAACAGATTCAGGTCGAACGTTTGAAAATTCATCGACAGATATCCTCGACAGTCATGGGGGCGGCGGCGATTATTCTCGGATTGAATACTGCGTATGGTCAAAGAAAATTGGCCGCCAATAGGCCTCGTCATTATGATGACCAGGACTAATTATCTCATTGCGGAGGAAATATGCTGACATCCTTGGTGCAGGGCGAGCGCGCGTATGCTGGTGCATCCTTCAAACATGACACGCTGTGGGCGCGTGTCCGTCACGTTGCCGTGCGCTCGCTCGAGCTGCTCGGCCAGGCCAAGAGCCAGGAACCGCTGGAATAAGACGCGGAGCAAACCCCACCTGTTTGCGGATGCAGAATCGTAGGGGGCGCGGGGCCGCCGAGGACCTGTGCGCACGCGGTTCGCAAACGCGGCGTAGCGATGCAGTAGCCGCAAGTCGGCATGCAGTGACCGCGTGCGCACTGGTGCGCACCCCAACGCCTCCGGCACGGGTTAGCCTTCAGTCGGCGGCTCGTCCGGATTGTCGGTTGGCGCAGCGCCGGGAATCGAATATTTTTCTTCCGCCCACGCACCCAGATCGATCTTCTTGCAGCGCTCGGAACAGAACGGGCGGTACTTGTTTGCTTCGGTCCACTCGACTTTTTTGCCGCAGGTCGGGCAGGAGACAACGGTCATGGCAATACAGCTATCCTAGAAATTACAAAGCGTGAGCTCGAACGGCACGTCGCCTTCCAGCGGCTTGGGCTTCAGGTCCCCGCCTTGAGTGGTAAAGCGCGCCCACAGCATATATTTGTTAGCGGAGATCTCCGGGATCGCCCCCAGCGTCTCATCCACCGACAGGCGCAGCATCTGGTACACCTTTCCCTGCAGCATCTGCTGGTAGCTGCCGGCCACCGCGACCAGCTTGATCGGCGCGCCCGATTGGCGCAGCAGGCGCAGCACCAGGGCCAGCGCGGCGCACAGCGGGGTCAGCGGTGCAAACCAGTTCATGATGTCCGCATGGCGCTGCTCGGCAGGGCGCTTCTGCCATGCGTGGTACGAGGGTAAATCAAATTCGCAGGCGCCGCCCGGGATGATGGTGCGGCCGCGGATGCTCATCAGCCATTCGTTGTCGCGCACGTTCTGGCCGGTCTTGCCCTGGGCCGCGACCAGCGCGCTGCTGACCTGGTCCAGCTCGCCCAAGACGGCGTCGAGCATGTCCACGGCGACGTTGGGATTGGTGCGGTAGGCGAGCAGGCTCTGTTTCTGGCGCTCGAGTTCCTGGAGCAGGTCGGACTTGAGATCGGCGCGGCCAGCCACTTCGAGCATGTCGAAGATCGTCGAGAGCGCCACATGGTGTTGCATCGGATGTTCTTGCTGCACAAAGAACTTGAATTTTTCGTACAGGTCTTCCAGCCGCAACAACGTGCGAATGCGCTCGTTGAAAGGATATTCGTAGACGATCAAAATGACATTCCTTTGAATGTAGGCTGGCGAGCAACCCCGTGATTCTGAACCAAGCCGCTCAAAATTACAAACGCTCTATATGCATTATTGCCATTCTTTGCGCTTCCGACAGGTAAAACGCATGCAGGCGTTCGACCTGGGGCACCAGCGCCTCTAACCCGTCGTCATTAAGCACCACGTCGTCGGCCACCGCCAGCCGCTGTTGGCGGCTCGCCTGCGCCGCCATAATCGCGTGCACCTGCGCTTCGGGAAAGCTGTTTCGGGCCATCACCCGCTGCACTTGCAGCGCCTCCGGGGTGTCGACCGCCAGCACGCGCGTGACGCGCTCGCGCCAGTCGCCGGATTCGACCAGCAGGGGCACGACAAAGATCGTGTAGGGGCCAGTCGCCAGCGCGGCGGCGGCATTGGTCGCTTCGCGGATACGCGGGTGCAGGATGGCTTCGAGGCGGGTGCGTGCGCCGGGGTCGGCAAATACCAGCTGGCGCATGCGTGCGCGGTCGAGCGCGCCGTCAGGCGTGGCAAATTCGGGGCCGAACTCGGCAACCAGGGCGGGCATGGCCGCGCCGCCGGGCGCAGTCAGCGAGTGCGCGATCACGTCGGTGTCGATCACCGTGGCGCCCCGTTCGGCGAACATATCGGCCACCGTGGACTTGCCGGAACCGATGCCGCCCGTCAGGCCGACCGTGAATGCGTTTGCCCTGGCTTGTTCCATGCGCTCCTCCCGGCTAGTGTCCTGAATTGCTAGTTCGTTGAGTAATAAATGTGGCGAAATCGAGCTGAGACAAGGAACAAAGCACAGCAAGGCCGAGGCATTGCGCGCATTTGTGACGCGGTATCAGTTTGATTGTCGCCATATTTATTCAACGAATCTGCAATTCAGGACACTAGGTTCAGCCTTGTGCGATCAGGGTTTGTGCGTAGCGGCTGATCGGTGCGCCATACAGCATGGCGATCAGGCCGGCGGCCGCGAGGTAGGGGCCGAATGGGATCGGCTTGTCGCGTGCGCGCTTGGCAAACACGATCAGGCTGATGCCGACCAGCGCGCCGACCACCGACGACAGCAGGATAATCGTGGGCAGCATCTGCCAGCCGAGCCAGGCGCCGAGCGCCGCCAGCAGCTTGAAATCACCATAGCCCATTCCTTCCTTGCCCGTCGCTAGCTTGAACAGCCAATAGACCGACCACAGCGCCAGGTAGCCGGCCGTCGCGCCGATCACGGCGTCATGCAACGGCACGAACATGCCATTCAGGTTGACCAGCAAGCCTGCCCACAGCAGCGGATAGGTGAGGTCGTCGGGCAGCAGCTGGGTGTCGAAGTCGATGAAGGTCATCGCCAGCAGCAGGTAGGCGAACAGCAGCACCGCCAGCCCGGTCCAGCCGCTGCCGAAGGACCACACCAACAGCGCCGACAGCAGGCCGGTGAGCAGTTCGATGGCCGGGTAGCGCGCCGGGATCGGCGCCTTGCAGGCGCTGCATTTCCCGCCAAGCACCAGCCAGCTGATGACTGGAATGTTCTCCAGTGCAGTGATCTGGTGTCCGCAGTGTGGACAGGCGCTGCGCGGCACCGCCAGGTTGAAGCGGTCCGTGTGCGGCAGCTCCTTGCCCAGCTCGTGCGCGACGTAATTGTCGGACTCGCGCTGCATCATCTTCGGAATCCGGTAGATCACCACATTCAGGAAGCTGCCGATGAGTAAGCCGAATACGCAGGCGACAATCGTCGCGCCGAGCGAGCCCGGTGCTGCGAATAAGAGTGATTCGGGTGACATAGCTCTCCTGTTGTTCGGTGTGAGGACATTCCCTAGATCAACATATTTTAGGCGCTTTATCCGTTTTGGCGAAGCACCGTGCCAGCCGGGCGTTCGCCGTGTGGCCGCCAGAGCTCCCATCGCGGGGCGCCGCGGGCAGCACCAAGGTCTCACTTGTGGTGGGGCCAGGCCAGGAACTACTCTCAAGACGCATGCTTTTATTGGAGGGAATCATGGCTCTGACCTATGGGGTAGTAAAGGCGAAAGTCATTGGCGCGCCGGTAATGAAAGCAAAATTCCTGCAGGCGCAGCATGAAACGCAATACCACATGCATGTCAGGTTGCAGGCCGGTTCGGAGCAGTGGGACAGCGCCGTCAACGTCGGCACGGACGATGCCGATGATTTGCTGCGCTATCGGCTGGCGTATGACTTCCATCACGAAATATGCCAAAACCTGCGCGCGATGGATTCCGGCTTTCTCGAATTGCGGGCGCGACAGCTTCCCGCACTGGATTTTCTGCGTTCGGACATCCTGAACGGAACCGGCCATTGGCGCGACAGCGATGTCATGGATGGCACCGCGTATGCTGAGCCGCCAGCCTCGCTCTCGCGCCTGTTGCACCGGGCGCAGGAGGGTGGCTGCGACGTCTATCTGTTCGGCCGCACCTATCGGGACGGGGAGCCGGGAATTCACGACATTCACATGAACCAGGGGTCGACCGGGCCGCACTTTCTCAACAATGGCAACGACCGCATTGACCACAATGACGTGTGGCAGGACGGCGCCGTGCTGGTCGATCTTGGACTAGACAACTGGGCGGCATATTTTACGGCGTTCACACAGCAGCTTGTGCCGACCGACGACGCCGGTAATCCCACGGCGGGTGCCCATGAAATCCGCGACAGCGATCCCGGCGGGGCTGCCAAATCAGCCTTGTAAGTGCTTGCACGGGTGCCGCAGCCAGTTATCGAAGCAGGCTACAATAGGACTCCCATAATTACAGTTGACTGGCAACCCTGATGCTAAGTCATGGGGAAGTCGTGCTTCGTTTGGTGATCGCGGCCATTCTCGGCGGAGTGGTCGGGCTGGAGCGCGAACGCCTCGAATCGGTCGCAGGCCTGCGCACGCACATGCTGGTGGGCCTGGGTTCCGCGCTGGTCATGCTGGTCTCGGCATACGGTTTCTCCGACGCTCTGGTCGGCAGTCACGTTGTACTCGACCCTTCACGGGTGGCTGCCCAAGTCGTCAGCGGGATCGGCTTTCTCGGAGCGGGAACGATCCTTTTCCTTCGTCAGGAAGTGATTCGTGGCCTGACCACCGCAGCCAGCCTTTGGACCGTTGCGGCCGTTGGCCTGGCCGTCGGCGGCGGTTTATATGTCGCGGCCGTCGCGACCACGGCGCTTATCCTGATCATTCTTGCACTGGTCAAGCCGCTGGAGCGGCGACTTTTCCGCAATCAACACCGCCATTTTCGGATCGAAGCCGATCGGGGATCGCTGCCGCTGGAGCGAATCGAGTCCGAGATTGCAGCCGCAGGACTCGCGGTGCAACAAATGACGCTGACGCACGGCGATACTGTGGATTGGATCAACCTCAGCTTCGTACGTGGCGCGCCCCAGGAGACGATGGCTTCGCTTGCTGCAAAGCTTCATTCGATCGAAGGCGTACGCCGCATCACACTGCAGACCAAAACAGCTAAAGGTCGATAGTTAAGCTTTCATTGCTGGCGCAGCAGGCCCTCATGTACGAATCAGTGCTGAGGGGGAACCAGCCATGGTCGACATTGTGGGAAATGTCTTCCAGGCGTGACCGTCGCGTTGCCACCGATGGTCGGTGGCAGCTTACTGCCGGCGACTGTCTGGCGATGCGACTGGAACAGCTGTTCCAAACTGCTACTTGGGATATATGTGGCAGCCTACGCTCTGTACCAAATCGTCTTTGACTGGCTGTGGTCCACTCATTCGAGCCATGCGGGCGACGCACCGGACTGTAACGGTCCTCCACTCCCAATCGCGGTGCAGATCCCGATGGCTGGAGTCCGGCGATAGCGGGCCGCCCTCCCAAGCCTGAACATCACCAGTTATGTCACATAAAGGTAGCGAGTCAGCCGAGAGAGTGAATTCGATATCAATCTGATCCCCGAAACGGCTAACGACGGCGGATTTGAACGGATGCCTTCCAATATCAACTGTATATTCCCCTTCGTCTTCCGTAACCCTTCCGCCCAGCAACTGAGCCACTGCCCTTGGGCTGTGATTACCAAGGCCAAGTTGCTTAACCAAACTTTCGATTTTCGTTGAATCCTGCATCATTTTTCCCGATCTCTCAGTAGGAGCCATATCGCAGGCGAATGCCGTGGCGACTGCAAAAAGGACGACTAAAGCCCGCGCAGCTAGTGTACTCATCAATGATTACCCTTCGGCTTCAAAGCGTCCTCGATGCCCTTCTTTGCCCGGCCACCGCAGTCCCAGGCGTCCGCTTCCTCCGGAAGGGCGCGGTAAGCCGCGTAAGTCGCCACATACGTTTGCTGAGTAGCTGCCAACCGGGCCGCTGCTTGCGCTATTTTCGCTTGGTCGCCCGACTTTGTCGCCGCTTCATGCGCTTTTTTCGCCTCTAAATATGCCTTCGTTTGCGGGCCCAGATTGTGGAGCGTCGTGTTGCGGGATTGTGAGCCTGCACCCCATACGCTCGTGTACAGTTGGTCCGCACATAGACGACGGCAATCGGATGCTCCGAGAGGCTGTGAGGCGGCCTTTTTTGCGACGGGCGGAGGGAATGTTTTCAGGATGGTAGACGCTTTCCCCTCAGTTTCGGCTTGGCGCCTGGCGATCAGGTACCATTGTTCCGCGTGGCGCGTTTCATGATAAATAGTGTCGCCGAGCGCGGCGGCTTGTTGCGCGCTCAGCTCGTTGTGCTGCAGTAGATTCGGGTTAACCTTGATTTGCCATTCCTTATAGCTGAATATGCCATTCTTCTGCGGATCATCCTTCAATTCCTTCTCGGTCATTTTCACCAATCTAGGCGAAGGGGATCCGTTGGCTTGCGCTTGTGCGGATGCAAGAGCTTGTAGCCTTTGTTGCCGTTGCGCAGGTTTCAGCTTTGGCCAGTCTTTTTGCAGAGCCGCCATGCCGCTGGAAAAACCATTTATTTGAGCTTCGGCAGACATTCCCTGGCCCTGGCACGGTTTGGAAGCCGCCTGCGCGCAGGGTTGAACGGCGCCTGCAGAACTATTTGGGCTGGTAATTCCGGCAGCCATTAGTTTGGTCCCCGGAAGGGTGCGCCCCATTGGTTGTAGAGGTCAAGCATGACATTGACCTTCTCCCGTGGTGTCAGGTTTGGATGCTCAAGAACTGTGTCCACCAACAGGCCTCGTGGCCCGACTGTGACACAGGCTTCAGCTAGTGCATATAGCTCCCCACGCAGCGCAAACCCATGCTTTGCACCAATTGTCGCAATTTGATCCACTAAGCGCACCCGATCCTCCCGCGTCAGAGCTGGCCAGTTGACTGCCGGGTGTCGATCTTCCCGGTCAAAATGCTCGGATAAAGCGTCGGCCAAATCCAGCACGGTTTGCCCGAAAGCCTGACGGGTAAGAAACTCCATCTGGGTTTTCGTGATCTGGAGCATGATCGATTTTTTTGCTGTATGGTTTGAGGCAAGTTTTCGTTTATGAGCCGGAAGAGGGCCGTGAAGCGAACTGAGCCATTGTCGGGCTTTCAGGTTGGGAGGAATTGAATTCGATCAGGTGTCGTGGCGATAGCGGTGATGCTGATGTGACCCAGACGCCTCGACGCTTAGAGCGTGTATCGAGAGGAAGAAGAGTGAGGTACCGTTACCGCAGCCCGTTTGGTCTTGAGTAGCCAAGTTCCGCACTCATGCGCATTTGAGGCCGCACTTTTTGCAAGGTCACAGGCTTTACGGACTCGGCAGAAGGCTGGGATGCCCATTCTCGGGCGGTGGCTGCCTGTCGCGGGCCGGACTTTGTTTCTCGGGACGAGGCAACTGGGCAAGGTTTTGCCTACCCCTTGCCCTGCGAATCTACTGCAAGCTATATGAGAACACTGCGACTTTACTGCCAAGTTCTCCGAGTCACTGCGAATTTTTTCTGAAAAGCTACATTTGGTGGCGTTACACCACCGACCCCAGCTTAAAGATCGGCAAATACATCGCAATCACCAGGCCGCCGATCAGCACGCCCAGCACGACCATGATCAGCGGTTCCATCAGCGACGACAATGCGGCCACCGCCTCGTCGACCTCATCCTCGAAGAAGTCGGCGACCTTGCCCAGCATCGCGTCGAGCGCGCCCGATTCCTCGCCGATCGCCACCATCTGGGTGACCATGTTGGGGAACACGTTGGAGGCGACCATCGAGGTGGTCAGGCTGGTGCCAGTGCTGACCTCGGTCTGGATCTTTTTGGTCGCATCGAGGTAGACCACGTTGCCGGCGGCGCCGCCGACCGAATCGAGCGCCTCGACCAGCGGCACGCCGGCCGCGAACATGGTCGCCAGCGTGCGGGTCCAGCGCGCAATGGTGGCCTTGCGGATGACGGGGCCGAACACCGGCACCTTGAGCAGCAGGCGGTCCATGAAGTGCTGCACCTTGAGCGAGCGGCGCCAGGCCTGGAAAAAGAAATAGAGGCTGCCGCCCACCGTGCCGAAGATGAGCAACCAGTAGTCGACGAAGAATTCGGACATGTTCATGACCAGGACCGTCGGCGCCGGCAGGCTGGCGCCGAAGCTCTCGAACACGGATTTGAAAGCCGGCACCACCCAGATCATGATGACCGCCGTGACGATGAAGGCGATCGCCAAAATGGCGCAGGGGTACATCAGTGCAGACTTGATCTTGCCCTTGATGGCGAGCGTCTTTTCCTTGTAGACGGCCAGGCGCGTGAGCAGGTCTTCGAGGATGCCGGCCTGTTCGCCCGCCGCCACCAGGTTGCAGAACAGCGGGTCGAAATACAGCGGGTACTTGCGAAATGCGTTGTTCAGGCTGGTGCCAGTCTCGATGTCGGCGCGCAGTTCCATGATCAGCTTGGACACCGACGGGTTGGCATGGCCCTTGCCGACGATGTCGAACGACTGCAGCAGCGGCACGCCGGCCTTCATCATGGTCGCCAGCTGGCGGGTGAACAGGGTCAGGTCCTTTTCGCTCACCTTTTTGCCGCCGCGGTAGGCCTTTTTCTTGACCTTGGTGACCATGATGCCCTGGCGGCGCAGGGTCACGGTGACGATCGCCTCGCCGGCCGCACGCAATTCGCCGCGCACGGTCTTGCCGAATTTGTCCTTGCCTTCCCAGGCGTAGACCGATTCCTTGACCTGGACGCCGCCGGTGTTCCTGGAGGATGCGGAGGTTGCCATATGCTTCCTATTCGTTGGTGCAGCCAAGCACTTCTTCGAGGCTGGTCATGCCCTGTTTTACTTTGAGCAGGCCGGAGCGGCGCAGCGAGTTCACGCCTTCTTGCTCGGCCTGGGCGGCAATCTCCATCGCGTTGCCGTTGGCAAGGATCAGTTTTTCGATGGCGGGGGTGATCGGCATGATCTGGTAGATGCCGACCCGGCCCTTGTAGCCGGTACCCATGCAACGTTCGCAGCCGACCGGGCCGTAGGGCTGCCACTCGTCTTCCAAGTCGCTGGCGCGAAATCCCGCAGACAGCAGCGCGTCGCGGCTGATGTCGAGCGGCTGCTTGCAGCTGCACAGGCGCCGCGCCAGGCGCTGCGCGGTGATCAGGATGACCGACGAGGCGATGTTGAACGGCGCCACGCCCATGTTCATCAGGCGCGTCAGGGTCGACGGCGCGTCGTTGGTGTGCAGCGTGGAAAACACCATGTGGCCAGTCTGGGCGGCCTTGATCGCGATGTCGGCGGTTTCCAGGTCGCGAATCTCGCCGACCATGATGACGTCCGGGTCCTGGCGCAGGAAGGATTTGAGCGCGGCGGCGAAGGTCAGGCCGGCCTTGTCGTTGACGTTGACCTGGTTCACGCCGGGCAGGTTGATCTCGGCCGGGTCTTCCGCGGTCGAGATGTTAATGCCCGGTTTGTTGATCACGTTCAGGCAGCTGTACAGCGACACCGTCTTGCCCGAGCCGGTCGGGCCGGTCACCAGCACCATGCCGTAGGGACGCTGGATCGCGTCCAGCAGCAGCGCCTTTTGATCCGGGTCGTAGCCGAGCGCGTCGATGCCCATCTGGGCCTGGGTCGCGTCCAGGATACGCATCACCGTCTTTTCGCCGAACAGGGTGGGCAGGGTGCTGACGCGGAAATCGATGGTGCGCGTGGGCGACAGGATCAGGCGCATGCGCCCGTCCTGCGGCACGCGCTTTTCCGAAATGTCGAGCTTGGCCAGCACCTTGATGCGCGAGACCAGTTTCTCGCGGATCGATACCGGCGGCGCGGCGTGGTCGCGCAGCACGCCGTCGATGCGCATCCGGATCCGGTAGGTCTTCTCGTACGGCTCGAAGTGGATGTCCGAGGCGCCGATCGAGACCGCATCCATCAGGATCTTGTTGAGGAACTTGACGATCGGCGCGTCTTCGACCTCGTTGGCCGACTCCATTGTCGCCTGCGCCGGCTCGTCTTCGGCGAACTCGATCTCGCCCTCGTCGCCGACCAGGTCGTTCAGGCTCTGTTCGGCGCTCTTGCCCAGCGCGGCCAACAGGTTCAACAGCGCGTCGTGGGCGACGATCACCGGTTCGACCGCGGCCTCGCTCTGGAACTTGATCTGGTCCAGGGCCGGGGTGTTGGTGGGGTCCGAAATCGCGACCGACAGCTTGTTGCCGCGCTTGGCGAGCGCAATCACGCGCTGCGCCTGCATCAGGCGCATGTCGATCACGCCGGCGGGCAGGGCCTCGGCCGAGCAGGCCGACAGGTCGAGCAGTGGATAGCCGAAGGTTTCGGCGCAGAACACGGACAGGGCGCGGGCGTCGATGCCGCCGCTGGCGAGCAGCGCGTCAATGAAGGGTTTCTTCTCGGCGGCCGCCTTTTTCTGGATGGTGTCGGCCTGGGTCATGTCCAGCCGTCCCGCCTGCACCAGCGCACGCGCCAGACCGGCCATCGGCGTGCCTGAAGTCGCGTTGGGTAGGACTGCTGCCATATGAGCCGTGGATTAAGTGCCAGGAGAACAACAAAAACGCCGGGCAGGGGATAGCCAGCCCGTCCGGATTGTCTGGATGATGCCTCTGGGCATCAAATTTGTAAAGCGTGTCGCGCTCGGCAGAGGCGTTCATACCACGCCACGCGCAGGATATCAGGCTGCCTGGGCACGCCGGGCTCCCGGCGGGCGCAACAGTTTGACGACCTTGATGGCCTGGTTTTGTACCTGCACCACTTCTACTATACAGTTTCCGATCTTCAGGGAGATTGGCGAATCGGGAATGTCCTGGAGTTGTTCGAGAAGCAAGCCGTTGACGGTCTTGGGCCCGTCCAGCGGCAGGTCGAGGTCGAGCCGCTTGTTGATGTCGCGCAGCGGCGTCGAGCCTTCCAGCAGGCATTCGCCGTTGGCGTTCCAGCCGAAGGTGTCGCTCCGTTTCGCGCCCGGCATCGAGGTGGTGAAGTCGCCGATCATCTCTTCGATGATGTCTTCCAGCGTGACCAGTCCTTGGACCTCGCCGTATTCGTCGACGATGATGCCGAGCCGCTCCCGGTTTTCCTGGAAATACTGAAGCTGGGTAAAGACGCCGGTGTCTTGCGGGATGAAGTAAGGCTCGGTGAGCAGCTCGCGGAAATGCTCGATCGTCAAGTCGTCGTCCTGGTTCAGGAGCGCCACGGCCTTGCGCACATGCAGGATGCCGACGATCCGGTTGATCTCGCCTTCGTAGACGGGCAGCTTGTTGTGGTAGCAGGTGGCCAGCTCGTTCTTGATCGCCGCCACCGGCAGGGCCAGGTTCAGTGCCTCGATCTGGGCGCGCGGCGTCATGATGTCTTCGACCGAGATGGTTTCCAGGTCGAACAGGTTGAGCAGGATGCTCTTGTGCTTTTGCGGGATGAAATTGCCGCCTTCGAGCACGATCGAGCGCAGCTCCTCCGGCGACAGGCGGTGCTGGTGCTCGCTGCTGCCGGCGCGGATGCGCAGCAGCTTGAGCACGCCCGACACGAACAGGTTGACGAACCAGATCACCGGCTTGGCCACGGCCATCAGCGGCTTGAGCACGAGGCTGGTGCCGAGCGAAATCCGTTCGGGGTAAGTGGCGCCGATCACCTTGGGCGTGATCTCGGCGAACACGATGAGCAGGAAAGCGACGACCGCTGTTGCAATCGTGATCACGCTTTCTTCACGCCCGAAGAACAGGATCGCGATGGTGGTGACCAGCGCGGTGGCCATCGCATTGATCAGCGTATTGGCGATCAGCACCAGCGACAGCAGCTTGTCGGTGCGTTCGAGCAGCCACAGGGTGGTGATGGCGCCGCGGTTGCCACGTTTTGCAAGGTGGCGCAGGCGGTACTTGTTGGCTGCCATCAGCGCGGTTTCCGCCATCGCGAAAAAGGCCGAGCAGAGGATCAGCAGGACGAGTGCGGAAAAGAGCACCCAAAGGGGTACGGTATCCAAGGCTCACCGTAAAGATGCTTGAAAGGGGTGCTGGCGCAGGCCAGCGCGGTGCCGCCGCGGATTTTCGCGACAGCAGAGGCCGATTCTAAGGCAAGCTTATTTCCCTTGCAAGTTTCGCCTCGCCGGCCGCGCCTCGCCGGCTGCCTCAATTCCACCAGTGCGAGGTGGTGCCTGCCTGGGGCAGCCGGGCCTGGATCGCCTGGTGGATGATGCCGGCGTCGACCGCCTGGTCGGCGGTGTAGATGCGGGCATTGCCGGTCAGGTGGAACCGGATGTCGGTGCCGACCCGGGCGCCGCGGGTGGCTTCTTCAAAAATGGCGGCATAGCGCTCGGCGTCGAAGTCGAGGCAGTCGCGCCACTCGGACACGCGGGCGTGGTCGGCCGCCACCAGGTTGCCAAAGCCCCAGTGCAGCGGGTGCACGAGAAAGCGCGTGCCAGGGCAGGCGTAGCGTTTCTGCCCGGCGAGGAAGATCACGACGGCGACCGATTCCACGCTGCCGATGTTGTGGGTGGTGAGCGGCAGCGGCAGCGACTTGAGGAAGAAGTGCAGCGCGAAACCGGCCGTCATGTTGCCGCCTTCGCTGGACATGTGCAGTGCGATCTCGCTGGCGCCGCTTTGCAGCGCCTGCAGGCACAGGTTGCGGACCGTGCAGGCCGAGGTGTGGTTGATCGGACCGATGAAGTGAACGATGTGCAATGACATTTTCTCTCCTGACGCCATGGGTCAAGCATAGCAAGTTTGGTCGTGGGGCCGCGTTCCGCTGGTGAGTAGTATGGTAAATTTATGATGAGCAATATAAGCCGTTGATTATAATTGTCCGGTTGCTGAGTGTTAGCCTTTATGCTGGGTTAAATCCGAGATAATGATGCCAGATCCGATTCGTTTTTATTACCGTGGCGCAGTGCATGAAGTGGCCGATGCCGCGCCCACGCAGACCATCCTGCAGCACCTGCGGGAGGATTTGCATTGCACGGGCACCAAGGAAGGCTGCGCCGAGGGCGACTGCGGCGCCTGCACGGTCGTGATCGGATCGCTCGAACACGGCAAGGTGGAGCTGAAGGCGGTCAATTCCTGCATCCAGTTTACGCCCACGCTCGACGGCCGTGCGCTGTTCACGGTGGAGGACTTGCAGCAGCCGGACGGCGCGCTGCACCCGGTGCAGCAGGCGCTGGTCGAGTGCCACGGCTCGCAGTGCGGCTTTTGCACGCCGGGGTTCGCGATGTCCCTGTGGGGCATGTACCTCGGGCAGGACGGGCAGGCCCCGACCCGGCGCGACATCGATGACGCCCTCTCGGGCAACCTGTGCCGCTGCACCGGCTACCGGCCGATCATCGACGCCGCGCACCGCATGTGCGAGCTGCCGCGCGTCCAATTCGACCGCGACGCGCTGGCCGAACAACTGCGCGAACTGGCGCGCGACCAGCTGGCCACGCACGGGCGCGGCGAACAACGCTTCTACGCGCCGCGCACCCTGGAAGAACTGGTGCGTCTGCGCGCCGAACACCCGGACGCGCTGCTGCTCGCCGGTTCGACCGACGTCGGGCTGTGGGTCACCAAGCAGATGCGCGAACTGGGTCAGATCATCTACCTCGGCAATGTGGATGCGCTCAAGCTGGTCACCGAGTCGGACGGCATGATCGAGATCGGCGCCGGCGTTTCGCTGAACGATGCCTACGCCGCCTTGTGCCGCCATTATCCGGGCGAGCTGTCGGAACTGTGGCAGCGTTTCGCTTCGCTCCCGGTGCGCAATGCCGGCACGCTGGGCGGGAACGTGGCCAACGGCTCGCCGATCGGCGACTCGATGCCGTGGCTGATCGCGCTGGGCAGCCAGGTGGTGCTGCGTGGCGCCGGCGGCGAGCGGGTGCTGGCGCTGGAAGACTTTTACCTGGCCTACCAGCGCAAGGACCTGCGGCCGGATGAATTCGTGCAGTCCGTGCGCGTGCCGTTGCCGCGCGCCGGCGTGCGGTTCCGTACCTACAAGCTTGCCAAGCGCTTTGACCAGGACATCTCGGCGGTGTGCGCCGCGTTCGCTTTTGAACTCGACGGGGACGTCATCCGTTCCGCACGCATCGCCTTTGGCGGCATGGCCGCGACACCGAAACGCGCCGCCGCGGCGGAGGCACTGCTGGCAGGGCGCCGCTGGAGCGAGGAGACGCTGGACATGGCAACAGCGGCGCTGGCCCAGGATTACGCCCCGCTGTCCGACATGCGCGCCACGAACAATTACCGGCTGCAGGCCGCGCAGAACCTGCTGCGCCGCTTCTGGTTCGAGACACGCCTTGAGGATCCGCTACCGGCCCAGGCATTGAATGCATTCGCGGTGCGGGCATGAGGGAGGCTGACATGAACGACGCAGGCGTACCAGAGCTGAGCCAGGCCGCGTGGACCGCGGTCGGCCTGTCCCGTCCGCACGAATCGGCCGATCTGCATGTGCGTGGCCAGGCCACGTACACGGACGACATCGCGCAAGTGCAGGGCACGCTCCATGCCGCGCTTGGGTTATCGACCAAGGCGCACGCCAGGATCACGGCCATCGACCTGACCGCCGTGCGGGCCAGCCGGGGCGTGGTTGCGGTGTTCACCGCCGCCGACATCCCCGGCTTGAACGATTGCGGCCCGATCATCCACGACGATCCGATCCTGGCCGATGGGCTGGTCCAGTACGTGGGCCAGCCGGTCTTCATCGTGGTGGCCGACACCCACGACAACGCGCGCCGGGCGGCGCGCCTGGCGCAGGTGAGCTACGAGGAACTGCCGGCGATCCTGACTCCGCAGGCGGCGCGCGCCGCGCAATCCTACGTGCTGCCGCCGATGCGCCTTGCGCGCGGCGATTCGCAAGCAGCGTTCGAGCGCGCACCGCACCGGGTCAAGGGCGAGCTGCACGTCGGCGGGCAGGAGCAGTTCTACCTTGAAGGCCAGATCGCCTACGCGATTCCCGGTGAGGATCGCGGCATGCTGGTGTACTGCTCGACCCAGCACCCGAGCGAGATGCAGCATGTGGTGGCGCACGCGCTTGGCCTGCATTCGCATCACGTGGTGGTCGAATGCCGGCGCATGGGCGGCGGCTTCGGCGGCAAGGAGTCGCAGTCGGCCTTGTGGGCGGCATCGGCGGCGATCGCGGCGGCGCGCCTCAAGCGCCCGGTCAAGCTGCGCGCGGACCGCGACGACGACATGCTCGTCACCGGCAAGCGCCACTGCTTCCATTACGAATACGAAGTCGGCTACGACGACGAGGGCCGGATCGTGGCGGCGAAGGTCGACATGGTCAGCCGCGCCGGCTTTTCGGCCGACCTGTCCGGGCCGGTGGCCACGCGCGCCGTCTGCCACTTCGACAATGCCTATTACCTGTCCGACGTCGAGATCCTGGCCGCCTGCGGCAAGACCAACACCCAGTCCAACACCGCGTTCCGCGGCTTCGGCGGTCCGCAGGGCGCGATCGCCATCGAGTACGTGATCGACGAGATCGCGCGCAACCTCGGGCGCGATTCGCTGGACATCCGGCGCCTGAACTTCTACGGGCGGCAGGAACGCAACGTGACGCCTTACGGTCAGGAGGTGGTGGACAACGTGATCCACGAGCTGGTGGCGCAGCTGGAGGCGTCGAGCGAATACCGCGCGCGGCGCCAGGCGATCGAGGACTTCAACCGCACCAGCCCGGTGCTCAAGAAAGGGCTGGCGCTCACGCCGGTCAAGTTCGGCATCGCGTTCAACGTGACCCACCTGAACCAGGCCGGCGCGCTGGTGCATGTGTACGTGGACGGCTCGATCATCGTCAACCACGGCGGCACCGAGATGGGGCAGGGCCTCAATACCAAAGTGATGCAGGTGGTGGCGCACGAACTGGGCGTGGACATCGCGCGGGTGCGCGCCACGGCCACCAACACCGGCAAGGTGGCCAACACCTCGGCCACCGCCGCCTCCACCGGCGCGGACCTGAACGGCAAGGCGGCGCAGGATGCGGCGCGCCAGATCCGCGAGCGGCTGGCGCAGTTTGCGGCCGCGCAGTACGGCGGCCAGGCGCACGAGGTGTCCTTTGCGGCGGACACGGTGTTCGTGGGCGGCCACGAGATTGCGTTCGCCCAGCTGGTGGCCAAGGCGTATCTGGCGCGCGTGCAGCTCTGGTCCGACGGCTACTACGCCACGCCAGGCCTCAGCTGGGACCCGAAGAGCATGACCGGCCGTCCGTTCTCTTATTTCGCCTATGGCGCGGCGGTGTCGGAAGTGGTGGTGGATACCCTGACGGGCGAATGGAAGCTGCTGCGCGCCGACGCGCTGTACGACGCGGGCAATTCGCTGAACCCCGCGATCGACATCGGCCAGGTCGAGGGCGCCTTCATCCAGGGCATGGGCTGGCTAACCACCGAGCAGTTGTGGTGGAATCCGGCGGGCAAGCTGATGACCCATGCGCCGTCGACGTACAAGATCCCGACAGTTTCGGACTGCCCGGAAGACTTCCGCGTGCGCCTGTTCGACAACCGCAACGTCGAGGACAGCATCCACCGTTCCAAGGCGGTGGGCGAGCCGCCGCTGCTGTTGCCGTTCTCGGTGTTCTTTGCGATCCGCGACGCGATTTCCAGCGTCGGCGATCACCGGGTCAATCCGCCGTTGAATGCGCCTGCGACCTGCGAAGAAATCGTCAATTCGATTGCCGCCGTGCGGGCGGCGTGCGCGCGGACGGCGTGACATGGACGGCTGGCTGACAGAGGGGCCGGCCGTGCTGGTCACGGTCGCCATGGTTGAAGGATCGGGTCCGCGCGAGCCGGGCGCGAAGATGTTGGTTAGCGCCGATGCGCTGAACGGCACCATCGGCGGCGGCCACCTCGAGCTGCGCGCGATAGCAATCGCACGCGACATGTTGAAAGACGGCCAGCCGCGGCGCCTGGAGCGTTTCGCGCTCGGCCCCAGCCTCGGCCAGTGCTGCGGCGGGGTGGTGCATCTTGCGTTCGAACTGCTCGAGCCCGCGCATGCCGCGCTGCTCGCGCGGCACCGGCACGAAGACGTGTGGCGCCTGTCGGCGCTGGATGGCGCGCCGCACACCGCCCTGTTCGACGCCAACGCGCGCCAGCTGGCGGGCGAGGGCGCGCCCATGTTCGCGCGCCACCGCGGCACCCACGTGATGCAGGAACAGGACGGCCGCCGCTGGCTGGTCGATCCGGTAACGCCGCCGGGCGCGCACCTGATGCTGTTCGGCGCCGGCCACGTCGGCGCGGCGATCGTGCGCGCGCTGGCCGATTTGCCGTGCCGCGTCACCTGGGTCGACGAGCGCGATGAACAGTTCCCGGCCAGTGTGCCGGCCAACGTCAGCGTGGAAGCGACCGACATGCCGGAAGCGCTGGCGGCGCGCGCCCCTGCGGGAACCTGCTTTCTGGTGATGACGCACAGCCATGCACTTGACCAGCGGCTGGCGGACGCGATACTGTCGCGTCCCGGCGCGGACTGGTTCGGCCTGATCGGATCGCACACCAAGCGCAAGCAGTTCGAGCACCGGCTGCGCGCACGCGGCATCGACCCGGCGCGCATCGACGGCATGGTTTGCCCGATCGGCGTGCCTGGGATTGCCGGCAAGGCGCCAGCCGTGATCGCCGCCTCGGTGGCGGCGCAGCTTCTCCAGTTGTGGGAATCCCGGGACGCGGCCGGCGCCGCATCCGAGCCCTCGGCCCCCAGTTTCAGACTAGTAGCCTCAGAAAGAATCTAATGTCGACCGTAACACAGCCCATGCAAGCCTACCGAGCGAGCTTGCTGCATTTTCACGCCGATCCGGCCCTGTCAAGCGATGCCCATTCCTGGATTGAAGACGGCCTGCTGCTGGTCGAAGACGGCAAGGTCAAGGCAGCCGGCGACTACGCGTCGCTCGCTTCGGCCCTGCCGCCCGGCGTTGCGGTCGCCGATTATCGCGGCCATGTGATCACCCCGGGTTTCATCGACACCCACCTGCATTTCCCGCAGACGGACATGATCGCCTCGCCCGGGCCCGGCCTTTTGCCATGGCTGGAAACCTATACCTTCCCCACTGAGCGCAGGTTCGAGGACTTGGCCCATGCGCGCTCCGTCGCTGAGTTCTTCGTCGACGAGCTGCTCAGGAACGGCACCACCACGGCAATGGTCTACTGCAGCGTGCACCGCGAGTCGGTGGACGGGTTCTTTGAAGCGAGCCATGCGCGCAACCTGCGCATGGTCGCGGGCAAAGTGCTGATGGACCGTCACTGCCCGCCGTTCCTGCGCGACACCTGTGTTGAGGGCGTGCGCGACAGCGAAGAGCTGATCAACAAGTGGCACAAGCACGGCCGCCAGCTGTACGCGATCACGCCGCGTTTCGCGCCCACCTCGACCGAGGAGCAGCTTGCCCTGGCGGGCGAACTGGCGCGCAGCTACCCGGACACCTTCATCCAGACTCACGTCTCGGAAAACGTCGACGAGTGCCGCTGGGTGCGCGAGCTGTTCCCCAACCATCGCAGTTACCTGTCGGTGTACGAACACTATGGCCTGATGCGCCAGCGCACCATGTTCGGCCACTGCGTATGGCTCGACGGCGAAGACTGGGCGCGCATGGCCGACACGCAGTCCGCGACCGCGGTCTGCCCGACTTCCAACCTGTTCCTCGGCAGTGGCCTGTTCGATTTCGAGACGGCCGACGGCGCGGGCGCGCTGCTCTCGCTGGGTACCGACGTCGGCGGGGGGACCTCGTTCTCGATGTTGCAAACGATGAATGAAGCGTATAAAGTTGCGCGATTGAAAGGCAGCTACCTGCCGGCGCTGCGCATGTTCTACCTGGCGACGCTCGGCGCGGCACGCAGCATGCAACTCGAGGGGACGATCGGCAGCTTCGCTCCCGGCGCGGAGGCCGACTTTATCGTGATCGATCCGAAGGCGACGCCGCTGCTGGCGCGGCGCACGTCGCATGCCAATTCTCTCGAGGAGTTGCTGTTTGCGCTGGCGCTGCTGGGCGACGACCGCGCCATCCGCGCCACCTACGCGGCCGGTAACCTGGTGCACAGCCGCCTGCCGTCTTAACCTCACCGAGAGAACCACAAGCCATGCACACGCTACTTCGCCACAGCCTCCTGATCGCGCTCGCCCTTGCCGGCAGCGCGCAAGCTGCCACGCCGGGCGCGGCCGGCCGGGCCAACGAGGCCGCCACCGCACGCCACTACGCGGCGCTGATCGCCGGAGCACAACCGAAACTGGCCGAGCTCACGCTGTTCTTCTCGCAGATGCCCAAGGGCGGCGACCTGCACCACCACTATTCGGGCGCGCTGTACGCCGAGCAGTATGTCGACTGGCTCGACAAGCAGGGCTGGTGCGTGGACAAGCAGAGCTTCCGGATCGTGACCGACAAGGCGGTGGTCGAGGCGGAGAGCGCCAAACCACCCGCGCAGCGCAGCTGCCTGGTGAGCGGCGACGTGTATGCCGACGACCACACTTACCGCGAACTGCTCAAGCGCTGGTCGAGCAAGGACTTCGACAACCACGGCACGATCCAGCCGCCGCCGGACCGCCAGTTCTTCCAGACCTTCGGCTACTTCGGCGCGGTCTCGAACACCAACTTCCATGAAGGCCTGCTGACGCTGAAAGAGCGCGCGATCGCGAGCAACGTGGCCTACATCGAGACGATGTTCAAGATGTCGCCGTTCGTGACCAATCCCGACTTCGACAAGGCGGCCTGGCAGAACGCCAACGACGACGCCGCGTTCGACGCGCAGATGCGCAGCTGGATGGCGCAACTGGAGCAGGACCCGGCGTACCTCCGTTCGATCACCGAGTTCGTCGCCAAGATCGACGACGCGGCCAAGGGCATCGACGACGAGCGCTTCACCATGCGCTACCAGACCTATGTGCTGCGCCTGTTGAACCCGTCGCAGGTGTTCTCGTCGATGGTGGCCGGCTTCAAGGCGGCACAGGCCAGCGACAAGATCGTGGGCGTGAACATCGTCGGCCAGGAAAGCCAGATGGTGTCGATGCGCGACTACACGCTGCACATGAAGATGTTCCGCTTCCTGAAGGCGCGCTATCCGAACGTGAAGGTGGCGCTGCATGCGGGTGAGCTGGCGCTGGGCGACGTGCCGCCGGAAGGCCTGCAGTTCCACATCGACCAGGCGCTCATGCTCGGTCACGCCGACCGCATCGGCCACGGCATCGACCTGGCGCACGAGACGAATGCGATCGGGATCATGAAGACGATGAAGGAGAAGGGCATTCCGGTCGAGATCAACCTGACTTCGAACGGCTTCATCAACGGGGTCCGGGGCGAGAACCATCCGATCACGCTGTACCGCAGGTATGGGGTGCCGTACGTGATCTCGACCGACGACGCCGGCGTCACCCGCCACACTCTGGCCAACGAGTACGTGCTGTTCGCGAGCCGCTACAAGCCGGATTATGCGGAGGTGAAGAAGGCCTCGTACAACAGCATCCGCTATTCGTTCCTGGCCGACGCCGACAAGGCGCGCCTGACGCGCCAGCTCGATGAACGCTTCGCCCGTTTCGAGGCGGAGATCGCCACGCTGGACAAGCCTGCGGCGCGCGGCGTGGTAAAAAAGGCAAGCTCCAAATAGCATCCCGCCAATTTCGCACGGCCCGTCCGCCGGGCTGGCCGTGCGCTCCTCGATGTTGCAGATTTTGCTTTGATAAATCGCAAACCTTCGGCGGAAATCCTTCACATTTGGCCTCATGTGTGGCCTTCCTGCGACAAATCTTCCTTCCGACCGGGTCCTTTGGAGAAATATTTCCCGAATGGATTTCGTCTAAGAATGCCTCCTTTATAATCGCGCCTTAAGATTTTGCTGGGGAGACCCACGCACGAGGTGCGCGCCGGACGGTTTTTCGGGTGGATTTATATCCACAAGCTATAAATCCGGAAGAGAAAAGGTATTTGTCATCTTGGTAACGCTAATGTCATATTCGATTTCAACATCCGGGCCGTTGATGTTGTTTTTCCGATACGTAACGTTCCTGACATATTGAGCACTTACAATTCCGGCACCTGCGGTGTGCCGGGGTAGCGTCGCATGCAGCAAAACAGGGTTGCAGTACTGTAAGAGGGAAGTCCTTCGGGGCGACCAATAACAATTAAGTCAAATTGGGGTTATATAATGATCACTCAACAACAGATCCGGCTCACCAAGCTGGCGCTGGCTTTGTCGATTGCGTTGTCGGCGGCGCCGACCTTCGCGCAGAACACCACGTCGGCCGTCGGCGGACGCATCACCAACGCTGACGGCGCTCCGGCAGCCGGCGCAAGCGTTCAAGTCATCCACACCGAGTCCGGTTCTGTCAGCAACGTCACGACCGACGCGGAAGGCCGCTATGTGGCCCGCGGCCTGCGCGCAGGCGGCCCGTACACGATCATTATCACCAAGAACGGTGTCTCGGAGAAACGTGAAAACGTCTTCCTCCAGCTCGCCGAGACCGCTTCGGTCGACGCCACCCTGGGCCAGCAGATGCAGACCGTGACGGTGACCGGCAGCGCCTCCCGTTCCGAAGTCTTCTCGCGCAACAACATGGGCACGGGCACCAGCATCAGCGCCAGCGAACTGGCGAGCCAGGCGTCGATCCAGCGTAACCTGCAGGACTACGCCCGCGCCGACCCGCGCGTGTCGCAGACCGACAAGGAGCGCGGCGAGATGTCGGTGGCCGGCCAGAACTCGCGCTTTAACTCGATGACCATCGACGGCGTGAACGTGAACGACACCTTCGGCCTGGAAGCCAACGGCAGCCCGACCGCACGCCAGCCGATCTCGATCGAAGCGATCCAGTCGGTCCAGGTGAACGTTGCCAACTACGACGTGACCCAGAAGGGCTATACCGGCGGCAACATCAACGCCGTCACCAAGTCCGGTACCAACCAGTGGAAGAGCACGGCGTACTTCGTGACCCGTGACGACAACCTGGTCGGCAAGCGCTACAACACCGCCGCCGACACCTACAGCAGCGCGCCGGCGTTCAAGGAAAACACCAAGGGCGCATGGGTCAGCGGCCCGCTGATCCAGGACAAGCTGTTCTTCTTCGCCCTGCTGGAAGAGAGCAAGAGCTCGCGCGCAACGCCTGATTTCGGCGTGATCGGCAGCAACGCCGGCACCACCGTGGGCATCACCCAGGCCGAAATCGCCAAGCTCCAGGACATCGCCAAGAGCTCCTACAACCTGAACCTGGGCAGCACCGACGTGCCGGCCGGTTCGCAGTTCGTCTCGCGCGAGCAGATGCTCAAGGTCGACTGGAACATCAACGACAACCACCGCGCCAACGTCCGTTACGCCAAGACCTCGCAGAGCGATCCGGTGTTCCCGTCCTTCTCGGCCACCGGCGTCACGCTCGACTCCCAGTTCTACAAGAACGTGAAGAGCATCGAGACCACCGTGGCCCAGGTATTCTCGGACTGGACCCCGACCTTCTCGACCGAATTCAAGGCTTCGCAGCGTAACTACAGCTCGGTCCCGGAAAACAGCGCGCGCATGCCGTCGATCTCGTTCGGCTTTGGCGGCCCGTTGCCGGCCGACGCACCGGCCGGCACCCGCACCGGTAGCCGCTTCATCAACTCGGGTACCGAGTATGCACGCCAGATGAACGTGCTGGGCACCGAAACCACCGACCTGTATGGCGGCGCCAACTGGACCGTGGGCGACCACGAGATCAAGTTCGGTGCGGACTACAACAAGAACTCGATCTACAACGCCTACCTGCAGAACGTGTTCGGCAACTACACGTTCCAGTGCGACAACCGCTTCACGTACGATTTCCTCAAGGGCGGCAAAATCGCCGACTGCAACAAGGCGACCCTCGCCGACGTGGAAAGCGCGGTGTACGAGAACTTCAAGCGTGGCCGTCCGTCGTCGTACAGTGTCCAGGTGCCGGCGGCCGGGTATGCGCTCAATGATGGGGTTTCCCAGTTCACGATGAAGACCACCGGCCTGTTCCTGCAGGACACCTGGAGCTTCAACAAGAACCTGACGCTGAGCTATGGCGTTCGCCTCGATCTGCTCAATGTCGGCAACAAGCCGATCGCAAACACTGCCGCTGCACAGCCGGTCATCGCAGGCAACGCGGCAACCTTCGTGCGCGCGACCGGCGGCTTCGGCTACGACAACACCGTGACCCTGGATGGCACCAAGCTGTTCCAGCCGCGCGTGGGCTTCAACTACCGCTTCGACACCGAACGTGCGATGCAACTGCGCGGCGGCGCCGGCCTGTTCCAGGGCGCGGCGATGTCGGTCTGGCTGTCCAACCCGTTCTCGAACCCGGGCGTGGCCACCCGCGTGATCAGCTGCAGCGGTTCCGGCGCGACCCAGTGCCCGACCACGGACGGCACCTTCAGCCCCGATCCGGACAAGCAGAAGACCGTCAACGGCGCGATCCCGGCCGCGAACGTCGACTACCTGTCGTCTGAACTGCGTCAGCCGTCGGTGTGGAAGGGTAACCTGGCGTTCGAAAGCGAACTGCCGTGGTACGGCCTGGTCTTCGGCGCCGAGGCGCTGACCATCAAGACCAAGGACGGCCTCTACTACGAGAACATGAACCTGGGCGCGCCGACCAAGATCGGTCCGGACGGCCGCCAGCTGTTCTGGAACGCCAATGGCCTGTCCGCGGCTTGCTACACGATCGGTAATGGTTCGGTAAGCACCACGGCAGGCTGCACCAATACCAACAAGGCGCTGAGCAACAACAGCTACGGCAACGTGCAGATGGCCAAGCGCACCAGCGAAGGCGGCTCGAACGTGCTGACCATGTCGCTGACCCGTCCGCTCACCAAGGGTTACGGCTGGTCGGTCGCCTATAGCCACACCAGCGCAACCGAAGTGTCGCCGCTGACTTCGTCGGTGGCGAACTCGAACTGGGCTGCCCGTTCGGTGTTCAACCCGAACGAAGACGTGGCCGCCAACTCGGCCTACCTGGTCAAGAACCGTGTCAACGCCAAGGTCGACTGGAAGCACAATTTCTTCGAAGGTTACAAGACCACCTTTGGCCTGTTCTACGAAGGCCGCTCGGGCAAGCCGTACAGCTGGACGTTTGCCAACGACATGAACGGCGACGGCTCTGCCGGCAACGACCTGATGTACATCCCGAAGGCATTCGGTTCGGGTGAAGTTGTGTTCGCAGGCGACACCGCGACCAGCCACGCCAACGAGCAGAAGTTCTGGGACATCGTCAACGCCAACAAGGTGCTGCGTAATGCTGCCGGTGGCGTGGTGGGTCGCAACAGCGACTTCTCGCCGTGGACCAACAGCTTCGACATGCGCCTTTCCCAGGAAATCCCGGGCCTGTTCAAGCGTAACAAGGGCTTCCTGAGCCTGGACATCTTCAACGTCGGCAACCTGCTGAACAAGAAGTGGGGCCATATCAACGAGATGGTGTTCACCTCGAACGGCGGCCAGGTGCGTAACTTCGTCGACTACGCCGGTATCGATGCGCAGGGCCGTTACGTGTACTCGATGCGCAACCAGGTCAAGCCTTACGATATCCGCCAGAACAAGGGCGAATCGCAGTGGGCAATCCAGATGACCGCCAAGTACGAATTCTAATTTCCTGAGTTCGTCTGCTTGACATGAAAACGGCCGGTGGCGACACCGGCCGTTTTTTCGTTTACGGGTGAGTGGGTAGTGAGGCGTAACGGCAACTGTAAAGACCCGATTGCTACCCGTTGATGCAATAATGCGCCTCGCCTCAGTTGGCTTTAGAGTTTGCATTCTTCAAAAGGTATCCTGACGATGATCGTCCCGCGCCCCCTTCGGGCAAGCATTCCCGCGTTGGCTGTCGCGCTGGCACTGGCCGGCTGCGCCAGCGTGCAGCAGCGCGCTCCCATTGACATCAACCTGGTCGCGCTCAACGACTTCCACGGCAACCTGGAGCCGAGCAAGTACACCTATACCGACGCCGTCACCGGCAAGAAGGAGTCGCTGCGTGCCGGCGGCATCGACACGCTGGGCGGCGCGCTGGCCGCATGGCGGCGCGAAGACAAGGACCTGCTGCTGGTCGCCGCCGGTGACCTGATCGGCGCCAGCCCCGCGGTATCGTCGATGTGGGCGGACGAGCCGACCATCTCCGCATTGAACATGCTGGGCCTGTCCGTCAGCTCGCTGGGCAACCACGAATTTGACGGCGGCCGCAAGGAGCTGCTGCGCCAGCAGCATGGCGGCTGCGATTCGCCGCGTCCGTCCAAGGCCTGCCAGCTGGCGCCGAATTTCGGCGGCGCCAAATTCGGCTACCTGGCCGCGAACGTCACCGACAGCGCGACCGGCAAGCTGCTGGTACCGGCGTACCGCATCGAGTCCGTCAAGGGCGTGAAGGTCGGCTTCGTCGGCGCGGTGCTGCAGGGGACGCCCTCGGTGGCGGTCGCATCAGCGGTCGCGGGCCTGTCGTTCCACGACGAGGCGGAGTCGATCAACAAGGTCATTCCCGAAATGCGCAAGCAAGGCGCGCAGGTGTTCGTGGTCTTGATCCACGAGGGCGGCAAGACCGACGAGTCGCCTGACAAGGTCGGCTGCGAGCGGCTGGAGGGCGCGATCGTCCCGATCGTGCAAAAGCTTGACCCGGCGATCCGCCTGATAATCACCGGCCATTCGCACCAGGGCTACCTGTGCAATGTGGATGGCCGCGTGGTGACGCAGGCTGCGTCCTTCGGCCACCTGCTCTCGCGCATCAAGATGACTGTTGATCCGGCCACCGGCGGCGTGCAGGGCATCGACGTGCGCAACGTGGTGATGAAGGAGGGCGACTTTGCGCCCGACACCAGGCTCACGGAGTACGTGGCCAGCGTCAAGGAGCGCAGCCAGGCCGCGCTGGCGCGACCGGTTGCGCGCCTGGGCGCCGCCCCGATCCTGCGCCACCAGAACGAAGCCGGCGAATCGCCGCTGGGCGACGTGGTCGCCGATGCGGTGGTCGCGGCGACCCGCGCGCAAGGCGTGCAGATCGGCTTCATGAACGGCACCGGCATCCGCAAGGACCTGGAAGCCGGCGCCGACCTGGTCGCCAGCTTCGGCCAGGCGCAGGCAGTGCTTCCGTTCGGGAACACGCTGGTGGTCATGGACCTGACCGGCGCACAGCTTCACCGTCTGATCGAGCAGCAGTGGGATCGTCCGGCCGCATCGGACCCGATTGTGTTGCAAGTTTCGAACGGCTTTTCCTATGCCTGGGACAGCAGCAAGCCGGCGGGTAGCCGCGTGGTGCCCGGCAGCGTTAAGCTGAACGGTGTGCCGCTCGAGGATGCCCAGACTTATCGCATAGCCGTGAATAACTTCCTGGCCGAAGGCGGCGACCATTTCGCCGAGTTTGCCAAAGGGACGAAGCGCATCGAAACCAAGATCTATGACCTCGACGCGCTGATCGATTACCTCGCCAAAAACCCGGGCGTGGGCGCGCCAAACGCCTCGCTTGCCCCGTCCGTGCGCATCCAGAAAGTGCGCTGAACGACAACCTCCATAACAAGGGAACTGTATGAAGAAACTAGCTTGTGTACTCGCGCTGTCCGCCGCCTTCGTGTCGATGGACGCGCTGGCGTGGGGTAACGACGGTCACCGCGCGGTCGGCGCGATCGCGGACCAACTGCTCAAGGGCACCAACGCCGGCAAGCAGGTCGCCGCGCTGCTGCAGCCGGGCGAAACGCTCGAATCGATCGCTAACTGGCCGGACTGCGTGAAGGGCAACTACTGCGGCCCGCAGTCGCAGGAGATGGTCGACTACGTGAACGCCAATCCGAAGCACCATGAGTACCACTACACCGACGTGCCGTTCCAGCTGGAGCACTACCACGACCACGACGTCGGCACTGCCGAAGACGATATTGTGCAGACGCTCAAGCAGTGCATCGCGGTCCTGCAGGGCAAGGACACGCCAGAGACCAATCCGCACAAGTTCACCAAGCGCCAGGCGCTGATCCTGATCACCCACATGACCGGCGACATCCACCAGCCGCTGCACGTGGGCGCGGCCTTCGTCAACAAGGAAGGCCAGTTCGTGGTGCCGAAGAAACAGGCGGAAGTGGACGAGCTCGCGGTGTTCGACTCGCGCGGCGGCAACAACTTCCTGATGGATAACGCCAAGCTCGAGCAAACGAGCGCAGCCCTGATCCCGCCGGGCGAACCGAAGCCGATCAAGGAAGGCGTGCCTGCGGCACTGACCAAGCCGTTCCACTCGTATTGGGACAGCACCACGGTCGACTATGCTTTCCGCCGCATCCGTACCAAGACCCCGGAGAAGTTCGCGCAAGCCGCGATCGCCAGCCAGCCGGAGTTTGCCAAGAACACGGGCGACGTTTCGACCTGGCCGTACCAGTGGGCTGACGATGCGCTGGCTGTGTCGAAGCATGCTTACGCCGGCGTCACCGCGGGCAAGCTGACCAAGCAGACGAGCAAGAAGGGCGACACCTACTACACGTGGAACCTGGAAGTGCCGAACGATTATCCGGTGCCCAGCTCCGCGATCGCCAAGACCCAGCTGATCAAGGGCGGCTATCACCTGGCCGACGTGCTCAAGGCGATCTGGCCGTAATATTTGTGCGTGTGCCTGGGGGCGTTTTGGCGTCCCCATGAACTGCGCGCGAAGCCCCCAACGACTCGCTCCTTCTGGTCTATGCGCCGTTGTAGGGTGGGCAGGTTTCCTGCCCACGCGTTCAGCGATCACCGGCCATATCCGAACAGTTTCCCTGTTAGTTGAACGCGTGGGCGGGAAACCCGCCCACCCTAACGGGCATTGCAAAGCGACGTGCCGCCCCGTAGGATGAATCACGCAAAACGCAGCGCAATTCACGGTTAGAGGCGCCAGCGGTGGCGCTTGGCCAACATTGCATCGCGTTTTGCGTTTCTTTATCGCATGTTTCGGCGAGGCATAGTCACGCCTTCGACATGCGGTTGATTCACGTTACGTGAGCGGTCCCCAAGAATGCCGCCACTGCCAGTCTAGTCCCCTTGTCCTTTTTTCCCCGTAGAAGATGATTAACATCAAACGGGAGGCTGGCCAAGTTGGCAACATTGTTGTTCCCATTACTTCAATTGGAGACAGCAATGGCAATCGACGCATACCTGCAAATCGCAGACATCAAGGGCGAATCGAACGACGAGAAGCACAAGGGATGGATCGAGGTCAGGAACGTGGACTGGAGCGTGAACCAGCCGCGGGCCACGTCCATTTCGACAGCCGGCGGTCACACCAACGCCAAGGCTGACCTGTCCGTGGTCAGTTTCGACAAGCTGGCCGACTTGGCTTCCCCGATTCTGTTCCAGCACTGCGCGATGGGCAAGACGATCCCCAAGGCAGTGTTCGAGTTCTATCGGGCCGATGGCGAAGGCAAGCCGATCTGCTACTTCAAGCTGGAACTGGAGAACGTGATGATTTCCAAGTTCCATCCGAACAGCGGCAACGGCGGAACGCTTGCTGAGACGGTTCACTTGGCTTACGCCAGGATCAAATCCACGTACACGCAACAGAAGATCGGCGGCGGTGCTGGCGGCAGCACAATGGGCGGCTGGGACGCGTCCGCCAATAAGGTCCACGCCTAGCAGAAGTGGGTCCTGCAAAAGCGGCAACGAGCATGTGCTGCACGCGATGGGCGTGAGCGGCAAGAAGATCGGAAGAGATTACAACGGCAGGGCAGGAGAGGTAGGACAGGCTGCGCCCAGGGTGCGCTCAGAAAAAGCGCACCCTGGCCAATACCGCGGCTTAGCGGGATTTGACGAACGGCTTGCCGATCGCCTTCGGCGCCACCGACTTGGCCATCAGGCCGGCCAGCACGACCACGGTCACGACGTACGGGATCATCTGGATCAGCGAACCCGGAATGCGTCCCACGACCGGCAGGTCGACACCTTCGATCTGGATCTGCACTGCGGAGAAGAAGCCGAACATCAGGCAGCCGAGCACCGTTTGCAGCGGACGCCAGTTACCGAACACGAGCGCGGTCAGCGCCAGGTAGCCGGCGCCGGCCGACATGTCGCGCAGGAAGAAGCCGCTCTGGACGATCGCCAGGTAGGCGCCCGAGAACGAGCACAGGACGCCGGCCACCAGCATGGCCATGTAACGCGTGCGCTCGACCGATACGCCGGCCGCGTCGGCCGCGTGCGGGTTCTCGCCGCAGGCGCGCAGGCGCAGGCCGAAGCGGCTGTGGTAGAGCACCCAGTGCACGATCGGCAGCAGCAGGAACGCCAGGTACACCAGGATCGAGTGCCCGCCGATCACATGGCCGTAGAACCAGCCGATGAACGGCACGTTTTCCAGCGCCGCGGCGCCGGGCAGGATCACCTCGGGCAGGCGCGCGTCGCCCAGCTCCGGCGTGCGGCCGCCTTGCTGGAAGAAGAATTGCGCCACCACGAAGGTCAGGCCGCTCATGGCGATGTTGATCGCGATGCCGGCCACCAGCTGGTTGCCCTTCTGGGTGATCGAGACGAAGGCCTGGATCATGGCGAGCGCGCTCGATACCAGGATCGCCGCGAGCACCCCGTAGTAAGGATTCTTGGTGACGTAGGCGACGGCTGCCGAGACGAAGGCCGAGGCGAGGATCTTGCCCTCGAGGCCAATGTCGACGACGCCGCTCCTTTCCGCGAACAGGCCGGCCATGGCTGCGAACATCAGCACCGGCGCGTTGCGGATCGTGGAGACCACGATACTGGCGATATGAAGGTCTTCCAGCATGGCTTATCCCTTGCGTGTTACGTTGATCAGTTTAAGGATGGCTGGCGCGTAGAGGTTTTCCATCGCCCCGCAGAACAGGATGATCAGGCCCTGGATGAAGATGAAGGTCTCCTGCGGAATGTTCGGTTTTTCGAGCGACAGGTCGAAGCCGCCCTGGATCAGCGCGCCGAACAGCACCGACGAGAGGAAGATGCCGATCGGGTGCTGGCGCCCCATGAGCGCGATCGCGATGCCGATGAAGCCGGCGCCGGCCGGGAAGTTCAGCGACAGGTAGTGGGTCGAGCCGAGGATCGAGTTGACCGCGGCCAGGCCCGCCAGCGCGCCGGAAATGAGCATGGCATTGACGATCATGCGGCTGATCTTCACGCCCGCGTAGTGGGCGGCATGCTGGTTCAGGCCGGTGGCGCGCAGCTGGTAGCCCCACGACGAGCGCCATACCATCACGCCGTAGATCGCCAGCGCGGCGATCGCGATCAGGAAGCTGACGTTCAGCGGCGTATCGCCCAGGACCGGGAACCAGCTCGACAGGCGCGGCATCTCGGCGGCGTGGGTGAACACGCGCGAGGCGGGGTTCTGCTCGCCGTCCGGAATCAGGTACTTGACGATGATGAAGTTCATCAGGCTCGCGGCGATGAAGTTGAACATGATGGTCGTGACCACCACGTGGCTGCCGCGCTTGGCCTGCAGGTAGCCGGGGATGAAGGCCCACAGCGCGCCGAACAGGGCGGCGCCGAGCATCGCCGCCGGGATCAGGAGCCAGGCGGACAGGGTGTGGTCGAACGCGAGCATGGCCAGCGTCAGCCCCAGGCCGCCGAAGTACATCTGGCCTTCGGCGCCGATGTTGAACAGGCCCGCTTTCATCGCCACCGAAACCGCCAGGCCAGTGAAGATGAAGGTGCTGGCGTAGAACAGCGTATAGGACAGGCCTTCCGGGTTGAGAACGGCGCTATCGAACAGGATGCCGAGCGATTCGACCGGGCTTTCGCCGAGCAGGTGGATCACCAGCGCGGCCACCAGCAGCGCCGACAGCAAATTCAGGAGGGGCAGGACAACGCCAGTGGCCCAGCGTGGGAGTTCAGTCGTTTTCATGATTTGTGCATCCCGCCCATCAACAGACCAATGCGGGTGGTGTCGAATTCGTCAATCTGCAGCTCGCCCGTGATGCGGCCGCCCGACATCACGACGATGCGGTCGGCCAGCGCGCGTACTTCCTCCAGTTCCACTGACACCAGCAGGATCGCCACGCCTTCGTCGCGCAGGCGCAGGAGCTGGGTGTGGATGCTTTCGATGGTGCCGATGTCCACGCCGCGCGTCGGCTGGCCGACCAGCAGCAGCTTCGGCTGCGCCGACACTTCGCGCGCGATCACGACCTTCTGCTGGTTGCCGCCGGAGAGCAGGCCAATGCGCATGTCCGCGTTTTTCGGGCGCACGTCGAACGCTTCGATCAGGTGCGCGCAGCGCTTGGCGATCGCGTCGAAGTTGAACAGGCCCCAGCCGTTGGTGACGCGGTCGTGGTAGCCGAACACGGTGTTGTGCATGACCGAGAAGTCCTTGATCACGCCATCGCGCAGGCGGTCTTCCGGCACGTGGCCGATGCCCAGGTTGCGGAATGTGGCGGGCAGGCCGTCGGCGTTGGAGCGGCCGTCGAACGGCAGCTCTTTGCCCAGGAAGTCGACCCGGCCGCTGCTGGGCAGGCGCATGCCGGACAGGATCTCCATCAGTTCGCTCTGGCCGTTGCCCGAGACGCCCGCGATCGCGACGATTTCGCCGGCGCGCACGGTGAGGTCGATGTCGGCCAGCAGTCTGACCTTGTTCTTGTCTTCCAGCTGCAGGCCGGAGACCTGGAGCACTGCGGCGCCCGGATTGTAGGGCGCGCGCGGCAGTTCGCTCTGGATCGGGCGGCCGACCATCATGCCGGCCAGCTGCTCGCGGGAGGTGTCGGCGGTGGCCACCGCGCCCACCACGCGGCCGGCGCGCATCACGGTCACCTGGTCGGTGATGTCCATGATCTCCTGCAGCTTGTGGGTGATCAGGATGATGGTCTTGCCCTGTTCCTTGAAGAGGCGCAGGATTTCGAACAGCGACGCGGTTTCCTGCGCGGTCAGGACCGCGGTCGGCTCGTCGAGGATCAGGATGTTGGCGCTGCGGTAGATCTGCTTGAGGATCTCGACGCGCTGCTGCGCGCCCACCGACAGGTCCGAGATCGTGGCCAGCGGATCGACGTCCAGGCGATAACGCTCGCAGATTTCGCGCAGCTTCGCTTCGGTTTGCGCGCGCTGGCCGGCGAGCTTGAAGCCGCCTTCGGCGCCCAGCATCACGTTGTCGAGCACGGTCATGTTCTCGACCAGCATGAAGTGCTGGTGCACCATGCCGATGCCAAGCGCGATCGCTTCCTGGCTGGTGCGGATGGTGCGCTCCTGGCCGTCGATCAGGAGCTGGCCGCTGTCGGCGTTGTAATAGCCGTACAGGATGCTCATCAGGGTGGATTTGCCGGCGCCGTTCTCGCCGATCACGCCGTGGATCGAGCCCTTGGCGATCGAGAAGCTGACGTCAGCGTTCGCTTGCACCGGCCCGAAGGCCTTGCTTATGTTGCGAAATTCTACGGCTGGCTGCATTGCGATCAGTAGTAAATATAAAAACCATTCATTCAAAAGCGCACCGCGCCGGCAAGTACCGGCGCGGTGGGTTTTTGGCTTTGGTGGCCCGTCGTCAGGCTACCCCTCAGGCTACAAAAGGGATCAGATCGGGCAGGAACTGTTGGCGCGGTAATCCACGACCTTGATCTTGCCGTTGATGATGTCGGCGCGGATGGCGTTGACGCGCTTTTCAATGGCCGGGGTCACCACGGCACGGTTGTCCTTGTCGAGCACCCAGTCCACGCCGCCTTCGGCCAGGCCCTTGTAGGTGATGCCCGGCTTCCAGGTGCCGTTCTTCACCTGCATGAACGCGTCGTAGATGGCGACGTCGACGTGCTTGACCATCGAGGTCAGCATCGTGCCCGGGTGCAGGTAGTTCTGGTTCGAGTCCACGCCGATCGCCAGCTTGCCCTTTTCCTTGGCTTGCTGCAGCGTGCCCATGCCGCTGCCGCCGGCCACTGCGAACACCACGTCCACGCCGCGGTCGAACTGCGCACGCGCCAGTTCGCCGCCCTTGGCCGGGTCGTTCCAGGCCGCGCTGGTGGTGCCCACCATGTTCTGCAGGATTTCAACCTTCTTGTCTTCGGCCTTGGCGCCCTGGGCGTAGCCGCAGGCGAAGGCGCGGATCAGGGGAATATCCATGCCGCCGACAAAGCCGAGCTTTTTGCTCTTCGATGCCATCGCCGCCGCCACGCCGACCAGGTAGGAACCTTCCTGTTCCTTGAACATCACGGAGTTGACGTTATTGCCCTTGGCGATGCTATCGATGATCACGAAGCGCACGTTCGGGAATTCCGCAGCGACCTTCTGCACGGCCTGGGTCTGCGAGAAGCCGATGGCGGCGATCAGGTCCAGCTTCTTGCGCGCCAGGTTGCGCAGCATCTGCTCGGCCTGGGTGTCGCTGTTGGCCTGGACTTCCAGGTACGAAATGCCGGTCTCTTTCTTGAAGCGTTCCGCGCCTTCGTAGGCGGACTGGTTGAACGACTTGTCGAACTTGCCGCCGGCGTCGTACACGATGCCCAGTTTCGGCGCGGCTGCCGCCATTGCGCTGCCGGCGATGCACAGCGCCGCGACCGCCATGCTGAGTTGCTTAAATTTCATGAGTTGGCTCCTGGAATATCCGATATTGTACCTGCCGCAATAGCCGCTTGGGTGGGACTGCTCAAGCTTTATCGCCACTGCCAAGCAAGCGCGGTGCCGCCGTCGGCTCGCCGTGCGGATGCTGTCAGGCCAGTTTGGTGAGGCCTCGACGATTGATATCGTGGTCGCGCTGACAGCCTTTCGCAGCTCAGCCTTGCCACTATGCATCAGCCCGATTATGTATGGCAAATACGATTTTACTTCGCAATTTATTTCGAGCAAATATAAATTGAGACAACTTTCCGGATTTTGTGTCGCGTGCCGGCTACGGAACAGCCGTGCGGGGGCAGTTCAGCCGGGCAGCCGGTGCTCCGCCGCGATCATCGCCGGCAGGCTGAACTGGCCGTGCAGGAAGGTGGCGATCCGCTGCTGGGTCGCCTCGAGGTAGGGGATGTTCAGGTGGTCCGAGTCGGGGATGATGTCGTCGCCCTTGAGCTGGGCGAGCTTGGCCACCAGCTGGTCGGTGTGCGAGTGCGGGATCACGTCGTCGACCGCGGCGCGCAGCACATAGGTGGGCGCCGTGAGCGAGGGCGCGTACTTGATCGATTCGAAACGGTGGCGCAGCATGTATTCGATCGGCATGGCGCGAAAGCGCCGCTTGGCGATGGCCAGGATCGAGTCGTAGGGCGTGATGAGCACGACCGAATGGACCGCCCGTTCCTTGGCGACCTGGACCGCAACCCCGGAGCCGAGGCTGCGCCCGACCACCGCGATGCGGCGCGGATCGACATGGGCGCGCGCGGCCAGCCAGTCAAACAGCATGCAGCCATCGTCGACCATGTGCGTTTCGGCCGGGTCGCCCTGCGACGCGCCGTAGCCGCGGTAGTTCATCGCGAGCACGGTCATGCCCGGGAATAACTTGCCGGCGTCGCGCGCAACCCACGACACTTCCTCGGAGCGGCCGCCGAAATACAGCACTGCCGGCTGCGGGCCGGGCAGCGGCGGCGTCATCAGCCAGCCGCACAGGCGGGTGCCGTCCTTGGCGCGCAGCACCACCGGACGGGTGCGGTGGCCGCTGCTGCGCGGGCTTTGCACTTCGCGCTTGACGGTGGGATTGAACACCAGCCGCCGCTGGCTGGCGGCCACCGCGGCCGTCAAGCCAAGCCACAGCACGCTGGCAAAGCCAGCCATGCCCGCAGCGACCTTTTTGGACGTGGTGTTCATGACACCAGTCTACCTCGGCAATGGAATTTGCTCCGTGCGCCAGATAGCAAACGGCGCAAGGGTTGGTCGGTTTGGTGCCTGCAGTCGTGTCTTTACAACGGCTGAGCAAGGAAACTTATCGCATCATGCAGCGGAAGTAAGCGTTTTTTCAATATGAGCAGGGCAAGGCGCGGCGGGGGCAGTTGCGCGGCCAGGAGCCGCAACGCAGCCATGCTCAGTTCGGGGCGCCGGCCGGTCAGGGCGCCAGGACGAGTTTCAACAGCAGGTTGTTCGACGTGACCACGAGCGTGTTCTTGCCCGTCACCGCCATGCCCTGCGGCTTGTCCAGGCCGCCCGGCAACGGCCCCAGCACGGTGCCGTTGCGGCCCGCCACGCCGGCCACGGTGCTCACCGTCCCGCGCGTGCTGATTTTCCGGATCGTTGCATTGCCGGTATCGGCCACATACAGGTTGCCCGCGGCATCGACCTCGACATCGCCCGGGCGGCAGAAGCGCGACGTGACCGCATTGCCGTCGGCGCTGCCGCAGTCGTTCGGGCGGCCACCCAGGGTGCTGACGTCGCCGCGCGGGCTGATGATGCGGATGGTCGAATTGGCCGTATCCGCCACGTAAAGGTAGCCCAGCGCGTCCAGCGCAATGGCCTGCGGCTGGCAGAACCGGGCGGCGGTGCCCCGGCCATCCGCGCTGCCGCACAGGCCCGGCGCGCCGGCAATGGTGGTGACGTTGCCGGCGGCGTCGATTTTGCGCACGGTATTGTTCTGGGTGTCAGCCACGTACATATTGCCGCGCTGGTCGAGCGCGATGCCTTGCGGATTGCAGAACTGGGCGCGGCTGGCGATGCCGTCGACGCTGCCGCACACGCCTGCCGTACCGGCAATCGTGGTCACCACGCCTTCCGGCGAGACCCGGCGGATCGTCGAGTTGCCGGCATCGGCCACGTACAGGACCCCGTTGCGGTCCACCTGCAGCTTGGTTGGGCCATTAAAGCGCGCGCCCTGGCCGACGCCGTCGCTGCTGCCCTGCGTGCCGGCGGCGCCGGCAACCGTCGTCACCACCGCCTGCGGCGTGACCTTGCGGATGGTGGAGCTGTTGCGTTCGGCAACGAACAAGTTGCCCTGGCTGTCCGTGGTCATTCCCGCAGGCCCGTCCAGGCGCGCGCTCGGGCCGGTACCGTCCAGCGTGCCGTCGCACTGGCAGACATCTCCCGCGAACAGGAACAGGCCGGTGCCGGATGGCGCCGGGTCCGGCTGTTTTGGCGGGGGCTGGTCATGGTTATGGTCATGCTCATGGTAGCCGTCGCCATCGTCGTAGTAACCGATCGCCACAAATCCTCCGCCGCAACCGGGCGCGGCAAGCGCCAGCAGGGCAGGCAGAACCCATCTGGTCACGCGCGTGAATCGTGAGGGCAGGGCGGGTCGGCGCATCATAGTCGTCTCCGTGGTCGAATACGCCACGAAGCTTAGGGGCGCACCGACCGCCGCCCATGAGCACGATCAAGGCAGCGTTACGACTGCTGCGCGGAAGTGACGGGATCGCTGAAAGCCGTGTGGACTGGCCGCGTTATTGCTGACTTTGACCAGGCTCGACCGGCAGGCTCAACAAGGGCCGCGCCCATGTCACGCGGCCGGCCGGCAGGATCGAGCCGATGCGTTGGGCGCCCATGCGCAGGTAAAATGCTTCGGCTGGCGGATGCGAGACGATCTTCACGCGGCCGATGCCAAGCGACCGGGCGCTTTCCTGCATGTGCTGGAACAGCAGTGCGCCCACGCCGCACCCTTGGGCCGTATCGGAGACAAACATCAGGTCCAGCTCCGGCTCGCAGGTGGCGTGCACGAGGGAATAGAAGCCGAGCGGCTGCCCGTCCTTGAGAGCGACATACAGCAGGTCGCGCCCGATCTGGGCGGGAGTGACCGCATAGCCGTCGAGAATCGCGGCGTACGCCCCACGATAGGCGGCGCTGGCGTGCATCAGTGCGGTGAGGGCAGGAGCATCCTCGGCCAGCGCACGGCGGATGTCGACTGAAGGCGGCATAAGGAACCGAAGCAAAGCACTCATTGTAAAGTTTTCCGAAACGGCAAGTTGTAACTGCCCGAGGATCGGGTAACATTGCCGGATCGATTGATTACCTGGACGCACAATGCATTACTTGCTGATGTATGAGCTCGCTCCCGACTACCTGGAGCGGCGCGGTGAATTTCGCACTGAACACCTCAAGCTTGCGTGGCAGGCACAGGAGCGCGGCGAGATGGTGCTGGCCGGAGCGCTGGCCGAACCTTCGGACATGGCCGTGCTGCTGTTCTCCAGCCAGTCCCCGGAACCGGCCGAACGCTTTGCCGCGGCCGATCCGTACGTCAGGCATGGCCTGGTGACGAGCTGGCGCGTACGCCAGTGGAACACGGTGGTCGGGAACGACGCCTTCACGCCTGTCAAGCCCGACTAAGGCATGGCGGCAGTGAATCTGTGGCCGCTCGCCGGCGTGGCGGTCATCATCGCCGGCTTCGTGCTGCGCGCGAACCCGGCCCTGGTGGTGATTGCGGCCTGCGGCGTCACCGGCTTTGCGGCCGCGATGCCGGTGCAGGCCATCCTCGAGTCGCTCGGCGCGGCTTTCATCAAGACCCGCAACCTGCCGCTCATCTATCTGCTGCCGCTGGCCGCGATCGGCCTTCTGGAGCGCTTCGGCCTGAAGGAACACGCTCAGGCCAGTATCGCGAAAATACGTTCGGCCACCACCGGCCGCCTGCTGGTGGTCTACCTGTTCGTGCGCGAACTGTCCGCCGCGTTTGGCCTCACCAGCCTGGGCGGGCACGCCTCGATGGTACGCCCGATGATCGCGCCGATGGCTGAAGGAGCGGCCGAGGCGCGCGCCGCCGGCAAGCTCTCCGACCGGCTGCGCCACCGCATCCGCGCGATGGCCGCGGCCACGGATAACGTCGGCCTGTTCTTCGGCGAGGACATCTTCGTCGCGTTCGGCGCCATCGTCCTGATGCAGACCATCCTGCGCGCCGAAGGCATCGAGGTCAGCCCGCTGCACATGGCCTTGTGGGGCCTGCCGACCGCGATCTGCGCATTCGTCATCCACAGCTGGAATTTGCGGCGGCTCGATGTGCACATCCGGGATGAAGGGAAGGCCGAGTGATCTTCTCCCTCGAGATTTTCTACCTGCTGATCGGGCTGCTGCTGGCCGCGATGGCGCTGCTGTCCGCGTTTGACCGCGCCAACCCGCGGCGCTTCACCACGGCGCTGTTCTGGGGACTGTACGCCCTGGCCTACCTGGCTGGCGAGCGGCTGCCGCCGGCCATTGCGGGCGCCATGATGATCGCGATGGCGCTGATCGCTGGCCTTGGCGGCGTCGGCCACGGCCGGCACCAGGCGCTGCCCGAGCAAGAACGGCGCACGAGCGCCGCACGCCTGGGCCACAAGCTGTTCCTGCCGGCGTTACTGATTCCGCTCGTGACCATCGCCGGTTCCACCCTGCTCAAGGACGTAAAGCTCGGCGGGCTGTTCGTCCTCGATCCCAAGAACCTGACCCTGGTGAGCCTGGGCGTGGCCGCCGTGCTGGCGCTGTTGGCCGCATGCTTGCTCACGCGCTCCACCCCCGTGCAGGGCGTGCGCGAATTCCGCCGCCTGCTCGATGCGATCGGCTGGGCGCTGGTGCTGCCGCACCTGCTGGCCGTGCTCGGGCTGCTGTTCACCGAAACTGGCGTGGGCAAGGCGGTGGCCTACATCACGACCTCGTACATCAACATGGATTCGCGTTTCGTGGCCTGCGCCGTCTACTGCCTGGGAATGGCGTTGTTCACGATCGTGATGGGCAACGGCTTTGCGGCCTTTCCGGTGGTGGCGGGCGGGGTCGGCATTCCGGTGCTGGTCGGCGTCTATCACGCCAATCCGGCAGTGATGGCGGCGATTGGCATGTTCAGCGCTTATTGCGGAACCCTGCTGACGCCGATGGCGGCCAACTTTAATGTCGTGCCCGCGGCGCTCCTCGAGCTGCCGGACAGGCATGCCGTGATCAAGGCGCAGGTGCCGACAGCCCTGCCGCTGCTGGTCGCGAATATCTTCCTTCTCTACTTCTTGATGCACCAGTAACCATGACCAGGACCGTTCTGCTGACCGGGTTCGAGCCCTTTAACGAGGCGACGATCAATCCCGCATGGGAAGCCGTACGCGCGCTCCAGGGATGGAGGGGCGAAGGCTTCACCGTCGAGGTACGCCAGCTGCCATGCGTGTTCGGGCTGGCCAACCAGGTTGTCCGGGACGCGGTCGACCTGCTTAAGCCCGATCTCGTGATCGCGGTAGGGCAGGCCGGCGGGCGCGCCGAGCTGTCGGTGGAGCGGGTGGCGATCAACGTCGACGATGCGGCGATTCTGGATAACGCCGGGCAGCAGCCGGTGGACCGCACGATTGTAGACGGCGGGCCGGCCGCGTATTTTGCGACGCTGCCGATCAAGGCCATCGTGCGCGAGATGCGCGCGCGGGGGCTGGTGGCCGGCGTGTCGCAGACGGCCGGGACGTTCGTCTGCAACCACGTGTTTTATGGGCTGATGCACCACATGGCCGGGGCCGGGGCGCGCGCAGGGTTCATCCACGTGCCTTACCTGCCGGAGCAGGCGCTGGCTTTTCCGGGAATGCCGAGTATGGCGCTCGAGGATATCGTGGAAGGACTGCGCGCGGCGGTCGAGGTGGCGTTGGCGGTGGAAGCAGATGTGGTGGAAGTCGGCGGCGCGACGCATTAACCAGAATTTTTCGTAGGGTGCGCACCTGTGCGCACGCGGTTCGCGAAAGCAGCGTTGTGAAGCAGCAGCCGCAAGTCAGCACGCCGTGACCGCGTGCGCACGGGGTGCGCACCCTACGGGTCACTCCGCCTCAGGATTCAAAATATTCAGAAACGCCCGCACCACCGGCGCGTCGTCCTGCACCGGGTAGGCGATATACAGGTTCGCCGACGGCGGATTGGTCTTGATCGGAACGAACTTCACGCCGGGCCAGCCGATCCGACTGGTGGTCTGCGGCATCAGCGCCACGCCCAGCCCGGCGCCCACCATCGCCAGCAGCGTCTGCGGCTCGGTCGCCTGCTGGAAGATCGTCGGGTGAAAGCCCGCGTTGACGCAGCACTGGATCAGGTAGCGCGGTTCGGCCGACTGGTCCAGGTGCAGGGTGAGCATGGGCTCGTTCGCGATGTCGATCAGTTCGATCTGCTTTTGCTTGGCCAGCGGATGCTGTTCATGCATCGCCACGCAGAAGTTCTCGCGGAAGCACAGGTCCTGGCGCAGGCCCACGAATTTGAGCTCGTCCCGGTCCAGCCGCGGTTCGCGCCAGAAGCCGACGTCGATCTGCTTGCCGCGCAGCGCTTCGTACTGGTCGTTCGGACCGAGTTCGTGCAGCGTCCAGGTCACGCGTGGGAATTGGCTCTGGAACTGCTCCAGCAGGCCAGGGATCGGCCCCCACATCGCCGAGCCGACGATGCCCACCCGCAGACGTCCGACTTCGCCGCGGTCGATCTGGCGAATGGTGTCGATCGTCATGCGCATCTTGGCCAGCAGTTCCGCCGCTTCGGCCATCAGCGCCTTGCCGGCGACGGTGAGTTCGAAGCTGCGGGTGGTGCGTGCGAACAGGCGCACACCTAGCTCGCTTTCGAGCTTCATGATTTGCTGCGATAGCGGCGGCTGCGAAATGTGCAGCCGTTCGGCCGCGCGGCTGAAGCTTTTTTCTTCGGCCACCGCGAGGAAGTACTTCAGCTGTTTGAGGTCGATCGACATGGGGCGCTCGCTTGGGTCAGGCAGATTGTCCGTTCATCGCCACGGCCAGCCGCGCGCCAACCACCGCGTTGTGCTTGATCAGCGCGATATTGGTCTCAAGGCTGCGGCCTGCAGTCAGTTGCTTGATCCGGTCGAGCAGGAACGGGGTAACCGACTTGCCGGTGACGCCCTGCTGGCCTGCCTCCTTCAATGCCTGTTCGATGATGCCGTCGATCTCGGCGCTTAGCATCGCCGATTCGTGTGGCACCGGATTGGCCACCACCACGCCCCCCGCCAGGCCAAGCTGCCACTTGGTGTGAATGAACTTGGCCTGTTCTTCCGGCGTGTCGAGCTGGAAGTCGGCCGTAAATCCGCTGTCGCGGGTGAAGAACGCGGGAAAGCCCGGCTGGCCGACGCTCACTACCGGCACGCCGTGCGTCTCCAAGTATTCCAGCGTCAGCCCGATGTCGAGGATCGACTTGACCCCGGCGCAGACCACGGCCACGCTGGTGTGCGCCAGTTCCTGCAGGTCGGCCGAGATGTCGAAGCTGGTTTCGGCTCCGCGGTGCACGCCGCCGATGCCGCCGGTGACGAACACGTCGATGCCGGCCAGGTCCGCGCAGATCATGGTCGCGGCCACGGTGGTGGCGCCAAGCTTGCCTTGTGCGAGCACGTAGGGCAGGTCGCGCCGGCTCACTTTCATCGCATCTTGCGAGGTGCCCAGCAGTTCGAGCTGTTCGTCCGACAGGCCGATACAGATCCTGCCGCCAATGATCGCGATCGTGGCCGGCACCGCGCCGGCATCGCGGATTACCTGTTCGACTTCGCGCGCGGTTTGCACGTTCTGGGGATAGGGCATGCCGTGCGAAATGATGGTCGATTCGAGCGCGACGATCGGCTTGCCGGCCGCGCGGGCGTTGGCGACTTCAGGCGAAAAGAGGAGAAATGATTGCATGATCAGTCCTGGTGAATGAGGGTGGAAGGGCCGCCGGCGATGTCGTCCAGGCTGTTTGGTGTCAGGTCCGGGCATACCGTGTGATTGCAGCCGAGGGTGAGCGTTGAGAGCCGCACGCCGCGGCGGCAGGCTAAAGCCAGATCGCCGTCGCCGCGATGCAGCGACCAGCAGACGGCCGCCGCGAAGGCGTCGCCGGCGCCGGTCACGTCGACCACGCTTGTTGCCGGGACGGGCAGGTGTTCGATTCCGTCGCCAATTGTATAGAGCACGCCGCGCGCGCCACGGGTGACGATCAGGTCTTGTGCGCCTTGTGCCCGCAGCTCCTGGCAGGCCGCGGCGATGTCCGCATCGCTTTCCAGTACGCGTCCGGCGCGCGCCGCGAGCTCGCCTTCGTTAAGGATCAGCAGGCGCACGCCATGCAGCGAAGCCGGCAAGCGGTTCATCTTCGGTTCGGATACCGCCACGATTACAAGCTGCACCTCGCCCTGCGCCGCTTCCGTGATCAGCGCTTGGACCGCATCGAGCGGCAGGTTAAGGTCGGCCACCACCAGCGCGGCGTTGGCGCGCTGCTGCTGGCTGACGGCGAAAAAGTCGGGGGTCAATGCGTCGTAGAGCGCCATGTCGGCCAGCGCCACAGCCATTTCGCCGTCATGGTCAAGGACCGCGGTGTAGGTGCCGCTGCTGGCGCCTGGCAGCTTGAGTGTGGCGCCGGTATCGATGCCGAGCTTGTGTGCGTGCGCGAGCAGGGCAGCGCCGGCCGCATCAATGCCCACTGCGGTGGTCAAGGCCACCGGCGCGCCGAGCCGGGCCAGGTTTTCGGCGATGTTGCGTGCGACGCCGCCGAACGATTCGCTCTGGCGCGCGGGGTTGGAGGTGCCCATCGCGAGGCTATCTTCCGCGCGCAGCTTGCGGTCGATGTTGGCCGCGCCGATGCACAGGACCGGCCGGCGATCGGGCAGCACGTAGGCGCGCCCGAGCAGGCGCCGCTCGCGGATCAGGCCGGCGATGTAGCCGGCCACCGCCGAGCGCGACAGGCCCAGGCGGCTTGCCAGGTCCTGTTGCGAAATGAACGGGTTGGCCCTGATCAGTTCGTACAGCTGTTCTTTTTTCGAGGTTTCAATCACGGCGCCGCCAGTCAAACAAATGTTTGGCAATATTAAACAATTGTTTTATCGAGGTCAATCATCAGCTGGCCGGCGATGAAGATAGTGGACCGATTGCCAACTGTATTTTCGCAACGACTCGAACCACCCTGCATTTATACACCGATCGTATAAATCGGCAAGAAAAATGGTATTTGCCCTACATATCCGGGATAATGCATAGTTCTCATATTCCCTAGGAAAGGCCCCGCAACCCTGCGAACACCTGGCGCACGTCCCGCGCCGCCGTCGGCCTCATGACATAACACAAGAAGGAAAAACGCATGTCCAGCAATACCCCATTCGAAGCCGCCGACATTATTCGCGCCCGCAAGCCGGACTTCGCGCCACGCGTAGCGCTGATCCTCGGTTCCGGCCTCGGCGTGCTGGCCGAGCAGATGGATGACGCGGTATCGATCAGCTACACCGAGCTGCCCGGCTTCCCGGTCAGCACCGTGCACGGCCACGCGGGCGAACTGGTGCTCGGCACGCTGGCCGGGGTGCAGGTGGTGTGCATGAAGGGCCGCGGCCACTTCTACGAAGGCTACGGTGGGGGCGTGATGACCTCGGCGGTGCGCACGATGAAGCTGCTCGGCTGCGAGATGCTGTTCGTGACCAACGCGGCCGGTTCGCTGCGCCAGGAAGTGGACGCCGGCAGCCTGGTCGTGCTGAACGACCACATCAACTTCCTGCCCGCCAGCCCGACGGCCGGCCCCAACGACGAACGCTTTGGCCCGCGCTTTTTCAGCATGGCCAACGCCTACGACGCCGACATCCGCAACCTGATCAAGGACACCGCGGCCGCAAGCGGCATCACGCTGCACGAAGGCGTGTACCTGGCAGCTCCAGGCCCGCACTTCGAGACCGCCGCCGAAATCCGCGCGTTCAAGACGCTCGGCGCCGACGTGGTCGGCATGTCGGTGGTGCCGGAAGTGATCTCGGCGCGCCACTGCGGCCTGAAGGTGGCGGGCGTGTCGGTCATCACCAACCTGGCCGAAGGCCTGACCCCGTTCCCCCTGTCGCACGAGCAGACCCTGAAGTACGCCGCGATCGGCGCCAAGGATCTGGTCGCGCTGATCCAGGCTTTCATCGCGCGCTTGGCTCAAGTGCCGCGCGCGGCCTGATTTTTATCGAGCATAGACATGTCCCGTGCATTCATCCTCCTGCTTGACTCGTTCGGTTTGGGCGCGCTGCCCGACGCCGACAAGTACGGCGACGCAGGCGCCAACACCCTCGGCCACATCGCGGCCTGGGCCGCCAGCCAGGGCAAGCCGATGCGCCTGCCCAACCTGGAGCGCCTGGGCCTGGCGGCGGCCGCACACAAGGCCAGCGGCGAGTGGCCGGTGGGCTTTAACCAGCGCGACGGCTTTGCCGGCGCATGGGGCGCCGCGCGCGAGCAGTCGACCGGCAAGGACACGCAGAGTGGCCACTGGGAGATCGCCGGTGTGCCGGTGCTGTTCGACTGGGGCTACTTCCCGCGCACGGTGCCGTCGTTCCCCCAGGAGCTGACCGACAAGCTGCAGGAGATCACGGGCGTCGCCGGCTGGCTGGGCAACTGCCACGCCTCCGGCACCACGATCATCAACGAGCTCGGTGACGAGCACGTTGCCAGCGGCAAACCGATCCTCTACACCTCGGCCGACTCGGTGCTGCAGATCGCCGCGCACGAGGAGCACTTTGGGCTGGAGCGCCTGTACCAGGTGTGCGAGGCGGCCTACGAACTGGTCAAGCCGTACAACATCGGCCGCGTGATCGCCCGCCCGTTCGTCGGCGCGAACGGCGACTACAAGCGCACCAGCAACCGCCACGACTACGCGGTGCCGCCACCTTCGCCCACGCTGCTCGATCACGTCAAAGAGGCCGGCGGCGAGGTTATCGCGCTGGGCAAGATCAGCGACATCTTCGCGGGGCAGGGCGTCACGCGCCTGATCAAGGGCCCGGACAACATGGCCCTGTTCGACGCGCTCTTGAGCACCGCCGACGAGGCGCCGGACAACTCGCTCACGTTCGTCAACTTCGTCGACTTCGACCAGCTGTTCGGCCATCGCCGCGACATCCCGGGCTACTCGAACGCGCTGCATGAACTGGACGCGCGCCTGCCCGAGTTCATCGCCAAGATGAAGGAAGGCGACATCGCCGTCATCACCGCCGACCATGGCTGCGACCCGAGCTGGAACGGCTCGGACCACACCCGGGAACACATCCCGATGATTTTCTTCGGCCCTGCTGTTACCCCGCGCGAGCTGCCGATTTCGAACACCTTCTCGGATATCGGCGCCACGCTGGCCAAGCATCTCGGCGTCAAACCCCTCTCGAACGGAACTGCACTGCTATGACCCAGAACCCGGACTTCAAACGCAACACAGCCGTCGGCCTGGACCTCGGTTGGGTCAACCACCTCAAGGTCAACCGTAACGCGGCCGACCGTCGTGCCGCCAGCTTGGCCGCGCGACGCACTGTGAAAAAAGAATACCAGGCCGCATGGCTGATCAAGGCGGTCCAGTGCATCGACCTGACCACCCTGGCGGGCGATGACACCCCGGGCCGCGTCGAGCGCCTGTGCAAAAAGGCGATGCGCCCGCTGCGCGCCGACCTGATGCAGGCCCTGGGCCTCTCCAACCTGTCCACCGGCGCCGTCTGCGTGTACCACGAAATGATCCAGCCGGCAGCGCAGGTGCTGCAAGGCCGCCTGCCGATCGCCGCGGTGTCGACCGCGTTCCCGGCCGGCCTGTCGAGCATGGAAACCAAGCTGCGCGAGATCGAGCTGTCGGTGGCCGCAGGCGCAACCGAGATCGACATCGTGATCACCCGCCAGCACGTCCTGACCGGTAACTGGCAGGCGCTGTACGACGAAATGGTGGCCTACCGCCAGGCTTGCGGCGAAGCGCACGTGAAGGCGATTCTCGCCACCGGCGACCTGATCACGCTGGAAAACGTGGCCAAGGCTTCGTGGGTGTGCATGATGGCCGGCGCCGACTTCATCAAGACCTCGACCGGCAAGGAAGGCGTGAACGCGACCATTCCTGTGTCGCTGGTGATGGTGCGCGCGATCCGCGAATACTACGAACAAACTGGTTTCATGGTCGGCTACAAGCCTGCCGGCGGCGTCAGCACGGCCAAGTCCGCGCTGCAGTACCTGACCGTGATGAAGGAAGAGCTGGGCAACGAATGGCTGGAGCCGCACCTGTTCCGCATTGGTGCTTCGAGCCTGCTCACCGACATCGAGCGCCAGATCGAGCACTTCGTGACCGGCAGCTACTCCGCTGCCCACCGCCACGCGCAACCATAAATACCGAACGGACCCGTCATGCCAACAATTCAAGAGATTCTGCAAACTATGGACTACGGCCCCGCTCCCGAGAGCACCAAAGAAGCGAACGCGTGGCTGGAGCAGCATGGGCGCCGTTTCGGCCTCTTCATCGACAACGCCTGGACCGAGCCGGGCGAGACCTTCGCCTCGTTCAACCCCGCTGACGGCAGCGAACTGGCGCAGGTGACGCAAGGTACGAGTGCCGACGTCGATCGCGCAGTCGAAGCCGCGCGCCGCGCCCAGCCGGGCTGGGTGGCGATGGGCGGCCACGGCCGCGCCAAGATCCTGTACGCGCTGGCGCGCCTGCTGCAGAAGCACTCGCGCCTGTTCGCCGTCGTCGAAACCCTCGACAACGGCAAGACCATCCGCGAAACGCGCGACGCCGACATTCCGCTGGCCGCGCGCCACTTCTACCACCACGCTGGCTGGGCTCAACTGCAGTCCGAAGAATTCGCCGATTACCGCGCCGTGGGCGTGGTCGGCCAGATCGTGCCGTGGAATTTCCCGCTGCTGATGCTGGCGTGGAAAGTGGCGCCTGCACTGGCCGCCGGTAACACGATCGTCTTCAAGCCGGCCGAATTCACTTCGCTCACCGCGCTGCTGTTCGCCGAGATTTGCCAGCAGGCCGGCGTGCCGGCAGGCGTGGTCAACGTCGTCACCGGCGACGGCAGCGTGGGCGAGGCAATCGTCAACCACGCGGGCATCGACAAGCTGGCGTTCACCGGCTCGACCGAAGTGGGCCGCATCATTCGCAAGGCGACCGCCGGCAGCGGCAAGAAGCTGTCGCTGGAACTGGGCGGCAAGTCGCCGTTCATCGTGTTCGCGGACGCCGACCTGGACGCCGCGGTCGAAGGCCTGGTCGATTCGATCTGGTTCAACCAGGGCCAGGTGTGCTGCGCAGGCTCGCGCCTGCTGGTGCAGGAATCGGTGTACGACCGCTTCATCGCCAAGGTCAAGGCGCGCATGCAGAACCTGCGCGTCGGCTCGCCGCTGGACAAGTCGAACGACGTCGGTGCGCTGGTCGACCCGGTGCAGCAGCAACGCATCCACGGCCTGGTGGAATCGGCGCGCGCCGAGGGCTGCGAAGTCTGGCAACCGGCATGCGAAATTCCGGCAACCGGTTCGTGGTTCCCGCCGACCCTGATCACTGGCGCCTCGACCACGGCCACTGTCGCCCAGGCCGAAATCTTCGGCCCGGTGCTGGTCGCGATGAGCTTCCGCACCCCGGGCGAGGCGGTCCAGCTGGCCAACAACACCGTGTACGGCCTGGCCACCTGCGTGTGGACCGAGTCGATCAGCCTGGCGCTGGACATGGCTCCCCAGATCAAGGCCGGCGTCGTGTGGATCAACACCGCCAACCAGTTCGACGCAGCCTGCGGCTTCGGCGGCTACAAGGAATCGGGCTTCGGCCGCGAAGGCGGCAAGGAAGGCATGTACGAGTACCTGACGCCGCTGGCGGAAGATGCGCGTCCGCCTGCGCCGAACGCTGCGGACAAGGGCAAGGTCAAGCCGGCCACGGACGGTAACCCGTTCGCGATCGACCGCACCGCCAAGCTGTACATCGGCGGCAAGCAGGCGCGCCCGGACAGCGGCTACAGCCGCGCGATCGCCGGCGCCAACGGCGCCTTCCTGGCCGACGTGGGCGAGGGCAACCGCAAGGACATCCGTAACGCCGTCGAGGCGGCGCACAAGGCATCCGGCTGGGCCAAGACCACGGCGCACAACCGCGCCCAGGTGCTGTACTACATCGCCGAAAACCTGGCGGCGCGTGCCGATGAATTCGCCGCCCGCATCGCCGCGCAGACCGGCGCCAAGAACGCCGAGCGCGAAGTGCAGGCGTCGATCGAGCGCCTGTTCTACTGGGCTGCGTGGGCCGACAAGTACGACGGCCTGGCGCACCAGCCGCCGATGCATGGCATCACGGTGGCGCTGAACGAGCCGGTTGGCGTGATCGGCGTCATCTGCCCGAACGAGAACCCGCTGCTGGGCTTCATCTCGCTGGTGGCACCGGCGCTGGCGCTGGGTAACCGCGTGATTGCGGTGCCCTCGCAAACCGCTCCGCTGTCGGCGACCGACCTGTACCAGGTGCTCGACACCTCGGACCTGCCGGGCGGCGCGCTGAACATCGTCACCGGCAGCGCCGACGAACTGGCGCGCACGCTGGCCACGCACTTTGACGTGGACGCGATCTGGCGCCACGACGGTTCGGCGGAAGGCTGCGCCGAAGTCGAGCGCCTGTCGGCCGAATCGCTCAAGCGCACCTGGACCGGCGGCGGCCGTGGCCGCGACTGGTTCAGCGCGCAGCAGGCCTGCGGCCGCGCGGTGCTGCAGCATGCGAGCCAGGTGAAGAACGTCTGGATTCCGTACGGCGTGTAAGCAGCACGGTTCAACCACAACAAATGCAGTAATTCGTCGTTCCCGCTCCAGGCGGGAACGGCTTTTTGAGAGCTACCTTTTTAGCCTTTTTGGAAGCGGAATACGCCCATGTTTTTACCCCAAGAGATCGTCCGCAAAAAGCGTGACGGCGGCACGCTCACGGCGGACGAAATCGAATTTTTCGTGCGCGGCATCCCCGACGGCAGCGTCACCGAAGGCCAGATCGCGGCCCTCGCCATGGCCGTTTACTTCAACGACATGAACATGGACGAACGCGTCGCCTTCACGCTGGCGATGCGCGACTCGGGCCAGGTCCTGGAGTGGAAGTCGCTGGACCTGCCGGGCCCGGTGGTCGACAAGCACTCCACTGGCGGCGTGGGCGACGTCGTGTCGCTGATGCTCGGCCCGATGATCGCCGCTTGCGGCGGCTACGTGCCGATGATTTCCGGCCGCGGCCTGGGTCACACCGGCGGCACGCTCGACAAGTTCGATTCGATTCCCGGCTACTGCACCGTCCCCGATCCGGAATTGTTCCGCAAGGTGGTACGCCACGTCGGCGTGGCCATCATCGGCCAGACCGCGCAACTGGCGCCGGCCGACAAGCGCTTCTACGGCATCCGCGACACCACCGCGACCGTCGAATCGGTGGCGATGATCACCGGCTCGATCCTGTCCAAGAAGCTGGCGGCGGGCCTGGACGCGCTGGTGATGGACGTGAAGGTCGGCAGCGGCGCATTCATGCCGACCTATGACAAGTCGGTGGAACTGGCCGAGAGCATCGTCAAGGTCGGCAACGGGGCGGGCACCCGCACCTCCGCGATCCTGACCGGCATGAACGAGTCGCTGGCGCCATGCGCCGGCAATGCGGTCGAAGTGCGCTGCGCGATCGATTACCTGACCGGCAAGTCGCGTCCGGCACGCCTGCACGAGGTGACCATGTCGCTGTGCGCCGAAATGCTGGTCCTGTCCGGCCTTGCCGCCAGCGACGACGAGGCGCGCGCCAAACTGCAGGCGGGTCTCGATTCCGGCGAGGCGGCAGAGCGCTTTGCGCGCATGGTCACGGCGCTGGGTGGACCGGCTGACCTGATGGAACGTCCGGATGCCTACTTCGACAAGGCGCCGGTCGTGGTGCCGGTGCCGGCGCTGGGCTCGGGCTTTGCCGCATCGACCGATTGCCGTGGGCTGGGTCTCGCGGTAGTGGGCCTTGGTGGTGGACGAGTGCGTCCGCAGGACCCGATCGACTATGCCGTGGGCCTGACCGATTTGGTCCAGCTGGGCGACAGAATCGAAGAAGGCCAGCCGCTGGCGTTGGTTCACGCGCGTACCGAAGCGGCGGCGCAGCGGGCGGTGCGCGAGGTGCAGGCGGCCTACGCGATCGGCGCATCTGCGGCTGCGGTCGAACCGATGATTTACCGGACCATTCGCTTGTGAAGGAAAGGCAGATGAAATACACGAAGTTGATCGATGAGGCGCGTGCGGCGCGCGAGCTGGCGTACACCCCGTATTCCAAATTCAAGGTCGGGGCCGCGCTGGAGTGCAAGGACGGGCGTGTATTCCGCGGCTGTAACGTGGAGAACGCGTCGTACGGACTGTGCAACTGCGCCGAGCGTACTGCCTTCTTCTCGGCCATCGCGCACGGCTACCAGCCGGGCGACTTTACGGCGCTGGCCGTGATCGGCGAGACCGAAGGCCCGATCGCGCCGTGCGGCGCGTGCCGCCAGGTGGTCCTGGAGCTGGGCGGGAATGATCTGCCGGTGGTGCTGACCAATTTGAAGGGCGACATCCTCGAGACCACGGCTGCGGGACAGCTGCCGAATGCGTTTGGTGGGTGGGATCTGAAGCAGTAAGACCTTCTGGGCACGCGGTATCCGCGTGCTGACTTGCGGCGGCGGTTGCGTTACGTTGCCTTCGCGAACCGCGTGCGCACAGGTCCTCGGCGGCCCCGCGCCCCCTACGGCCTGTCGTCGCACATCGTAGGGTGCGCACCTGTGCGCACGCGGTCACCGTATGCCGACTCGCGGCTGCCGCTTCACTACGCTGCGTTCGCGAACCACGTGCGCACGTTGCTAGGTCGTCTTGCGCTTGACCGCCGTGCGCTCCTTGCGCGCCGGGTACTTGAGCAGCATTTCCGGGCTGCGCACCGGCCGGCGCACCAACTCGCCGCCGCAGTTCGGGCACATTCCTCCCAGTTCGCCTTCCACGCAGTCGCGGCAGAAGGTGCATTCAAACGTGCAGATGAAAGCGTCGCGCGAATCGGGCGCGATGTCGGCATCGCAGCACTCGCAGTTGGGACGCAGGTCGAGCATGAAACCTCCGGTGTCGATCAAAAGAGTGAGGCCGTCAGCCGCCCGGAGCGATCAAATTGGCGTCGCGCGCCAGCCGCCATTTGCCGTCGTCGCAGCGGCGCATGATCGACAGCGTGTGTCCTTCCTTGAGCGTGGGCGTGCCTTCGTGTTTGGTGGTCACCGTGATCTTCAGCCGCGCACGGGTATAGGCCAGGTCGCCGCTGACGACGACCTCGTCGATCTGGCTGGACGCATCGATCACATGTTTGCCAAGCACCGTGCGCAGCGCGTCGCCGTAGGCAGCACGGCCGATCATCGGCGGCGCTCCCGGCATCAGGAACACCACGTCCGGGGTCATCAGCGACATGATGGTGTCGACGTCGCCCTCGCGCGTGGCGCGCAGCCAGGTCTGGACGAGGTTGCGGATTTCCTGTTCGTCATTGCTCATCTCATTCTCCAGCCTGTCACGCGGCATTCGGGTCCGGCTGCATCATACCAAACACGTTGCCGTCGGGGTCGCGCATGTAGGCCAGCCAGCCGATGCCCGCCACCGCCATCCTGGGAACGCACACGGCTGCGCGGTCGCTGATCGCGTGCGCCTTGTCCAGCGCGGCGTCGAGGTCTTCGACGTCGACCGTGATCACGAACGCATTCGGGGTCACGTTCTCCGGCGGCCGGGGCGCGTGCCGCGGCAGCAGGCCGCCGTTGATGCCGGGCCGGTCGTCCGGCCCGGTTGAGATCATCCAGTATTCGCCGCCCGACCATTTGTTGAAGGCCCAGCCGAACAGCTCGCCGTAAAAGTCCATCAGCGCCTGCGGATCGGAGGCGTGGATTTCGAAGTGAACGGGACGCGACATGGGGACCTCCTTCGATTGCCGGGCGAAGGTATCCTTGTACTACATCTGCTGAAACAGGTGCGCGTGGTTGCGGCTCACTTCGAGCTCTTGCGGATAGTTGCGTACCTTGAGCATCTGCCGCCCGCGCATGTCGCGGGACACTTCGGCGATCGCGTCCACGCGCACCAGGGTCGAGCGGTGGATCCGCCAGAATTCGTCCGGGTCGAGCTCTTCCGCAAGCTCCTTGAGCGTCTTGCGGATCAGGAGCTCGGCGGTCGCGGTCTGCACCCGCGTGTATTTTTCGTCCGACTGGAAGAACAGCACTTCACGCGTGCTCACCATGCGCAGGCTGCCGCCGACCTGGGCCTGGATCCAGCGCAGGTAGCTGCGCTTGGTGGTGCCGGTGCCCTGTTGCAGCAGCGTGGCCAGCTGCGACAGCTGCTCGCCGATGTCCTTCGGCGCCTGCGCCAGCCGCGTGCGCAGGCGGTCGCGGCTCAGTGCCAGCCGCTCGGCCGTTATCGGCTTGAGGAGGTAGTCCATCGCGCCCTGTTCGAAGGCGTCCAGCGCGTACTGGTCGTACGCCGTCACGAACACGATATGGCAGCGGTTGTACAGCTGCCGCGCCGCGTCGATGCCGCTCATGCCGGGCATGCGGATGTCGAGGAAGGCGATGTCGGGACGGTGCTGCTGCGCCAGCGCGACCGCTTCGACACCATTGGCCGCTTCGGCCACGATCGACAGTTCCGGCCACACGGCCTGCAGGCGTGCGCGCAGCAGGTCGCGCATCGGTTCCTCGTCGTCCGCGATCAGCGCGGTGATCGGGCGTTCTGCTGCAGCCATCATGCGTCCTCCATCATTTTGTAGGGCAGGCGGATCGAGGCGCAGGCGCCGCCGAGCGGCAATGCCTCGATCACCAGTTCGGCGCTTGTGCCGTACAGCAGCTGCAAGCGCTCGCGGATGTTGGAAAAGCCCACGCCTTCGTCGGCATGCGGGTCGATGCCGACGCCGTCGTCGCACACGTCCACGTGCAGGGTCGCGCCCTCCACATGCGCGCGCACCTCGATCGTGCCGCCCTCGATCTTGGGCTCCAGCCCGTGCTTGATCGCGTTTTCGATCAGCGTTTGCAGCATCATCGGCGGGAACGGCGCGCTGCCGAGAAAATCTGGCACGTTGAACTTGACGCTCAAACGCTCCTTCATCCGCGCCTGCATGATCGCGAGGTAGGCGCGCGACAGTTCGAGCTGCTTGCCCAGCGTGCCGCCGCCGCGCGCGCGCATCTGCGGCAGGGTCGAGCGCAGGTAGTCGATCAGGTGCTGGTGCATGCGCGCTGCCTCGGGCGGATTAGTCTCGATCAGCTGGCCGATCAGCGCGAGCGTGTTGAACAAAAAGTGCGGTTCGATCTGTGCCTGCAGTGTCGCCATCTGCGCTTCCATCAGGCGACGTTCGAGCGTGGCCACGTCCGCCTTGACCGTCGCTTCCCGGGCCATCAGCTCGGCCTTGCGCTTGCCGCCGGCCAGGACCTTGACCCCGAACGAGATCAGGATATACCAGAACGCGGGCTCGGGCGTGTGCAGCATGACACCTAACGCCATGAAAACGAGGAACCACGTCAGGTACAGCTGGCGCCACTCGACCACCGCGAGCCAGTCGAAGAACTTCCACCACAACGTGTTCGCTTCGTTGAACGCGGCGCGCACGAAGTCAAGCAGACGGTCGAACTGGTGGGACTGCATGTTCAATCCCTCCGGTTGCGGCGGCGATCGACCACGATGGCGGCAACCGCTAACTTGACCGCCATGAAAACGATGAAGATGAACAGCGCCAGCGGCACGACCGTGAGCACGAGCGCGAACAGCAGCGCGGCAACCAGCAGGGCGGGCCAGGGCAGGGCGGCGATGGTGCGCGCGGCCCGGCCGAGTCCGCGAAGGACATGCATGCAGGCGACTTGGAGATCGTCAAGGAAGGTGGCGAAGTTGGCGGGTTTGGGGTGTTTCACGGCAGGTCCTCTGAAATTCGGCTACGGTGCTAATTTAGCTGGGCCGCATGCAGCTTGCTACCCTTATCCGATAAACCGCATAAACGGGGAGTTGGCCGGTCGCCGGGGCAGATGAACGGAGCGATGTGATCGGGCCGCACGGCTTACAGAAGGCGTAGGGTGCGCACCTGTGCGCACGCGGTTCGCGAAGGCAGCGTAGAGAAGCAGCAGCCGTAAGCCAGCATGCTGTGACCGCGTGCGCACAGGTGCGCACCCTACGAAGGCTTTGTGTCCCAGTAGCTTTTT
>NZ_SPUM01000036.1 GCF_004614195.1 Massilia horti | reverse complement strand
ACCCAGCTCGCAATGCAGTAACAATCGCTGTCCAACATTTCTGGGTCACTTCAGGGGGCGGGGGCCCATACCGAGCCGGTGTGGCACGCGGCCTATGGGGGAAATTTGACCTCGCCAAGGGGGGAGGAATTTAACCTGGGTTCTTGAGTCAAAACGCTGGGCCGGTGTCGACTATCATGTTCTTCTGGGAGAAGCCAGCACAGGAGTATCGCGACCATGAAACACGCAATCGATATTCAACGCATATATGAGCACGCAGATGATGCCGCGCACGCGCATTTCCTCGTTGATCGGCTCTGGCCGCGAGGCATCAGGAAGGAATCGGTGAAACTCGACGGCTGGCTCAAGGAGGTGGCACCCAGCAACGAGCTTCGCGAATGGTTCGGGCATGATCCCGAGCGCTGGGGTGAATTCAGGCGGCGCTATGAGCACGAGCTGGATGCCAATCCCGCAGCCTGGCAATCGATCATGGACGCCGCCAAGGACAAGCCCGTCACGCTCCTGTATGGCGCGCGAGACACCGAACACAATCAGGCGGTCGTCCTGCGCGACTATTTGATGCGAAAGCTCCGGCACCAACGGGAGCAAGTGAGGTCTGTTCACTGAGGAGGAACAGCCTGCTCGTCTCTCCGTCTCGGCGGCACCATTTGCGGTCCGTTACAGTTGGCGCATCGGGTTCCGCCAAGTGGAAGCACAGTGTTTCCTGGACAGTTAAACCACAGCAGCGCTGAGCGACTCGGGCCGCCGCGCAAGCAGATGAGACAGCCGTTGAAGACCCGCCTGTAAGCGTCCACGGTCCTTGATGCTACCCAAAGAGATCCGAATTGCATTCACGGATCCGCTGCCAGTTTCGAATGCCTCCGCCGGCGTGACTGCGATGCCGTAGCTAGCGGCTGCACGCGCAAGCTGTGAGGAGTTCCAATACGCCGGCAACTCGAGCCATACATGCAGGCCGTCACCAAAGCCGCTGTACCGCCCGGCCAGAATATCCCGAGCCATCCGGTGGCGCAGGCGCGCCTCGTTGCGTACGCCTTCCATCAATCCGTCAGCCGAACCGTCGAGGATCCACTGAGTGGCCAGTGCGGCCGTCAGAGGAGCGACCATCAGCGCAAATGATCTTAGCGCGACCAGGAAACGTTCGCGTTCGTGCGCGTTGCGTACGAGCACGAAGGCGACACGCAAGCCGGGCGTCAGGCATTTCGACAGGGTTGAGATGTAGTACACCTGTTCCGGTGCAAACGTGGCAATAGGTGGTGGCGGGGCATCGGCAAGGAGCCAGTAGGGATCGTCCTCGACGATGCGTACATTGCAGCGCTTCGCGATGCTGGCGAGCTCCTTGCGCCGGCGTTCCGGAATGGTGATGGCGGTCGGGTTCTGTAATGTCGGATTGAGGTAGACCAGCCCGGGCTTGTGCTGGCGGCACGCTTGCTCAAGCATCTCAGGCACCATCCCGTGCTTGTCCGCTTCCACCGCAATGAGGTGCCGGCCGAATTGGGTCGCTGCGGCACGCAAGCCGGGATAACTCGTTGGCTCTGCCAGGATAACATCGCCAGGCTCCGTCAGCGCAAGGATCAATGCGGCGATCGCCGCTTGCGCACCCGGACAGACAACAACCTGTCGAGAATCCAGATGTCCAAACATCGGTTCGAGCCATTTGGCTCCAGCGTTACGGTCGGAGTCGCTTCCCCCGCCCAAGTGGTAAGTCATCAGCAATTCATTATCTGCCCTCATCAGTACTTGAGACAAACCTTGTTTCAACATGTCGTCGAAGTCCACGCCATCCGGCGGTGGTGGGGTATTCATGCTCAGGTCGAGGATCGAGGTCAATTCGACTTTCGGCGCCGCGACATAAGTGCCTCGAGCGCCGCGGCCCTCCAACAAGTTGCGGCGTCTGGCTTCGTCGTATGCGCGCGTGATCGTCGTCAGGTCGACGTCCAGCTGTGCTGCCAACTGGCGCTGCGGAGGTAGACGGTCACCCGGTTTCAGCGATCCGTCTACCACCGCCGCCTGCAACGCATCCGCAATCTGCAAAAAACGTGGCCCTTTGTTCCCGGCCAATCGCGGCAACCAGATTGGCAAATTCTCATCTTGTATGGTTTTCAACTGGGACATTTTGTCTCAATGTATGGAAATTGCTTTTAAGTAGAATGCCTCAGAACCTGCAGCAACACCATCCTTGCATGGCAGTCGCTGACGTTTTCTCCTCTCATCTGCATTCGGCAAATCACTCCGCTGGAGCAAAATACTCAGGCAGTTGGCCTCGATGGTTTGAACAAGAAATAAAGCTGCTGAAGCAGCGTTTTGACGTAGTGCTCCTCACGATAGATAGTGTCAAGTAATAGCCTGGAAATACTCAAAATCATGGATTGGATCCCTATAGTCTTCGTCACGTTCAAGGTTCTCGTGTTAGGCACGGGCATGTTCTTCGCCATCAAGTGGCATTACGATCAAGGGAAGAAGGAGAAGGAGAAGGAGACGCGCGCGGTGCTGCTCGCGGGCGGCAAGGTGGCCGCAGTCTTCGTGCTATCGCTCCTGGGCCTGGGGCTCTTCACCTTCGGCCTTATCAGGATGCTCGGTTTGTAATGTCTCGGATCAAAAACAGCTCCCGGGCGCACTCCATAATGACGACATGATCTTTCCTCGTAGAACATCATGCCATTCGTTTATCGCGGTGCCATCCATCTGGAGCAAAAGCCAAAGGTAGACGGCGGGGAGTGCGTTCGCCTCGTCCAGCACTACCTGTCTCACATCGGCCACACCACTACGTGGCAACCCGGGGAGAACGTCATCGACGTGCTGGCATCGGGCAGGCAGATCGAGCAGGGAACTGCCATCGCGACGTTCATCGATGGTCGGTTTCCGCACGCCGGTTACCGCCATGCTGCATTTTTCCTTTGGGCGAATACCAGTTGCACACATGATCCCAAGACCGGTCGATGCAAGATTATGTCGATCAGGATGATGGACCAGTGGAACCCACATCCGGGGGCGCACTATCATAAAGACAAGATCAGCGCCCGTGACGTGCTCATTTATGGCAAGAGCGCGGCATACCCTATCTCCGACAATGCCAGCATGTTCTACATAATCGAACGGTGACATGATTCATCCGACTGACATCCAGCGTATAGCCGTGGCCGCACTAGTGGGCGTGACCTTCAGCATCCTTGGTCCCGGCATCGCGAGGGCAGAGCAGCACATCGTCTGTCCACCGCAGGTCGATGCGAGCCAGATCACGGTGACGTCTGCAGCCGGGTGGAGGGGCCTCTACCGGCCCAGGTCGAGGGCGCTATTATCCGATGCACGTGTCTGGATTGGTCCGCTGAACGAAGGACCGGGTGAGCTGATCGGGGAGACGATAAAGGGCAAGAACGGCGTGACCATCAACAGATTCCCGTCGCTCGGCGTGGTACCCGTAGATTCGGATGGTGTGCTTACCCCGCAAGACAAATGGATGGTCTGTGCCTACGGCGACGGTAACATTGTTCAGGCCGTGAAGCTGCCGGAGGCTACCAAGCAATGCGATGTGATCTACCGGCGCGTACAAGACCCGCTTGAGTCGCGGCGGAAGTTGATCGACGTGCTTTCGGACATCGTCTGCAAGTAGCCAGCGTGTCCAGGCTCGCGGCGCCACCACCACAACGCCCCGTTCGCACCGCGTGCGCACAGGTGCGCACCCTACCAAGCAGCACAAGCCGTCGGTTAAAGATTGCGCAGTATGAGGCTCGCCCCGCCGAGGATCAGGATGCCCCAGATGACCTGCACCACCCGGCCAGCCGGCAAGCGGCTGTGCAGGTGGTTGCCGAGATAAAGCCCGCCCAGCGCGCAGGGCAGCAGGATCAGCCCCAGCAAAAGCAGCGACTCCTGGCGGTACAGTCCCGCGCTGGTGAACAGCGCAAGTCGCGACAGGCCGCTAAGGAAGATCACCCCGCTGATCGTCGCGCGCAGGATCTGTTTGTCGTCCAGCCGGCGGGCGAGGTAGATCGTGTAGAACGGTCCCCCGGTGCCGAACATCGCTGTGAACACCCCGCCAACCACGCCGAACGGCAGGGACCAGCCGCTGCCGATCGGCTGCGGGTCGCGCCGCAGCAGCAGGCTCCAGGTCGAATACGAAAGGATGAAGACGCCGAGCGTGAGCAGCAGCAGGCGCTCCGGCGCCTTGACCAGCAGGACCACACCCAGCGCCATCCCGGCCAGCATGAACGGCACCAGCCGCAGCATTTCATGGCGGGCGATGACGCGCCGGTTCTTCAGGCCGAGCAGCAGGCCGGAGGTCAGGTCGAAGATAAGCATGAGCGGCACCGCCATCTTCAGCGGAATGACCAGCACCAGCATCGGCATGGCGGTGATCGAGGAGCCGAATCCGGTCAGGCCGAACACCGTGTACGCAAGGATGATGATTAACGCAAGCAGCGCCACCGTCTCCCACCCAAAAGCCATTGCACTACTCCTGTTTCGATTACAGATTGACGATTTGACCGGTTTCGATGGCGGCAAGCGTAGGCGCGTTGCGCGATCGGATTGCCTGCGCTGCTGGCTGCGGCGGGCAGGCGTATCAGGAAGTTGGAAGAACGCGTGGGCCGTCGGGCTTCAAGCCACCAGGCCGCAGCATGCGCCCAGCATAATAGCTCAACTATCAGGGCGCGCATCGCACGCTTGACGCCGCCGGTCGGCGGCAGATGACCTCCAACCCTTGCTTCGGGCCGGAGGTCGGGTTGCCGTTGCCGCTTAAGCCTGCATGCCCCACTTGCGCACGGTGTGGTTCTCCAGGGTGTGGAACACGAGGTTTTCGACGATCAAACCGATCAGGATCACCGCCAGGAGGCCGGCGAACACGTTGGGGATATCGAGCTCGTTCTTGTTCTCGTAGATGAACCAGCCAAGGCCGCCCGAACCGGAGCTCACGCCGAACACCAGTTCCGACGCGATCAGGGTACGCCATGCGAACGCCCAGCCGATCTTCAGGCCCGTGAGGATGCTCGGGAACGCGGCCGGGATCAGGATCCTGGTCACGTACGCGAAGCCGCCCAGGCCGTAGTTCTTGCCCACCATGCGCAGGGTGTTCGAGACCGCGCGGAAGCCCGAATGGGTGTTGAGCGCGACGGCCCACAGCACCGAGTGCACCAGCACGAAAATCAGGCTGCCGTTGCCAAGGCCGAACCAGATCAGCGCGATCGGCAGCAGCGCGATCGCCGGCAGCGGGTTGAACATCGAGGTCATGGTCTCGAGGAAGTCGGTGCCGATGCGCGAGGCGATGCCGATCGCGGTGAGCACGCCGGCCAGCACGATGCCGATCGCGTAACCCCACACCAGCACCTTGAGCGAAGTCCAGATCTTGATCAGGAGGTCGCCGCTGACGATGCCCTTGAAGAGGGCCTCGACGGTCGACACGAAGGTCGGGAACAGCAGCTCGTTGCCGAGCGCGCGGGCGCCCACTTCCCAGGCCACGATCAGCAGCACCAGGATCAGGGCCTTGCGCACCACGCTGAGGTTGTACAGCTTTTCGAACGTGGACAGGGGTTTTTCGACCACGCCGAAATTGGATGAATCGACGGGTTCGCGGTGGATCGGCGGGCGCGACCACAAAACGGCATCCTTAGACATGCTGCACCTCCTTTTCGACTTCGTCTGCAAAAAGCATCTTGTGAATTTCGTGTTCCAGCGCCTTGACGGCGTTCGGGTCGTGTACGTCGCGTGGCACGCTGTCCAGCTCGGCCTTCACCTGACCGGGGTGCGGCGAGAGCAGCAGGATGCGGCTGCCGCACTTGATCGCCTCGGGAATCGAGTGCGTCACGAACAGCACCGTGAAGTGGGTGTCGTCCCACAGCTGCAGCAGCTCGTCCTGCATCTTGCGCCGGGTGAGGGCGTCCAGCGCCGCGTACGGCTCGTCCATCAGCAGCACGTCCGGCTCCATCGCCATGCCGCGCGCGATGGCCACGCGCTGCTTCATGCCGCCGGACAGCGTGTGCGGGAAGTGGTTGGCAAACTTGGCCAGGTTGACCTTCTCGATGTACTGCATCGCTTTTTCTTCGGCCGCCTTGCCGCGCAGCTTGCCGGAGGCGAGCAGCGGGAACATTACGTTCTCCTTGACCGTCTTCCAGGGCAGCAACTGGTCAAACTCCTGGAACACCATCATCCGGTCCGGGCCGGGGCGGCACACCGCCTTGCCCTTGAGCCGGATTTCGCCCTCGGTCGGGTTCAGGTAGCCGCCCACTGCCTTGAGCAGCGTCGACTTGCCGCAGCCCGACGGGCCAAGCAGCACGTAGCGGTCCGATTTGAACACCTGGAAGCTGACCCGGTAGGTCGCTGTCACCAGGTGCGCCTTGGTTTTGTATTGCAGCGTGACGTCCCGCACGTCCAGGAGTGGTGCGGGCTCGAGCTGCTGGTTTGGCATCATGTTCATGTCTCTCTATCCTCTTTACTAGTGCTGCGAAATGCTCGTGGCCGGTAGAAGCAATCAACTGCCCGGCAGGTTGTGCACGTTCGGGAAGAACATGTCCTTCCACGAACTGGGCTTGGCCTTGATCGCACCGGTCCTTTGCATGAAGTCCACGTACTTGGTCACGTTCTGCGGCGTGGTCGTGAACTTCACCTGTGGGTCGCTCAGCATCTTGACGATGTCGTCGACGCTTTCCTTGTCCTTGGAAATGCGCAGGTAGGCTTGGGCGGCCCACTTCTTGTCGCGGTTGATCATCGTCATCGCCTCGTCGAGTGCGCGGGTGAAGGCGAGGTACACCTTGGGGTTGTCGTTGCGGAATTTACTGGTGGCCCACACCAGGTTGAAGGTGGCCGGGCCACCCAACACGTCGTACGAGTTGAGCACCGTATGGATGCCTGGCTGCTTCAGCTCCAGGTACTGGAACGGCGGCGCGGAAAAATGCGCCGTCACTTCACTGGTGCCCGACAGCAGCGCTTCCATGCCGTCCGGGTGGCTCATCGATACCGTCAGGTGGTCGAGCTTGTCCTGCTGGCCGGCGCCGAACGCCTTCTCGGCCGCCATCTGCAGGGTCACCGCCTGGATCGACACCTTGACCGCCGGCAGCGCGATCTTGTCCTTGTCAGTGAAGTCCTTGATCGTCTTGACCTTCGGGTTGCGCGTGTTCAGGAGCAGCGGCATCGAGTTCAGCGCGCCGACCGCCTTGACGTCGTAGTTGCCGCGGGTCTTGGCCCACAGCGTCACCATCGGCGCCACGCCGCCGGACGCGAACTGCAAGCTGTCCGACAACAGCGCGTCGTTCATCACGTTGCCGCCCGCGAACTTGGACCAGGTCACCTTCAGGTCCCCGAGGCCTTCCTCCTTGGCGTACTTCTCGACCAGTTTTTGGTCTTCCATGATCATCAGGGGCAGGTAGCCGATCCCGTACTGCTCCGCGATCTTCACCTCGCTCACTTCCGCATGGCTCGTGACGGCTGCGGAGAGCAGCACGGCGCCGAGGGTGTACGACACGATCGATTTCAGTTGCATGGATGTCTCCTTCAACAGATTGGTCGCTGGGGCCGCCGCTGTTGCAGCTTGTTTGTCTTGCCGGCCCCGGTGGAATGCTTCGTCGATCAGGTAACGCTTGTACGAGACTTCATACTAGTCCAACTAACATCAAAATTCAACTAGATGACTTATATGATTTGAAGGTTTTTTTGATAGCTTTCTCGCCGTTAACTGCGGGCGTAGGGTGGGCAGTGCGTAGGGTGGGCAGGTCAGCGATCATCGGCCATATCCCAGTAGGTTCCGTTTTGTTGAACGGGTGGGCCGTTCGGCTGGCCACTGGCCAGCCTCACCCCGCCCACCCTACGAAACCCACACCTGCCGGTGACGGCGCCTTATTTAGCGGGTCAATGGGTGGACTGGGGCTCGTCGCGCAGGATCGTGTGGCCCGGCCGCACGCGCTTGAAGCGCACCGGCTCGCGGCCGAGCGTGATCCCCTCGGCAGTCTGGCGCGCCACGGTGAAGGTCGAGCTCTCCAGGTCGCCCGTCTGCGGGAAGTCCTCGCGGAAGTGGGCGCCGCGCGAATCCTCGCGCAGCAGCGCGGCGGCGTCGATCACGCGGCTCACCGCGATCAGGTTGCGCAGGTTGATCCAGTCGTGCCAGCTCAGGTTGTACGCACGGTCGCCCGCGGCAATGCCGGTGTGCGCCAGTTGCTCTTCGAGCGCGGCCAGGCGTTGCTGGCCGAGCATCAAGCCTTCTGCCGTGCGCAAAATGCCGACGTCGGTCCACATGCAGTCGAACAGCTCCTCGCGGATCGCTTCCAGGCTGCCCGGCTCGAGCGAGAACGGCGCGTCGTGCTCCTGGATGCTGCGCGCGATGGCCGCCTCGTCCGGCGCCCGGAAGTCAGGATTGGCGGCAACCCACTCCGCCATGCTTTCGCCGGCAATGCCGCCGAACACGGTCGAGTTGGCCACGCCGTTGCCGCCCAGCCGGTTGGCGCCGTGCACGCCACCGGTATCCTCGCCGGCGGCGAACAGCCCGGGCAGGACGGTGGTGCAGTCCGGGTTGAACATCACGCCGCCCATCATGTAGTGGGCGGTCGGCACCACCTCGACGCGCCCCTCGGCCAGGTCGAAGCCGCAGTCGGCGCAGCGCTCGACCATGCCCTTGAACTGCTGGCGCACCTTGTCCGGCCCCAGGTGCGACATCTGGATGTAGACGCCGCCGTTGGGCGTGGCGCGCCCGGCCCGGATTTCCGAATAGATGCCGCGCGAGACGATGTCGCGGGTGGCGCGCTCGGCGCGCGGGTCGTAGTTCTCCATGAAGCGGTCGCCGTTGCCGTTAAGCAGCCAGCCACCGGCGCCGCGCAGGCCTTCCTCCAGCACGGTTCCGGTCATGCGGGTGTGGGCGCCGGCGAGCAAGCCCGTCGGGTGGAACTGCACCATTTCCAGGTCGCGCAGCGGCAACCCGGCGCGCAGCGCCATCGCCAGCCCGTCGCAGCTCTTGTCGCCGGACGGGGTGTGGTACTTGTACATGGTCGGCCCGCCGCCGGTGGCCAGCAGCACCGCCTTGGCCTGCACGAACACATACTCGCCGGTGCGCATGTCGATCATCAGCACACCGGCGAGCGCAGCGCCGTCCGGGGTCTTGATGAGATCGATGGCGCGATGCTCCTCGAGCCGGCCAATGCCGCGCGCCCACACCTGTTCCGACAGGCGGTTGATGATCTCGATCCCGGTCAGGTCGCCCTTGTGCACCGTGCGGTCGAACGTCTGGCCGGCGAACGCCTTCTGGTGCACCGTGCCGTCAGGGTTGCGGTCGAAAAAGCACCCCAGCTCGTTTTCCAGCTCGTGCACGCGCGTGACCGCGGTGGTCACCAGCGTCCAGGCCAGTTCCTGGTTGGCCAGCCACTTGCTGCCCTCGATCGTGTCCATGAAGTGGCGCTCGACCGAGTCGCCCGCGGCCAGCGCCACGTTGTAGCCGCCCTGGACCATCCGCGTGCAGCCGCACTTGCCGAGCAGGCCCTTGACCGCGACCGTGATCGACTGGTTCGGGTTGGCCTGGTGCGCGTGCAGCGCAGCGAACAGGCCAGCCCCGCCGGAACCGAGGATCAGGATGTCGGTCCGGATGCGTTTGATATCGTTCATTTGCGCACTCCCAGGCTGGCCAGTACTTCGGCGCGGCGCTCTTCCACGTCTGTCTTCACTTCGGTGTAGAGGCTGTTGCAGTGGCTGTCCATCCCGACCAGCAGCGGGCCGAAATTCTTGATGCGGAACTTCCACAGCGATTCGGGATTCAGGTCGTCCAGGTCGACGTCCTCGATCTGCTCGATCCAGGTGGTCTCGAGCGCAGCGGTACCGCCGACGATGGCCAGGTACACGCCGCCCAGCTCGTGCAATGCATCGAGCGTCCCTTCGCGCATGCCGCCCTTGCCGATGGTGATGCGTACGCCGTACTGCTCCATCAACGGCCGGGTGAAGCGCTCCATCCGGTCGGAGGTCGTGGTGCCGATGCAGATCGGCTGGTAGCCGGCCGGGTACTGTTCGCTTTTCTCGACCTTGCGTACGTTGGGCGCGGTGTGGATCACGGCGTGCCCGCGCAGGTCGAAGCGGGTGGTGCGCCCACGGTCGAGCATGTGGATCTGGGTTGCGTCGCGGATGCCGAACAGCGTGCCCTGCAGGGTCACGGTGTCGTTCACGCGCAGCTGGCGGACCTGTTCTTCGGTCACCGGGGTAGTCAGTTCGTAGTGTGCCATGATCAGAATCCGTAAGTGACCCCGTCCGGGGTAAAGGTTGCGCTTGCCCTGCGCGCCGAATGGCACTGCATGTTCACCGCAACCGGGTTGAGCGTGATGTGGGTCGAGGCGAGCTCGATGTGCACGGCAAAGGCGGTCGAGTCGCCTCCCAGTCCTTGCGGGCCGATGCCCAGGTGGTTGACGGCCTCGAAGAGTTGCCGCTCGAGCCTGGCCCCTTCCGGGTCGCTGCAGTGGCTGCCCAGCGGGCGCACGGCGGCACGCTTGGCCAGCGCCATGCACAGGTCGGACGTGCCGCCGATCCCGACCCCGACGATCGTCGGCGGGCAGGTCTTGCCGCCGGCGTTGATGGTGCAGTCGATCACGAACTCCTTGATCGCGTCCACGCCCTCGGCCGGGATCGCCATCTTGAGGAACGAGTTGTTTTCCGAGCCGCTGCCCTTGGGGATCATCTGGATCGCCAGTTCCTCCGGATGGTCGGAAAAGTCGATGTGGATCACCGGCACCTCGATGCCGCACGAGGTTTGCTCGTTCTTGCGGGTGAGCGGGTGCACCACCGACGAGCGCAGCGGGTGCTCGCGCGTGGCGCGCTCGCAGCCCTTGCGGATGGCCTGCTTCAGGTCGTAGCCGTCGCCCTCGATGCCGCGCCCGATCGTCACGTTATAGATCGGCACGCCCGTGTCCTGGCACAGCAGGTTCTCGTTCTCTTCGGCGACCGCGATGTTCTTGACCATCGTCGCCAGGATGTTCTGTGCGCGCGGCACGGTCTCGGTTTCGGTCAGGCGCGCGAAGCCGCCTTTGATGTCGGGCGGCAGTACCTTGAGCGCCCGGATGTACAGTTCTTTTGCGGCTTCTTCGACCGCCGCCAAATCGATCTTCATTTCAGTTCCCCATGTATGTAATCTAGAACACCAGCGCGAGCGCGAACGCCAGGCTGGTCATCGCAGCAAATCCGGCGCCGATGGCAATCAGGTTCTTGCGTAGCCCGGTCCAGTGGCCGAACTCGATCAGCAGCAGGCGCACGCCGCCGGCCAGATGCGCCGCGAGCAGCAGCACCAGGGCCCATTCGCCGAACTTGAACAGCGGCTGGTCGGTAAAGCGCAGGAAGGCGTCGAGCGAGGCTTCGCCTTCAATCGCGCGGCCCAGCGCCCAGAAGTGCACCGGCAGGAACAGCGCCAGCACGAAGCCGGACACGCGGTGCACCACGAAGGCCCAGTAGGCCGGATGGTTGCGGGCGCGGTAGTCGTTGATGCGTTTCATGCCAGTACCACTCCATAAACAGCGCGCAGTCCCAGTACCAGGAGGAGCAGCGCGAACAGGATGGCCAGCAGGTTGACGATCTGCTCGCTCCAGCCGAGTTCTTCGCGCACAATGCGCGCCATGCCCAGCGGGGCGTGCACGGCGCAGGCCAGCACGAACACCGTGTAGAACAGCCCGAAGGCGACGCTGCCGTGGGTGCGGGCCAGCACCGCGGCGCCGGTCAGGCCGGCGCGCACTGCATAGATGATGACCGCCAGGTGCACCAGCACGCAGAACGCCAGCACCATCGAGCTGATGCGGCCCCAGTACCAGAGCCTGACCTGGGTGACGGTATCAGTCATTTGTGCCTCCTTAACGTGGTGATGGAGAGGTGCTTGAGGCCAGCGATCGCGGCGGTCGGCGCCAGGTGTTTGGGGCAGCGCTCGGTGCACGAGCCCTGGGTGTGGCAGGCGTGGCAGCCGGCGTCGCCGGAGACGGCCAGCAGGCGTTCGTCCTGGGTCACGTCGCGCACGTCGTTGATCAGGGTCCAGGCCCGGTTCAGCGCCGCCGGGCCGAGGAAGTCGGGGCGCCAGGTCACCACGTCGCACGAGGCGTAGCAGACGGCGCAGCCGATGCACTCGATACCTTCGTCGGCGTTGCGCCGCTCGGGGCTGCCCGGCTCGACCAGCGCGAAATCGTCGTAGCGGGTCTTCGCGCCCTTGAAGCTGCCCCGGGCGCTCGCCCACTTGTCGAAGAACTCGGTCATGTCGACCACCAGGTCCTTGATGACGGGCAGGTTGGAAAGGGGAGCGATCTCAAGCTTGCCGTCCTGTGCGACCTTGCCGACGTGGGTGCGGCAGGTCCAGCGGGCCACGCCGTTGACCGTCATCGCGCACGAGCCGCACATGCCGACCCGGCACGCGTAGCGGTAGGCCAGGCCCGGATCGATATTGCGCTGGATATGGATCACCACGTCCAGCACGGTCTGGTTCTCGAAGCGCGGCACCTCGTACGTGACGAGACCGCCTTCCTCCTTGCCGCGCCAGACCTTCACTTCTAGATTCGTCGTCATGTCGATCTCACCTTGGATATGAGCTGATTGGCATTCAGCGTTGACAAGGTCATTGTGGAGGAATGGTCCTACAAATAAAAGCTAGTCTTTATTTGTATGAGATAAAGCTTTACTTTAGTATTGGTGGTGTCCGGGACTTCGTTATTTCACGCCGCCATGGCTTCGATTCGCACCTTCAAGACTTTTCTTGCCGTCGCAAAATACGGCTCCTTTGCCGCCGCTGGCCAGGAGGTCGGCCTGACCGCCGCGGCGGTCGGCCTGCAGATCCGCGCGCTCGAGGAAGAACTGGACCAGGTTCTATTTGATCGCGGACCGCGCTCGATTGTTCTGAACACCGCGGGCCGCAAGGCGGTGCCGCAGGTGGAGGAGCTGCTGTCCTGCTACGAAGCGCTGGCCAGCCCCCGCGACAGCGACGAGCTGTCGGGCAAGGTGATGATGGGCGCGCTGGTGTCGACGCTGATGGGCGCGTTCGCGGACGCGCTGTGGAGCCTGAAGCAGCAGCACCCGAAGCTGAAGGTGCAGCTGTTCGCCGGACTGTCGAGCGACTTCGCGTACCAGGTCGAGAGCGGCGAGCTGGACGCGGCGATCGTCACGCAGCCGCCGCGGGCGCTGGCATCAAGTCTGCTGTGGACGCCGCTGTACAACGAGCCGATGGTGCTGATCGTGCCGCGCCAGCCGCACTTCGACCTGCCCGCGGCCCCGCTCGACGCGCTGCGCCAGGCGCCGTTCATCCGCTTTGACCGCAGCACGTGGACCGGGCACCTGGTCAAGGGCGTGTTGAACGAAGCGGGCGTGAGCACGCGCGACGAGCTGGAGCTCAATTCGGTGGAGGCCGCCGTGGAGATCGTGCGGCAGGGGTTCGGCATCTCGATCGTGCCGCAGCTGGCGAAAGTGCAGTGGGAGAAGGACAGGGCGCTGCGCGTGATCCGGCTGCCCGGAGTGACGATTGAGCGCTGCGTGGGGCTGCTCGAGCGCAGGTCGCACAGCCGATTGGCGTTCACGGCGGCGATCAAGGAATATTTTGCGGACAGCAGGCCGGCGAGGGGAAAGCGGGCGTGAGCAGCGTCCAACAATAGTTAGCCTCAAGCGTCGTCGTCCCTCCCATTGGTCGGCACGACTCCCCGCGGAGGCGGGGACCCATACGCCGCGTGAAATCACGCTCAGCATGGGTCCCCGCCAAGGGGGGCGCCGAGCCCGGGGACGACGCGCTACCAGACACATCAGGCGCTTTCATACAGCCGGGTCAGCGTGAACTCGCGGTGCCCCAGCGCTTCGGCGGCGGTCAGCCGGCCATTCGCAGTGCGCAGCATGCATTCGAGGAGCTGGTCGCCAGCGGCGTCCAGGTTCAGCTCACGCTGCAGCAGGCCGGTGGTGTCGACGTCGATGTGCTCGGACATGGTGCGCACCGTCCGCGGGTTCGCGCAGATCTTGATCACCGGGAGGATCGGGTTGCCGATCACGTTGCCCTGCCCGGTGGGGAAGAAGTGCACCGCGTAGCCCGCCGCCGCGCTCAGGGTCACCATCTCGGCCGCAGCTGACGACGAGTCCATGAACCACAGCCCCCGCCCGGTCGGCGTTTCAGCCTTGTCCAGCACCCCGTCCACCATGCAGCGCTTGCCGATCTTCTGGATGTTACCCAGCGCCTTTTCCTCGATCGTGGTCAGGCCGCCGGCGATGTTGCCCTTGGTCGGCTGCGAGTCCGACAGGTCGGAGGTCTTATAGCGATTGATCATGTCCTGGTAGCGGTTGAACATGGCCATGAACTTTTCCCTCACTTGCGGATTGGCGCAGCGCGCCTCCACCAGCTGTTCGCCGCCGGTCAGCTCGGAGGTCTCGCCGAACAGCAGCGTGGCGCCCAGCCCGTACAGCTTGTCGAACGCATTGCCCACCGTCGGGTTGGAAGCGACGCCGGAAGTGGTATCCGATTCGCCGCACTTGGTCGACACCCACAGCTCGCTGATGGGGCAAGGTTCGCGCTGCTTTTCAGATGCCCACTGCACCAGCTCCTTTGCTGCCTTTGAAGCGGCGAAGATCGTTTCGTGGTCGCCATGGCGTTCGATGGAAAAGCCCTGCACCGGTTTGCCGGTCTTGGCGATGCCGTCGACAACGAGCTGGGTCCACTCCGGCTCGATGCCGATCACGACCACGGCGGCAACGTTGGGGTTGGAACCGGTGCCGATCAGCGTGCGGAAGTGCAGCTCCAGGTCGGCGCCGAACTGCAGCCGGCCGTACGGGTGGGGCAGGGCCATGGTGCCCTTGATATTGTTGGCCACCGCCTCGGCGGCGGCGTTCGAGATGTCATCCACCGGCAGCACGATGACGTGGTTGCGCACGCCGACGCGGCCGTTTTCACGGCGGTAGCCGAGGAAGGTGGTGTCCTGGTTGATCATGTCTGTCTCCCTTGATTCGTTAGCTGGACTGGTGACTTACCAGCGCTTGGTTTTAACGTTGTGTACATGCAGGTGTTCGCCGGCCGCGATCGGGGCCACCACCTTCCCAATGTCGACGCCGTACTTGATGACGGTGTCGCCTGGCGCGAGGTTTTTCAGGGCGATCTTGTGACCGATCGGGATGTCGCTGGCGGTGCGCATCTCCACCATCTGATCCTGTTCCATGACCCAGCCGTTCAGCGCGGCGCCGGACTTGACGCCTTCGACCACGACCGTTCCTACCGAGTCGCCCTCTTCGTGCACCACAAAATGAATCATCTCTGCCTCCTTGATGTTTCGGTCAGTTGGTTTGGGACCGTGAAATCATGCTACTCCCCTAAATCATTCATGTCAACTGAATCATATAGATGAATTTAGGGAGTCATCCATGCCCGCTTGAAACGGCCGGGGCGCGCCGCTTTTATGGCTGCGGGTAAAATAGGGGCAGTCCGCTCTTCGATAAATTGCCATGTCCACCACCATCGACACCCCGCACACCCTCACCATCACCCGCCCCGACGACTGGCACCTGCACCTGCGCGACGGCGCGGCGATGGCCAGCGTTCTGCCGCACAGCGCACGCCAGTTCGCACGGGCGATCGTGATGCCGAACCTGAAACCGCCGGTCACCACCGCGCTTGATGCCGCCGCCTACCGCGAGCGCATCCTGGCCGCGCTGCCCGAAGGCATGCGCTTCGAGCCGTTGATGACGCTGTACCTGACCGATAACACCGATCCGGACGAGATCCGGCGCGCCCAGGAAACCGGGTTCATCCACGCGGTCAAGCTGTACCCGGCGGGGGCCACCACCAACTCGGCAGCCGGCGTGACCGACCTGGCCAAGTGCTACAAGACGCTCGAAGTGATGCAGGAAGTGGACATGCCGCTGCTGGTGCACGGCGAGGTCACCGACCCCGCGATCGACATCTTCGACCGCGAGGCCGTGTTCATCGAGCGCGTGATGCGCCCGCTGCGCCGCGATTTTCCAGAGCTGAAGATCGTGTTCGAGCACATCACCACCAAGGATGCGGCGCAGTACGTGGCCGAAGCCGAAGGTCCGATCGCGGCGACCATCACCGCGCACCACCTGCTCTATAACCGCAACGAGATCTTCCGTGGCGGGGTGCGTCCGCACTACTACTGCCTGCCGGTACTCAAGCGTGAAGAACACCGGCTGGCGCTGGTGACCGCCGCCACCAGCGGCGACGAGCGCTTCTTCCTGGGCACCGACTCCGCCCCGCACGCGCTCGGCGCCAAGGAAACCAGCTGCGGCTGCGCCGGCTGCTACACCGCACTGCACGCGATCGAGATGTACACCGAAGCGTTCGCGCAGGCGGGCGCGCTCGACAAGCTGGAAGGGTTCGCGAGCCAGCACGGCCCGGCGTTCTACGGCCTGCCGGTCAATGAGGGCACTATCACGCTCCAGCGCGAGGCATGGACCCTGCCTGAGACGGTACCGTTCGGCGAAACGCAGCTGGCGCCGCTGAACGGCGGCGAGCAACTCAACTGGAAGATGCTGTAAGCGGCGATGCTGGCGCAGATCGACTGGACGCGGCCGTGGTACGACTCCGTGCGGCCGGCGTTCGCGCGCCTGCACCACGAAGGCGAGGACTTCATCGACGCCTTCAACGCCAACGCTGCCGATCTCAAGCTGGCCAACCACCACGGCCAGCCGATCCGCTTCGTGCCGCAGTCCGAACTGCCGGAAGGCCGCGCCTACGAGGAATTCATCGGCGCGACCGGCTGCGTGCCGACCAGGGACAACCTGCACGACTTCTTCAACGGCCTGGTGTGGCAGAGCTTCCCGCTCATCAAGCGAGAGCTGAACGCGCTGCAGGCCGCGCAGATCGCGCTGGCCGGCATTGGCAAGGCGCGCGGGCCGGCGCGCGACGCGGCCACCATCTTCGACGAGAACGCGGCGCTGCTGGTGGTGCGCGATTCGCAAGAAGCGCATGCGCTGGTCGCGGCGCTGCGCGCGCACCGTTGGAGCGAAGCGCTGTGCCAGCGCCGCGCGGCATGGGGAGCGCACGCGCAGCCCTGGCTGTTTGGCCACGCGCTGATGGAAAAGCTGGTCGCGCCGCGCAAGGCGATTACCGCGCATGTGCGGGTGGTGGTGGCGAACGACGGATACTTTGCGCTGTCAAATGATGAGCAGCGTGGCTGGATCGACCGCAAGGTGGCGGGGGAACTCGCCGCGCAGGACCTGACGACCCGCTGTTTCACGCCGCTGCCGGTGCTCGGCGTGCCGGGGTGGTGGCCGGGGCAGGACGAGCTGTTTTATGGGGATGTGAGCGTGTTCCGGCCCAGACGGGCCACCTGAGGGGAGCGGCCATGGCGGAGAACGTAAGGTGGGGGATTCTCGGCACCGGCAAGATCGCGCGCGCGTTCGCCACCGCGCTCTGGGACACGCCGGGGGCGCAGCTGGTGGCGGCGGCATCGCGCAGCCTCGATACTGCGCGCGCGTTCGCGGACGAATTCGGCGCCGGCGTCGCCTACGGCTCCTACCAGGAGCTTGCCGACGCCCCCGACGTCGACCTGGTCTACATCGGCACGCCGCACACGCTGCACTTTGAAAACGCGCTGATGGCGCTGCGTGCCGGAAAAGGCGTGCTGTGCGAGAAGCCGTTCATGATGAACCTGCGCCAGGCGGAGCAGGTTATAGCGCTGGCGCGTGAAAAAAAGCTGTTCCTGATGGAGGCGATGTGGACCCGCTTCCTGCCGGCGCTGGCACAAGTGAAGCGCATCATCGAATCGGGCGAGATCGGCACGCCGCAGCAGGTGATGGCCGATTTTGGTTACGCCGCCGATGTGGGGCCGGAGCATCGCCTGGTCAACCCGGCGCTCGGCGGCGGCGTGCTGCTCGATCTGGGCATTTATCCGCTGTCGATCTGCGCCGCGCTGCTGGGACCGATCGAATCGGTGTGCGCGCAGGCGCGGATGGGCCCGACCGGCGTGGACATGGAGACCAGCTTCACACTCAAGCACCGGGGCGGCGGCATGTCGATCGGCATTTGCTCGATGCTGGCGCGCACCCCGTGCGAACTGACGGTATCGGGGACGCGGGGCTACGTACGGATGAATACGCGCTTTCACCAGGCCAAGTCCCTGACCGTGGTGCTGGACGACGGCACCTTGCGCACGATCGACACGCCGTTTATCGGCAACGGCTACGCGCACGAGGCGATGGAGGCGCAGCGCTGCTGGCGCGAGGGACTGATCGAGAGCCCGGGCATGACCCACGACGAGACGCTGGCATTGATGGCCGTGATGGACGAGATGCGCAGCCAGATAGGGCTGGCCTACGCGGCGGATGAATCGCGGGCGCCCTGAGAGTGCCTCCCGCCGTCCGCCAGTGCAATCTTGACAACCTGCAAGGCGTCAGGCGACTATTCAGGAGAAGTCTTCACTTGCCCGCAAGCCACTCCTGAAAGGAAACGTAATGTTTCTCCGCACCCTGCTGCTCGCCGCTTGCTTGTTGACGTCGCAGCCCAGCATTGCCACTCCGCTCCCGGTTCCCGCGGACAAATCGGCTTACATCGGCGAATGGCGCGGCGAAAAGATGCGCTTGAATATTCAGCAGGACGGCAAGGTCGAGTACAAGCGCGAACGGCCCGGGAAAAATAGCAAGGGCCGCAAAATCATCGATCTCAACATCGAGCTGCTGGGTTTTGACGGGAATGATTTCTACGCCGGATACGGCATCGTTAGCACGACCTTCGTCGTCAGCAAGCCGCCGTATCGAGACCAGGGCAAATGGAAGATGGTGGTCGACGGCGTGGAGCTGACCCGGGTCGAGCAGTTGTAAGCATTTGCGTGAATCGTAAGCGTTTGTAATTGCCGTCAACAGCGGGCAGGTGAGCCGCGTTTTTGGCTCAGTAGCATGCAACGCATGCACTACGTGAGACAACCTAACGAGGAATATCTGTCATGAAAAAAGTTATCGCTACCCTGATCGCCGGCCTGTTTGCAACCGCTGCATTCGCCCAAGCCCCCGCCGCGACGGGCCAGGCTGCGCCGGCCAAGGCTGAAACCACCCAGGCCACCAAAGCAGGCGGCGAAACCACGCAAGCGACGGCAACCGGCGAAACCACCAAGGTGGCCAAGGCTCAGCCGAAGCACAAGAAGGCCAAGGCTCACAAGAAAGCGCCGAAGCAGGAATCGGCAAGCACCGAGCCGGCTGGCGAAACCAAGTAAGCGTTCGACGCTTTCAATACAAGGCCCGCAAAAACGCGGGCTTTTTCTTTTGGGCTGCCAGCGGTAAGTTGTTTTTTGTAGGGTGGGCGGGGTAAAGTTGGCCAGTGGCCGACTTTACGAACGCCCACGCGTTCAACTGACGTGGAAACTGTTCGAAATGGCCCGTTATCGCTGGGCGCGTGGGCAGGAGAACCTGCCCACCCTACGCTCCCGAGCTAGCGGCGACATAGGCGTAGGGTGCGCACCTGTGCGCACGCGGTTCGCGAAGGCAGCGTGGTGATCCAGCAGCCGCAAGCCAGCATACGATGACCGCGTGCGCACAGGTGCGCACCCTACGGTTGGTGATGCGCGCCGTCTTTCTAGACCTTCAGGAATTCTTCCCGTCCGCCCAGCCAGCGCGCCAGGTGCGCGTCAACGGTCGCCACGTTCTCCGCATGTTCTTCCTGTAGCAGGTGCTGCGCCACGTCGCGTGCCTGCTCTACAATCCACTGGTCGGTCTCCAGGTTCGCAAAGCGCAGCATTGCCTGGCCCGACTGTCGCGCGCCGAGGAATTCGCCAGGCCCGCGAATCTCGAGATCGCGCCGTGCGATCTCGAAGCCGTCGGTGGTCTCGCGCATCGTCATCAGGCGCTGCTTGGCCACATGGCCGAGCGGGCTCTGGTACAGCAGCAGGCACACGCTCGCCGCCGAGCCGCGTCCGACCCGTCCGCGCAGCTGGTGCAGTTGCGACAGTCCGAAGCGCTCGGCGTGCTCGATCACCATCAACGAGGCGTTGGGCACGTCCACGCCGACTTCGATCACCGTGGTCGCCACCAGCACGTGCACTTCGCCCGCCGCGAAGGCGTCCATCACCACCTGTTTTTCGGCCGGCTTGAGGCGCCCGTGCACCAGGCCCACCTTCAGGTCGGGCAGGGCGGCGGCCAGCGTTTCGTAGGTTTCGGTCGCGGTCTGCAGTTGCAGCGCTTCCGATTCTTCGATCAGCGGGCAGACCCAGTACACCTGGCGCCCTTCGAGCGCGGCCGCGTGCACGCGCTCGATCACTTCGTCGCGCCGGTTCTGGTCGACCGCCCGCGTGACGATCGGACTGCGGCCCGGCGGCAGTTCGTCGATCACCGACACTTCGAGGTCGGCGTAGTAGGTCATCGCCAGCGTGCGCGGGATGGGCGTGGCGGACATCATCAGCTGGTGCGGCACCAGGTTGTCGCTGCCCTTGTTGCGCAGCTGGAGCCGCTGGCCGACGCCGAAGCGGTGCTGCTCGTCGACGATCACCAGGCCCAGTTTGGCGAACTGCACCGTGTCCTGGATCAGCGCGTGGGTGCCGATCACGAGCTGCGCCTGGCCCGATTCGACCAGCTCCACGGCCGCCGTCTTTTCCTTTTTCTTCAGGCTGCCGGTCAGCCAGGCGACTTTCACGCCCAGCGGTTCCATCCAGGCCGCGATCTTGCGGAAGTGCTGTTCGGCCAGGATCTCGGTCGGCGCCATCAGGGCGGCCTGGTAGCCGCTGTCGATCGCCTGTGCGGCGGCGAGCGCGGCCACCACCGTCTTGCCGCTACCGACGTCGCCCTGCAGCAGCCGCTGCATCGGATAGCCCTCGCGCAGGTCGGCGCGGATTTCGCGCACCACGCGCTGCTGGGCGCCGGTGAGCTTGAACGGCAGCTGGTTCAGGAACGCTTCGGACAGCGCGCCGACCGCGCGTAGCATCGGCGCGCCTTTTTCGCGCCGCGCGCGCTGGGCGCGTTTGAGCGAAAGCTGCTGGGCCAGCAGTTCGTCGAACTTCATCCGCACCCAGGCCGGATGGGTGCGCTCGGTCAGCTCATGCTCGTCGACGTCAACCGGCGGGTAGTGCAGCAGCTTGATTGATGGTTCAAAGTCGGCCAGCCGCATCTTCGCGCGCACGCCCTGGGGCACGGTGTCCTGCCAGTCGACGCGCTTCATCGCGTCCGCGATCGCGCGCCGCAGCACGGTCTGCGACAGGCCTTCCCCCGACGGATAGACCGGCGTGAGCGAAGTGGGCAGCGGGGCGCCCTGGTTGATGACCTTGTAATTGGGGTGGACGATCTCGGCGCCGAAAAAGCCGTGCCGCACCTCGCCGCGTGCGCGCACCCGCGTGCCCTCGGCCAGCTGCTTGACCTGGCTGCCGTAGAAGTTCATAAAGCGCAGCAGCAGCTCGCCACCGTCGTCGGCGATCGTCACCTGCAGCTGGCGGCGTGGCTTGTAGCTGATCTCGTTCTTGGTGACCACGCCTTCCACCTGCCACGTCTGGCCGCCGCGCGTGCAGGCCTCGCGGATCGATACGATCCGGGTCTCGTCCTCGTAGCGCATCGGCAGGTGCAGCACCAGGTCCATGTCGGTGCGCAGGCCGAGCTTGGCGAGCTTGCTTTCGATGTTTTTTGGCGCGGCTTTAGGTGTCGTTGCTGGCATATTACGGGCGTTGTGCGTGATATCAGCGTAAAATAATGGGTTCGCCTCACGCGCTCGAGCCGCTATTGTACGGCTGTCAGCATAGATTTTCCCACTCATGAACAGAACCTACACGCTCTCCGATTTCGATTTCGACCTGCCGCCCGAGCGCATCGCGCAGTTGCCGCTGCTTGAGCGCACCGCGTCGCGCCTGCTGCAGCTGGACGGGGCGCAGATCACCGACCGTCATTTCGCGGACATCGTCGACCAGCTGCAGCCGGGCGACGTGCTGGTCATGAACAATACGCGGGTGCTCAAGGCGCGCTTTTTCGGTGTGAAGGAAACCGGCGGCCAGGTCGAGGTGCTGGTCGAGCGCGTGCTCGACACCCGCACGGTGCTGGCGCAGGTGCGCGCATCGAAGTCGCCCAAGCCGGGCACACGCATCCGCCTGGCCGATGCGTTCGAGGTGACGGCGGGCGAGCGCGCCGGCGAATTCTTCACGCTGCATTTCGAGGGCGACGTGTTCGAGCTGATCGAGGCGCACGGCCGCCTGCCGCTGCCGCCATACATCGAGCACGCCGCCGACGAGTTCGACGAACAGCGTTACCAGACCGTCTACTCGAAAGAGCCGGGCGCGGTGGCCGCGCCCACCGCCGGCCTGCACTTCGACCAGCCGCTGCTCGAGAAAATCGCGGCCAAGGGCGTGAAGATCGCGTACGTGACGCTGCACGTGGGTGCGGGCACCTTCCAGCCGGTGCGGGTGGAGGACCTGCGCGAACACAAAATGCACAGCGAGTGGTATACGATCCCATCGGCGACCGTGGACGCGGTCCGGAACGCCCGGGCGGCCGGGCGCGACGTGGTGGCGGTGGGCACCACCAGCCTGCGCGCGCTCGAATCGGCTTCGCAGAGCGGCGAGCTGGCCGCAGGCAGTAACGATACGGCCCTGTTCATCACGCCCGGCTACCGGTTCAAGACCGTCACGCGCCTGATCACCAACTTCCACCTGCCCAAGTCGACCCTGATGATGCTGGTGTCGGCGTTCGCCGGTTACGACGAGATCCGCAACGCCTACGCGCACGCGATCGCCAACGAATACCGCTTCTTCAGCTACGGCGACGCCATGCTGCTGACTACCCAATCACGCCAATAACAGAATGCTCGAATTTACCCTGCTTAAAAAAGACACCAGCGGCCTGTCGCACGCACGCCGCGGGCGCCTCACGCTCAACCACGGCACCATCGAAACCCCGATCTTCATGCCGGTCGGGACCTACGGCTCGGTCAAGGCGATGTCGCCGACCGAACTGAAAGAGGTGGGCTCGCAGATCATCCTCGGGAACACCTTCCACCTGTGGCTGCGCCCGGGCACCGAGGTGATGGACAAGTTCGGCGGCCTGCACGGCTTCATGGGCTGGGACAAGCCGATCCTGACCGACTCCGGCGGCTTCCAGGTGTTCTCGCTGGGCGCGATGCGCAAGATCACCGAGGAGGGCGTCAAGTTCGCTTCGCCCATCGACGGTTCGCGCCAGTTCCTCTCGCCCGAGGTGTCGATGCAGATCCAGCGCTCGCTCAATTCGGACATCGTGATGCAGTTCGACGAGTGCACGCCGTACGAGATCGACGGACGCCCCGCCACGGCGGACGAAGCGGCCAAGTCGATGCGCATGTCGCTGCGCTGGGCGCAGCGCTCGATGAACGAGTTCAAGCGCGGCGAGAACCCGAACGCTCTGTTCGGCATCGTCCAGGGCGGCATGTACGAGCGCCTGCGCGACGAGTCGCTGGCCGGGCTGGAAGACATCAACTTCCCGGGCCTGGCGATCGGCGGGCTGTCGGTGGGCGAGCCGAAGGAGGACATGCAGCGCATCCTGGCGCACGTCGGCCCGCGCCTGCCCGAAAACAAGCCGCATTACCTGATGGGCGTGGGCACGCCGGAAGACCTGGTCGACGGGGTCGCCAATGGCGTGGACATGTTCGACTGCGTGATGCCGACCCGGAATGCGCGCAACGGCTGGCTGTTCACGCGCTTTGGCGACCTCAAGATCAAGAACGCGCGCTACAAGGACGATCCGGCGCCGCTGGACGAGTCCTGCGACTGCTACACCTGCAAGAATTTTTCGCGGGCTTACCTGCATCACCTGCACCGGTCCAAGGAGATCCTGGGCGCGCGGCTCAATACGATCCACAACCTGCATTACTACCTGAAGCTGATGCAGGAGATCCGCGATTCGATCGACGAGGACCGGTTCCACGCGTTCCGGCTGCAGTTCAACGCGGATCGCGCCCGCGGCGTGTGAAGGGGCGTAGGGTGCGCACCTGTGCGCACGCGGTGCAAAGTGTACCGACAGCCGGCATTGCCGCGAGCCAGGACACGGTGACCGCGTGCGCACAGGTCCTCGGCGGCCCCGCGCCCCCAACGATCCTCCGCCTGCCGAATTAATTCACCAGCAACATCTTGTAATTCTTGATTGCAATCCCACCTGACACCGGCTTGGCCTGCGCCAGTGGGCCAATGCTAGAATACAGCGCTATTTTTATAACTCACAATCGGAGTCCTTGTGTTCATTTCCAACGCTTACGCGCAAACCACGGCCGCAGCACCTGAAGCTGGCCTGATGGGTAACCTGACGACCTTCCTGCCGCTGATCCTGATGTTCGTGGTCATGTATTTCCTGATGATCCGTCCGCAGCAGAAGCGTCAAAAGGAACTGAAAGCGATGATGGATGCATTGGCCAAGGGCGATGAAGTGGTCACGGCCGGTGGCATCGTCGGCAAGGTCAGCAAGGTCAGCGACACCTACGTGACCCTGGAAGTCGCGCCTGGTACGGAAGTGGCGGTGCAGAAGAACGCCATCACCACGCTGCTGCCGAAAGGTACCCTGAAGTCCCTGTAAGCCGTGCGGCCCGCGTGGCCGCATGCTGCTCAACTAGATTGCTGGAACACTATGAATCGCTATCCCGTCTGGAAATATATACTGATCGTGGTCACGGTCCTGCTCGGCCTGCTGTACACGGCGCCCAACTACTTTGGCGAGTCGCCGGCGCTGCTGGTCACATCTGGCAAGTCGACGGTCAAGGTCAACAGCGACACCGCCACCCAGGTTGAGGAGGCGCTCAAGCGTGACGGCGTTCCCGCCACTACTGTTGCCATGGAAGGCAACGAGAACAGCACATCGGTGCAGGCACGCTTCGCCACGACCGACGAACAGTTCAAGGCCAAGCTGGCGCTGGAGCGCGACCTGAACCGCGACCCCACCGACCCGGATTACATCGTCACCGTCAACCTGGCGACGAACATCCCGAGGTGGATGGAGGTGCTGCGCGCGTTGCCGATGAACCTGGGCCTGGACCTGCGCGGCGGCGTGCACTTCCTGCTGCAGGTCGACGCCAAGGCCACGCTGGATACCAAGATCAAGGGCATCCTGTCCAGCGCACGCTCGATCCTGCGCGACAAGAACGTGCGCCACGCCGGCATCGAGCGCGTGGGCGACGCCGTGGAAATCAAGTTCCGCGACGCGCAAACCCGCGATCAGGCGCGCAGCGTGCTGGCCAACCAGTATGCCGACCTGGCGTTCGCGGACGCCCCCGCCGAAGACAACGAACTGAAGCTGATCGTCACCCTCAAGCCGGATGCGCTCAAGCGCACGGTGGAGGACGGCGTCAAGCAGAACATCGCCACCCTGTCCAAGCGCATCAACGAACTGGGCGTGTCCGAGCCGATCATCCAGCAGCAGGGCGCTGACCGCATCGTGGTCGAGCTGCCGGGCGTGCAGGACGTGGCGCGCGCCAAGGACATCATCGGCCGCACCGCGACGCTGGAGCTGCGCATGGTCGACCCGACGGTCGTGCCGGGCACCGAGACGACGGCCCAGATCCCGTACAACTCCGAGCTGATGACCAATGGCCCGGGCGCGCCGGTGGTCGTGTCCAAGGACGTGATCCTGACCGGCGACTACATCTCGAGCGCGGTGGCCGCCTTCGACCAGAACCAGCAGCCGGCCGTGTCCATCGACCTGAACGGTGACGGCGGCCGCAAGATGCGCCAGGCGACCCGCGACAACGTCGGCAAGCGCATGGCGATCCTGCTCAAGGAAAAGGGCAAGTACCAGGTGCTGTCGGCGCCGGTGATCCAGAGCGAGCTGGGTTCGACCTTCCAGATCACTAACATGGGCGCGATCGACCGCGCCAACGAGCTGGCGCTGCTGCTGCGCTCGGGCGCGCTGTCGGCGCCGATGGAGTTCGTCGAGGAGCGCGTGGTCGGTCCGCAGCTGGGCGCTGAGAACATCGCGCGCGGCCTGCACTCGACCGTGTACGGCTTCATCGCGATCGCGGTCTTCATGATCATCTACTACCATCTGTTCGGTTTCTTCAGCGTGCTCGCGCTGGCCTGCAACCTGCTGTTCCTGCTGGCGCTGCTGTCGCGGCTGCAGGCGACGCTGACGCTGCCGGGTATTGCCGCAATCGCGCTGGCGCTGGGTATGGCGATCGATGCGAACGTGCTGATCAACGAGCGGATCCGCGAGGAGTTGCGTGCCGGCCATGCGCCGCAAGCGGCGATCGCCGCCGGTTTCGAGCGCGCGTGGGCCACCATTCTCGACTCGAACGTCACCACCCTGATCGTCGGCCTGGCCCTCTTGGTGTTTGGCTCCGGTCCGGTGCGTGGCTTTGCGATTGTGCACTGCCTGGGCATCCTCACCTCGATGTTCTCGGCCGTCTTCGTTTCGCGCGGTGTGGTCAACCTGTGGTACGGCCGCAAGAAGAAGCTGAGCAAGATCTCCATCGGTACCGTCTGGACGCAGGGTCTCACCCCGCCCGGCGGCAAGTCGGCGGTTGCGAAGAAATAACCTGAATCGGGAATAGAGATGGAATTTTTCAAGATCAAGCGGGACATCCCGTTCATGCGCTACGCGTTGGTGTTCAACGTGATTTCGGCGCTGACCTTCGTGGCCGCGGTGTTCTTCCTGGTGACCAAGGGCCTGCATTACTCGGTCGAGTTCACCGGCGGCACTGTGATGGAGCTGCGCTATCCGCACGCGGCCGATCAGGAAAAGATTCGCCACTCGCTGGAAAAGCTCGGCTTCGAGCAGCCTGAGGTGTCGAGCTTCGGCACCGCGCAGGACGTGATGCTGCGCCTGCCGACGCGCCACGACCTGGGCGCGAACAGCTCGGCGACCGTGTTTAACGCGCTGTGCGCGGCCGAGAACGGCACGCCCAAGCAGGTCCACGAGACCAACGCCAAGGGCGAGGATGTGGCGCACGCCAGTTGCGTGAACGCGGCCGGCGCCGAGCTGGTGGGGCTGCAGCGGGTGGAATTCGTCGGGCCGCAGGTGGGCGAGGAACTGGCGCAGAACGGCTTGAACGCGCTGCTCATGGTGGTGGTGGGCGTGATGATCTACCTGGCCGTGCGCTTCGAATGGAAGTTCGCGGTCGCGGCCATCTTCGCCAACATGCACGACGTGGTGATCATCCTTGGCTTTTTCGCGTTCTTCCAGTGGGAGTTCTCGCTGACCGTGCTGGCCGCGGTGCTGGCGGTGCTGGGCTATTCGGTCAACGAATCGGTCGTGATCTTCGACCGGATCCGCGAAACCTTCCGCAAGCAGCGCAAGATGAGCGTGACCGAAGTCATCGACCATGCGATCACGAGCACGATGTCGCGTACCATCATCACCCACGGCTGTACCGAGATGATGGTGCTGTCGATGCTGTTCTTCGGCGGCATGACGCTGCACTACTTCGCGATTGCGCTGACCATCGGCATTCTGTTCGGTATCTACTCGTCGGTGTTCGTGGCGGCGGCGATCGCGATGTGGCTGGGCGTCAAGCGTGAAGACCTGGTCAAGCCGGCCAAGGAGCGTGACGAAACGGACGGCGCCGTCGTCTGATCCCCAGATCGCCTGGCGATGCGCAGCCGTGAAGCGGTTGGGCTCGCCAAGCGTAAAGTTCAACTCAGGCAATCACCCTTGGCATTGCGCAATATTTTCGAAGAAACTTTGAAAAATATTGTCTTATGTGAGTTAACGCACAGAGCGCCGGGAGGCCGGGGCCGTATAGTGGAACTGTCTCTTTCAGGACATCCCTAGTTTTGGACTTTGCCCGTTCCCCAGAGCGGGCATTTTTTTTGGTCGGGGGGTGTTAATAAGCAGGTGGCCCAAATCTAGCGAAATCAATCAGTTGTGCCAGTTGCATTGCGCGGCGGCTTGAGAATTTACACAGGCTCTGAGAGCATGTTCATAGTGAGCCGGATTACAGTTTCCTTTGCAGAGGGAGCGGACTCTGCCACCAGCAGCGCAAGCGCCGCCATCCCGACATCGTTGAGCTTAGGCGTTCCGTCCGCGTGCAGGAGTGCGCGATTCTGTTCCAGAAAGTAGAGAAACAGTCAGGAGCCTGCGCGCTTGTTTCCATCTGACAGCGGGTGGTCCTTGATGACGAAATACAGCAGATGCGCCGCCTTGGATTTCACAGTCGGCTAGGCCGGAGCGCCAACCACCCATTGCTCCAGGTTTCCCAGCAGCGCTGCAAGCGCGTCTTTCGGCCAGTCGTCGCTGGTTGATTGTGTACCCCTTGACAAGGTGCTCTTTGAGCGTCCTTGTCGCCCAGATACGAAATCGAGTGCCTTGCTGCGACTTGACGCGATATCCGACAGAAATAATGACGTCGAGACTACAATGCTCAACGTCGCGAGTCACTTGTCTTGCTCCCTCCTGACGAACTATCCGGAAATTCCGGATAGTTGCTTTTTCGTCTAGCTCTTTTTCAGCAAAAACGTTCTGGACATGCTCGTGATGGTCTTGACGGACTTGCCAAAAAGATCGCTCAAACACCCTTGGTCGGCAAATAATTCCACTGCCGCCAAAAGTGTCGGGGGGCCAGGTTATGCGGTTACCTCTCAAGCCCGGCCGCTTTGCAATCCTCACTCTCGATTTGCTTCCACTTCGCGTAGTTTCCTTGGTCTTGGGCTTGGATAAATGCTGCGCTAACCATGCCTGCATGAACGCATCTGTCCATCATCGTTCCACTCTCTTTGGCAATCCGATACTGTTTCACTGAATCGTCCGCAACTTGGTTCTCAATCTTTCGCATGTCTATTGCAGCTTGCTTTTCCAGTCCCCCGCCGATGTAGAACCAGCCGAAATAGCCTGCAGCAATCACTCCGATGATGGCAGCTATAGTGTTCTGTTTGGATTTCACGATTGCACCACACTGGGGGCACTTGTTCGAATCAGTGCTGACGCTTGCGCCACATTCGTGACATTTCGTAAGAGCCAACTCTATCTCCTTAAAGATTGTTCAACGCTCTTAAGTTAGCATTTTTTATTAACCATTAGCAACAATCTATATAAATTTTCCATCTCCTTCCTTTCGATTACGTCGTAGCCCTATCGTTGGGGCAGCGGCGAAGTCGCACCGGTCTTACGCTCGCCTTGCAATGTCACCAACTGAAGGGGATCTTGCGCGCTTTGGGTCAACTGCTTATTAACACCTTTGCGCTGCCAAATGTGATGCGGCTTGAGGTGGCGCAAGCGGCAGGTGATAGTCAAGAGTCCCCGCGGCGTTACCTTGTCATCTTTTAGGACCTGTGCCGCCGGTCCCCGATCACGCGGCATGCCTGCTCATCAACATGGAGCCCCGGATCACGTTTCGCTGCGCTTGCTTCTTGATGGCGCTGGTCGTTGTGGTCGCGCTGGCCGGATGCGCAAGCGCCGGGCTGCCGGAATGGAGCAAGCGGCTCGATGCGGTCGATCTTGGCAATCCCGACACCGCGCTACGCCAGATCGACAGCATTTACCCGGCGTCCGATTGCGACGCCAGTTGCCGTACCCAACTGGACAACGTCAAGGGAACGTTCTACTTCAGGCGCGAGCAGTTTGCCGAGGCGGGCGACGCATACCGCGCCGCGTATAAATCTTGTCTGAGCGAAAAGCCGGAGAAGCGCGCCTCGCCGTGCGACATCTACTTGGACCAGTACCGCGGCGCCGCCGCGTTGAACGATCCCGACGCGCCGCACAGCCTGCCGATTCTGCGCCAGCAATACGATCACTTTCCCTACGGCGCGATCGCGCGCATTTACCTGGGGCAGCTCAAGCGGCGTGGCATGGATGAGGCGTACGTGAAGGAGGCGGCGTTCCAGGAGCGGGTGATGAATCCATTCGCGCTCGCCCATTCGCAATGGGAGGCCGGCTTGAAGAATGCTCCGCCCCCTGCCTCCTTTGAAGGAAAGCAATGGCGCATCCAGCAGTTTTACGCGGAGGCCGATATCTACGCCAAGGCCCTCGAGCTGTCGAGGACGACCGGGCTGGTCCAGCACGATGACTTTTTCAAGCGGGGAATGGTGTCCGCCAGGGAGTCCGCCAGGTTCTACGCCAGCAGGCTGCAGGAGCCGGCAAAGGGAAAGGAACAGTCGCACGCCTCTCATGAGGGGCTGGGCATGCTGGCCGGCGTATTGCTGTCCGGCCTGACGGCTGCGGCCGGGGTGCCCAATCCCGCACCGATCTTCTCGTTCGGTGCCTCCTTGTGGCCGCATCCCGAAAAGCCGGCCGGGCCTGCCACCACTGCTCACGAGCGCAGCGGCGACATCTTCGCTGAGGCGCCGCCATCCGACCAAGCCGGCGCGGCCGGGAAAGCGGGCAGGGGGCAGGCTGTTGTCGCGGTCCCGTCCGCCGTCAAGGTCCAGCCGAGCGCGCCGGGGCAGCAGGCGCCAACGGCGGGGCAATGCCCGGTGTCGCTCGCCTATCTCAAGGACAAGCTGCCCCAATATAACAACCCGGTCCTGCAGGGTGCGCGCGACAAGGTACTACTGGAAGACTTGCGCGCGGATTTCGACGCGGCGACCCAGTCGGGTGTCGACCCGGCCCGGATCGTGGACGATGCGCTGACGCTGGCGCGACAGGCGGAAACCGAGCGCAACGATGCGACAGGCTGCATCCGCCAGGCTTCCGGCGACCCCGGCAAGATCATTGCCGAGCTGGAAAGCGGCAGCTATGACATGGCCACCGGCGGTGTGCCGCAAGAGTGCGCGAGCGGATATGTGCTGAGCTACTACAAGGCTGTCGGCACGGCCGAATCGGCGGTGGCGTTCGCTTGCATGGCGGATAAGTGAGGCAGGCATGGGCCACAGGATTTCCTGGCTGCTGCCGCTGGTGTTGCTGGCTTGGGAAGCGTACGCGCAGGAGCCAGGCAAGCTGGCCGAGCCGCCAGACAACCCAACAGCGCGCGATTGCATTGCCATTAACCGCCAGAATGCCCGCTTACTGAAGGATCTGTCGGACCAGCACGCGCAATGCCTGCATGAGGGAACGACGAGCGCAATCGACTATCTCGCTGCCAGGCCCTGCAGCCGGCTGGCATGCCGTGACCTGCACCTGAACATCGCGGCACTGATCCCGGCCATCGGCCCCATTGCCGATGCCTGCAAGGCGCGCGTCAAGCCGCCGCTGCTCGGATTTCTGCAAGGGAAGGCGGAGGACGCGCAGCTGATGGCAGGCAAGCTTGCCGATTCCGGGAAGCTGATCGCACAGGTGACGAGACTGGAGCAGCAACGCCAGCTGGCGAACGAGCAGCCGTGGCAAGTTGCACAAGCGGCCTGGGGCGACAGCGCCACGTTCCTGCGCAATCTGCTGACCCGCAGCGCCGCCAACGGGCGGCCACAGGACGACCCGGACTGGCTGATGTACGACTTGCTGTTCAACAAGAAAGGCGAACCGGCAGGACGGCTTGCGACCAACCCGATCGGCAAGCTGGTGACCGACAACATGCTGGCCCGGCTGCGCGCCACTGAAGCGGGGCTGCAGCAGGCGGCGGCGACTACTGCGGATCAGGTTGTCAACCTGTTCGAGGCGACCAGGTTGCCGCCTGCGCTGGTGGTGCCGGGTCCGGGCGCTAGCGTGCCAGCGGGGCAGCAGCCGGTGGCGCCGGAGTGCGCGCTGTTCGAGGACATGGACAAGAGCCGCGCGCTGCTGGCGAGCGATCCGGGGGAGTGGGAACGGCTGAACATGAAATGCCATCCGTGAGTCGTACGGCGTATCGGAGGCGTCGTAGGGTGCGCACCTGTGCGCACGCGGTCATCGCTTGCTGACTTGCGGCTTCGGCGCCACTACGCTGCTTTCGCGAACCGCGTGCGCACAGGTCCTCGCCGGCCGCGCGCCCTACGATTAATTGCAAATTGTAGGGCTCGCGGGGACGAAAAAGCGGCTTACAGCAGCGCGCTGGTCAGGCTGCGCACCTCTTCCGCCGAGTCCGCAAGCAGGCGCGAAAGTGTGCCGTCGCCCACCGCGAAATCGATCGTGGCGGCGCTCTGGATGTCGGTCGCGCCCGGCCGCTCGTGCAGCGGCGAGCGTTCCGGCGCCAGGTCGTCGGCCAGTTGCAGCGTGTCGCCCAGGGTTTCCGGCGGCAGCGCGCGCATGCCGTTCCACAGCGCCTCGATCGCCGCCGCCACCGGCACCGGCACGTCCAGCTTGCGCAGCACCGCGCGCCCGATCGCCACTTCGCCGTGCTCGATCCAGTCGGCCGGGTCCCCGTCGAGCAGGCCCGGGTATTCCTCGGCGCGCGAGAGCAGGTAAAAGCCGCCGACCTCGTGCACGATGCCGGCGAACATGGCCGTTTCCGGGTCCACGTGCGAGACCCGGCGCGCGATCAGCTGCGCCAGCGCCGCCACGTGCGCCGAGTGCTGCCACAACTGGTCGGCCTTGGCGCGCAAATCCGGATCGGTGATTCCGCTGTCGAGCTGGCGCACGATCACGGCCGCGGCCAGCGCTCCCAGCGTGCGAAAGCCGACGCGCTGGACGGCGGCCGGCACGTTGGTGACGTCGATGCCGGCACGGTTGAAGGTGACCGAATTGGCGATCGCGACGGTGCGCGCCGCCAGCAGCGGTTCGGCCTGCACCAGCCGGGCCGCGGCTTCGAGGTGGCAGCCGGGATCGGTCAGCGCACGCTGCAGCTTGAGCGTGGCGTCGACGCTGGTCGGGAAGGTGAGTTCGCCCCGATTCGCCTGGGCGGCAATGCGCTTGAGAGCTTCGAGTCTGTCCATGGAAAAATTATACCCCCGACAGACCAGCGGGAAGCTTTCCCAAAAGCATTTTTACAACAGGGCTCAGGGCGCGCTGAAGATGGCGTCGCAGCCTTCCTTCGGCTCCTCGATGTGTTGCAGTTCGTCCACCAGGCCCAGGTCGAACAATTCCTCGACCGCGTTCATGAAGCTGTTCAGCTTGCTAGCGCCGATCAGGCGGTAGATTTCGCCGGCTTCGTTGCGCACACCGATCAGCATCTTCTCCTCGCGCACCTCGTCGGCCGGGGCGGCGTCGAGCAGCAGGTTGCCGATGATGTGCTTGTCAAACTTCGCAGGCTTTTTGCCTTCAAGCAGGGCAGTTTTCAAAGTTTTTCCTTCGATGGTGAGGTTGCGTTCGAAACACCTGCAATCCGGTCGGAATCGAGGATCGACTGGCGCAGTTTTTTCAGCGCCTGGTCGATCTCGTCGAAATCGGCCTCGCTATAGGCCGCGAACAGCTGCTTGCCGTGCGCGACCACCTTGGGGAACACTTCGCGAAACGCCGCCTCGCCGCATGGCGTCAGGCGCACGAAATACGAGCGCTTGTCGTCCTCGCTGCGCTCGCGCAGCACCAGCCCTTTCTGCTCGAGCCGCTCGATCACGCCGGTCAAGGTGCCCTTGGTGATCAGGGTGCGCTCGCCCAGTTCCTTGTAGCTCATGCCGGGCGTGTTGCCGAGCGTGGCAATGATGTCGAACTGGGCATGCGTCAGCCCCGACCGGCGGACCGACTCGCCCGAAAAGCGTTCGAAACCCTGCATGCATTCGGCCAGCAGACGGATGCTCTTTAAATATCGTTCCCCCATGGACTGATTATAGCCGCCCGTCGCCGCTTTGCCGGGACGTCGTTCGCGTTTTACAGCAGAGGCGGGTACCATAAACGTTTTGCCAGGCCGGCAACCATCAAGAAGTCCACATGAACCATCAGTTTCGCGGCGTTCTCGCCCTGCTCGTCGTCACGCTCGTCTGGGGCACGACCTTCCCCGCGATGAAGGGGCTGACCGTCTATTTTTCGCCGGTCTGGATCATCTTTTCGCGTTTCGCGCTGGCGGCAGTGCTGCTCGCGCCCTTCCTGTGGCGCGCCCGCCGCGACGACCTGCGCGCAGGCGCCGTGCTGGGGCTGTTGTTGTTCTTCTGTTTCCTGTTCCAGGTCGAGGGGCTGGCCCTGACCAGTTCCAACCGCAATGCCTTCATCTGCGGCCTGAACGTGCTGATCGTGCCGCTGCTGGGCGTGATGGGTGGGCGCCTGCCGGAACGCAAGCTGGTGCTGGCGCTGCTGCTCGCCGTGGGCGGCCTGGCGGCGCTGTGCTGGGATGACGGCTCCTGGGGCCGCGGCGACTGGCTGGCCCTGATGTCGGCGCTGTGCTTCGCGGTTTACGTGCGGACCATGGAAGTGCGCCTGCGGCAGGCCTCGCGCCTGTTGAGTGTGACCGCCGCCCAGATCGGCACGGTGGCACTGTGCGCCGCGCTGTGGCTGCTGGCGCGCGAAGTGCCGCGCGGCAGCATCGACGTGGCCCAGGACGCGGCCAACTACTGGGCCTATATCGGCCACGGCCTGCAGCAATACTGGTGGAACGTGGGCTACCTGGGCGTGGTGGCGACCGCCGCCATCATTTCGCTGCAGAGCTGGGGCCAGGCGCGCACCACCGCCAACGAGGCCGCCGTCATCTATTCGTTCGAGCCGGGCGCGGCGGCGTTCTTCGCGTTCTTCTGGCTGGGCGAAGCGTTGAGCCCGCGAGCCTGGCTCGGCGCGACTTTGTTGATCTCCGGTATGATAGTCAGTCAATGGAACACCGCGAGCCGCCCGCCCGCGGCGCTGGCCCCCGAGTGATGACTTTGCCGACCCCCACCCATGCAGCACTTTGACCTGCCCGGCCTGGCCCAGGAGCGGCCGCTGCGCGTCCTTTTGGTCAACGCAGGCGAGCCGGACACCCTGAGCTGGTCGGGCCTGTACCAGCCGCTGCGGATGGCGGCGAAGATCGTCGGTCCGGATCGGTTGCACGTGGACGTGCGCAGCCCCGACAAGTTCGCCGGCGACGTGCAGCGCCCCTGGCACCTGGTGCTGCTGGTGGCCGACGAGGCACATGCGGGGTTAAGGCCAGCCTACATGCGCAACCTGGTCGAGCGCTGCCGCGCGGCGCCGTTCTGGGGCGGGGTGGGCGCCGGCGTGCTGTGGCTGGCCGATGCGGGGGCCCTGAACGGCGTGCGCACCGCCTTGCCGTGGTCGCTGTACGCGGAGGCCGACAGCCTGGCCGACCAGGCCTTGTTCACCCCTAATCTGTACGAGATCGATGGCCGGCGCCTGACGTGTTGCGGCGGCGCGGCCAGCATCGACTTTGCGCTGACGCTGGTCGAGATGGTGTTCGGCGCCGGCGTACAGGCGCAGGTCAAGGAACTGCTGTGCGTGGATCGCGTGCGCGGCGCGCATGAGCGCCAGCGGGTGGCGCTGCAGGCGCGCTTTGGGGCGCTGCAGCCCAAGCTGTCCGAAGCGGTGGCGCTGATGGAAGCGAATATCGAAGAGCCACTCTCGACCGACGAGATCGCGCAGCTGGTCAGCATATCGCGGCGCCAGCTCGAGCGCCTGTTCAAGCAGTACCTGGGCAGCCTGCCGTCGCGCTACTACCTCGAGCTGCGCCTGCAGCGCGCGCGCCAGTTGCTGGGAGACACCAACTATTCGATCGTGCAGGTCGGGCTGATGTGCGGCTTTTCCTCGGGCTCGCATTTCTCGACCGCGTTTGGCGCGCTGTTTGGCAAGACGCCGCGCGAAGAGCGCCAGCGCAAGCTGGGCCAGTAAGCAAAGGACTGAACTGACACGGAGGTTTTATGTCGCAAGGCAAAAGCACCGCAGGCAAGGGCAGCGCGCGGGTCGAGGCTTTTCTCGACCAGCTGGACCATCCCCACAAACCGGCGATCGTCGCGCTGCGCCAGCTGATCCTTTCGCTTGATCCGCGCATCGGCGAGGACATCAAGTGGAACGGCCCCAGTTTCCTCCTCGACGATCACTTTGCCACCTTCAAGCTGCACCCGCCCACTGCGGTCCAATTGGTGCTGCACCGGGGCGCCAGGCCTGCGCCCCAGCAGAAGCGGTTCGACATCCCCGACCCGGAGGGCCTGCTCAAGTGGGCCGCGAGCGACCGCTGCGTGCTCACCCTGCGCGACTTTGATGAGCTCGATTCCCGCCAGGCAGCCATCGCGACTATCCTCTCCGCCTGGATCGGACAACTGTAAGCATCCCGCGTGTTGAACGCGGTTTCGGTCCGAAAGGCCGGGGATGCGCGGCCGTTTGACAAACTTCACGAACGCAGCGGTCCGTTTCCGTTTTTCACTGTCCGACCAAAAATGAAAATGTCTGTCGCAGATTGAAAAGATGTTGTTACGTTGCGTTCCTATAATGGATTGTCTCGGCGCGGCGATGGGACGTCCGCGCCCAACTCTAATTTTGGATGAGGAAGAAGCCATGAACGCAAAGCTTGATTCGGGTGTCACGACGCGGCCTGTCACGCGGCAGACCTATGATGAGGTCCTCGTCCCGACGTATGCCCCGGCCGCGATGGTGCCGGTGCGCGCGGCGGGCCTGGACGTGTGGGACCAGGACGGCAAGCACTATCTGGACTTCACCTCCGGCATCGCCGTCTCCGCCCTGGGCCACTGCAACCCGGTGCTGGTCGAGGCGCTGACCAAACAGGCAAATACCGTCTGGCACCTGGGCAACGGCTACACCAACGAGCCGGTCCTGCGTCTGGGCCTGGCGCTGACCGAGGCGACCTTCGCCGATCGCGCCTTCTTCTGCAATTCCGGCGCCGAAGCCAACGAGGGCGCGCTGAAGCTGGCCCGCAAATACGCGCACACCAAGTTCGGCCCGCACAAGTCGCGCATCGTGTCCTGCCTGTCGTCGTTCCATGGCCGCACCCTGTTCACCGTCTCGGTTGGCGGCCAGCCGAAGTACACCGAAGGCTACGAGCCGCTGCCGCCGGACATCAGCCACATCCCGTACAACGACATCGAGGCGGCGCGCGCTGCCATTGGCGATGACGTGGCGGCCGTGATCGTCGAGCCGATCCAGGGCGAGGGCGGCGTGATCCCGGGCGACGTGGCGTACCTGAAGGCGCTGCGCGAATTGTGCGACAAGACCGGCGCGCTGCTGGTGTTCGACGAGGTGCAGTCGGGCGTGGGCCGTACCGGCTCGCTGTACGCCTACATGCAGGTCGGCGTGACCCCGGACATCCTGACCTCGGCCAAGGCGCTGGGCAACGGCTACCCGGTCGCCGCCATGCTGACGACCGAAGAGATCGGCCAGCACTTCAACGTCGGCTCGCACGGCACCACCTATGGCGGCAACCCGCTGGCCTCGGCCGTGGCGCTCAAGGTCGTCGAGACCATCAACGATCCGGCCTTCCTGGCGCGGGTGCAGGAAGCGTCAAGCAAGATCTTCGCCAACCTGGAACAACTCTCCGCCGACTATCCTGAGCTGTTCGGCAAGCCGCGTGGCATGGGACTGTTGATCGGCCTGCCGATGGCACAAGGCTACAAGGGCCGCTCCAAGGACTATACCAAGATCGCCGAAAAGCTCGGCCTGATGCTGCTGATCGCGGGCGCCGACGTGGTGCGCCTGGCGCCGGCGCTGGTGGTGTCCGACGAGCAGATCGCTGAGGCGGACCGCATCATGCGCGAGGCGGTCAAGGCCTTCCTCGCCCAGGCCTGACACCCGACACCGGCACGCCAGCCCGCGTTCAGCTGCGCGCGGGCCGGCCTGCCCGCGCACTGACTTCTTTGGGAGTTCCCATGTATGTAGTCCGTCCGGTAGAACTTGCGGACCTCGACGCCCTCGAGGACATGGCCGCGGTGACCATGCCGGGAGTGCACACCCTGCCGCGCACACGCGACAAGATCGCCATGTCGATCAAGCGCTCGATCGCCTCGTTCAGCGCCCACGTCGACATCCCGAGCGAGGAATCCTATGTGTTCGTGCTCGAGGAATTCGCCTCGGGCCGGATCGCCGGCACCGCGGCGATCCACGCCTCCGCCGGTTGCAACGGCACCTACTTCGCGTTTCGCAACGACGTGATCCAGCAGGTTTCGCGCGACCTGAACATCAGCCACAGCGTGCATGCGCTGACCTTGTGCTCGGAGCTGACCGCCTATTCGCAGCTGTCGGGCTTTTACATCCGCCATCGCGACACCGCGGGTCCGGAGGCGGCGCTGCTGTCGCGTTCGCGCCTGCTGTACGCGGTGCTGGCGCCGCACCGCTTCGGCGACCGCTTCTTCGTGCCGCTGGCCGGCGTGACTGATCCCGAAGGCCAGTCGCCGTTCTGGAACGCGGTCGGCCGCAAGTTCTTCAAGATGGACTTCCTCGACGCCGAGCGGGTGATCGGCGGCGCGCGCAACCGCACCCTGATCGTCGAGCTCATGCCGCACTACCCGGTGTACGTACCGCTGCTGCCGGGCGACGCCCAGGCCGCGATGGGCCAGATCCACCCCAGCCGCCAGCTTGCGTTCAGCCTGCTGACCGAGGAAGGCTTCGAGGCCGACGAGTACATCGACATCTTCGACGGTGGGCCGATTTTGCAGGCGCACCGGCATTCGCTGCGCTCGTTCTGCGGCTCGCACCTGCGGCAGGTGGCTAATTCCGAGCCGGTCCCGGGCGCGCCCGAGACGCTGGTGCAGTACGCGGTGGCCAGCAATGAGCGCAACTTCCGCGCCGTCGTCGTCGCCTGCCCGCCGGTCGAGATCGGCGAAACGGTGTGCCTGCCGCGCCAGGTGCAGCGCGCGCTGCAGGTGGCGCCGGGCGATAACGTGATCTGCGTACGGATCTGAGAGGGACACATGCTCGTCATTCGTGCAATTAAGACCGAAGACCTCGACGCGCTGATCGAGATGGCGCACCAGGTCGGCAGCGGCATGACCACCCTGAAGCCGGACCGCCAGATGCTCGGCGACCGGGTCGCCACCGCGGTGGCCTCGTTCAACGAAACGATCCCGCCGGAACAGCGCGATTACATGTTCGTGCTCGAAGACACCGAGGCGAACAGCATCGTCGGCGTGTGTGCGATCAAGGGCGCGGTTGGCCTGACCGAGCCGTTCTACAACTACCGCATCGGCACCCTGGTGCATTCGAGCCGCGAGCTCTCCGTGTTCACGCGGATGGACACGCTGTACCTGTCCAACGACCTGACCGGCGCCACCGAACTGTGCTCGCTGTTCCTGCTGCCGCAATACCGCGCGGGCCACAACGGCAAATGGCTGTCCAAGAGCCGGTTCCTGTTCATCGCGCAGTTCCCGCACCTGTTCACCGAGAAGATCATTGCCGAGATGCGCGGCTTCCAGGCGCAGGACGGCACCTCGCCGTTCTACGAGGGCCTGGGGCGGCACTTCTTCAAGATGGACTTCAACCACGTCGACAACCTGACCGCGCTCGGCAAGAAGTCCTTCATCGCCGAGCTGATGCCGCGCCAGCCGCTGTACGTGGCTTACCTGCCCGAGGACGCGCAGGCCGTGATCGGCCAGGTGCACACGTCCACCCAGCCGGCACGAAAGCTGCTCGAACAGGAGGGCATGCATTTCGAAGGCTACGTCGACATTTTCGATGCCGGCCCGGTGCTGCAGGGGCGGGTGTCGGAGCTGCGCGCGGTGCGCAGCAGCACGCTGGCGGAGGTCGAGGAGGGCGTGCCCGAGGCCGAAACCGACCACGTGCTGGTATCGAACACCAAGCTGTCCGATTTCCGGATGATCCTGACCCAGGCCGTTGCGGGCGCATCGAAGGTGCATTTGAGCGCCCGCGAGCTGGCCGAATTGCACTGCCAGCCGGGCGACCAGGTGCGCTCGCTGGCGCTGAACGTGAGGAAGAACAATGGCTAACCTGTCGAACTACATCAACGGCGAATGGCAAGCCGGCGGCGGCGCGTTGCTGGCCACGGTCGACCCGGCCACCGGGCGCCAGACCTGGACCAGCAACGAGTCCACGGCGGACGATGTGCAGCGCGCGGTAGAGGCGGCGCGCGCGCATTTCGAAGCGTGGGCGACGGCGCCGCTCGAGCAGCGGATCGCCATCTGCACGCGCTTTCGCGATCTTCTGCGCGAGCACGCCGAGGAGCTGGCGGCGGTGATCGCCGAGGAAGTGGGCAAGCCCCTGTGGGAGGCGCGCACCGAAGTGGCGACGATGGCGGCCAAGGTGGACATCTCGGTCCAGTCGTACAACACGCGCACCGGCGAGACGGCGGCCAAGGTCGCGGACGGCAATGCTGTGCTGCGCCACCGCCCGCATGGCGTGTTCGCCGTGTTCGGGCCCTACAACTTCCCCGGCCATCTGCCGAACGGGCACATCGTCCCGGCGCTCATCGCCGGCAACACGATCGTGTTCAAGCCGAGCGAGTACGCGCCGCGCACCGCGGTGAAGACCGTGCAGCTGTGGGAGCAGGCCGGCCTGCCGGGCGGCGTGCTCAATCTGGTCAACGGCGCTCGCGAGACCGGCGTGGCGCTCAGCCAGGACCCGCGGATCGACGGCCTGCTGTTTACCGGCAGCAGCCAGACCGGCATCGCGCTGCACAAGCAGTTCGGCGGCCAGCCGGGCAAGATGCTGGCGCTGGAAATGGGCGGGAACAATCCGCTGGTGGTGTGGGACGTGCAGGACGTGGACGCGGCCGTGCACCACACGATCATGTCGGCCTTTATCTCGGCCGGCCAGCGCTGCACCTGCGCGCGCCGCCTGATCGTGCAGGACACCCCGGAAGGCCAGGCGTTCATCGACCGCCTGGTGCAGGTGGCGGGCAGGCTCGCGGTCGGCCCGTCCGACGCCGACCCGCAGCCGTTCATGGGGCCGGTGGTGTCCGCCGCGGTCGCCGCGCGCCTGCTCAAGGCGCAGCAGATGATGGTGGAGCAGGGCGGCAAGCTGCTGCTTCAGATGCGCCAGCTGCAGCCGGACACAGGTTTCGTCAGTGCCGGCATCGTCGACGTGACCGATGCCGCGGCAATTCCCGACGAGGAGTGGTTTGGCCCGCTGCTGCAGGTGATCCGCGTGCCCGATTTCGACAGCGCGCTGATTGTGGCCAACGCCACCGAATACGGCCTGGCCGCCGCGCTGCTGTCGCCGTCGGAACAGCTGTGGAAGATCTTCGCGGTCAAGGCGCGTGCCGGCATCGTCAACTGGAACCGGCCCACCACCGGCGCGGCCAGCTCGGCGCCGTTCGGCGGCGTCGGCAAGTCCGGCAACCACCGCCCGAGCGCGTATTACGCCGCCGACTACTGCGCCTATCCGGTCGCGTCGATCGAAACCGCCAGCATCGAAATGCCGGCCAAGCTGTCGCCGGGACTGGCCTTCTGACATGAAGAGCGCACGCGAATTCAACTTCGACGGACTGGTTGGCCCGTCGCACAACTACGCCGGCCTCTCGTTCGGCAACGTCGCCTCGTTCAACAACGTGAGGAGCGTGTCGAACCCGCGCCAGGCCGCGCTGCAGGGGCTGGCCAAGATGCGCGCGCTGGCCAGCCGCGGCTTCGCCCAGGCCGTGCTGCCGCCGCAGGCGCGCCCCGACCTGCGGCTGCTGCGCCGGATCGGCTTTTCCGGCACCGACGCGGACGTGCTGGCGCGCGCCTGGCGCGACGCGCCGGTGATCCTGGCGTGCGCCTGGTCGGCTTCGCCCATGTGGACCGCGAACGCCGCCACCGTGAGCCCGTCCGCCGACACCTTTGATCGCCGCGTGCACTTCACCCCGGCCAACCTGAACAACAAGCTGCATCGCTCGCAAGAGCATGTGCAGGCCGGCCGCTCCCTGCGTGCGCTGTTCGCCGACCAGCAGCACTTCGTGGTGCACGACGCGCTGCCGGCCACGCCGGCGTTCGGCGACGAGGGCGCGGCCAACCACACGCGGCTGGCGCTGGCGCACGGCGCGGCGGGGGTCGAGTTCTTCGTCTATGGCCGGGTCGAGTTCGATCCGTCCGCGCCCGCCCCGAAAAAATACCCGGCGCGCCAGACGCTGGAAGCCTCGCAGGCGGTCGCGCGCCTGCACGCGCTGGACCCGGCGCGCACCGTGTTCGCGCAACAGAACCCGGACATCATCGACCAGGGCGTGTTCCACAACGACGTGATCGCGGTCGGCAACGGCAACGTGCTGTTCTACCACGAGCAGGCGTTTGCCGACGAAGCGGCCACCCTGGACACGCTGCGGCGCGCGCTGGCGGTGGCCGACGTCGATCTCAAGCCGGTGCGGGTCGCGGCCGGGCAGGTCGGCGTGGCCGACGCGGTGGCGAGCTACCTGTTCAACAGCCAGCTGCTGTCCAAGCCGGACGGGCGCATGGCGCTGGTGGTGCCGCACGAATGCCGCGAGAACCCGGCAGTGGCGAGCTACCTCGCGCAGCTGGCCGCGAGCGGCGGGCCGATCGACGAGCTGGTGGAATTCGACCTGCGCCAGAGCATGCGCAACGGCGGCGGCCCCGCCTGCCTGCGGCTGCGTGTGGTGCTGACCGACGAAGAGGCGCAGGCCATGCACCAGGGCGTGATCATGAACGAGAGCCTGTACGCGCGGCTGGTGGCCTGGGTGGAGCGGCATTACCGCGACCGGATCGAGCCGCGCGACCTGGCCGACCCGCAGCTGGCGCTCGAATGCGCGGCCGCGCTGGAAGAACTGGAACGCATCCTCGGCTTGCCGGGGCTGTACCAGCTGGACTGACAAGTTTGATCGTGACACGGCAAGCTGGTCTAATACGAGAAAAAACGCCTCCGCAAAGGGGACACACGGAATCGGGCGGGACATCCCCGTCCTTTGAGACCCTGCGGCGCGCGGCCAAAAGCTGCTGCGCCCACGGTGTATAACATTGGAGAAGCAGAATGAATAAAGACATGCCCAACGACCTGCGCACACGGACCCTCGCGCTGGTCACCGCAAACAAGCCCGCGGGCGCCTTTGATGAAGTCGGGGCCCTGATCAGCGCCTGGCTCGGATCGCTCGACGAAGAGGACCTGGCCGGCACCGCGCCCGACAGCCTGGCGCCGGTGTTGTGGGAGGGTTTTACCCAGGTCGCGCAGCGCGCGGGAGAAGGCTGCCAGATCGCGCAGATGCGCTATTCCGACGGGCGCGGCGGCATGGCGACTGCCCTGCTGATCCTCAATGACGACATGCCTTACCTCGTCGATTCGATCGTCATGGCCCTGCGCAAGCAGCGTGTATCGGCCGCCGGCGTGATGAACGCCGTGCTGCCGGTGCGGCGCGATGCGAGCGGCATGGTGGATGCGGTCGGCGAAGCCGGCGCGGCCTGCGAATCGTATGTGCTGTGCCTGCTGTCCGAGGACCTGCCGCAGGCCGAACTGGCTGCGCTGGTCGCGCGCCTGCAGATGGTCGCGCGCGACGCCGCCGTGGTGCACCGCGACGCCGTCGCCATGGCTGACCGCATGACCTCTGTGGCCGCAGCGGCCGCCCTTGATGGCACCCCGGCCGGCCAGGAAGTGGCCGCCTTCCTCGAATGGGCCAAGAACGAAGGCTTCGAGCCGTTCGGCTACGCCCATTACGTGGTCAAGCCGGGCGAGCGCGAACTGGAGCGCGACATCCCGAGCCGGATCGGCGTGCTGCAGGATACTTCGCACCCGGTCTACGGCACGTGCCTGGCCAACATCCCGGGCGACTTCGAAACCCTGTCGCGCCGCGCCGACACGCTGTCGATCGTGAAGGCAGACGTCGAGGGCACGCTGCACCGCGACCAGGCGCTGGACTTCATCGGCGTTCGCGACACCGACGCGCAAGGGCGCGTGCTGGGCGAACACTGCTTCGTGGGCCTGTTCACCCGCGCCGCCACCTCGACTCCGCTGGCGCGCCTGCCGTTCGCGCGCGGCCGCGTGGCCAAGGTGCTGTCGATCGCCGGCGTGCGCCAGGAAGGCTTCCGCGCCGAGAAGTTCCTGGAGATCCTCGAATCGCTGCCGCGCACCGAAGCGCTGGAAGCCGACCCCGAATGGCTGGCCCAGGTGTGCAGCTCGGTGGTGTCGCTGTACAAGCAGCCGCGCGCCAAGGTGTTCGCGCGCCGTGACGTGTATGCGCGCCACCTGAACGTGCTGGTCTACCTGCCGCGCGAGCGCTACAGCGCCGCGGTGGCGGCCGCGCTGGCACAGGCACTGAAGGAAAGCTCGGGCGCGGTCGAAGTGCGCTCGCAGACGCTGGTGGCCGACGGCCCGCTGGCGCGCGTGTACCTGATCGCGCACGCCGCGCGCTACCCGCTCGACCTCGAATCGGATATCCAGCAGCCGCTCTTGGGCGTGCTGGACGGCTGGCACGACCATTTCTCGGGCCTGCTGGACGGCGTCGCCGACCTGCCGACCCGCCATGCCCTGCGCAAGCTGGTGCCCACGCTGCCGGTCAACTACGTCACCTCGACCGCGCCGGCCACCGCGCTGGAAGACCTGCTGGCTGTGCTGTCGAACGGCCAGGCTGGCCACGTCTCGGTGCGCATCGAAGCCGACCCCGAGTCGGGCGCCTCGATCCGCCTGTATTCGGGCGATTCCGTGCCTTCGCTGTCGCGCATCCTGCCGGCGCTGCATAACGCCGGCGTGATGATCGACCGCGAGCAGACCCACGCGATCACCACCCTGGACGGCAAGCGCCACTACGTGAGCGCGCTGGCGACCGACCTGGAAACCGCGGCCAAGCTGGCGCGCCCGGGCGTGGCACGCCTGGCCGAAGAGCTGTTCGCGGCGCTGTTCAACAACGAAGCCGAAGATGGTCGCCTGAACGGCCTGACGATCGAAGGCGGCCTGTCGATGCGCGAAGTGCAGCTGGTACGCGCCTACATCAGCTACTGGCGCCAGGCCGGCAGCAAGTTCACCGTGCGCTACATGGCGGAGACCCTGCGCGACCGTCCGCTGCTGGTCAAGCAGCTGGTCGAAGGCTTCACGCAGCGCTTCAACCCGGCGCTCAGCCAGGAGGAGCGCGAGGCTGGCACCGCCAAGCTGGCCGAACTGAAGGCCGGGGTGGCAGCGGTCAACCATGCGGACACTGAGGAAATCATCGGCGCGCTGGTCGACCTGGTGATGGCGACCATGCGCACCAACTACTTCCAGAACAACGGCGAGAAGATCATCTTCAAGTTCGACACCAGCAACCTGATGCTGGTACCGGAACCGCGTCCGTTCCGCGAGATCTACGTGTTCTCGCGCCGCTTCGAAGGAGTGCACCTGCGCGGCGGCCCGGTGGCGCGCGGCGGCCTGCGCTGGTCGGACCGGATGGAGGACTACCGCACCGAGGTGCTGGGCCTGGTGAAGGCGCAGATGGTCAAGAACGCGGTCATCGTGCCGGCCGGCTCCAAAGGCGGCTTCGTGTGCAAGCAGATGCCCAAGGACGCGGCGCGTGAAGTGGTGGCGGCCGAAGGCCAGGCATGCTACCGCATGTTCATCTCGAGTCTGCTGGAATTGACCGACAACCGCGTGCGCGGCGAGATCGTGCCGCCGGCTGACACCGTCCGCTATGACCAGGACGACCCGTACCTGGTGGTGGCCGCAGACAAGGGCACCGCGACCTTCTCCGACCTGGCCAACAGTATCGCTGTTGAGCGCGGTTTCTGGCTGGGCGACGCGTTCGCCTCGGGCGGCTCGAACGGCTACGACCACAAGAAGATGGGCATCACCGCCAAGGGCGCGTTCGAGGCCGTCAAGCGCCACTTCTTCGAGATGGGCCACGACATCAACACCACCCCGTTCACCGTGGTTGGCGTGGGCGACATGTCGGGCGACGTGTTCGGCAACGGCGTGCTGCTGTCGCGCCAGATCAAGCTGGTGGCGGCGTTTGACCACCGCCACATCTTCCTCGACCCGACTCCGGACGTCGAAGTCTCGTTCAAGGAACGCCAGCGGCTGTTCGCGCTGCCGCGTTCGTCGTGGGACGACTACAACAAGGAGCTGATCTCGGAAGGCGGCGGCGTGTTCGCGCGCAGCAGCCGCTCGATCGAGCTGACCCCGCAGGTGCGCGCCGCGCTGGCGATCGAGGAGACCTCGCTCACGCCGGAAGAGCTGATGCACCGCATCCTGATGGCGCCGGTGGACCTGTTCTACAACGGCGGCATCGGCACCTACATCAAGGCTTCCACCGAGACCCATGCGCAGGTCAAGGACCGCGCCAATGACAACATCCGCGTCAACGGCGGCGAGATGCGCTGCAAGGTGGTGGGCGAGGGCGGCAACCTGGGCGCGACCCAGGCCGGCCGCATCGAATTCGCATTGGCTGGCGGGCGCATCTTCACCGATGCGATCGACAACTCGGCCGGCGTGGACTGCTCGGACCATGAGGTGAACGTGAAGATCTGGCTCGAGACCGAAGTCAAAGCTGGCCAGCTGACCGCGCCCGAGCGCAACGAGCTCTTGACCGAGATGACCGGCGAAATCGAGCGGCTGGTCCTGCGCGACAACAAGCTGCAGACTCACCTGCTGGTGCGTGAAGTGCAGGCGCAGGCCAACGCGTCGGTGGTCGATGGCTACGCCTCGCTGATTGCCAGCCTGGAGGCGGAAGGCGCAGTCTCGCGCGAACTGGAGCAGTTGCCGACGGACGCCGAACTGGCGCGCCGCAAGACGCTGGGCCTGGGCCTGACGACGTCCGAACTGGCGGTGGTGATCGCGAACGTGAAGAACCGCTTCAAGCGCATCCTTGGCAGCCTGCCGCTCACCGAGCAGCCGTGGGCGCGTTCGGTGCTGCTGCCGTACTTCCCGACGCAGCTGATCGCGACCCGCGATCCGCTGGCGCACCCGCTGGCGAACGCGATCCTGGCGACGGTGCTGGCCAACGAGTCGGTCAACCGCTGCGGCCCGCTGATGCTGCGCGACCTGGCGCTCGAGCACCGCGTCGACGATGCGGAAGTGGTCAAGGCGTTCGGCAGCGCCTGGTCGGCGCTGCACCTGGGTCCGGTGTTCGATGCGCTGGACGCCGACGCACTGAACGTGCCGCGTGAAGTCTCGGTCGCGGTCGATGCCCGCACCCGCGTGCTGATGCGCTCCGTGATCGAAGGCGTGCTGTCGCTGCCGGCCGGCGTGGACGCGATGCAGGAGCTGTCGAACCTGTTCGCCGAGGGCGAGCAGCTGCGCCAGTTGATGCCGTCGAAGCTGGAAGCCGACGCTCATGCCGGTCTGCCGTCCGGTTTTGCGCAGGCCTGGAAGTCGGTCGACACCATCGAGTCGCTGGCGGCCTTCCTGTTTGCGGCGGTGTCGGTGCAGCGTCCGGCTGGCATGTCGCTGGCAGGGTTCCTGCAGGTGGGCATGGCGCTGCGCGAGAAGGCTGGCCTGGACAACCTCGAACGCGGGCTGAAGCTGCCGGCGCAGAGCAAGTCGCAGGAACAGCTGCGCAACTACGCGATGCAGGCGCTGCGCCGCACTCAACAGCGGCTGCTGATGCAGGTGCTCGAGCGTGCTGGCAGCAACGGCAACGTGCAGGCCGCGCTGGAGGAAGTGACCAGCGCGATGGGCCTGACCGGCTACGCGTTGGCCACCGACCTGGAGCAGGCGATGCTCGAGGTGTGGGCGCTGTCGGAAGGCTCCAGCCCGGAACGGCTGGCGGCCTGATTGCCATGACCGCGCAGTCCGGCATTACGCTGCCTGAGGCAGTGCGCGCACTGGCCGAAGGTGACTTCGGCGCGGTCGCGCAGCGCTTCAACGATGCCGGCTACGCGGTTGCGTTGCCTGCCAAGGGCATCCTGACCATCAGGTCGGCGATGCCCGATCCGGCACGCGCGAGCGTGCTGGTGTCAGTCGGCGTGCATGGCGACGAGACCGGGCCGATCGAAATGGTCGCGCACGCGGTCGAGGCGCTGTCGCGCGAGCCGCAGCAGCTCGCGGTGGACCTGATGCTATGCGTTGGGAATATCGACGCGATCGGCGCCGGCAAACGCTTTATCGACGCTGACCTGAACCGGATGTTCCGTGCCGAGCGCGGTGCGCTGGCCAGTGCCTTTGAAGCGGCGCGGGCCGACGCGATGATCGCCGCGACCGGCGGCTTTTTCGCTGGCGCTGGTCCGCAGCGCTGGCATCTTGATCTGCATACTGCGATCCGCGCTTCGCATTACCCGACCTTCGCGGTTGTGCCGGACCTGATCGCGCAAGAGGGCAAGCGCGCCTTGATCGACTGGCTGGGAGAGGCCGGGATCGGGGCGATCATCATGAACCCGAAGTCGTCCGGGACCTATAGCTACCACTCGGCAGAGAACCACGGCGCCTTTGGTGCCACCGTCGAGCTGGGGCGGGTGGGCAAGCTGGGGCAGAACGACCTGTCCCAGTTCATGGATGTGGCGGCGGCGCTGAACCGTCTGCTGCGCGGACAGGCGCCGGGCACGCCCAGGGCCAAGCCGCACGTGTTCAAGCTGGCGCAGGAGATCGTCAAGCTGTCGGATGATTTCCGCATGGGTTTTGGACGCGAGACGCAGAACTTCACGGCGCTTAAGAAGGGCGCGGTGATCGCGACCGATGGCGACACGGTGTACACGGTACGCCATGACGAGGAGCTGGTGGTGTTCCCGAACCCAGACGTGCGGGTCGGGCTGCGCGCCGGCCTGATGGTCGTGCGGATCGAATAACGCCTATCCAAAGCGCAATCCAAGCGTGCGCGCTAGACTACCGTTCCTGGCAAGAACGGAGTCTTTCTCATGAGCATGCTTTTCTCCCCAATCAAACTCGGCCCCCTGCAGCTTCCCAACCGGATCGCGATTGCCCCGATGTGCCAGTATTCCGCTGACGGCAACGGCATGGCGACCGACTGGCACATGATCCACCTGGGCCACATGGCCCTGTCCGGCGCCGGCCTCCTGATCCTGGAAGCGACCGCCGTTACGCCTGAAGGCCGAATTTCGCCCGACGACCTGGGCCTGTGGTCCGACGAGCACATGGCCGCGCTTGCCCCAACCATCCAGGCGATTCGCCGCTATTCCCCGATCGCGCTGGGGGTGCAGCTGGCGCACGCGGGCCGCAAGGCGTCGAGCGAGGTGCCATGGAAGGGCGGCGCGCAGATTCCTCCGGACCAGCCGCGCGGCTGGCAGACCGTGGCGCCGTCGCCGCTGCCGTTTGCCGAAGGCACGAACGCGCCGCTTGAGCTGGACGGCGCAGGCATGCAGCGCATCCTCGACGGCTTCGTCGACGCGGCCCGGCGCGCGCACCAACTGGGCCTGGACGCGATCGAGCTGCACGCTGCGCACGGCTACCTGCTGCACGAGTTCCTGTCGCCGCTGTCGAACCACCGCACCGACGAATATGGCGGCTCGCTGGAAAACCGCATGCGCTATCCACTCGAGGTGTTCAAGGCGCTGCGCGCGGCGGTGCCGGCGGAGATGGCGGTCGGCGTGCGCATCTCGGCCAGCGACTGGGTCGAGGGCGGCTGGGACATCGGGCAGAGCGTGGTGTTCGCGAGGGAGCTGGAAAAGCTGGGCTGCGACTTTATCCATGTGTCCAGCGGTGGGCTGTCGCCGCTGCAGAAGATTCCGGTTGTTCCTGGCTACCAGATCGAGTTCGCCGAGCGTATCAAGCGCGAGGCCGGCATGCCGACCATTGGCGTGGGCTTGATCACTGAGGCCGGCCAGGCCGAGCGCATCCTCGAACAAGGGCAGGCGGACATGGTGGCGCTGGCGCGCGCCATGCTGTTCGATCCGCGCTGGCCATGGCACGCCGCGGCCGAGCTGGGCGCGCAGGTGAGCGCGCCGCCGCAGTACTGGCGTTCGCAGCCGCGCGAATACAAGGACCTGTTCGACACGCGTCAGGTCCAGCGTTAAGCGGTCGTTTCATGGCGGCGTTGCGTGCTTGGCGTAGGGTGCGCACCTGTGCGCACGCTGTACAGTAGCGTCAAGTTTGCGTCCGCGTGCGACCTATACCTCTGCTCTGAGTTCGCGAACCGCGTGCGCACAGGTGCGCACCCTACGATCCTTCGCTGTTCGTGCCGGATAATTGCGCTTCATCCGGCATTTTTTGCAGCCTGTCGCACTGCAAAGGCGATCCGGCTGGAGCGTTGGTAGAGTAGCCTTTCACAACAACAAAGGCTCAATCATGCGCATACTCTCCACCTTCGCCTGCCTGGCTGCCCTCGGCGGCTGCGCCATCGTGGTCACCCCGAATGACGGCGACTTCCAGGTCTACACTCCTTTCAGCAGCAACGCCGTCGAAGGCAACGGCGTGGCGGCGCGCGACGTGCGGGCGGTCGGCAGTCTGCAGGGGCTGGAGGTGCGTGGCAACATGGTGGTCGATGTGCGCGTCGGCCCTGCGCCTTCGCTGACGGTGGAGGCGGACAGCAACCTGCTGCCGCTGATCCGGACCGAAACGGTTGGCGATACGCTGCGCGTTTCGAGCGAGCGCCCCCTGCGCAGCCGCACCCCGATCCGCATCACTTACACTGTGCCGAGACTGGCCGACTTGCAGTCAAGCGGCTCGGGACGGGTGATGGTGGCAGGCCTGAATGGCGGCGCGCTGACGGTGCGCAGCAGCGGCTCCGGCGTGACCTCGCTTGGCGGACGGGTAGCGCGTCTGGATGCTCGCGTCAGCGGTTCCGGCGGCGTGGACGCGCTGGGACTGGAAAGCGGGAGCATCAGCCTGCACGGCAGCGGTTCCGGCCATATGACGGTCGGCAGGGCCAACGGCGACTACGCGGACATCGAGCTCACCGGCTCGGGACGCGCGCGGGCGAGCGGCGCGGTGCGGACATTGATGGTGCGCGTGAGCGGCTCGGGGAGCGTGGATCTGGCGGGGCTGTCCAGCCAGCAGGCGGACCTGGCTGCCAGCGGATCGGGTGGCATTACCGCCAACGTCACGCAATCGCTGGTCGCGCAGACCAGTGGTTCGGGCGGTGTGCGGGTGTACGGCAATCCGGCGCAGCGCACGATCACCGGCAAGTCGGTGCATATCCTGAACTGACGGGCCTTGCGGCCCGCAGCGCGGCCCCGGCCGGGGCCGCATCGGGCATTACAGCAGGTTGTCCAGCAAGTCCGGCCCGAACACTTCGCGATGCAGGAGCGCTGCGGGCGCGCCTGCTTCCAGCAGCGCATTCCACTGCGCCTGCATGAACGGCAGCGGGCCGCAGATGTAGACATCGGTCTCGGTGAGCGGCCACGAGGGCAGGCGCGACTTGTCCATCAAGCCTTCCAGCACGTTCTGCTCGCCATTTGCGCGCTCATAAAAGGTCACCACGTTCAGGTACGGCATGCGCGCCTTGGCGGCGGCGATGTCGCCCTGATGGGCGTGGTGGCCGGCGTCACGCGCGGCGTGCGCGAAGATCACGCGGCGCTGCGGGTTCACCTGCGCGATGCGATTGAGCGCCGCGATCATCGGGGTGATGCCGACGCCGGCCGACAGCAGCACTACCGGCTGGTCCGACTCGGTGTCCGGGGTGAAGTCGCCGAACGGGTGGCTGACCTGCAGGATCGCACCGACCTTGGCGTTCGCGTGCAGCCAGTTCGACACTTCGCCCTGGGGCGCGTCCGGCTTGGCGTCCTCGCGCTTGACGGAGATGCGCAGGTCGTTCGCGCCCGGCGCGTCGGACAGGCTGTACTGGCGCAGCTGGCGGCGGCCGCCCGGCAGGTCGACCGCGACGCTGACGTACTGGCCGGCGACGAACGGCGGCAGCGCGCCGCCATCGATCGGCGCCAGGCGGATCGACAGCACGTTCTCGCATTGCCTGATCACTTCGGTTACTCGCATCGGCTGGGTTGCGCCAGGTTCGATGCCGGCTTGCCCGTACATGTCGCGCTCGGCCTTGATCAGCAGATCGGCCAGCGAGGTGTAGGCTTCGGCCCAGGCGGCAATCAGTTCCGGCGTGGCGGCCTCGCCCAGCACTTCCTTGATCGCCCCCAGCAGGTGGTGGCCGACGATGGGGTAATGTTCGGCGCGGATGCCGACCGAGGCGTGCTTGTGGATGATGCGGTTGATGACGGGGCCAAGCGCTTGCGCGTTGTCGATATTGGCGGCGTAGGCGAACACGGCCGAGGCCAGCGATTGCTGCTGCGAACCATTGGCCTGGTTGCCCATGTTGAACAGGTTGGTCAGTTCGGGGTGGGCCGCGAACATGTTGCGGTAGAAGACAGTGGTGACGGCCAGGCCATGCTCGCGAAGGACCGGAACGCTGGCGTCGATGTAGGGACGGGAAACGGCGGAGATCATTGCAATTCCTAATACATGCACAAAAAATACATCTTTTGCATCGAAAAAAAGACTCGCGGAGGAGCCTGGCTTTGTCGAGCACAGCTATTCTATCAAATCAGGCATTTAAAATACATTTTTTTTGAGAACAAATTTCTTCAACAGACTGCGATGCCCACTATAATCGCAAGCTTTGGCGGGCGCACCGCCGGGGCCCTAGTGAAGCGCGATTCAATAAGGACACGCACGTGACTCAGACATTCAGCCAGAAGCTGTTTCGCACCAAACCTGTAGAGCGGGAACTTGACGATGGGCATGGCCGCAGCAAGAGCGGCCTCGGGCGAACGCTCGGCCTGTTCCCGCTGACCATGATCGGCGTCGGCGCCACGATTGGTACCGGCATCTTCTTTACCATGGTCGAGGCGGTGCCCAAGGCGGGTCCTGCCGTGATTTTGTCGTTCCTGATGGCTGCAGTCACCGCCGGGCTGACGGCGCTGTGTTACGCCGAACTGGCGGACCGGGTGCCGGCGTCCGGCTCGTCCTACTCGTTCGCCTATGCAACGGTCGGCGAGTTCGCGGCCTTTGTGGTGGCGGCCTGCCTGTTGCTCGAATACGGCCTGGCCGCGAGCGCGACCGCCATCGGCTGGTCCGACTACCTGAACAAATTCCTGCACACTGCGCTCGGCTGGGACATCCCGGCGGCGTTGCGTTCGCCGATGATCGTGGCCGGCAAGCACGGGACTGAATTCCATCCGGACCACCTGAACCTGCCGCCGATACTGCTGGTGACGCTGTGCTGCATTCTCTTGATCCGCGGCACGCGCGAATCGGCCACGACCAACGCGATCATGGTGCTGATCAAGCTGGCGATCCTGGCGTTTTTCGCGGCGGTCGCGCTGACCGGCTTCGATTCCTCCAACTTCCATCCCTTCTTTGACAACGGCAAGGGCGTGGTCAGCATGGTCGGTGTGACCGCCGCGGCCGGCACCGTGTTTTTCTCGTTCATTGGCCTGGATACGATTGCGACCGCGGGCGAGGAGGTGAAGAACCCGCGCCGCAACGTGCCGATCGGCATCCTTTGCGCGCTGGCGATCGTGACCGTGTTCTACATGGTGGTCGCCGTGGCTGCCATGGGAGCGCAGCCGGCGCACATGTTCGAAGGCCAGGAGGCCGGCCTGGCGGTGATCCTGCAAAACGTCACCGGCAAGTCCTGGCCGGCGCTGGTGCTGTCGGCCGGCGCCGTCATTTCGGTGTTTTCGGTCACGCTGGTGACGATCTACGGCCAGACCCGGATCCTGTTCGCGATCAGCCGCGATGGGCTGGTCCCGAAGGTCTTCCAGCGCGTCCATCCGCGCACGCTGGCGCCGGTGGGCAATACGCTGATCGTGTCGCTCGTGGTTGGCGTGGTCGCGGGCCTGGTCGATTCATCCTTCCTGTGGGACACGGTCAGCATGGGCACGCTGACCGCCTTCATGGTGGTGTCGGTCGCGGTGCCGGTGATTCGCCGCAAGCAGGGCAATACCGGCTCCGGTGGCTTTCGGGTGCCGTTCGGTCCCTACGTGGTGCCGGGCCTGTCGATCTTTGCCTGCCTGTACCTCATGACGTACTTGTCGGACACCACATTCCGCGTGTTCGCGGTATGGATGGCCGTCGCCGTCACCACCTATTTCGTCTACGGCATCCGCAACAGCCGCCTGAACAAGCAGGCTTCCTCCACCGCCGTGCTGACCGACTAGCCGGGCGCGCCTGCCCGGCGCGCGCCGCGTGGCCTTCATCCGCGCGGCGCGAACCGCCCTCGAAACAACGCCTTCGCCGGCCGTATGGCCGCGGCTCGCCTTTCCTGATTCCGTGCTGAGCGCCCTCATGGCCGGGCGTTCCCGCGCTTGTTAGTATCGATCAGGAAGTGGTTAAAAATTCAATGTCTTTTATCCAAGAGGCAATTGGTCTGAAAGGGCGTGGCACTCGGTAGTGCAGCGTGACAGGCGCAATAGCGGAGAGAAGGCGATGAAAAACATGAAGCCAAGCGTAATGGTGGGTCACAAGGACGTGTGGCCGATGCGGGTATCGAGTCAAGCCGCAGCCGGTGGAGAGGTTTCCACGATTTGCTACGAGGACGATATCCCGACGTTCGTGGAGGCCGAGCTGGTGCGGCTCTACGGCCACATGAATTCGTCCCTGACTTATCTGATGGCAAGCAGCAAGGCGAACGGGGCCAGTACCTATGTCGCGCGCAACACGGACCGAATGCTCGCAGTATTGCTGTTCAAGCGGAACGCAATTGAAGTGCAGGTTATCAACGAGATGTGCAAGATCGACGCGGTGGAAATCGCCCGGTTTGCCGACTTCGTTTTTTCGACCTATGCGTCGGTCACGCGGATTTCGTTCTCGATGCTCGAAAACGGGTTCGGGCGATTGCCTTACCCATCCCAGCGCTACAACTTTTCGGAAGATATCGTGCTCGACATGCCGTCCTGCACTGACGCGTACCTGGAAAGTCTCAGTTCGAAAACCAGGAGGGGTATCCGGGGAAATCTCACCAAGATAAAGCGCGATCACCCCTCATTCCAGTTCCAGGTATTCGAAAAGGACCAGATCACGGTCCAGCAGATTCGCGACATCATTGAGCTCAGCAAGGCCAGGATAGGCGCCAAGCATCTCAGGTACGGCACCACGGAGGACGACATCCAGTGCCTGCTGCAGGTCGTGCGCGCATGCGGACTGGCGGGCATCGTCTTTATTGACGGGAAAATATGCGCCGGTATCGTCAATTCGCATTTGGGCAACGGTTATTTTGGCCACGTCGTCGCCCACGATCCCCATTACAACAAATACGGCCTGGGCATCCTGTGCTGTTATCTGACGATTTGTGCGGAAATCGAACGGGGCGGCGCCACGCACCATTTTTGCTGGGGACGGTACAACTACAAATACCGGCTCGGCGGCGTGCAGAAGGACATGATTTGCCTGGACGTGTATCGGTCGCGCGCCTGGTATTTCCGTAACGTCCAGGGGGTCGCGAAAAATGCGCTGCAGACCAGCGTGGCCCGCATCAAGACCCGGCTGCTCGATATCGAACGGGAAGAAACCGGGCATCCGGGGCTTGTCAGCCGGGCGGTGAGAATTTTGCGCAAGCTGAAGCGTTCCCGCTTTTCCGAATAAACCCTGACGGCATGCCCTGCCTCTCGCGCGTGGCGCTGCCGCCGTCCCGCGCGCTTTTTTCCTGTAAAAGAAAGAACCAATCCGCCTACTGCATTCCATGCGTGGATTGGCAGTTTCCCGCGCCTTCGCCACGCTTTTATTTTCCGCAATTAATTGCCTTCAAAATATATTCGGCAAGGGCACTCGAGCATAAATCATCGCCTGATTGCGCTCAATATCACCACGGTTCGCGCTGCTATTCTCGATATTGCTCAATTATTATGTGGCCGGAATAGCCTGATTCTAATGAAAATCTTGTTCGTCCATAATGCGTATCAGCATTTCGGCGGCGAGGATGCCGTGGTAAATGCCGAAATGGATTTGCTGCGGGCACATGGCCACGCTGTGGATTTGTATCTGCGCAATAACGACGAGCTGAAACAGCTGTCATCGGCAGTTGCCGCGACGACGGTAATCTGGTCGCGGCAGGCGGCACGCCATATTCGTTCGCTTTGCGATTCATTTCGGCCTGACCTGATTCATGTCCACAACACATTCGCCCTGATTTCGCCATCCGTTTATTGGGTGGCGGCTCAGAAAAATATTCCGGTGGTGCAGACTTTGCACAATTACCGGTTGCTATGCCCCCAAGGTACGTTTTTGAGAAAGGGGAGCATTTGCCAGGATTGCCTGGGAAAAGCGCCGTGGCGCGCCGTGGGGCGCAAGTGCTATCGGCAATCGGCGCCGCAATCGGCAGTCATGGCAGGGATGCTGGGCGCGCACCGGGCGGCGGGCACGTATCGCGACCGGGTCACGCGCTATATCGCGCTGACCGCGTTCGCGCGTGACCGCTTCATCCAGGGCGGGTTGCCAGCGGAGAAATTGCGCGTCAAGCCGAACTTTGTGGATGTTCCCGTGCAGCCGGCTTGGGAAGCGCGGCGCGGGGGCCTGTTCGTTGGCCGGCTGTCGGAGGAAAAGGGAACCGGGACGCTGGCCGGGGCGGCACGCCTGCTTGCCAACGCTGATATCGACGTCATCGGGAGCGGCCCGGACGAGGCGGCCGTGCGTGCGCAGTTTGGCCCGCGCTGCCACGGCTTCCTGCCGCGCGAGGCGATTCTGGCGCGGATGCGCGCGGCGTCCTTCCTGATCGTGCCGAGCATCTGTCACGAGCAGTTGCCGACCACCTTAATCGAAGCGTTCTCTTGCGGCCTGCCGGTCATCGCGAGCCGGCTCGGCGCGCTGGCGGACCTGGTGGAGGACGGTGTCACTGGCCTGTTGTTCGAGCCCGGCGACGCGGCGGGCCTGGCGTCCAAGATCGCCTGGGCCCAGACGCATGGTGCAGAGCTCGAGCGCATGGGACGCGCGGCCCGCGCGCGGTACGAGGCCACCTACACCCCGTCGATCAACTACAACATGTTGGTGAGAATCTATGAAGACGCTATGGCAGAGCGAGATGGACGTCGTCATGCCCCGTAAAGGCCACTCCGTGCTGGGTACCTGGATCGATGCGCTGTTCTGGGAGGATGCGATCGACCAGCTCATCAAATGGGGAACGGCACGGGAGTCGCGCTATGTCTGCATCTGCAACGTGCATTCGGTGGTGACCGCAACGCGCGACGCGCAGTTCCGCAGCGCCCTCTCGGGGGCGGACATGACCACGTCGGACGGCGCGCCCATTGCGTGGGCCTTGCGCCGCCTGGGATTTCCCGCGCAGGAGCGGATCGCGGGGCCGGACCTGATGTGGCGTTACCTGCGCGAGGCGGAGCGCCTGCGCCTGAAGGTTTTCCTGTACGGCAGCAAGCCGGAAACCCTCGCCAAGCTGCGCGCCAGCATCGACGAGACGTTCCCCGGCCTCATGCTGGCCGGCATGCGCTCGCCCCCGTTCAATGCGGTCACGCTCGGCCAGGACGAGGCGGACGTGGACGAGATCAACGCTTCTGGTGCGAACGTCGTGTTTGTCGGGCTGGGTTGCCCCAAGCAGGAAAAATGGATGGCCGCGCACCGCGGACGAATCAACGCGGTGATGGTCGGGGTGGGGGCGGCGTTCGATTTCCACTCCGGCACCCTCAAGCGCGCGCCCTTGTGGTGGCAACATCATGGACTGGAGTGGCTGCACCGGCTGGCTTCGGAACCGCGCCGGCTGGCGCCGCGCTACCTGGTCACGAACACCCTGTTCGTCATCGGCTTTTCGTGGCAATTGATAGTTGAAAAGTTTTTGAGAAGGCGGGGGCACTGAGGCCGCCCTGTCTCTAGTCGGCCGGGCGCGTGGATGGCTCGCGACCGGCTGCGCCGCGCTTCATGACCGAGTTCGCATCCTGGCGCATCGCGCGGCGCCAGGCGCCATAGCCGGCGCTCACTCCCGGCGAGCTGCCGTCCCAGGTGCGCGCGAAGGTGTCCGCATCGGCGCTGTGGTAGGTGTTGAAGTCGAAACGGGCAAAGCTGGCAAGGTTGCCACCGCCTTCGAGGTTAAAGGTCTGCTCGCCATGCGCGGACAGGAAGGTGTTGTGGGTCACTTCGTTGCCGCGGATGGTGCCGGTGTCCTGCGCAAAGGCCAGGTGGGTGATGGCGCTGCCGCTGAAGGTGTTGTGGGTGATCCGGTTGTCGAAGCCATCGTGCACCACCATGCCCTTGGTGTTGTTGGAAAGTACGTTCCTCGACACCGTGACCCCGTTGGCCGAATCGTCCAGGTAGATTCCATATCCTTCGGGGCCTTGCACGTTGGTCACCGTGTTGCCTTCGATCCGCAGGCGCAAGGGCTGCTTGTCCCTGGCGCCCGTGTAGATGCCGCCGCAGTCGGTCAGGCGCACGCAGGCGACGTCCACCGCGCTGTTGGTCACCGAGGTGTTCCGGTTATGCAGCACGCTGATGCCGTGGTAGGCCGAGTTGATCACCCGGACGTGGTCGATGCGGTTGTCCGCGCCATCGCCGAAGAAGATGCCGGCATCGGTCGGGCTCGGCATGCCGGTCATCCCGGTGTTGCTTACCGTTGAGTTGGTCACCGTTGCGCCGGTTATCGAATACCAGCCGTCGATGCCGTTGCGGCGGGCATTGCTCACGCTGGTATGGTCGACCACCAGGCCGTTGCTGCCGCTGGCCCAGATGCCGTCTTGAAAACTGTTGACGATGTCCGAATTGAGCACCTTGAGCCGGGTGGCCGTGTTGGCGCTGATGCCGTGAGATGCCAGGAATATCCTGACGCCGTCGATCGTGATTCCGCTCGATTGGTCGGCGTTGATGCCATTGCTTTCCGGCGCTGCCCAGACCCGGCCGTCGGGCGACTTGCCGTCTGGCGTCCACAGGTAGAGCCTGCCCTGGTGCAACGCCCATGCGCCCGGGCCGTCGAGCATCCACAGCTTGCCTTCGACATAGAACGGCTTATCGGTGGGAATGCTGTTGCTGGTGAGCCGTTCTGACTTGATTACCGACCGGCTGTCCAGGTAGACCAGAGTCGCGCCGGCCAGGTCCTTGCCGGCGAGCTTGCCGGCGCTGCTGGCCCAGGTTTGCGGCAGCCTGGGCCAGTGGGCGGCGGCGACCGGATTGCCGTCGACGGCAACCTGCACAGGAATGAAGTTTACCGGCGCCGAGTAGATATTGCCCTGGTACTTGGTCCAGTGCGGGATCGGGCGGCCAGGAGAAATCGTGGCCTTGCCGCAGTTGCCGACGGTTTTTACCGTGATGTTCGCTTTGCCATTAAGTTCGAGCGTGCCCAGGTAGGTGGCGCCGCACCGGAGCTTGACGGTGCTGCCATTGGCGACCTGGGCGGGGATGGGCAGCGTTGCCGGCCGCGCAGACGGACGATGCTCCCCGGCCGCTGCGCCCGCCATCGCAATCATTGCCAATGGCAGGCAGAGCGGCAGGTGGCGGAAAGGGAAGGACCAGGCCTTACGTAGCATGTCGCGCCTCCACGCATGTGTTTTTGCCAGTACAGTCGAAACATACCGCGGGACTGCGTCGCCCGGCCTGAGCTATCTAAACCAGGTCATCATGGCCTCAAAAAAAGCTCTGTCACCGGTAAGTTTGGGGTTCGTAGCGTGGGCGTTCGGCCGGCCACTGGGCAGTACGTGTGCGTACCGGAGCCAACGGTATTCAACCGTACCGCGTGCGCACTGGTGCGCACCCTACGGCGTGCGTGAGCCCTAGCCAAAAAAAATCCGCGTTGCCGCGGATTTTTTGTCGATGAAAGCAGCCCTTTGGCCGGGCTGGCCGGCATGGGAGAAGCTTGACACTTCTCCCCGCCGTCCAGGCCTTGCCTTAGCGCGAGCCGTTCATCGTCGAGCTACCGTCCTGACCGGACCAGCTCTTCCAGCTGCTCCAGCTGAGCGTCTGGCCGGCCGAGCTACCGTCCCAGATCCGTGCGAACACGTTCGTATTGGTGCTGGTGTAGGTGTTGTTGTTCCAGGTAGCAAAGGTCTTCAGGTTGCTGCCGGTTTGCATGTTGTAGGTCTGCTCACCGTTGGTCGACTTGAAGGTGTTGCCGGTCACCTGGTTGTTGCGGATCTGCCCGCTGATGTCTTGCCCGAAGCCCATGTGGACGGTTCCGCTCGAGGTCACCGTGTTATTGGTGATCACATTGTTGAACGCGTTGTGCAGGTTGATCGCGATCGTGGTGTTCGAGACCTTGTTGTTGTTGACGGTGACGCCGTTCGCCGAATCGTCCAGGTAGATGCCGATGCCTTCGCTGGCCTTGATGTTGGTCACGGTATTGCCGTCAATTTTCAGGGTCAGCACCGCCTTGTCCGGCGAACCGGTGTAGATACCGGCGCAGTCGTTCAGGTACACGCAAGCCGTGTCGATCGTGCTGTTGGTGACCGAGGTGTTACGGTTGTGCAGCACGCTGATGCCGTGGTAGCCCGAGTTGGTCACGCTCACGTTGTTGATGGTGTTGTTCGCACCGTCGCCAAACATGATGCCCGCGTCGCTGGTGCTCGGCATGCCGACCGTGCCCGTGTTGCTGACGGTCGTGTTGGAGATGTTCGCACCGTTGACCGAGTACCAGCCGTCGATGCCGTTGCGGCGCGTGTTGGTCACGCTGCTGTTGCTCACGGTCAGGCCGTTGCTGCCGCTGGCCCAAATGCCGTCCTGCGCGCTGTTGCTGATTTCCGTGTTCAGCACCTTCAGGTTGCTCGAGGTGTTGGCGCTGATGCCGTTGAAGGCCGAGAAAATCTTCACGCTGTCGATCGTGATGCCGCTCGAGTTGTCGGCATTGATGCCGTTGGCGTTCGCGGCTGCCCAGACGCGGCCTTCCGGCGATTGGCCGTCCGGCGCCCACACGTACAGGCGGCCGCCCGACACGGCCCATTCGCCTGCGGTGTCGAGCATCCACAGCTTGCCTTCAACATAGAACGGCTTGGAGGTGTCGACGCTGTTGCTGGTGAGCGTGTTGGTCTTGATCACCGACTGGTTGTCCAGGTAGACGCGGGTCGCGCCATTCAGGTCGGTGCTCGGCATGCCGCTGGTGCTGGTCGCCCACGGCTTGTTCGGCCAGTGTGCGGCTGCGACCGGGGTGCCGGCGACGGAAACCTGGATCGGCGTGAAGCTGATCGGTGCCGAGTAGATGTTGCCCGAGTACTTGGTCCACCCCGTGATGGCGCTGCCCGGCGAGATCGAGGCCTTGCCGCAGGTGCCGACGGTCTTGACGGTGACGTTCTGCTTGCCGTTCAGTTGCAGCGTGCCCTGGTAGGTCACGCCGCATTGCAGGCTGACCGTTGTGCCATTGGCGATATTGGTCGGCACCGGTTGGACGCTGGTCGGCGTCGGGGTCGGCGTCGGAGTCGGAGTCGGGGTCGGATCGGGCGACGTCGGGCTGGTCGTGCTGGTGCTGGAATAGGCGCAGACCTTGTCCAGGCCCGGCGCGGGGTCGCCGAACGCGTCATTGGTGCACGGGATCGAAGTGGTCGCGGTTTTGTATGCGTACAGGCCGTTGGCGCCGTAGCGGACCTGCTGGGTGCCGGTGAACTTACAGGTGCCACCTTCGTTGGCGCAGTTGGTCCAGGTCGGAGGCGGCGGTGCTGCCGCTGCCACGGAACAGGTCTTGTCGACGCCCGGCGCCGGGTCGCCGAATACATCGTTGGTGCACGCTACCGGACCGGTCACGGTCTTGTAGGCATACAGGCCATTGCCACCATAGCGGACTTGCTGGGAGCCGGAGAACGAGCATGTGCCGCCTTCCACTGCACACTGTGTCCAGGAAGTGGTTGTCGACACGGTTGTGGTCGCTGCGAGCGCAGGGGTCTGAGGATTGCCCGACGTCGAGGTGTTGCCACCGCACGAAATCAGCGAGGTAATGAGACCTGCGCCGATCAGGGTGCGGGTCAACAAACCAACGGGGGTCAGTGCATTATTTCTTTGCATAAAAATTCTCAAGGATTACAGCAAGCCAAAGTGATGAATTCATCACACGTTTCCTGCCAGAAAAGCCAGCAAGGTGGACGTGGCAATTAATTGCAAAAAAGTCAGTTCATTTCGAAAGGACATTGATCGCAATCAAGCCAAGCACGGTCTCAGACAGGCTGATGAATGGAAAGTTTCCGAAAATCGATAGATTCTGCGAAAAATTTTCTGCGTTCAATTAACTAATTTCCTACCGTAAATTGGATTGGTCGAGCGGAAAGTTCTTTATGGAAAAAACTATTTAAATAAGGAAAATGAATTGGAAGGAAAGGCAAGGACTTGGGGGGGTGGGGCGGGGAGGTGCGCGCGCCCGGACGGACGGGGCAGGGTGGCTGCCAGGGCCGGGGAC
>NZ_SPUM01000152.1 GCF_004614195.1 Massilia horti | reverse complement strand
GGCAAAGGCCGCGCGCAGCCGCGCCAGCAGGTCGCCGCTGCGGCGCCCTGGGAACTGCGCGGCGGCGGCCAGCGGCGGCGGGCCGGTAAACACTTCGAACATTTCGTCCAGCTCGGCGGTACTGGGCCTGCCGGCACCCCGGGCCGGCATCAAGGGCAGCTCGATGCCGCGCTGGAGCTGGCGTTCGATCGCGCGCGACAGCTGCAAGTGCAGCGCCGCCTCGTCGACCGGCTTGGCCAGGAACGCGTCCATGCCGCAGGCCAGGTAGCGCGCCCGGTCTTCCTCGCTGGCGTTGGCGGTGAGCGCGACGATCATCACCTCCGGGTCGAGCACCGGAGTGCCTTGTGGTCCGCCGGCGCGGATCAGGCGGGTGGCGGTGGCGCCGTCCATCTCGGGCATGCGTCCGTCCATCAGCACCAGGTCGTAGCGGGTGCGCGCGCAGGCCTCGACCGCGAGCTGGCCGTTTTCGGCGATGTCCACGTCGTGCCCCAGATCGGTCAGCATCATGCGGATGATGATCTGGTTGGTCGGGAAGTCCTCGGCGCACAGCACCTTCAGGCGATGGGTGTGCGGCTCGCGCGGCACGGGCGGCGCCAGCGGCGGCTGCACGCCGTCCGCCAGCGGCAGCACGACGCTGAAGGTGCTGCCCACGCCTTCGATGCTCTGGACCCCGATCGTGCCGCCCATCAGCTCGACCAGCTGGCGGCAGATCGCAAGGCCAAGGCCGGTGCCGCCGTAGCGGCGGGTGGTGGTGGCGTCGGCCTGCTCGAACTTCTGGAACAGGCGCGGCAGCGCCTCGGACGCGATGCCAACACCGGTGTCGCGCACCGTGAAGCGGATCATGTTGGTCCGCGCGCCATCCGCGCCCGCGAGCTGGTCGTCAGGGCGGCGCTCCACGTGCAGCGACACGCTGCCATGCTTGGTGAACTTGAACGCGTTGCCGACCAGGTTGACCAGCACCTGGCGCAGGCGCGTCGGGTCGCCCACCACGAAGCGCGGCAGGTTGTCGTCCATGTCCACCGCAAAGTCGACGCTGTGCGCCGCGGCCTGCTCCTCGAACAGGCTGACCACGTTCTCGATCGTGGCGTCGAGCGCGAAGTCGATGTTCTCGATGGTCAGCTTGCCGGCTTCGATCTTGGAGAAATCGAGCAGGTCGTTGATGATCGCGAGCAGCGACTGGGCGTTGGCCTGGCCGCGCAAGATCTGCTCGCGCGTGCTGTCCCCGAGCCGGCGGTCGCGCAGCGCGAACCCGAGCATGCCGATCACGCCGGCCAGCGGGGTGCGCATCTCGTGGCTCATGTTGGCCAGGAATTCGGACTTCTGGCGCGCCGCGTCCTCGGCGCGGTCCTTGGCCAGCTGCAGGCGCTCCTCGTTCTCCTGCAGCGCGCGGTTGGCCTGGGCCAGCTCGTCGGTGTTCTCGCGCACCTGGCGCTGCTGTTCGCGCAGCTCCTGGGTCTGGCGCTCGAGCAGCCAGTTCTGCAGCTTGATCTCCTCGATCCGCGCGCTCACCTCGCGCTCCAGGCGCTCCTTCTGCCGGCGCAGGCCCGACACGCGCGCCTTGACCGCGCCCCATGAGCCCCCCGCCACGACCAGCACGACGAGCGAACGGAACCACCAGGTCTTCCAGTACGGCGGCTCGATCGTGATCGCCAGCGCCACCGGTTCATCGCTCCAGATATTGTCCTTGTTCGCGGCGCGCACCTTGAACACGTAATCGCCCGGATCGAGGTTGGTGTAGGTGGCAAAGCGCTTGCTGGCGTCGGTGCTGACCCAGTCGCGGTCGAAGCCTTCGAGCTTGTATTCGAAGCGGTTGTACTGCGGCGCGGCGAAGTGCAGCGCCGAGTATTCGAGGGAAAACACCGAGTCGCTGCTTGAGAGCGTGATCCGCCTGGCGTGCTCGATCGGCACCGCGTTCCCGTGCGCGTCCTTGAGCGCAACCGGCTGGTTAAAGACCTGAAAGCCGGTGATCACCGCGCGCGGGGCGACCAGGTTGTCGCGCACCGCGCGCGGGTTGAAGGCGGTCACGCCGTTAAAGCCGCCGAAGTACAGCGTTCCGTCGGGCGCGCGCAGGGCCGAAGCGTCGAAATACGCGCCCTCGGTGGTGCCGTCGGAGGCGTTAAAGCTGCGCCAGCTCCCGGCGGCCGGATCGAAGCAGGACAGGCCGGTGGTGGTGCTGATCCAGATCCTGCCGTCCAGGTCCTGCAGCATCGCCGCCACCGCGTCGTCGACCAGGCCGTCCTTGGATGTGTAGCGCACGAAGCTGACGGCGCCGTCGCGCCCCAGCACCATCCGGTTCAGCCCGACCGCGGTGCCGACCCACAGCGCGCCATGGCGGTCTTCCAGCAGGTAGTGGACTTCGTCATGCGACAGGCTGGACGGGTCGGCAGCGTCGTGGCGGAAGTGGCGGAAGCGCCCGGTCGTGCGGTCGAGCAGGTCGAGCCCGTTGAAGGTGCCGATCCACAGCCGGCCATGGCGGTCCTCGAGGATCGGCCGCACCACGTTGTCCGACAGGCTCGAGGCTTTGGACGGGTCGTGGCGCCAGGTCCGGATCTGGCGCGTGATCGGGTCGAGCCGGTGCAGGCCGCCGCGGGTTGCGATCCAGATCGCGCCGTCGCGGGTGGCCAGCATGCCGCGCACGAAGTTGCCGTCGGCGTCGCCCGGCACCAGCTGCTGGCGCGAAAAGCGTCCACTCTTGACATCAAAGCGGGTGATCCCGGTACGGCTGCCGATCCACAGCACGCCGGCGCGGTCGCGCACAATGGCGTTGGCCGGCAGGTCGATCAGGCTGTTCGGGTTGTTCGGATCGTGGCGGTAGACGCGGGTGACGCCGGTGTCCGGGTCGAAGTGATTCAGGCCGCTGTTGGAGCCGAACCAGAGCTTGCCCGCGCCGTCGTCGGCGATCGCGCGCACCTTGTTGTCGGCCAGCGTGTCGGGCGCGTCGGCCTTGCGCACAATGCGCGAAAAGCCGCCGCTGCCCAGGTCCACGCGCGACACGCCCGCATACCAGGTGCCGACCCAGAAGGTGCCGACGCGGTCGCGGTACAGCGCCGACACCTGGTTGTCGCCAATGCTGCGGCGGTCGGAGGACATGTGGCGGAAGTTCTCGAAGCGCCCTGCGCGCGAGTGCCAGCGATACAGGCCCTCGTCGCGGGTGCCGGCCCAGACCTGGCGATCGGCGTCCTCGTACAGTGTGGTGACCTCGGCCGGCTGGAACGCTTCCTCCAGGCCAAAGCGGCGGCGCGCATTGCCGCCCTTGCCGTCCGGCTGCCAGCGCTCAAGGCCCGCCATGCTGCCGATCCACAGCGCCCCGGCCCCATCGATCAGCAGCGCCTGCACCGCCGCGTGGCGCGCGCCGCCGCCCAGCGGGTAGTGCACGAAGCGCTTGCGGTCGGCGCCCAGGCTGTCCAGGCCCGAGGACGTGCCGATCCACAGCCGGCCAGTGGCATCGAGCGCGAGCGCATTGACCTGGTCGTCCACCAGGCTGGAGCCGTCGAGCTCGTCGTGATGCCACATCGTGAAGCGTCCGCTGGCGATGTCGAAGTGCTGCAGTCCGTCGGCGGTGGCCAGCCACAGGCCATCTTTGCCGTCCTCGACGATCGCGTGCACGTGGCGGTTGCCGTTGCCACGCCGGGTCGATTCGATGGCCGGGTAGTGCACAAAAGTCTGGGTCGCCACGTCGTAGCGATCCAGTCCGCCATCGGTGCCGATCCACAGCCGGCCCTTGCGGTCGACCAGCAGCACCCGCACCCAGTTGTTACCGAGCGTGCGCGGGTCCCCGACGATGTTGCGGAAGTTGGTGAAGCGGTAGCCGTCAAAGCGCGACAGGCCGGTCTGGCTGCCGAACCACATGAACCCGTCGGTGTCCTGCGCGATCGACAGCACCGATTCCTGCGCCAGTCCGTCCTCCACGGACAGGTGGTCAAAGCGCAGCGACAGCGGCGGCGCGCCGTGCGCGCTCGCGCAGGCCAGCGCCAGCAGCAGGGCAACCATGGCGTACAGGGCGCGCATCATGATCCGAAAAACGCCAGCACGTCGGCGCGCCGCGCGTACGCGTCGCGCTGTCCCATCGCGATCAGCTCGCAGGTGTAGCTGCGCTCGAACAGCAGGTAGGATGCGAGCGCGGCGCCGCGCGTCTCGGTGGCGCCGATCGCCGACAGCAGCACGCGCACCGGCCCCGGCAGGCTGCTGGTGTGGCGCGCGGCGATGTCGTCCAGGCGCTCGGAAGGCGCGATCACCAGCAGGTCGACCGGCTTTAACGGCATCAGGGCGCGCTGCTCCTCCGGCAGCAGCGACAGGGTCATGTTGATCCGGTTCAGGCGCTCGATGTCGACCGCCAGGCTGTCCAGGAAGATCGAGGACAGCGCATGGCCCGCGATCTGGGCCAGGCTCGGGTAACGCACATTGGCGGCGTGGTCGCGCGCGGCCTCGCTCATGCGCCCGGCGCCGATCACCAGCACGCGGCTGGCGCCCAGGTGGATCGCGGGCGAGATCGGCGCCAGCTGGCGGATCGCGCCGTCGCCGCAGTATTCGAGCCGGCCGGACAGGTACAGCGGCACGGCCGGGAAGATGAACGGGATCGCGCTGGAGGCCAGCAGGTGCTCGACGCCGATCTGGTCGGGAATCGCCACGCGCTGGTGGCGTTCCCACGGCTGAACCGCCTGCGCGCTTTGGTAAAAGGTGATGTGGCGCCCGCCGGTGTAGGACGAGGCGGTGACGGCCAGCGCGTGCAAGAGGCCCGCGTCCAGCGCCGCGTCCAGGCGCGGCAGGTCGAGCATGTGGTGCAGCAGGCCCGCCAGCGGGGTATTGTCGAGCAGCGAATTGGGCGGCGCCGCGCGCCACTTGTGCAGCATCCAGCCGAACGACAGGAGCGAGAGCCAGCGTGCGCCGGAACGCAGCACGCCGAGCGAGTCGGCGCGGTAGACCTGCTCGGCCGCGACGCCCTGCCAGACCTCCATCAGCTTGTCGATGCCTTCGCCGAAGTCGTCGGCCCGGCATGCCAGCGCGGTCGCGTTGAGCGCGCCGGCCGAGGTGCCGCAGATGATGTCAAACGGAATTTTGGTTGAGGGCCAACCGGCCTCGCAAAGGATGCGGGCGATCGCTGCCAGCACCCCTGCCTGATAGGCGGCACGCGCACCGCCTCCCGTCAGGATCAGCCCCGTCTTCCGTTCAATAACCATCCCGCAAGCGTAGCAAAATCTGCCGATCTTGCGGGAAATTATTGCTCTCAGTCGCCCTTGGCGATGCCTTCGCGCCGCGGATCGGCGCCGCCAAACCACAGTTGCACGCCGTCGATCCCTAGCCGCTCGATGCCGTGCAGGCCGGAGTTCTGTTCGGTCAGGCGCACCTTGTGGCCGCGCGCCTTCAGGTCCTCGATTTCGCTGGCCGGGAAGCGCCCTGCTTCGAGCTCGGTCGGACCGTTGCGGCTGCCGAAATTGGGCAGCGAAATCGCGCGCTGCACGTCCAGCCGCCAGTCGAGGGTGCCGACCAGGACCTTGGCCACGTAGTTGATGATCGCCGGTCCGCCGGGCGAGCCGACGGTCAGCACCAGCTGCCCGGTCTTTTTGTCGAACACCACGGTCGGGCTCATCGCGCTGCGCGGGCGCTTGCCGGCCTCGACCCGGTTGGCGATGGGCCCGTTGGCGTCACGCGAATCGAAAGAAAAGTCGGTCAGCTGGTTGTTCAGGATGAAGCCGTCGACCATCTGGCGCGAGCCGAACGCGTCTTCGACGGTGGTGGTCATCGCCAGCCCCTCGCCGTAGGCGTCGACGACCGAGATGTGCGAGGTCGAATGGGCCTCGATCGAGTTGTCCATGCCCCAGGCGACATCCAGGCCCGGCGGGTTGCCCGGCGGCGCCACGCCCATCGCGCGCGGGCCGATCAGGCTGGCGCGCTGGGCCAGGTAGGACTTGTCGAGCAGGGCCGGCACGCCGCGTCCGGGCAGCGGCACGAAATCGGTGTCGGCCGCGTAGCGGTCGCGGTCGGCGTAGGCCAGGCGCCCGGCCTCGGAAAACAGGTGCACCGCCTCGGCGCCCGGGATGCCGTTGGCAGGCGCGAGCGCCGCGATGTTCTTCGTTTCGAGGATGCCGAGCATCTGCGCCACCGCGATGCCGCCCGAGGATGGCGGCGGCATGCCGCACACGGTCCAGACGCGGTAGTCGGTGCACACGGGCGTGCGCTCCTTCGGCCGGTAGTTGGCGATGTCGCTCGCCGTGAGCAGGCCCGGATTGGTCGGATGCGAGCGGACCTTGGCTTCGATGTCGCGCGCGATGCGGCCCTTGTAGAAGACGTCCGCGCCGCCATCGGCGATCTCGCGCAGGGTACGAGCCAGCTCCGGGTTCTTCAGGATGTGGCCGACCGGCCAGGGCTTGCCGGCCGGGTCGTAGAAGTAGCGGCTTGCTGCCGGATCCTTCCGGATATACGGGTCCCAGGCCAGCAGGCCGTTCAGGCGCTGGCTGACCGCGAAGCCGTCTTCGGCCAAGCGGATCGCCGGCTCGAACAGCGTCTTCCACGGCAGCCGCCCGTGCTGCTTGTGCGCCAGCTCCAGCATGCGCAGCACGCCCGGCGCTCCGGTCGAGCGGCCGCCGACGATGCCTTCGGTGCGCGACATCGGCGTGCCGTCCGGGTGCTGGAACAGGTGCTCGTCGGCCTTGGCCGGGGCGGTCTCGCGGCCGTCGAACGCCTGCACCTTCTTGCCGTCGTAATGGACCAGGAAGGCGCCGCCGCCGATGCCGGAAGACTGCGGCTCGACCAGGGTCAGCACCATCTGGGTGGCGATCGCGGCGTCGATCGCGCTGCCGCCCTTCTTGAGCATCTGGTAGCCCGCGTCGACCGCCAGCGGATTGGCGGCCGCCACCATGTACTTGCGCGCAGGCCAGCCGGGCTTGTCGACATAGCCGGTGGCAACTTCTGGGGCGCGCTGCGCGGTGTCCTGGCCCCACGCGGGCGCGACGAACGACGGTATGGCAAGCGCTGCGGCAAGGGACGTCGCCAGCGCGAGCAGCTTCAACTTGATCATGGATTCTCCGGAAACAAAAAGGCGCACGGCCGAGGCCGTGCGCCCGATACCATCCGGCATCCTACATCAAATTGTCAAAATGTACGGCAGCGTTTATTTCGGCTGCATGCGGATCGCGCCGTCCAGGCGGATGGTTTCGCCGTTCATCATGACGTTTTCGATGATCGCGCGCACCAGTTGCGCGTACTCGCCCGGCATGCCCAAGCGCGGCGGGAACGGCACCATCTTGCCCAGCGAATCGCGCACCTCCTGCGGCATACCCATCAGCATCGGGGTTTCGAAAATGCCGGGGGCGATGGTCATCACGCGAATGCCGTTGCGCGACAGGTCGCGCGCCATCGGCAGCGTCATGCCGGCCACGGCCGCCTTGGACGCGCCATAGGCCGCCTGGCCGATCTGGCCGTCGAAGGCCGCGACCGAGGCGGTGTTGATCAAAACGCCGCGTTCGCCGGTGACGGTGGCTTCCGTTTTGGACATCGCGTCGGCAGCCAGGCGGCACATGTTGAAAGTGCCGACCAGGTTGATGTTGACCGTGCGCTGGAACACGTCCAGCGGATGCGGGCCGTCCTTGCCGACCGTCTTGACCGCCGGCGCGACACCGGCGCAGTTGATCAGGCCGCGCAGCGTGCCCAGGGCCAGCGCCGCCTCGACCACCGCCTTGCCATCGGCCTCGCTGGTGACGTCGCACTTGACGAAGCGCCCGTTCAATTTGCGCGCCAGCGCCTCGCCCGCTTCGACCTGCACGTCGGCCAGCACGACCTTGGCGCCGCCCTCGGTGAGCATGCGCGCGGTGGCGGCGCCCAGGCCCGATGCCCCGCCGGTCACGATGAATACGTTGTTGCGAATGTCCATGGTTCTCCTCTCTCAGGTTCTTTTAACGTTTACGTAAACGTCAACCGCGCCGATTGTAGCGAACTTTTGGCCAGAAACACCACGGTTACGTTAAGAGGTGTTCAAAAGCATTGCATCGTGTTGCCGACGCGGTTGCACAGCTTGCCCTGGCTGTTGACAGCGGCACCGCCCACGCCTGCGTTGTAGGTGCCGCCATTGGCATCGGTACAGAAATTGCCGTTGCAGCTGTTGAGGGGAACCGGCGCTGGCGTGACCGGCGCCGGACTGGTGGGCGGGGCGCCAGGGAAGCCTGACGGCGCGGGACCGTAGGTCAGTGCCGGCGGCGGTTCGGCAGAAACGCGCGGCTCGGGGCCGACAATCTGCTGCACCGAACGACGGCGCGGCGGACTTTTTCGTTGCTGCGGCGGCTTGGCGGCCTGCTCCACAGTCGTCGCGCTGTCCGCTGGCGCCACCGGGGTCGGCTTGGCCGTCCCCTGTTCGTCCTGTGCCAGGGCAGCCGCCAGTCCCGCCAGGACCAGGAGAACGGCTGCAAGCGGTTTTGCAGGATTCATCGCCCACCTCGATTCCAAAATCCATTCCCTGCCCGCGAGAAGGATTGGGCGCAGGGAAAAAATCCGACTTTTTGTTGCCGGGGGGCTTCGCCTGACGCCGGGTTCATGGTACAAAGCAAATTGATGAAGTACGGCGGGCTCGCCAGCATTCCTGCGCGCCCGGTTTCGCGATGCAGTTCGTGTTACCTGCAAGGCTACGACATCATGCTCAATTATCCGATTACCGTCACCTCCGACCCTAATGGTACGCTACAGGTCGGTTTTCCCGACGTTCCCTTGGCTGCGGTCAGTAGCCAGGACCGCGAGGACGTTCTGTCGCGCGCCAAAGGCGCACTGGAACACGCCCTGGAATTGTGCATCGGCGATGGGCGCCCGGTCCCGCTCCCATCGCGCACCAACAACGACCAGCCGGGCGTGCTGCTCGGCGCTCTCCCTACCGCCAAGATCCTGCTGTGGAATGCGATGCTGGCCAGCGATATCGGAATTGCCGAGCTGGCAAGGCGGCTCGGGCGGCCGATCGATGACGTCGAGCGCCTGTTCGAGCTGGAACGGCCAACCGACATTTCACTGATCGAAAAGGCGGCCAACGCGCTGGGGAAACGGGTCGAGATCCAAATCGCGTAAGATGCATCAAATCCGTGGCGGAGCCGGCATCGTGAACTGCGCGATGTCGGTCAGCCCCAGCTCGCCTTCAATCTCGCCAATGGTCTTGACCGCGTCTTCAAAGCCGTCGTGCCCGAACACCTGCTTTTCGATCGCTTCGAACCGTTCTCCCATTTCCTTGTAGGCGGTGCCGGAAAGCGAGTCCTTCCATGCGACGAAAACAATCGTGTCCTCGCGCGCGGTGTGATTCTCGTACATCAGGTTGAATTGCTGTAGAGCCGTCGCCAGCGGACGGGCCTGCGCCGCGGGAATCCGTTCCTGGCGTGCGAGCTGCATCACGTAAGTGGTCAATTCGCGGCCGCGGTTGTGCTGCATCTCCAGCACGTCCGGATAGCGCGCTGCCGGTCCGGAAAGCTTGCGCACGGCGGGGAAAATGTATTTTTCCTCGAGGCGGCGCTCGTGGTAGTCCTCGCCAAATTGGCGAAACAGCCGCGCAGTCCGGAGCAAAGGCGCGGGCGGCACCGATGCCGCGTCGCGCATAAGGCGATCGGCTACCGCACCATACACAAGCAGGGCGCGCCGCAGCACGCCGTGTTCGCGCATCAGGTCTTCGTTCGCGGTGACTGTCTTTTCCCGCTCCGCCGCGCCGGCGAAACCGCTGGACGAGCCAGCCAATAGTCCGCTGGCAGCGATCGAGGTTTGCAGGAGACGGCGTCGGGTGGTCATTTTCCAGGTGCACCAGTTGTCATTCGGGCGGGCGCCCTTCGTGCATCGCGCCTTTTAACTGGCTGCGCAATTCGGGCGTATCCTGGTGCCCGTGCACGGCCACGGCGTGCTGCGCAGCGGCCTCGAGCAGTTCCTCCTCGCTGTCAGCGGAAATCGTGATGCTGCATTTCTTTTCGCTCGGAACTTCGCGGCAATCGATATATTTGCGTGCCATGACGCCCTCCCTGGATGGCCACACCGCATGCGCAGTATATGCTCCGGTCCTGCGACTTCAAGCGGGCGCACGCAGGCGCTTGACCTTCTTGCGAAACCTCCCGGTCAGCAGCGAACCTGGGCATGTTGGGAGCGTCCTAGTCTCCGGATCCAGATTGGGAAGGAAAAATCATGAGCCTGGCAATTCCAGTCAATGAGAGCGATCACATTCAGGGACACGTTGATGCCCCGGCCACGCTGGTCGAGTATGGAGATTACCAATGCCCGTACTGCAAAGCAGCGTATTTTGTGATCAAGGAGGTACAGACGGTGCTGGGTGACAAGATGCGACTCGTGTTCCGCAACATGCCGCTGATCCAGGTCCATCCCCTGGCGGAACTTGCGGCCGAGGCTGCGGAGGCGGCCGGCGCGCAGGGCCAGTTCTGGCCGGTGCATGACGCAATCTACGAGAACCAGGACACGCTCGGCGCCGACATGCTCGCGGCGCTGGCCGACCCGTTCGTGCTCGACATGACGCGCTTCGTCGAGGATATGCGCAGCCACCGGTTTCTGGCGAAAATCAGGGAAGACCTGCGCGGGGCGGTGCTCAGCGGCGCGGCGGGCACGCCGACGTTCTTCATCAATGGCGAACACTATGAAGGGCGCTACGATGCGCCGTCGCTGGCGCAAGCGCTCTCTGCGGCAGCGGCAACGGGCAGGCCGTAGGGGGCGCGGGGCCGCCGAGGACCAGTGCGCACGCGGTACGGTTGAATATCGTTGACTCGGGTACGCACACGTACCGCGCGCGCACAGGTGCGCACCCTACGTCGTTGAGGCGACGCGCTGTCGCCTCTCCCGGTTACCCCCCTACCTCCGAGGTCAGTGCGCCGGCGCCGCCGCCTCCACCACAGCCGCAGGTGCGGGCTTGGCCTGGCTGACCACCGGTGCCGGCGCCTTGGCGATCTCGGGCACGGTCACCGCGATCCACCCGGTGGCGGGCAGCAGCGGCACCAGCAACAAGGCCACGATGTTGATGATCTTGATCAGCGGGTTCACCGCCGGGCCGGCCGTATCCTTGTACGGGTCACCCACGGTGTCGCCGGTCACCGCCGCCTTGTGCGACTCGGAACCCTTGCCACCGAAGTTGCCGTCCTCGATGTATTTCTTGGCGTTGTCCCAGGCGCCGCCACCGGTCGTCATCGAGATCGCCACGAAGAGGCCCGTGATGATGGTCCCCATCAGCATGCCACCCAGCGCGGCCGGTCCGAGCAGCATGCCGACCAGGATCGGCACCACCACCGGCAGCAGCGACGGCACCACCATTTCGCGGATGGCGGAGGCGGTCAGCATGTCGACCGCCTTGTCATATTCCGGCTTGCCGGTGCCGGCCATGATCCCAACGATGTCGCGGAACTGGCGCCGCACCTCGACCACCACCGCGCCGGCCGCGCGTCCCACCGCCTCCATCGCCAGCGCACCGAACAGGTAGGGCACCAGCCCGCCGATGAACAGGCCCACGATCACCATCGGGTTGGACAGCTCGAACGACATGGTCTTGCCGACCGACTCGAGCGCGTGGGTGTAGTCAGCGAACAGCACCAAGGCCGCTAGCCCTGCCGAGCCAATGGCATAACCCTTGGTCACGGCCTTGGTGGTGTTGCCGACCGCATCGAGCGGATCGGTAATGGCGCGCACCGATTCGGGCATGCCGCTCATCTCGGCAATGCCGCCGGCGTTGTCGGTGATCGGTCCGTAGGCGTCGAGCGCGACGATAATGCCGGCCATCGACAGCATCGAGGTGGCCGCCACCGCGATCCCGTACAGCCCGTACATCTGGTAGGCCACCAGGATCGCGGCGCATACGACCAGCACCGGGTACGCGGTAGCCTTCATCGACACACCCAGGCCGGCGATAATGTTGGTGCCGTGGCCGGTGGTCGAGGCCTGTGCGATATGGCGCACCGGCTTGAACTCGGTGCCGGTGTAGTACTCGGTGATGTACACCATGAGCCCGGTAAGCACGATGCCGACGATGGAACAGCCGAGCATGCGGTAGCGCATCTCCGGCTCGGTCCAGAGCATCCAGGTGACGATCACGAAGCCGATCAGCGACAGGCCGGCGGCCCACCACAGCCCGGTGTACAGGGCCGACATGATTTTCTTGCCGGGTTTGGCCTTGACCATTGAGCAGCCGACGATCGAGCCAATGATCGATACGCCACCCAGCATCAGCGGATACAGCACCGCCTCGAGCCCGGCCCCGGCCACCATCAGAGCGCCGAGCAGCATGGTCGCGATCAGGGTGACGACATAGGTTTCGAACAGGTCGGCGGCCATGCCGGCGCAGTCGCCGACGTTGTCGCCCACGTTGTCAGCAATCACTGCCGGGTTGCGCGGATCGTCCTCGGGGATGCCGGCCTCGACCTTGCCCACCAGGTCGGCGCCGACGTCGGCGCCCTTGGTGAAGATGCCGCCGCCCAGGCGCGCGAAGATCGAGATCAGGGACGCGCCGAAGGCCAGGCCCACCAGCGGCTTGATCGCGTCATGCAAATTGATGCTGGCGCCGCCTTTGGTGAGCATCCAGAAGAAGCCGGTCACGCCCAACAGGCCCAGCCCGACCACCAGCATGCCGGTGATGGCGCCGCCCTTGAAGGCCACCGCCAGCGCCTCGTTCATGCCCTTGGAGGCGGCCTGTGCGGTGCGCACGTTGGCGCGCACCGACACGTTCATTCCGATGAAACCGCAGGCGCCTGAAAGCACCGCGCCGATCAGAAAGCCGAGCGCCGTAGGCCATCCGAGCAGCAGGTAGATGGCGATCAGCAGCACAACGCCAACCATGCCGATAGTCGTGTACTGGCGCGCCAGATAAGCCGCGGCGCCTTCCTGGATCGCCAGCGAAATCTCACGCATGCGCTCGTTGCCCTGGTCCTGGCGCAGGATCCAACTGCGCGACCAGAGCCCGTAGATCACCGCGATGATGCCGCAGGCCATCGCAAAACCCAACAGATTTGCAGCCATTTCGTCCCCTTAGTTCTAGATCAAGTAACACAAACACACACTTCGAAAGACCGCTGCCCTTATGGGCAGTCAGCCAACCTTACTGCGTACTGCAAAACATTGATTCAAAACGAGCTGCGGCGGACGGCGGGCGTCATCCCGGCCGACAAAAAAGCGGACCCTCGGGTCCGCTTGTCGTCGCTTATTCGGAAAGCGCAGCGAATGCCGCGTCGCGGACCTGTTCTACCGGTCCCACGCCGGAAATCTTGCGATACTTCGGCGCGCCTGGCAGGCCCGACTGGGCCCACTTGTTGTAGTAGCCGAGCAGTACTTCGGTCTGGTTGTGATACACCGCCAGGCGCTTGGCCACCGTCTCGGCCTTGTCGTCATCGCGCTGGATCAGCGGCTCGCCGGTGACATCGTCCACGTCCGCCACTTGCGGCGGATTGAACTTGACGTGGTAGACGCGGCCCGATGCCTGGTGCGTGCGGCGGCCGCACATGCGCTCGACGATCAGCTCGTCCGGTACGTCGATTTCCAGCACGTAGTCGACCTGGATGCCATTGTCCTTCATCGCGTCCGCCTGGGCGATGGTGCGCGGGAAACCGTCGAACAGGTAGCCGTTGGCGCAATCCGGTTCCTGCAGGCGCTCCTTCACCAGGCCGATGATGATGTCGTCGGACACCAGTTGCCCCGCATCCATCACCTTTTTCGCAGCCAGGCCCAGCTCGGTGCCGGCCTTGATCGCAGCACGCAGCATGTCGCCGGTCGAAATCTGCGGGATATTGTATTTTTCCTTGATGAAGTTAGCCTGGGTACCCTTGCCGGCCCCGGGCGCTCCTAACAGAATGAGACGCATGAAGTGTTTCCTAAAACGGATTTTTGTTGAAGACGAATATTGTGTTGGCAGACAACCGTAATTGATGCATATCTGACTATCCTGGTACGAAACTTACCACAAAAGTTAACTGAAACGCCAATTTCGGAATGATTGCCATTTGATCAATTGAGCTAGCGCAGAAACGGGAGGCAGATATTTCCGCCCGGATCAAGATGCGAAGTGGAGTCTTACCCTTGCTAAATCTTCCGGGGTGTCCACGCCCGCCTGCGGGGCGCTGCCGGTCACGTGTACCGCGATCGGGTAGCCGTGCCACAACACGCGCAACTGTTCGAGCGCTTCGACCGACTCGAGGGGCGACGGCTCCAGGCTCGGATAACGCTGCAGGAAAGCATTGCTGTATGCGTAAAGACCGATGTGGCGCAGCGGCGTGTAGCCGGGCGGCAGCACATCGCGCGCGGCGGCAAACCCGTCGCGGTGCCAGGGAATCGTGGCGCGCGAGAAGTACAGCGCCCTGCCCGCCTTGTCGAGCACGACCTTGACGACGTTCGGGTTGAAGGCGTCGGCCGCGGAATCGATCGGATGGGCGCAGGTGGCCATCGGCACGCCTGGCGCAATGCGCGCGGCGCAGGCGGCAAGCAGGGCCGGGTCGATCAGCGGTTCATCGCCTTGCAGGTTGACCACTACCTCGTTGTCCGCCAGCCCGATCTTCTGAGCGACCTCGGCAATGCGGTCGGTGCCGGACGGGTGGTCGGCGCGCGTCATGCATGCCTCTACGCCATGCGCGGCGCAGGCGGCGGCGATGTCGGCATGGTCGGTGGCGACGATGATGCGCGCAGCGCCGGATTCAAGCCCGCGTTCGGCCACGCGCACCACCATCGGTTTGCCGCCCAGGTCGGCCAGCGGCTTGTTCGGCAATCGGGTCGAGGAAAGACGCGCCGGGATGATGACGGTAAAACTCATACGGACGGTTCGACCTTGCGCGCCTGGTCGGCCCACATGATCGGGATGCCGTCACGGATCGGGAATGCCAGGCGGTCCGGGCGGCAGATCAGTTCCTGCGCCTTTTTATCGTATTCGAGCGGTCCCTTGCACAGCGGGCAGACCAGGATATCAAGCAGTCGAGCGTCCACGACATTTCTCCACAATTTGTTCGGCCAGCGCGGCGTCGATCTGCGCCGTCACCGGGACGACCCACAGCCGCGGATCGTTCTTCAGGTTTTCTATCTGCCTACATTTTACTGCATCCTTCTCAGTGATCAGGATGGCGTCGGCATCGAGCCCGTCGAATGGCGCGTCGAGAAAGTCATGGTGATCAGGCAGTGGCAACGCGGAAAACTCCAGGCCGGCGGCGTCGAGCATGGCGAAAAAGCGCCCCGGATTGCCGATACCGGCGGCGGCCACGATGCGCCGGCCTTTCAGCTCGGCCAGCGTGACGCGCTCGCTTGGCGCCGCCAGGCGCTCGGCATAGCGGCCGGCCAAATGCATGCGAAACGGCGCACCTCCCACGTCCCGGGCCAGGCGCGAGGACAGCGCGGGCGCGTTCACCACGGTAAAGTCGCGCCGGCGCGATGGCAATTCGCGCAAGGGGCCAGCCGGCAGCAGCCAGCCGTTGCCCACGCCGCGGGCGTCGAACAGCACGATCTCGATGTCGCGCGCCAGTCCGTAGTGCTGCAGGCCATCGTCCGCGATCAGCACATCGACCCCGGGATGGGCCGCGAGCATGGCGCGCGCGGCAGCGGCGCGGGCGCGCCCGACCATGACCGGGCACTGCCCGCGGCGCGCGATCAGGAGCGGCTCGTCGCCCACCTCCTGCGCGCTGGATGTGGCGCCCACCTCGCGCACGCTGTCGGCGCTGCTGCCGTAGCCGCGCGAAATCACGCCGGGGGTAAAGCCGCGTGCGCGCAAAGCTTCGACCAGCCAGATCGTCAGCGGCGTCTTGCCGGTACCGCCAATAAAGATGTTTCCGACGACAATCACCGGCACCGGCAGCCGCTCGGCCTTGAAGAGGCCAGAGCGGTACAGGCGGGCGCGCAGGCTTGATAGTAGCCGGAACAGCAGCGAGACCGGCCACAGCGCGCAGGCCAGCGGGCCGCGGTGCATCCAGGCACGGGTCAGCGTCGATTCGAGGGATCGGGTTGCAGGCATTAGATGGGTTGGCGGATCTCCGAGCCGCAGTTTACTTCTTGCCGCCGGTCTGCGCGGCGAAAGTCAGCTTGTCCATGCCGGCCAGGCGCGCCGCTTCCAGCACGTTGATGACCATCTGGTGCATCGCGAACTGGTCGGCATTGACCACCACCACCGGGCTGGCGGCAGGCGTGGCGAGCGGCTGGCCGTCCGCGCCGGTGCGCGTGGCCGCCTTCAGGTCCTCGGCCAGCCCCTGCACGCTATGGAAGGACACCGGCACGCTGTTGACCGTGTAATTGCCCTTGGCATCGACCGTCACGTTGATCTCGAACGGCTTTTCAAGCGCCTTTTCGGCATCGGCGGTCGGCAGCGTGATCTGCAGTTCGGTGAACTTGCTGTAAGTGGTGGTGACCATCAGGAAGATCAGCACCACCAGCAGCACGTCGATGAACGGAATCAGGTTGATTTCCGGATCTTCGCGCTTGCGGCCGCGGCGAAAGTCGATCATTTGCGGGCACCGTGCACGACGTCGACGAACTTCACGGCCTGCAGTTCCATGTCGAGGATGAAGCTGTCGACCAGCGCGCGGAAGTGGCGGTAGAACACCAGGGCCGGCATCGCGATCGCCAGGCCAAAGCCGGTGTTATACAGCGCCACGGAAATGCCGTGCGCCAGCTGGGCGGGGTTGGTGCCGGTGGCGTTCTGGGCGCCGAAGATCTCGATCATGCCCACCACGGTGCCAAACAGCCCCATCAGCGGCGCGAGCGAGGCGACGGTGCCCAGCGTGGTCAGGAAACGTTCGAGCGCGTTGGCCACGCCCCTGCCCGCTTCCTCGATCGACTCTTTCATCACATCGCGCGGCGCGTTGACGTTGCGCAGCGCGGCGGCCAGCACCATGCCCAGCGGGGAATTCTGTTCCAGCTTGTCGACGATGTCGGGCGTGACCTTGCCATGCTGATAGACGCGGATGACTTCCTCGAGCAACTGGCGCGGCAGGATCTTTTCGCGGCGCAGGTAGATCAGGCGCTCGATGATCAGCGCCAGGGCAACGATCGACGCGATGAGCAACAGCCAGATGGGCCAGCCGGCCGCTTGTAGGATGGCGAGCAAAACGAACTCCTGATGGGTTACAAGTTAATCCGGCAATGTAGCGTGTTGGCAGCGCGGCGGCAAGTAGAGTTCTTCACAATTTCTGTGGATAAGATTGTGTCAAAATGCCTTGTCGGTCAGCAAGTATATTGATTCATAAAGGAAATTTTTTGATGCTTAAAAATAAGGCAATGGCGCGGATCGAAATATTTGTTTGTCGCGGCCAACATCCCGGCAGTCCGATGCCCCTGACTTCTCCCCACTTGCACACAAATTCTGTGGATAAATTTGTGAGAAAGGCACCAGACACGATTGCAAGTGTTTGATATTGTTCGAAAATTTTTCTCCGATGAAAAATATGGCACGATTTTGAGCTTCCTTGACCTCACTCCATACGTGCCGTTTCTCACATTTTTTGTGGACAATTTTGTGAGCAAGGGCCTTGATCAGAGGAAAAGTCCTTGATTTCAAAGGGGAAAAATTTCCTGCTCAAATTTTAATCAGACCGGGCTTTTCCACAGCTTTTATCCCCAGACACACCGTTCCCAGGCGGTTTTCTTGCCGATTCGCCAGCTTCTTGGATAAGTCGTCCTGCTTTTCACACAAATTGTGGAAAACAGTGTGAGCAAGCATCGAAACTGGGGCGCAAGTGCTTGATTTGTTTCGGAATTGATGTGCTCGCCCGATTTTTGAGCACCCGGCAAATCCCTCGACCATCACCCAGTCAACGAGCTGTTTCTCACATTTTTTGTGGACAAAATTGTGCGCAAGGGTCTTGTGACCGGACAAAGCCTTTGATTCCAAAGGGAAAAATTGATGCGCTGAAATTTTCAGCATGGTCAGGTTGTTCGAGGTCTCCGCCCCCTCCCGGCCCCGATCCCGGCGCTTGTCCCCTGTTCCGGCACGCCAGGACGACTGCTCCGCGCCACTTTTCACACATTTTGTGGAAAACGTTGTGAGCAAGGCAGGCAAGCGCAAACCAAGTACTTGATTCCATTAGGAAATACCATGACAGCCCGATTTTTAGGCAGCGCGCAGCGTATCGAACAATCACGAGTTTCACACAGCTTTTGTGGATAACATTGTGGCCAAGTGTGAAGACTCGCGCCGAAGCCCTTGATCCAAAAGGATTTTTTGCTTCTGCACGGAAATAGTGCAGCTCAACTTTTCCTTGAAAATCAGTTGTTTACGAAAAGCGCTTGTCGTTTTACGCCAGTTGTGCCATAAGCATGGCCGCACGCCTGCGCTCGCCCGCGCATGTGGACAGCTTACAACCGGACCCAGCCCTATGCAGACCCAAACCGATGCCGATCCCTCCTACACCGCGCCGCCGGTGCTCACCGTCACCGCCCTGAACCAGCAGGTGGCGCGGCTGCTCGAGCGCTCGTTCCCGCTGGTATGGATCGGCGGCGAGATATCCAACTTCACCCGCGCCGGGTCCGGGCACTGGTACTTTACGCTCAAGGACGAGGCGGCCCAGGTCCGCGCGGTAATGTTCCGCGGCCGCGCCCAGTTCGCCGGCTTCATCCCGCGTGAAGGCGACAAGGTCGAAGTGCGCGCGCTGGTCACCCTGTACGGTGCGCGCGGCGACTACCAGATCAACGTCGAGGCGATCCGGCGCGCCGGCGTCGGCCAGCTGTATGAAGCTTTCCTGCGCCTGAAGGACAAGCTGACAGCGCAAGGCCTGTTCGACCAGGAGCGCAAGCGCGCGCTGCCGCTGTTCGCGCGCAGCATCGGCATTGTCACCAGCCCTCAGGCCGCCGCGCTGCGCGACGTGCTCACCGCGCTGCGCCGCCGCGCGCCGCACGTGAACATCGTGCTCTACCCTGCTCCCGTGCAAGGCCAGTTCGCAGCCGACAAGATCGCCGAGGCGATTATGTTGGCCTCAACCCGGGCCGAGGTCGACCTGCTGCTGGTGTGCCGCGGCGGCGGCTCGATCGAAGACCTGTGGTGTTTCAACGAGGAATGCGTGGCGCGCGCGATCGTCGCCTGCCGCATACCCGTGATTTCCGGAGTCGGCCACGAGACCGACTTCACGATCGCCGACTTTGCCGCCGACATGCGCGCCGCCACGCCGACCGCGGCGGCGGAGCTGGCCGCCACCGCGCGCGCCGACTGGCTGGCCTCGCTCGAGACGGACGCGTGGGACCTCAAGCGGGCGATGGAGCGCATCCTGTCCGACGCCAACCAGAACCTGGACAATTACAGCCGGCGGCTGCTCAGCCCGTCGGCCCAGATCGCGCACCAGCGCCTGAAACTCGGATCGATGGCGGCGGCGCTGACCCATGCGGTGCGCGCGCCGCTCGCACGCCAGGGCATCGTGCTTGCGCAGTTGCAGCAGCGCTGGATGCGCCACCGGCCCGACGTGCGTGCGCTGCGCGAAAAGATCGCATCCGAGCAGCGCCATCTGAACGCGAGCCTGTGCAACCAGATCAAGCAGCGGCGCGACGCCTTGCAGGCACTGGCGGCGCAGCTGGAACTGCTGAACCCGCAGCGCACGCTCGAGCGCGGCTACGCGATCGTGCGCGACGCCAAAGGCCGCGTGCTGCGCGCGCCCGGCCAGATCAAGGTGAACCAGCAGCTGCACGTGCGCTTGGCAGAGGGCAGCGCCGAGGTCAACGTGGCGGGTGTGCAAAGTCTGCTGGAGTGAGGTCTAACGGCTCCGGGCACGGTGCCGCCGGTCGAACGCGAAGCCAAATATGCAACGTTGCGCCAACCGGTTTAGAATAGGCGCCGTTTCGGAAGAAGCAACTCGTTTCCAACCAATCAAGGACAAAACATGGAACATATTCTGCCACCGCTGCCGTACGCCAAAAATGCTCTCCAGCCGTACATGTCGGAAGAGACCCTGGAATACCACTACGGCAAGCATCACCAAGCCTATGTGACCAACCTGAACAACCTGATCAAGGGTACCGAGTTCGAAAATCTTCCGCTGGAAGAAATCATCAAGAAGTCGTCGGGCGGCGTCTTCAACAACTCCGCCCAGGTGTGGAACCACACCTTCTTCTGGAACTGCATGAAGCCGAACGGCGGCGGCGCACCGACTGGCAAGGTTGCTGACGCAATCAACGCCAAGTGGGGCTCGTTCGACAAGTTCAAGGAAGAGTTCTCGAAGTCGGCCGCTGGCAACTTCGGTTCCGGCTGGACCTGGCTGGTAAAGAAGGCCGACGGCAGTGTCGACATCGTCAACACCTCCAATGCCGCCACCCCGCTGACCACCAGCGACAAGCCGCTGATGACCTGCGACGTGTGGGAACATGCCTACTACATCGACTACCGCAATGCCCGTCCCAAGTTCCTGGAGAACTGGTGGAACCTGGTTAACTGGGACTTTGTGAACCAGAACATTGCCTAAGCATGGCAATGTCCCGCCTTAATTAAGTTCGGAACAGCTTAATAAAGGTCGGAACACCACGTCTGATCTCGCGGCCCGCTTCTTGCGGGCCGTTGTTTTTCATGGACAAACATATCGGCATTCAAGGCCAGCTCAGCGCTGCCTACCTTCGTACTTGGCTTGCGACCGCCCCCTGGCCCTTGCTTAAGTTAGCTGTAGTACTCAAGCACAGCTCGCTTTCTACTAACTACGCTTGCAAACTGCGTTAGTTGGGCTATACCTCACTTGTACGAGTAATCGTACATGTCTCACCGTTCATGTTGCAAGGCTGACACTCGAAAACTGACGACTACGACCAACCGACGACAACGACAACTACCGCAAACCGGCCCTTACGAGAAACCGACGACTACGACAACACGACGACACGGCAACTACGAAAATTCAAAAAGTATCAATGAACGGAGTAACAAATGAGAATCATCAACTTTTCCGATGCTCGCAACAGTCTTCGGGCTGTTATCGACCAGGTTGTTGAAGATGCAGATGTAACCGTGATCGCGCGTCGGGATGCGCCAGATGCGGTTGTCATGTCCTTCGATTACTACAGCAGCCTCATGGAGACTGTGCACTTGTTGGGTTCGCCTGCAAATGCAGCCCACCTTGCCAAATCGCTCGCCCAGGCGCAATCCGGTCAAGCGCAGCATCGGGAATTAATCAACATTTCCGACGCTGAGGAACCGCAACATGCGAAACCTGAAGTTCACGGATGAAGCTTGGAACAGCTACATCTACTGGCAATCACAAGACAAGAAAACTCTCAAACGCATCAACGATCTGATCAAGGATGCCCAAAAAGATCCCTTTGCAGGGAAAGGCAAGCCTGAGCCGTTGAAACATAGCCTTAGCGGCTGTTGGTCACGGCGTATTGATGAGAATAACAGCCTCGTCTACACGATTTTTGATGACGAACTTTTGATCATTTCGTGTCGCTATCATTACTGATGGTCCGGGGAGCAAATCGCTCCCCTTTTTTCTTGCAGGCCTGTTCACGCTCCCAAAACGGTTCTATGAACAACTTCCGTAGGCATAGTAGCCAGCGGACGTTCTCCTCACATCGGTATAGGCCAGGGTCGAATAATAGCCGAGGTACTGATTCGAATTGACGGCGTAGACCTGCCCATCGCCGCCGATATAGGCCCGCCCATAATAGACGTGCCAGTAATTGCTGTCGTACCAATGGCTGCATGTGTATGGCGCCGCTGCGTCGCCGCTGACGATCCGGTCGATCATCGTCTTGATGGCCACCATCTGCCCGCCACTTTTGGCAGGAAAATTAAAGTCATCGTAGCCCCACCAGTCCCAGCACCCGCCCGCATTTGCAGCGGTCGGCGCCGCTTGCGGGTACAGGACGATGATATTGTTCGTATCGGCCCATCGGTTGTATCCCGCATCCTCGTAAAACGCGGTTCCCACCGTGGAAGCATTCTGCAGGCATCCATGGAAGGCAACGTGCAGCTTGCACGCCTGCCCCGCCGCGCAGCTTGACGGAACATAGGCATAACCGGTGCTGGACATGCCATGTGTGTTGGGATTGAAATTGCCCCAGAAGACAGCCTGGTCGAAATTGATAAAACTTCCGCTCAAAGGCCCCACGTTCTTCGCGTTCAGCGAACCATAGATCCATTTAAGGATTTCGCCTGCGGTATCGAAGTTGCAGTTATTGACGTAAGGTGTGCCGTTGATGCTGCAGCCGTTTCCAAAAAAGTCGGTGGGTATCGAATGCTCGGCCGCGAGATTGTTTTTATAGCTGACGTTGGCGGCGGCGATGTAATTCACGTACATCGCTTTCAAATCGTCCATCACCGGTTGCCTGACGGTGGAATCGAGCGTTCCCGACAGCAAATACACTTTTGACGCAGCGAGATTGCTGGTCGGGTCGATGTAGCCATTGCCAGACCAGGTATTGATCACGGAAACCAGGTATGGGAGATTGCGCGAGGCGGTATTTGCCATGCAGGGTCCCGCGGCGATGGCGACATTGCCTTGCGAGCAGTAAACAGGACCGCCGGCCACGACGCCTGCGCCTTTCCTGATCGTCTTTGAATACGCAAAGTGCATTTGCGCCGCCATGTGGGCACCGGAAGAAAATCCGGATACAGAAACACTGTTGACGCTGACGTTGTATTTCGGAAGGACCACCCCTGCCGCAAGGGCGCTTGCATAAGCCAAGCTGATGAGAACGGCCGCGACAAATTTGCTTGCTTTGCTTTGCACTGTCATGCTGCCCCCGCTCGTGATTGTTATGACGAACTTCGCGATGCCGCAAGACGACATCTTAGGCACTCTTGCCAGCCGAACAAAGTCAGAATAGTTGGTTCGAAATAATAGTCAAGCAGAAACCTGTTCGCGCGAAGGCAGGCGCGCGAACACGTTCCCAAATAGTGAACGGACTGCCGCCGCGCCCTGTCGCTAGTGCACGCGGCTCTGGAACGACAACACCTCGTGCAGCGATTGCACCGCGGCCGCGCCTTCTCCGACTGCGGTCGCCACGCGTTTGACTGAATTGCTGCGTACGTCGCCCACCGCGAAGATGCCCGGGCGGCTCGTCTCAAGAAAATACGGTGCGCGAGCGAGTTTCCATCTGTCGGAAGGCAACGCTGGTCCGGTCAGCACAAAGCCCTTGTCATCAAGCGCAACACTCTTATCCAGCCAGCCGGTATTCGGCTCGGCGCCGAGAAACAGGAACACGTGTGCGATCGCACTCTCCTGAACGGCGCTGCCCGCGTGGCGGTAACGGACGCACTGCAGTTCCTTGTCCCCGATGAGCTCAACAATTTCGGTTTGCAGATGGATGGTCACATTGGGCGCGGCCTGCAGGCGCTGGATCAGGTATTGCGACATGCTGGCGGCAAGCCCCGGACCGCGCACCATCACATGCACGTGACGCGCATGCCGCGACAGGAACACTGCCGCCTGCCCCGCCGAGTTCCCGCCGCCGATGACGATTACCTCCTGCCCGGTGCAGAACGCCGCCTCCATGTATGACGCCGCATAGTACACGCCACATCCTTCGAACGATTCCAGCCGCGCCAGATCGGGCTTGCGGTAACGCGCGCCGGTCGCGACGATGACGGCCCGCGCATCGATGCGCTCGCCTGTGTCGAGCCTGATCGCGTAACGCGGTTCCTCGCTGCCTGCGCATTCGAGCCCCATGACTTCCACCGGCACCGCAACCTCCGCACCGAATTTGCGCGCCTGCGACAGGCCGCGCCCGGCCAGCGCCTGCCCAGAGATCCCGGTCGGAAATCCAAAGTAGTTTTCGATCTTCGAACTCTCGCCGGCCTGGCCGCCCGGCGCATTGGCATCGAGCACCGCTACCGCGAGGCCTTCCGATGCAGCATAGACCGCGGCTGCCAGCCCGGCCGGGCCCGCGCCCACCACGACCAGGTCGTACCGCTTGCCGTGCATGCGCTCGGGGCTGAAGCCGGCAGCATCCGCGGCAAGCCGGTTGGAAGGGTTCTTCAGCACCTGGTCCTGCCCCGAAACCAGCACGGGAAGATCGGCTGCGGTGACATGGAAGCGCTCCAGCAGGCTCTCGGCGGCGGCATGCTGGTCGATATCGAAATAGGCAAGCGGCTGGGCGTTCCTGTGAAAAAATTCGCGCAGGCGCAGCGTATCGCTTTTTTGACGCGATCCAATCAGGATGATGCCGCCGCCCAATGGGTCCTCGAGGATCTGGACGCGACGCAGGATGAAGGCGCGCATGATCGTCTCGCTGAGCTCGGCCTGGGCCACTACCAGCGTGTGCAGGGCAGCCTCATCGATCGCAATGGCCTCGCAGTCTTCGACCACACGTCCGTCCGCCAGCCGCGCGCGGCCGGCCAGCGTGCCGATGTCGCCAGTGAACATGCCGGGCCCCGCCGTCGCAATCAGGTGCGTCCCGTCGACGGTATTACGTTCGATCGCAATCTGGCCGGACACGATGACATACATCGGCGTATGACGGTCACCTTCCTTGTAAAGCACGGTTCCGGCCTTGTACGACCGGAGTGGGCCGTATTCGCGCAGCAGGGCAAGCTGCGCTGCGTCGAGCGTAGGAAAGATCTGGTGCCACCTGCTGGCAGCCTCGGGGCCGAGGTAGGACGGTGGGCTGGTTGGATCGCTCATCATGGACCTTATTTCTTGCGACTCTTATCTATCCTGACCTTCCAAACAAACTTGTGCGAGTGAGACAGCTTTCGCGCCAATTCGTTTCAGCGTTTTCCATAAGTTAACGGATTACCCCAAAACGAGATCCTGCAATAACTGCTCAACCTGTTGATCAATTATTTAAAGAGAGCAATTAATATGGCCCGACTTTTAATATTGAATTAACCTACGGGGTCAATACATTGGGTCCGTAAATAATGCCTTTCCAGCCAACCCGTATCGCCCTTGCCGTGCTTCTTCTTTCGCCGTCGGTTTTAATGGCGCAGTCAAAGGAACAGCCCGCCACGCCAGTTTCGGAACAGAAGGACGCCAAGCCGGCCAACGAAGCCGATCAATCCAAGGACGAGCCGCCGATGCAGACGGTCGAGGTCAAGGGTTCGGCCAATGATTACGACCCGCGCCGCGACGATACCGCCAGCAAGACGGTGATGAATGCCGAAGAAATCCGGAAATACGGCGACACCAACGTCTTCGACGTGCTCAAGCGCGCACCCGGCGTTACCGTCACCGGCAACTCAATTCGCATGCGCGGGCTGGGCGGCGGTTATACCCAAATCCTGGTCAATGGCGACCGCCCTCCCCCCGGATTCTCGCTGGACAACCTTTCGCCCGATCAGATCGAGCGGATCGAGATCGTGCGTGCGGCCAGTGCGGAATATTCAATGCAGGCTATCGCCGGGACGATCAACATCATCCTGCGCAATGTGGTGGCCAAGCCGCAGCGAGACGTCCGCATTAGCACGTCGCGCACGCCACAAGGCCGTCACGACAACGCCAGCGGCACCTGGGCACAGAAAATTGGCAACCTGTCGTATTTCCTGAACGGTGCCGCGTTCACGGGGCGCAGTGACTTCTGGTCCCGCGGTACGAGCCAGTTCGTGCTGCCGGACGGCACATTGTCTCAGTCTCGCGAGAGCACCGACGAGGGAAATTTCAGATATGAAGGTATAAGCTTGTTCCCGCGCGTAACGTGGAAGCGCGATAACGGGGACGAGTTGAATGTGCAGGTCGGTCTCCAGGCAGTACGCCCTCACTCGGAATACAGCTGGCGCAACAACAATCTGGTTGGCACTTTCCCCTCGCCCGATTGGGTGGAGGGTCAAAGCCGGTCGTCCAACGGCCAGTTGATGTACAGGGGTGAAGTCAACTGGATCACCAAGCCGGTCGGTGGAAAGCTGGACCTCACCATGTCCGCCGAACGCAGCCGTAATGAAAATGATCAGCCAAGCGAAATGTTTACGAAAGACCGGACGCTGCGCCTGGAGCGGGACTGGAACACCACAACCCGAATCAGTCGCTATGCCCTGCGCGGCAAATTCACCCGCAGCCTGTTCGAGGACCACTCGCTCGTGACGGGTCTTGATACCAGTATTCAAAAAAACGACGAAACTCGCATTCGCAACGAACAGTCGGGGACCGCCGCGCCAACCCATCTCGTCGAGACTTTCGAACCAAAAATCACGCGCCTGGCTGGTTTTGTGCAGGACGAATGGAGCATAAACAAGCAATTATCGATTTACCTGGGCACTCGCTGGGAAGGGGTGCAAACCGACAGCCAAGGCACGGGCCTTGCCAACACCAGCTCACGTAATCACGTGCTCAGCCCCGTGGCACAAACGCTGTACAAGCTTCCCGGCAAAAGCGGCCGGCAGCTTCGGCTGGCGCTGACACGCACGTACAAGGCGCCCACGCTGGAGCAACTCACCGCCAAGCGTTACGAGTCACCGCTCAATACCCGTTTCGCCCCCGATTCCAGCGGCAATCCCAACTTGCGGCCGGAACTGGCGAACGGCATCGATATTACGTATGAACATTTCTGGGCGCCGGGCGCACTATTTTCGATCAATGCTTCGAAGCGCTCGATTACCGATTACATTCGCACCAAGCTGGAGGAGGATGCACCAGACCACTGGCTGTATCATCCGCTTAACGACGGAGCAGCCGAGGTACGTTCGCTCGAAGCGGAGCTCAAATTCCCTCTCAAGGCCTTGAGCCCGACAGCGCCCGGAGTCGATTTGCGCGCGAGCGTGCACCGCAACTGGTCGCAGGTGTCCACCGTTCCCGGCCCCAACAACCGCCTCGATGCGCAGACGCCGATGTCTGCCAGTCTCGGCGTCGATTACAAGAACAAGAAGGGCGACCTGAGCCTGGGCACCAGCCTGGCTTATCAGGGAGGTGGCTGGGTGCAAATCTCCGAGTTTCAAAGCCAGAGGCAACAGTCGAAGCGTGCCCTGGACGCCTACGCGCTGTGGAAATTCGATTCGCGCGTCCAATTGCGGCTGTCGCTTGCGAACATCCTCAACACGAGAAATACGTCGGAACGGCTTTATCAAAATGCTGAGGGCCTTTCCCGCCAAACCAGCTTCCAGCCGGACTATACTCGCACCGGCCTTAACCTGGAAATAAAGCTGTAACCGTTACCCGTGCACGGCTGGGGGTTCGATCAACATGACAGCGCACACGGCCGCCACCAGCGCGGCCAGCGCGGCAACCAGCGCCGCAGCATGGAAAGCGACAACCAGCGCGTGGCCCTGGCGTGAAAAAATCACCGCCAGCAGCGCGGTCGCGACCAGGCCGCTGGTACGCGCGACCGCGCTGTTAAATCCCGAGGCAATCCCGGTGTAGCGCGGCTCCACCGTCGATAGGACGGCGGTGGTGAGCGGCGCAACCACGGCAGCCATACCCAGCGCAATGACCAGCACCACCGGCAGCGTGGTAGTCCAGTACCGGCTGTCGGGGCCGATGCGAGTTGCGAGCAAGAATCCGGCGGCAACGATGAGCGGGCCAAACGTGAGCGGCAGGCGCGGTCCGATTTTGCCGGCGACACGCCCCAGCAGCGGCGACGCCAGTGCCATCACAACCGGCAGCGGAAACAGTGCCGCCCCGGCGCCCGTGGCCGAGTAACCGGCCACCTTGATCAACACGAATGGCACCATGACCAGGACCGCGCCGAATGCGCCGTACAGGAAGAACGTGAGCAGGTTCAGCCCGACGATATTGCGCGAACCAAACAGCGACAGCGGCAGCATCGCCTTGTCGCGCGCGCGATGCTCGGCACCGAGGAACAGGTAAAGGAGCACGATACCGGCGGCCAGTACGGCCAGGCCAAGCCAATCGCCGCTCTTGCTGGCGGACGCCACCGTCAAGCCCCAGGTTACGCATCCCAGCCCGAGCACCGCGAGGGTGGCGCCGGCCAGGTCGAGCGCAGGGCGCGCGGGATCGGGCTTGTCATGCAGGCAGCGGCCATCGAAGTACAGCGCGAGCGAGGCGATCGGCAAATTGATCAGGAAAATCAGGCGCCAGCCCGCCAGGTCGATCAGCCATCCGCCCAACAGCGGTCCGAGAGCGCCCGCCACTGCCCCCGCCGCAGCCCAGATTCCGATCGCACGGCCGCGCGCCTCACCGCTGAAGGCGGAGCCGAGGATTGCCAGGCTGCTGGGCATCAGCAGCGCCGCGCCTACACCCTGCAGCACGCGTCCGGCGACCAGCCAGTAAAGGTTGGAGGCGAGCGCACACATCAGCGAGGACAGCGCAAACAAGCCGATGCCAAACCTGAGCATGCGATGGCGGCCGAATCGGTCGCCGGCGGCGCCACCGATCAGGAGCAGCGCGCTCAGTGGGAGAAGATAGCCGTTCACCACCCACGACAAGTCGGCGCCCGCGGCACCGAGGCTGCGGCCGATTGCAGGCAGGCCAACATTGACGACCGAGCCGTCGATGAAGGCGAGGCTGGACGCAAGTACCGTGGTAACGAGCACCCAGTGCGGTCGCACATCGGCAGGCGCGCGCGCCCCCACTGCGCCGGCGAGCGCGCGGTCACAGGAGGGGGGCAGCGTTATGCTCATCCGGGAAAACTCCCATACGGTGGGGGGAACGCTAGAGCACTTAAATCCCGCGGTGAATCAGTTAAGTGTATTCATCCACTGCCGTAGCTCGACAAGCGGCTGCTGGCTCACTTTAAGCGTGCCTTCCTGTGGCCGGTCCAGATCCGCAATCAACCCTAATACCACCGAGAATGTAATGACGACGGCAAGGATTGCGGGTGACCTGCTGGTTAGAATCAGACCCGAATGGTAGCCCAGCGCAGCAAAAGAAAGGACGGCGACGCCATAAAGCGCTACCCAGATGGCAAGGGGAATTCGGTTTCTTACGCCAGCTGCAACCCGCTTCCCACGCATATCGATAACCTCGTTGAGCGATTGGACGAATAGACCGACTACGATCGAATTCGGGTTTTTCTCCGCAAGCGGAACCGTTTGTTCCCACAACTCCTTTTGCACATCCTCGGCTTTACGGATTCCTTCCGCAATTTTGCCTGACCGGACAGTTGCGAGACGAATGTCCACGTATTCCCGCAGCAGCGCGCGGATTTCTTCGCGCTGCCCGGGGAGCATCCCTGCACGCAAGTAAGTTGCTTCAATGGAGTTTGCTTCGTCGACCACGAGCTGTCGTCTGGTATCGTAGCGCGTTGCAGCCAGCCCAAAAGTGAATGCAAGAATAAAGGCAAGCAAGCCCAGAATGGTCCCGACCATTTCGCCAACGGGCGTTTCGTGCTCCTGTACCCGGCTTCCCCTGAATTTTCCAATTTGATAGCCCGCTTCCACTGAAATCAGCAGGAGCACCAGGATAGTGATGAAGAGACCCCACAGCGGCAGGAAATCGAGAGGTTCGCTACCTCGCATTATCAGTCTCCAGTACCTGGCATTTTCAGGCCCGGTCCACGCCGGCCCGGCATGAGGCATCACGCGAGCGAGCGCGCTGGCATCGGTTGCCACCGGAGGAGCACGGCTTGCTTCCACAGGTGGCCCCGCACGCACGTCCACTCTAATGGGGTTGGCAGCCGATGTAAATTGACACACGGGCTTGCGAAGACGTCTACTCTGTGCTGGGCCTGGATCGGAGAATGCGAGATGAGAGAGTTTCGTTTTAATGTTTTTGGAACACTGATTGCCATAACTGGCTCGGCAGGAGCCTGGCAAGCGTTTCATTTGGGCGCGGATGGAAAACGAAGGCCGGCCGACTTCATTGTTCCATCTGACATTGCAGAAGACGAATTGTCAGAATACTTGGCAGACTTGTTTCATGAACAAGCAACGCCAAAAAAAGGAACGGTCGAGCGGATAGGTTGAATTAGCAAAGAGCCCGCCGCTTATGAAACAAGTTGCGGCGGGCCCATTGGGCTACTTAAAAGGTTTCCCAATCTGCTTCTTCTGGAATTGCTTTCTTGGGAGTGGGCATGACTACAGCCTTCCTCACGGTAGCCTTCGTCGATTCTCCCCTGCCAGCTTTCGGCGAGTTCAGCTGCTTTGCCGCCGCAGCGTTGGCTGTTGGCTTAGGAACCAAAGCAGTTTTTTGCAGTGAACTACTCTGGGAATCCAACTTAAACACAGCAACCGTAGCCACCAGGTCTCTTGCTTGTCCGCGCAATGTGTCCGCTGCTGCTGCCATTTCTTCCACCAAAGCGGCGTTTTGCTGCGTAGCCTGATCCATATTCGCGACGGCTTCGCCAACCTGGTTGACCCCGGCGCTTTGTTCCACACTGGCCGCGCTGATTTCGGCCATGATGTCGGTTACGCGCTGAATGCTTCCAACAACTTCAGTCATGGTGTTGCCGGCCCGGTCAACAAGCGCCGTGCCGGAATCGACGCGACCCACACTTTCAGTGATCAACTGCTTGATCTCTTTTGCTGCCTCGGCACTGCGGCTCGCCAGGCTTCGTACTTCCCCTGCGACAACGGCAAACCCACGACCTTGTTCTCCGGCCCGAGCTGCCTCGACCGCGGCATTAAGGGCGAGAATATTCGTCTGGAAAGCGATTCCGTCAATGACGGTGATGATTTCCGAGATCCGCTTCGAGCTGTCGCTAATCTCCTTCATCGTGCCGACGACTTGCGAAACGACATCACCGCCTTCGCGCGCAACCTGGCTCGCTCGCAATGCCAACTGGTTAGCTTGACGCGCGTTATCGGCATTCTGTTTCACCGTCGTGGACAACTCTTCCATGGACGCAGCAGTTTCTTCCAGCGCGCTTGCCTGGCTCTCCGTCCTTGAAGACAAGTCCTGGTTGCCCTGGGCAATCTGTGCCGAAGCGGTGGCCACCGACTCTGAACCTTGACGAACGGTATTAACCACGCTCGACAAGCTGGAGTTCATGTTGGAGAGTGCCTTCAACAAGGCCCCAACCTCGTCAGTTCTTTCGTCCGTAATGTTCGCAGAGAGATCGCCGGCTGCGACCGATTCCGCAAACTGCACCGCCATATGCAGCGGCTGAGTGACGGACTGGGTGGTCTTCCACGACAGGAGCGCGCCAATCACCAGTGAAGCGACAATAAAACCGACAACAAGAGTCATCGTTTGCGAGTAGGCGTCCTGGGACATCCGATATGCCGCATCGGCTTCTTGGCTCTGGAAGTCCACATCCTTTTGAATTACATCGAGCAATTCGTTGAATGCCTTAAGCGAGGCGCCGCCGAACAAGGCCCGCAAGTCATCCGTTACGCCATCCGTTGACCTTGATAACTTTAAGAGCTCGACCTGAACCGCGAGATAATTTTCCTTCGCCACACGAATCGCATCGAGCAACTGGCGTTCTTTATCTGAAGTTACTGTATCAGTGTAAGCCTTGAAGAATTCTGCCGCTTTTATTTTCGCGTCTTCAATGCGCTTTTCCTGCTCAGAAAACTGAGCATCGGTCACAGACATCATGTGCTGTGCCTCGGCGCGGCGAATCAGGTTCATACTCACCTGAAAATCACCCAGGAGCCTTGTCCCCGTCAGCCAATTCGTGGCGACGTCCTTTGTCGCAGCATTGATCGACGACATTCTCTCCATTGAAAAGATACCGATAATACAGGTCAACAACATCAGAGCAGAAAAACCGATGCCCAACCGAACCCCGAATTTTAAATTAGAAAATTTCACTTGCTTCTCCAAACTTTATTTTTTACGCCTATTTTTTTAAATTCAGGTGTTTTCGAAAATTATTCAATATGCGCTCACCCACCCCCATTGTCTGACCGATCGGCCCTATGCTGGCACCCGCGAAAGGAGTCCGCTCAGCTGATGCCCGAGCCCATGCAAGTCGAACACCTGCGGGCCAGACGCTCACCAACGAAAGATACTCCTGCGCAATTAACGTTGATGAACGGCAATCCGTTGACTTGTCGGAAGAGTTTTTCAGCTATCCGCAAGGCGAATCCGAGGGCGCGATTCAGGAACAATCGTCGGCCTGTTTGCCTGGGAAGCTCCACATACATGGATGGTGATGATCACTTCTTGCTCAGCAATTTTTTCCCTGGTTTCGTTGTAGCGTGTATAGTTAATCAAAAAACCATACTAAAACTGGGGTGACAATGGACTGGGTCGTTTACTGGCTGACAAGTGCATCCGGGCTGGCTCTTATAGGCGCGGCGATTGTGGTCCCTTTCGTCATCTGGCGAATAATGCTCGGCCCAATCTTTACCGTGGTCGGCATCAAGCCGCTGGCGTTTGCCTACTTGTGCGCCGCTTGCGGTCTTGTGGCCATGAGTTTTGTTTCCAGCTACGCGGAATTCAGCGGCCGCGAGACGGATGGCATCCTGCAGGAGGCGCAACGCTGGTCGATCGTTCCCCACTGGACCTTTCACCTGACAATACTCTCGCTGATTCATGTGCTTCCGCTACTTGGACTAGTCGGTGTGCCAGTAGCGGCTTCCTTCCTCAAACGCGGCCGCCTGACGCTGAAAAATATTGTGGCTTGCGCCCTGGTCCTTTGGTTAGTACTGACCATCCTGGGCTGGGCCTTCCCCGGCAACGAATGGCACAGCACTCATCGGCTTGAATCGTTCCTGACAGGCTTGAAGGATCTCTTACCCCTGATTTTCTTTATTGCGATGCCGTTTATGCTTGCAATTTACGGATGCTCTCCTCCCGATCGTTTGCGGCCGCTATGAGAGTGTTGTCGGAGTTCCTTACACCTCCGGTGACCTAAGAATCTTAAGTAAATGATTCTTGGGGAAATTTTTTTTGGGCATATGTTTCGCCAGATGGTTAACACGGCTTAGCAACCGCCGATCAATCAACCTGGGCAAACGACTCTGTGTTCTTAAGCTACGTGCCCAGCTTTGTGTACGTCGGAACCTACTGAACAAGCTCCAGTATGGGAGTTACCCCTCAATACGTTTAACCTGACCGATAATCATGCCAATAATTATTGCTGCTGAAGAAGTCGTCTTTGTCGGACAAGAGAGCGTGGTTGAAGGTCCAGCCCCCGACGGTCGTTTCGCTACCGTATTCGAGGATGACGGCGACACTGGGTATTTCTACGCTCTTGATACTCAAGCCAAAGACAACCAGATTCAAGACGCGCTTCACATTTATAACGTCGCTAACGTCACGGATCGCAGCAGACCGTCGACGGTTAAGATAGGATGGTCGAAAGACAGCCAAAAGGTTGTTCTTCTCATCAATGACGATCCCCATGCGGTATTTGATTTCAGTACACGCCAAGGATTCTGCAGAACAGGATTTCCACCTGCTCGAATAGATGGAGCGTGGTCAAGCCTTGGTCACCAATGGGATGATTCGGTCATCGACCTATTTAAGTAAGGAAATTAGTGGGAAAGAACCGGCTCGAAGCCTTCAGCGACGGCGTCATCGCCATCCTCATCACCATCCTGGTGCTGGAACTGAAGGTTCCGCGCGGCTCGGATTTGGCCGCGCTCGCTCCGCTGTGGCCGGTCTTTCTCAGCTACGTGCTTAGCTTCGTCTACATCGGAATCTACTGGAACAATCACCACCATCTCTTGCATGCCGTCCATGGGATCAGCGGAGTGGTGTTGTGGGCGAATCTGCACCTGCTGTTCTGGCTCTCGCTCATTCCGTTCGTTACTGGGTGGATGGGGGAGAATCACTTCGCCACAGATCCGGTTGCCGCCTACGGCATCATCCTCTTCATGACGGCCGTCGCCTATAACATCCTGGAGATCTGCCTGACGGCCGGTCTCCAGGAAAACCGCAAACTCGCGGAGGCCATCGGCTCGGACCGGAAAGGCAAGCTCTCGCTTGTCCTCTACCTGGTCGGTATCGGCCTGGCGTTCTTGCTCCCGTGGCTCGGCTTCGCCACCTACGTCGCGGTCGCCATCATGTGGTTCATCCCCGATCGTCGAATCGAGAATCTGGTGGAACACGAATAAGCAATTTACAGGCGCCCAGGTCCCTATCGTTTGCGGCTACGGACATAGAAACTTTTAAGGTTATGCCGGGGCTTGTGCCCTGCGCAGGCGGGCAGCGAAGTCGCGCAGGAACTCTTCTCGCCAGCGGCTGATGGACTTCGCGCCTTGAGCCTGCCCTTCGCTGAGCTCGGGTGCCGGATTATCGGTCCACCAGTTCGGGTATTTATCGGAAGGGTGCGACGCCATTTCCGGCGCTGGCATGCGCGAGGTGAAACCTCCTGTCTGGCCATCGAGGCCGGGATGATTGCTGCTGACTCGGTAGGACCAGGTTTTCGCCTCCTTGGGAGAAAACAGGAAATGCCAAGCGCCGTCGTCCCCTGGGTATCCAGCAAATTCTTGTTTGTCGATCACCAGGCTGGCACGTGCTTGCGCTGGTGCGGCCCCAGCAGGACGGTAAATCAGTTCGACAATGGCAAAGGTCTCGACAACATCGTTCGCCGTTGGTGAAGAGTTGAAGGTTACGCGCGGCCGCGTCCAAGCACGGACAAATTCCCCTCCCCAGCCGCCTTTACCTGGATCTTCTGGATGGGAACCGAGTATGTAGGTGAACGAAGGCGTGTCCCCCATTTTCACCGTCGGCGCAATGCTGGCGAAGTAGTCGCCTAGTGCGCCGACGCCTTTGACGTGTTGGGCGACAAAATTTGCATTGCCGAGATCGCCGGCCTGCTGGCCGCCAGTGAACCAACCTCGATAAGTGGAGTTATTCTCGATGATCCACAGATCCGGGTGCTCGCGAGCGATGTAATCGTAGGCGGCGGTGGACCATTTTTTATTGGGGCCGCCGATCATGTAGACGCGCAGCTTCGATTTGATGTCCGGGGCGTCGTGCAGGGCTTGCGCCAGGTCTTCGAAACCGCCCCATAGCAGAACCCACAGCGGCCGCGGATCATCCCGGCGCGCGCTGGCGATAATCCAGTCAGAGCCTTCGGTTGGTTTTCCCCAGCCAGGTGGGGCGGCCAGGTCCGAACCACCTTGTTTGGAAATACTGCGCAGACGATCAGGGGTCGGATAGCGAGCGGACCAGGTGCGCAGATTTGAGTAGTCCTTTTCGTATTCCGAGATGATCGCGAGCAGATGGCGTTTGCGGTTTCGCCCTTCTCCCCAAGGCGAAGCGATCATGCCTTCGAGGTCGATCATATCGCTATATACCAGAAGATGTACCAGCGACTGGAAGTCATCGAAATCGGTGCCTCCGATGTCGGTCGAAACGATTACTCGTGGTCGCGCCTCAGCTCGGCCAGTAAGCGGAATTCCGTAGCTACCGAGCGGTAAAGACAGAGCGAGAAGAGAAAGGAAATGGCGTCGATCCATGTGCGTTGTACGGTGTCAGTTGGTAATGCTGCAGGCGGTCACCGGATCATAATAACCGGAACCAGTCAGGGCAAACCACCTCAAAGCTGGACTTCGCCGGAGGTCCGATGCTACAACTCGCAGTCGGCCGCGTTCAGTTGACGCTGCTCGACGATGGCAGCTTCCCCTTCCCTGCTCGCTATTTTTTTGCGAATGTGCCGCCGGACGTATGGCAACGGGAAGTGCCGACTGACGCCACAGGCAAGATCGATGTCGGTCACAACTATGCCCTGCTCCGCTGCGCGGGCGACTTGATATTGCTGGATACCGGCTACGGCGACGATACGCACGGTGGCCGCACCGGCCACTTGCTCGAAGAATTGCACCGCAGCGGCTATCGGCGCGAACAGGTGACCGCCGTGGTGAACACCCATGCGCACGGCGATCACACGAGCCGCAACACGCTGGCTGCGAACCGGCGCCATGTCGCCACGTTTCCCAACGCACGCTATTACCTGGGCCGGGCTGACTGGGAACGCTTCAGCGGCCCGGACGGGAAAATCCACCATTTCGACCAGAACTTGCGCAGCCTGGCGGATGCGGGCCGGCTGACGCTGGTGGACGGTGCGCTCCAGCTCGCTCCTGATGTGACGTTGCTGCCCACGCCCGGCCACACGCCGGGGCACATGAGCGTCGTGATCGAGTCGCTGGGCGCCATGGCGATTTATCTTGGCGACGTGTGCCACCATCCGTTGCATTTTTCCCATCCCGGGTGGGTGAGCTGTTTCGATACCGACCCCGACCTCACGCCGCGCACCCGCGACTGGCTGTTCCGCATGGCGCTCGAACACGATGCGCTGCTGGTGTGCCCCCACGCCGCCGCGCCCGGACTGGGCCGCCTGCGTCGCCTGGCTGGCGGCTTCGCATGGGTTCCGGTCACCGCCGAGTGACACCCGTTTTGGCCTGACTGGTCAAACCAATTGAGAAATTGGTCTTGCCAATCACATCACGCCAAGGCTACCATATTCAGAGGAGAAATATCGGACATGCATGGCCGTGATGCATTACCACCCGGCGGCCGTCCCCGGTCCTACAACTTAAAAAGTGAAGGGAAACGTAGAATGAGCGATAAAGATTTCGGCCTGATTGATCGGCGTACCGTTCTGAAGGCAGCCGGCGCGGCCGGGTTGATGCTGGCGACCGGCGCATACGCCGCTACCTCGCGCAAACGCTACGCCGTGGTCGGAGTCGGTCACCGGGCACGGATGTACATGAACGCCATCACGGGAAAATACCGTGACGGTAATGAAATCGTTGCCGTTTGCGATACCAATCCTGGCCGCGTCGCGCGTGCCGTCAGGCGGATTTCGGAAACCGGCGCCAGCCAGCCACGCCCGTATGCTGCGGCCGACTTTGACCGCATGATTCGCGAAACGAAGCCGCAATTCGTCCTCGTCACCACGGTTGATGCCACACACGACGAATACATTGTGCGCGCGCTCGAAGCCGGCTGCGATGTCATCACCGAAAAGCCGATGACGACAACGGCCGAGAAGGCGCAGCGTATCCTCGACGCGGTCAAGCGCACCGGCCGGCATATTCGCGTGGCCTTCAACTATCGCTATACCCCGCCGCGTACTCAGGTGAAGGAACTGTTGATGAGCGGTGAAATCGGCGACGTGCTGTCGGTCGACTTTACCTGGCTGCTCAATACAGTGCACGGCGCCGACTACTTCCGCCGCTGGCACAGCAACAAGGCCAATTCCGGTGGCCTGATGGTGCATAAGTCCACCCACCACTTCGACCTGGTGAACTGGTGGCTGGGCGCGCAACCTGAGCTGGTGCATGCCTTCGGCTCGCGTCAGTTTTACACGCCCGAGACGGCCAAGCGCATGGGGCTGCAAGGCCATCACCAGCGCTGCCTGACCTGCCCGGAAAAAAACAAGTGTAATTTCTACTTCGATCTGGCCGCCGATCCAGGTTTGAAGGAACTGTATCTGGATAACGAACAGCACGACGGCTACTTCCGCGACCAATGCATATGGCGTCCCGAAATCAATATCGAAGACACGATGAACGTGATGGTTCGCTATGACAACGGCGTACAGCTCAAATACGCGCTGTCGGCCTACGATGCATGGGAGGGCTATCACATCGCCTTCAATGGCACCAAGGGCCGTCTGGAACACCGCATTGTCGAATCGGCCGGGGCGGCAGGCGCGGGCCAGGTGCAAAGCAAGAGCAATGAGGTATCGACGCGCATCATTCCGCTGCGCGGGGCCGCCCGCGACATCGAGCCCTGGGTCGGTACGGGTGGCCACGGCGGCGGCGATAACGTCATGCTCGACGAAATTTTCGGCGATGCGCCGGCGGATAAATTCAAGCGCATTTCCGATGAGCGGGCTGGCGCTTATTCATGCCTGGTAGGCATCGCCGCGAACCGTTGCTTTGAAACTGGGAATTCGGTACGCATCGCGGATCTCGTCACAGGCTTGACCCCGCCGGACCGCGCGCCGATGCCAGACCGGAAGGCACCGGTGCCGATGCCGATCCGGGTCAAGATTCCCTGATCATCGCTAGCAGCCGGAATCCTCGTGACCGGCTGCCAACTGCTCAGTCTTCTTCCCTCAGCCCTGGAAAATGTCGTGAAATTGTAATTAATTGTCCATCGGTGTCGAAATATATGCTTATTGACAACTCCTCTTATACAATGTCTTCCCGAGGAGAAAAGCATGTATCGAGTGATGTTGGTGGAAGACGACGCGCGGCTCGCCGAGCTCGTCACCGAATACCTGTCCGGCTATGAATTCGCGGTCGACCTGGTCACGCGCGGTGATGAGGCGGTGGAGCGCTTCAAGGCGGGCACCCCGGACATCGTGGTGCTCGACCTCATGCTGCCCGGGCTGGACGGAATGGTGGTCTGCCGCCGGATTCGCGAATTGTCCGAGGTGCCGATCCTGATCCTGACGGCGCGCGAAGATTCATACGATGAAGTGTCCGGCCTCGAACAGGGGGCGGATGACTTCGTCAACAAGCCGGTCCAGCCTCGCGTGCTGCTGGCGCGCCTGCGCGCCCTGCTGCGCCGCACACAGGCCAAGTCCGCTGGCGATGTGCAGGTGCTCGAGTTTGGCAACCTGCGCATTTCGACCAGCGACCGCAATGTGACCTGGCGCGGCGAGCCCTGTGTGCTGAGCAATACCGAATACAAGCTGTTGCTGGTGCTGGCCGAGGCGGCAGGACGCGTGCTGTCGCGCGATGAACTGCTCAAGAAAATGCGCGGGATTGAATTCGACGGATTGGACCGCAGCATCGACAATTGCATCTCCAAGCTGCGCCGCAAGTTCGACGATACCACCTCGGAAAAGATCAAGACGGTATGGGGTGAAGGGTATTTGTTTTCGCCGTCGGCGTGGAACTAACGAGCATCGTAGGGGGCGCGGGGCCTTTGATGCCCTGTGCGCACGCGGTTCGCAAACGGAGCGTAGCCAAACGGCAGCCGCAAGTCAGTATGCGTTGACCGCGTGCGCACGGAGTGCGCACCCTAACGGGCATTGCAAAGCGACGTGCCGCCCCGTAGGATGAATCACGCAAAACGCAGCGCAATTCACGGTTAGAGGCGCCAGCGGTGGCGCTTGGCCAACATTGCATCGCGTTTTGCGTTTCTTTATCGCATGTTTCGGCGAGGCATAGTCACGCCTTCGACATGCGGTTGATTCACGTTACGACTGCTGTTTCGCTACCGGCTTTCGCGAACAGCGTGCGCACCGGCATCAAAGACCACGCGCCCCTGAGCTATTCAAACAGCGGAACAATCGCGAGCGGTGCGCGGCTCGTCACCAACTGCACGCGCTCGGCCGTGAAACGGTAGCTCACGATCGGGAACGCCGCATCCGCGTCGCCCTGGAAAGCAACCCCCTCGCCCACCGGCAGCGCGATCTCGTCCCCTTGCGCCTTGCGCACGCGTACGTTGGCGTCGGCTTTTTTGGGGAACACGAAACGCACCCCAACGCATTGCCTGCCGCCGAACGAGCGGTCCACATAGCGCGCGTAGCCCAGCGCCTGCTCACAGGCCTGGCGCAGTTCGGCCACATCGTAAACACCATCGCGGCGCACCATGATCGAGACGCGCGAACGCACCACGAATTCGCGATCCTTGCCACTCAATACCAGTACCGCGTTCTCGTCGTAGGCAGCCTTGAGCAGCGGAAGGCTGGTGCGGCCAGTCGGGTCGAGCGGCAGGTTCAACTGGGTGGACTTGCCGGTAAGCGTGAGCTGCAGGGCCTCGCCGCCGCCATCGCGGTCCCTTGGGGCTACCTGCATCTCGCTCTGAATCAGGTTCTTCGGGCCGCCGTATTTTTCAAACACCACCATGGCCCGGTACGCATCACGGTAGCTCACCCACATGCCGTGCCCCTGTGCAGCAGCGTGCCCGGCTGCGAGCAGCAGGGCGACGGATGCGATCAGATGTCGGGCCAGGCGCATCGTCAGAACCGGTAGGCAATGGCGGTCGAAACCGTCACGTTGGTGGGCCGCTCGACGAGCGGGCTGTTGCTGGCGCTGCCCAGCAGGCGCGTCGCCAGCAGATTTGACGTGAGCATCCATTCGGGCGACAGGGCCCAGTTCCAGCGCACGCCGAGATGCGCGTCCTTCAGGCCGCCGGCGGCCGGATACACGCGTCTGCCGCTGACCACCGCCTCAGGGACGGTGACGCCAAAGTAAGACTGGTTGTAAGCGCGGTTGGCCACGGACACGCCGGCGGAAAAGGAAAACTTGTGCGGTTGCGCCAGCGGCGAGACGAGCCGCTGGACGCCCAGGTCAAGCAGGCCGCCGTGACGCTCGCTACCGGCGCCGTACAGGATGCTGCTCGTCAGGCGCCACTGGGGAGCCAGATAGTAATTGAAGAATCCGCCGCCCATCGGCCGGGTCGGGATGGGATTCATGCCCGCCAACCGATTGCGGGTGCCGACGATCACACTCGGGGGCCCGGCCGTCGAGACGTCACCGGAAAAGCCGCCAGTGCCTCCCACGCCGGTTGCCAAGCCCGATTCGTCGCGCCGCGGCTGGATCGCCACCAGCGGACCGAACTCGAGCGTGGGGTTTTGCGACAGGTGGATGCCCGCGCTCATCCCCGAAATAAAAAGGCCGGTGCTCCATTGGATCTGAAGCACCGGCAATGCTGATACCTTCGAGCTCTCCGCCCCCTGCCAGCGCGGCGCCGCGATCGCGCCCAGCCCCACGTACATGTCGTGGCTGCCGTCGGGCATCGGGTTCGTCGCCGGGGTCTGGGCCCAGGCCGCGCAGCTCATGGTGCCCAGCGCGAGGGCGAAAAGCGTTTTCATCGTCAGTTTTGTGGGAGTCGGAAAAACAACATTCTACGGTGTAACGCGCCCTCCTCCCACATCAGGTTACATCACTGGTATTGCTACTGTTGTGAATTGAACCTCTCCGTCGGTCCGGTCGACCACGATCAGGTGGGCCGGCGTCACGACCTGCGCGGTGCACATCACCCCCGCGGCCGGCATCCTGTCGAGGTGATACACCGCCAGGGTGTTACCCGACTTGCCCACGCTATTGATGCGGGTCGAGTAGCAGCCACCGGGCTGATTGCCGAGGAATATGCCGATCACCATCTGCTGGCTGAAGTTCACCGGCGGCACCGGTGCCTCGGCAGCCGCGTGCTCGATCCACAGCTTGGTCCAGCTCTCGAGATCCTTGATCACCACCTTGCGCGCTTCTGTCACATGCGAATTGTTGGTCAGGCTGATGGTGCTGAACGGCACCCGGCTGTCGCTGGTTTGCACGAACTCGACCGGCGCCTCGCTACGCTCGACAACGATCATCTGCATCGGGGTGGTCACCACTTGGGCGCATGCCGGGTAGGCCTGGCGCTGGGTGACGGCATACTCGACCACCATCTTGTCGCCAGCCGATGCAACATTATTGACTTCAAGGTCGTAGCACGGATTCGGTTTCTGGCCGGCGAATACGGCCAGCACCATCTGGCGGTCGAAGTCGACAAACGGGATCGGCGCAGGAATTTGGCTGGTGTGCTCGGCCCACAGTTTGGCGAAACTAACTGCGTCCTTGATCACAACCTGCCTGGCTTCGCTCACGCTGGACATGGTGTCGGCGGCCAAAAGCTGGAACGGGATTTCGGTGCCGGCCTTGGGCAGGAACGCTACCCGCTCGACCTTGTGGCCGGTCAGACCGAGGTCGGCTTTGTCCAGGTTCTTCTGGATGGTGTCAAACAGTTCGCGCGACTTGTCGTCGGCACACAGGGTTCTCGGGCCGGCGATGGAATCGCTGACCGAGCACAGCGTCTGCTGAGGCGAGCTGCCGAACAGCACCCGGGTATAGCTGGCGTCGGCGCACTTGCCGGCAACATCCCAGAACATCTGCTTGCCGTCGATGACAAACAGGTGGTTTTTCACGTCGCTGCAGTTCTGCTCCTGCGCCATCTTGATGAATTGGGCAGTGACGGCCGGGCTGATGATCGAGCCACCAGAGGGATCTGGTTCGCCGACCGCGAAACCGGCCTGCTTGTTTTGCATTGTTGAGCTGTCGCCGCCACCGCAGCCGGCCAGCACCAGGGCGCCGACCAGTGGGGCAAGCGCAAGCGCGCGTCCAAACATCGTCATATGCATCCTTTCTACATTAACGGCGGCGTCATGGCCGCCCCATCGTCATTGCTGCTGGAATAAAAAGACCCACCGTCACGTTTCACGCATCAGGTGGGTAAACGGAAACCCGATACAGGGCTCATCATATGGTCTTGCCGCCTTAGAATCCCCACCGAGATGTCGGGTAATTGTCGTCAATTTGTAATACCGGGACGTGCCGCTACTCCGGTAACTTCCAGTTCAGGCAATACGGGGACAAGGCGCCGGCCGCCGAGTGGCTGGGACGCCTGAAGAAAATGCGCGAAGTGTGAAGTGTGGGACGTGGGTTTCGACCTGATCAGGCTCACGCACGCATTGGCAGGGGTTGCAGGCGCACTCGCGCGCTGTCGGCGCATGCCCACATGAAGCGCTCGGCCAGCCTTTATCGGCTGGCCGAGCGCATCGAGAAGCTAATTCATCGTAAATGCTGTGGGAGTCAGGAAAACAGTTTTTCCCGTTGTTGCACGCCCTCCTCCCACATCAGGTTACCTCACTGGCACGGCTATTGGAGTAACTTTGACCTCGCCGTCGCTCCGGTCAAGCGCGATCAACTGCGCTGGTGTCGTGATCAGCATGGTGCACACCTTGTCCGGGCCCGGCATCGTGATATAGGGGATCACCGACAGCGCGTTGCCCGACTTGTACAGGTGTTCGATGCTGATCGAGTAGCAGCCGTTGGGCTGCGTGCCCAGGAATATGCCGAGCACCATCTGCTTGCTGAAGTTCACCATCGGCACCGGCGCGTCGGCCCCGGCGTGCTCGGCCCACAGCTTGGTCCAGCTGTCGATATCCTTGATCACTTCGGCGCGTGGCTCGGTCACGCCCGAATGGGCGGTTTGGTCGATGTTGGTGAACGACACCTCGCCAAATCGGACGCGCATGAACTCGACCGGTACGTCGTTGCGGTCCACAACAATCATCTCCATCGGGGCCGACTCCACTTCGGCGCAAGCCACAAAGGTCTGCAGTTGGAAGATGTCATACTCGACCACGATCTTTTCGCCATCCGATACGGCACGATTGATCGCAAGCCCGTAGCACGGTATCGGTTTCTGGCCCGCGAACACGGCCAGCACCATCTGGCGGCTGAAGTCGACGTACGGCATCGGCGGCGCAGGGGTGCGATTCCTGCCATGCTCGGCCCACAGTTTGGCGAAGCTGGCGGCGTCCTTGATCACGACCTGCCTGGCGTCGCTCACGCCAGAGATGGGGGCGATGACCAGGTTGTGGGACGGGATGACAGTGCCAGCCTTGGGCACGAACGCCACCTGCTCGACCTTGTGGCCGGTCAGGCCGAGGTCGGCGTTGTCCAGGTTCTTGACGATCGTGTCAAACAGTGCGCGCGACATTTCATCTTCGCATCGAGTGATCGGGCCGGCAATGGAGTCGCCTACCGAGCACAGCTTCTCCTGAGGCGAGCCGCCGAACAGCACCCGGGAATAGCTGGCGTCGCCGCAATTGCCGGCAACATCCCAAAACATCTGCTTGCCATCGATCACAAAGAGGCGATTTTTCACGTCACTGCAGTTCCGCGCCTGCGCCATCTTGATGAACTCGGCAGTGACGGCCGGGCTGATGATCGAGCCGCCCGGGGAGTCGTTCGTTGAGCCGCCTGGGGAGCCGTCGGCCGGACCGCCCGGAGAGCCGTCGGCCGGACCGCCCGGAGAGCCACCCGGAGAGCCGTCGGCCGGACCGCCCGGAGAGCCACCCGGGGAGCCGTCGGCCGGGCCGCCGGTCGAGCCGCCTGCAGGCCCGCTGGGATTCGGTTCGCCGACCGCAACACCCTGTGCGGACTGCTGACTCGGCATTGGTGAAGTTGAGCTACCGCCACCACCGCAGCCCGCCAGCACCAGGGCGCCGACCAGTGGGGCAAGCGCAAGCACGCGTCCAAACGTCTTCATATGCATCCTTTCCACATGAGATGCCGAGTAATTATCGTCAATTTGTAATACACGAAGGGGTTGCTGCTCCGATACAATGTCGCAATGGAATTAACAATGTATCTCACAATCACGGAAAACTGCAAGTCAATCGGAGCGCGCACGTGAACCGGATCTTTTTCCGCTTCTTCCTGCTCGTGATGCTGTCGATTACCGCAGCGACGTTCGTGATCTACTTTGCGATCAGCCTCCTGTTCGGTGAGCCGCTGGACGACATCGCGCGCCGCCAGGCGTCGGGCCAGATCTTCCTGCTCGAGCAATACGTGGACAAGGCGCCCACCGACGAGTGGCTGGGACGCCTGAACAAGGTGCGCGAAGTGTCGGACGTGCGGTTCGACCTGATCGGGCTTGCCGATGCGCTCCAGAGCGTGCCGCGCGGGCAGCGCGCGGCGCTCGAGCGCGGCGAGGTGGTGCTCGACGCGGCCAACAAGACCATGTTCCGGCGGGTCGACCTGACCGGCCAGCGCTACATCGGCAGCCAGGCTGATGTCCTCCGAGCGGAGAACCTGCCGATCGATATCGGCCTGGCGCTCAAGATGGAGGCGGTGCGCTACGTGATCGTGGCGCTGGCGCTGCTGGTGCCGATCGCGTTATGGTCGCGCTCGCATTGGCAGGGGCTGCAGGCGCTGTCGCACGTGGCCGACGAATTCGGCGCCGGCAAGCTGTCCGCGCGCGCCCACATGAAGCGTTCGGCCAGCATTTATCCGCTGGCCGAGCGCATCAACCATATGGCCGGCCGCATCGAGGCACTGATGGTGGGGCAGAAGAACCTGCTGCATTCGGTGTCGCACGAGCTGCGCACGCCGATCGCCCGGCTCGGGTTCGGACTGGAGCTGTTGCAAGCGAAGACCGACGACCCGCAGCTGCAAAGGCGCATCGGCGCGATGGGGGCCGACCTGGCGGAGCTGGACGAACTGGTGAACGAACTGCTCGGCATGGCGCGGCTGGACAGCGAGCAGGCGCTGCAGATGGCGCTGTTCCCGCTGGCGCCGCTGCTGCGCGATTGCGCCGACAGCGTGCAGCCGGTCCCGCCCGGATTGTGCTGCGACCTGGCACCGAATCTGGGCAGCCTGTTCGGCGACCCGCGCCTGCTGGCGCGGGCCGTCGGCAACCTGGTACGCAACGCCGCCAAGTATGCCGCGCACGACATCGTGCTGTCGGCGCGGCGCCCCACCACCGATAGCGTCCAGATCACCGTGGAGGACGACGGCCCGGGCATTCCCGAACATGAGCGCGAGCGCATCTTCGAACCGTTCTTCCGGCTCGACCGCAGCCGCGACCGCGCCACCGGCGGCTTCGGGCTTGGGCTGTCGATCGCGCACAAGGCGGTCGCGCTGCACGGCGGCACGTTGCGGGTCGAGGACTCAAACCTGGGCGGGGCGCGTTTCGTGATCACGCTGCCGGACCGGCAGGCGGGCTAAAGGGCGCCCCCGTCGTCTTCCCGTTTTTTACTTGGACTGGGCGGCTTTCGCCACCAGCGCATCGGCCACCTGCAGGGTGGCCCTGAACACCTGGGCCTGGTCGCTGGCCCCATTTCTGACCATCGACGGCGACGTCATGTAGCGCCCGTCGATGACCAGGGTCGGCGCGCTGTCCACGCCGTAGTTCTGCATCACCTGGCTAAGGCGGCGCAGTTTGGTGGTCACGCCGAACGAACTCCAGACCTCGACGAATTTGTCCCGGTCGATCCCGTTCTTCGCCGCCCAGTTGATCATGTCCTCGTCGCTCTTCAGGCGCTGGCGCTCGACATGGCGTGCATGGAACACCTTCTCGTGCATGTCGCCAAGCCGGCCCATCGCTTCCAGGGTCAGGAACAGGTGCGCTTCCGGATCGTTCGGCCCCGTGTATGGAACGTGCACGCGCCGCAACGCGATGCGCTCGCCCTGCTTGCGTACCCATTCCTCAAACGCCGGTTCGAGCGCGTTGCAGACCGGGCAGTGGTACATGAAGAATTCGATCACCTCGACCTTCTTGCCCGTGGCCTGGGTCGGCTGGGGCGCGGAGAGCGTCGTGTAATCGACGCCGTCCACCGGATTGGCCGGCGAGGCAAGCGCCGCACCGGCAAACAGACTAAGCACGAGGGAAGCTAACCGCAGGAAGCGCATAAGTATCCTTGAGGCAATGGTTATTCGGGGAACCGAGATTACCATTTTTTCAAGGCAGCGCAAACAGGGGACCAAGGCGCGGGCCGAACGCCCGCGCCGGGAGGGAAGGATTACTTGCGGCGCATGTTCGGCGCTTCCGGCGCCGACTGCGTCAGATGCGTGACCGCGTAGCCCAGGTGCTGCCACCAGTGGTCACGCGACTGGACCGTCATCAGGCACTGGTGGTCCACATTGCCAGGGAACAGAGGATCCTGGCACTTGTTGCTGGCCAGGGCGAAGCGCTGGTTTTCCGCGTGAACCAGGGCGATGCACAGCCACACGATCACGCCGCCGAGCAGCACCACCAGCGTCCATGCCAGCTGGTTCACATGGCTGGTCTCAAACAAATCCTCCTCGTTGGGCAGGGACCCATCGTACATCTTGAGGATTCTGCGTTCTTTGTCGCTCATTTCGTCTTTGCCGCCTTCGCTACCAAGGCATCGGCCACCTGGAACGTACCCTGGAACAGCTGGGTTTCATTGCTGGTCTTGAGCGAGTTGTACACCAGCGACGGCGAGGTCTGGTACTTGCCATCGATGACCAAAGTCGGCACGCCGGTAATCTTGTATGCATCCATCAACTGCGGCAGCCGGCGCAGCTTGGTCGTCACACCGAACGAGTTCCAGGTGTCGAGGAACTTGGTGCGGTCGACCCCTTGCTTGGTGACCCAGTCGATGATCGCCTGGTCGCTGTTCAGGCGCAAACGTTCGACATGCATCGCCTTGAACACCTTCGGCTGGAATTCGTCAGCCTTGCCCATCGCTTCGAGCGTCAGGTACAGATGCGCTTCCGGGTCGTTAGGCCCGCCGGTAGCCGGCATGTGAATCCGGCGGAAAGAGATGTTGTCGCCCTGCTTTTTGACCCACTGATCCAGGCTTGGGTTAAGCGCATTGCAGTGCGGGCAGTGGTACATGAAGAACTCGATCACCTCGACCTTCTTGCCGGTAGCCTGCGTCGGCTGTGGCGGGTTGATGGTCACGTAATCAACACCGTCGACTGGATTGGTCGGCGACGCGAAAGCGGTGCCGGCGATCAGGCTGGCGGCGACGAGGGCAAAACGCAGGAAACGCATGGCTATCCTTCTTTGTTGGTTGAACAAACGACCGCGAGATTACCACCTTTTCGGCCCTGACTCGTAGGGCCTCGGCCGTTTTTTGCAATTGGTTACCTCACTTTAACGCTATCTTAAGGACGGCGTTGACGAGCGAGTTCCAGTTTTTCGCACAGTCCGGCCGCGCCTTGCGCCAGGCGCGGGCCAGGGCGGGTCAGCAGGTCGCCATCGACAGTGAACAGGTTGCCGCGCTTGACCGCCGTCATCGCGGCATAGGGTTTCCAGATCGCCAAACCGCGGTCGCCCGGCGCGTACTGGTCGCCGTTGACGATGACTTCCGGGTCCTTGGCCAGCACCGCTTCCTGGCTGACCTCCGGCGCCACCACGGCGAGGTCGGCGAAGATGTTCTGGCCGCCGCACAAGCGCAGCGCATCGCTCGCGACCTGCTTGCCGTTCAGGGTATAGAGCGGGCGGTCCCAGATCTGGTAGAACACGCGCACCGTCGGGCGCTTGCCGTAGCGCTCGGCCAGACTGGCGATGCGGGCGCGGTAATCTTGGGCGGCGGCCTGCGCGGCCGGTTCGGTGCCGAGCAGACGGCCAAAGCGCAGCAGGCTGTCGGCGACCTGGTCGAGCTTGACGGGTTCGCTGTAAAACACGGGAATGCCCAGGCCAGCCAACTGCTCGATCTGGCGCGCCGTGTTCCCGCTCTGCCAGACGATGATCAGGTCAGGCTTCAGTGCTACCACGCGCTCCAGGTCGATCTGGCTGTTCGAGCCGATCAGCGGGATCGCCTTCGCGGCCTCGGGGTAGTCGCTGTAGTTCATGGCGCCGACGATGCGGGCGCCGCCGCCGGCCGCGAACAGCAGCTCGGTCACGTGCGGCGCCATCGAGATCACGCGCTGCGCGGGCCGGGCGAGCGTGACGGTCCGGCCGGCATCGTCGACCACGGTGATGGCGGCATGGGCCACGCCGGCGGCAAAGGCGCACAGCGCCAGCAAAATCTTCTTCATCCTGTACTCCGCCCGAACCTGTCGGGAATGAAAATGGTCCTGCCTTCGCAATCGACCACGTCGATCGGATGGCCCAGGCACTCTTTCAACAGGCCAGGTGTCATCACCTCGGCCACCGGGCCGGCGCGCCAGCCGCCTCCCTGCATCAGCAGCAGCGCATGCGTCGCGCCAGACCAGGCCAGGTTCAGGTCGTGCCCGACCATGACCACGGCCTTGCGCTGTTCGCGCGCCAGGCGCGCCAGCAGGTCCATCACGGCCACCTGGTGCGCCAGGTCGAGCGCGGTGGACGGCTCGTCCAGCAGCAGCAGCGGCGTATCCTGCGCCAGCAGCGCCGCGATCGCAACGCGCTGGCGCTCGCCGCCGGAGAGCGTGCGCACGTCGCGCTGCGCCAGGTGCGCCACGTCAAGCGCGGCAAGCGCGTCCTGCGCCGCCAGGTGATCGTCGGTGCCCTCCCAGTAGCGGTCGGCATGATAAGGATGGCGCGCCATCAGCACCGTTTCGATCACGCGGTAGGCAAAGGCGTCGCCGCGTGCCTGCGCCAGGTAGGCGCGCTCGCGCGCCAGCGCCGGCAGCGGCCAGTCCGGCAGCGGCCTGCCCGCCAGCGCCACATGTCCGTCATCCGGCACGCGCAGGCCGGCCAGCGTGCGCAGCAAGGTGCTCTTGCCGGCGCCGTTGGGGCCGAGCACACACCAGCACTCGCCTTCGCGAGCAAGCCACGACAAGCGCTCCAGCAGCACGCGGCCACCGACACGCAGGGTCAGGTCGATGGTTTCGATCATGGCCGGCGCAGTCGCAGTTGGTGAAGCTGGATCAGAAAAACCGGCACGCCGATCAGCGAGGTCAGCACGCCGACCGGCAACTGCTGCGGCGCGACCACAGTGCGCGCCAACGTGTCGGCCAGCGCAAGGAAGCTGCCGCCGGTGAGCGCCGCCGCCGGCAGCAGCAGCCGGTGGTCCGGCCCGAACGCCTGGCGGCAGGCGTGCGGCACCACCAGGCCGACGAAGCCGATGCTGCCGCCGGTGGTCACCGCGCTGGCCGTGAGCAGCCCGGAACAGATGAACAGGAAACGGCGCAAGGCGCCCACGTCCACCCCCAGCGCGGCGGCGGCATCGGCGTGCAGCGCCATCACGTTCAGCGCCCGTGCGCGGCGCCAGCCCAGCAGCAGAACGACTGGCAGCACCACCCAGGGCAGCTTGCGCCAGCCGGCACCGGCGAGGTCGCCAATCATCCAGAACACCATCGGCCGCAGGCGCGACTCGGGCGCCAGCGACAGCAGCAGGGTCACCAGCGCCATGCAGGCCGAGGCCAGCACCACGCCGGTCAGCAGCAAGGTGGTGGTGTCGCCCGACATCTTGTCGCGCCCAACGCCGCCAAGGTCGTGGCGGGCCAGCAGGTACAGCAGCAGCGAAATGCCGAGCGCGCCGGCCAGCGCGCCCAGGTCGACCGCCCACAGCGCCGCGCCGGCGACCAGCGCCGCCAGCGCACCGACCGCTGCGCCACTCGAGATGCCCAGCACGTACGGGTCGGCCAGCGGGTTGCGCACCAGTGCCTGCATCATCACCCCGGCCAGCGCCAGCGAGGCGCCGGTGGCGAACGCGCTGCAGGCACGGCCCAGGCGCAGGTCAAGCAGGGTCGCAGTCAAGCCGTCGGCGTGGCCGGTCGCTACGTCGAGCAGCGCGGGCGGCAGCTCGTGCAGCGGCAGCGCCACCGAGCCGACGATGGCCGCGCCGAACAGCACCAGCAGCGACACCGAGACCAGCAGGATCAGTGTCGAGATGGCGCGTGCGCGGGGGGCTGGGGGCACTGCTTGCATGGCGTCAGAAGTCGTGGCGCATCGAGACTTTGAACTGTCGCCCGTCGCTCGGGTAGATGCCGGCCTTACAGCCGAACGCATTGCTGAAGTAGCGGCGGTCGGCGAGGTTCAGGCCGGACAGCGCGAACTCCCACGCACCGAACGTGCGCGCGTAGCGGGCATCGAAGGTCGTATACGACGGGATGCGGGCATCGCAGCCGTTGGTGAAATCGCTGCCGTAGCGCTGGCTGTCGACCCACTGCGCGCCGACGTCGGCCGTCTGGCCGTCACCGGGCAGCCAGGCCAGGCGCGCCGTCACCACGTTCTTCGGCACCAGCACCATTTCGCGGCCGGCGTTCGGGCCTTCGGTGAACCTGGCCTTCACATGCTGCAGGTGGGCGCTAGCGCGCAGGTTGCCAGCCAGTGCAGCCTGGCCGTCGAGTTCAAAGCCTTCGCGCCGGGTCGGGTCGAGATTGGTATTGGCGCCCCAGCCGCCATTTTGCGTCGGGTCGAAGAAGATCTCGTTGCGCAGGTTGTGGCGGAACACACGCGCGGTCAGCTGGCGTCCAGCGTCGCCCAACCGGGCGCCGAGCTCGATGTCGTGCGAGGTCTGCGGCGCCAACAGTCCGCTGCTGGCCCGGTAGCTGTTTTCGTCGACGTTCGCGACGCGGAAACTCTGCCCTGCTTTCGCGAACAGATTCAGCTGCGGCAGCACGCCGTAGCTGCCCTCCACTTCCCACGCGTTCAGGCCCTGCGTGCCGCGTTCCGGCGCCGGGTCGAAGGCGAGCGGGTCGGCGTAGTCCTTGTCGAACAGTTCGCGGCGCACGCCGAGCGCCACACGGCCGTCGCGCTCTTTGTTAAAGCGCAGCTCGTCGCGCAGGTACAGCGCCTTCGCGTCCTGGTGCGCGTTGGCACGCGAAAACTCGGAATCGGTCTTGCGCTGCCAGCGGGTCCAGTCCACACCGGCCACCAGTTCGTTGGGCATGCCGCCGATCTCGCTCAACTGGCGCAGGCGCGGCGAGAACTGCGTCTGGCGGCTGGCGTAGGCGATCCGGGTGGTGCCGAAGTCGGACACGTAGGTTGCCTTCACATCGCGCTTAACATGCGACAGCTCGGTGGCCAGCTCGAAGCCGCCGACGCGGTACTCGGCGAAAGCGCCGATGCGGTCGCGGTCCAGAGAGCCGAAGTCGTTCGGCGACGTCGTCCGGCGCGGATTGGCCTGGAACTGCTCCAGCGACAGCGAGCCCGGAAAGCGCGCATCCTGGCGCGCGGACTCCAGCCGCAGGCCGGCGCGCCCGCCGTCGTACGCCACCTGGGCGCCGCCCGAGAAGCTGGTCTGCGTGAAGTCGTTGTTGGCGCGGTAGTTGTCGGTTTGCTGTTTCTGGACCGCGGCGTCCAGCGATACGTTGCCCACGCGGTGCGTGAGCGAGCCGCGCGCGTCGCGCTGGTTGAACTGCCCTGCTTCGGCGAACATCGAGCCGTGGGTCCCGGCCTGGCCGGCACGGCGGGTGAAGATCTGGATCACGCCGCCGGTGGCGCCTTCGCCGAACAGCACGCTGCTGCCGCCGCGGTTGATCTCGATGCGCTCGACGCTGTCGATCGGGATCGTCGCCAGGATCGTGCTGGCCAGTTCGTTTTCGTTCAGGCGCACGCCGTCGACCATGATCACCATGTTCTGGGCGCTGTTGGAACCGAACCCGCGCAGGTCAAGCGCAAAGTCGGGCGAGCCGTCCAGGCTCTGGCGGCCGTAGACGCCGCCGACCTTGCGGATCGCCTGGTCGACGTCGTTGATGCCGGCGCGGCGAATGTCGGCTGCGGTGATGACGGTGGCGCCGATCGGGGCCTGGCCCGCATCGGTGGGGAAGCGCGAACCGGTGATGACCACCATCGGGCTGGCCTGGTCCTGGGCAAAGGCGCCGGCGGCGATGAACGAAAGGGAAACGGCACAGGCCAGCGCGAGCGGTTTGACGACCGGCGCGCTGCGCGTAAGAACAGCAGAGCTCATTTGAATTTTTTCTTTGAAAAGTGTCCCCGGCGTGCGTCCCCGCAAACCGGATTCCACGGAAGACGCAGCACGCGCTTCCACCTGTCCTGGCCGGTATCCGGGCTCGCAAGTCAGACCGCCTCGCCTTCCTATGCACAGCACAGTGGCGTTCGAGGCGGCCAGTCGCCACAGGGCGACGCTTGTTTACCGTTGCGGGGGCAGCACACGTTGGCAGCCTTGCTGGATAAGGCGGCTTCGTGTTTCCCGTTTAACTGCACGCGCAGAGCACGCGTGCGGGCACCAGAACGGCGCGATTATAAACCTAACAAAGACCACGCATTTGGCTTCTCGCTGAACTTGCTATTTTATTATTGATCTGCGTATAGTGTAGTGAGGTGTTAATTCCAATCTGCAATCGCCGGAGGCATGCATGGGATTTTCGATCAGGTGGGCAATCGTCGGCGCAGCGGCGATCATGGCACTGCTCATGGCGGGGGCCGCATTGAACGCCGAGCCGCCGCCCGGCTCCGCCGCCGTGCCACCCAGCCTGGACGGGATTGCACTGGCACTGCCCGGGGCCGCGGCGGTGACGGTGCCCAGCGCGCCGGACGCTTGGGGCGGAGCGCGCACCGGCATTGAACCGACGCTGTCGGATCGCGTGGTCGATTACAGGATCGCGGCCACGCTCGATCCGGTGCGTCACACCGTCACGGGCAGGCAGCAGCTCACCTGGCGCAACCGCAGCAAGGTGGCGGTGCGCAGTATCTACCTGCACCTGTACATGAACGCTTTCGAGAGCGGTGACAGCACCTTCTTTACCGAGATGCGGTTGCGCGCGACCGGGTTTCGTTCCGGCGGCTTGGGGGTCCGGGAGGGAGAATGGGGCCACATCGCGCTCAAGAGCGTGACGCAGGGCGGCAGCCGCGTGCCATGGTGGTTTGTCCATCCCGACAACGGCCCGGCCCTTGACCACACGGTGGTGCGTTTCGATCTGCCGCAGGCGGTGGCGCCGGGCGCGTCGACCACGATCGATACCGATTTCGTGACCCAGTTGCCGCGCGTGGTGGCACGCGCCGGCTACTTCGGCAGCTTCCATCTGGTCGGCCAGTGGTTCCCGAAGATCGGCGTGCTGGAACTGCCCGGCGAGCGCGGCGCCACCGCCCCGCGCTGGAACGTGCACGAGTATCATCTTAACTCAGAGTTCTACGCGGACTTTGGCAACTATGACGTCAGGCTCACGGTCCCGAAGGGCTACACGGTGGGCGCCACCGGCGAGCTGCAAGGTGCGCCGGTGGAGAAGGACGGGATGGTGACCCACCACTACGTGCAGGGCGACGTGCACGATTTCGCCTGGACCGCGGACAACCGCAGCGCGCCGCCGCTGGAGGATACGTGGACCGGGCCGGGCAGCCCACTGGTTGCAATCAGGGTGATCTACCCGCCCGAATACGCGGCCAGCGCCGCGCCGACCATGAAGGCGGCCAAGGACTCGCTGGCCTACTTTTCGAAGACGCTCGGGCCCTACCCCTACCGCACGCTGACAGTCGTGATCCCGCCATTGAACGCGTCGGAAGCGAGCGGCATGGAGTACCCGACCTTCTTCACCGCCGACGGCTTCGGCGAAGTGCGGCCCGGCACACTGTCGCAGTACATGCTCGACATCACGACGATTCACGAATTCGGGCACGGCTACTTCTACGGGATCCTGGCGTCCAACGAATTCGAGGAGCCGATGCTTGACGAAGGCGTGAACCAATATTGGGAAGGGCGCCTGCTGCGCGAACGCGGACAACTCATTTACGCCACTTCGTCCAAACTGGCGGCGATCGGCGTGGCGCCAAGGCTCACGGACTTCGAGTTGAGCCGCATGGCCGCGCCGCGCGATGCGCCGGCCGATGCGCCTGGCCAGAACGCGTATGACCGCCTGCAGGGAATCGGGCCGATCTATATGCGCACCGCGACGGTGCTGCACGACCTGGAAGCGCGCATCGGCAAGGATGCGTTTGAAGCCGCTTTCAAGGAATACTACCGGCGCTGGAAGTTCCGCCATCCGAGCGTGGCCGACCTGCGCGAGGCGCTGGCCCAGGCGAGCGGCCAGCGCGCGACAGTCGAGGACTTCTTCGCGCGGCAGATGTACCGGGCCGAGAAGGTCGACGACCGTGTGGCCGAGATCACCAGCGTGGAAGAGCTGCCGCAGCCGGGCACCGGCGAGGCTGGCGGCAAATGGATCGAACAGGGCGGCAAGGCACTCGACGAGCGGATCGATGCACAGCGCAAGCAGTGGAAAAAGGCGCATCCGGACGCGAAGCCGGGCATGGGGCCGTTCCCGTTCCGTACAACTGTCACCCTGCGCCGCTCCGGCGCGCCGGTGCCGCAGACGCTGGTCGTCAAGTTCGCCGACGGCAGCAGCGAAACGGTGCGCTGGGACATGGACGAGAAATGGCACCGCTTCAGCTGGGTCAGGCCGGCCAGGGCGGTGTCGGCCGAACTGGACCCGCAGCGCATCCATTACCTCGACGTCAGCAAGCTTGACGACAGCCGCACCCTGGCAGCGGACCACCGCCCGGCGCTGCGCTGGACGAGCGACTATGCCGCGCTGTTCCAACTGATCCTTTCATTGATTGCGACCGTATGATGAGCTCCCATTCCCCTACTTCGGCGGCAGCCGCGCCCGATCGCGCTCAACGGGTGCGCCTGCGCTCCGGCGTGGCTGCGCGCGCGGCGCGCCGCGTCCTGCAATGGCGCCTGCTGGCGCTGTGGGCCGGCGCACTGCTGCTGCCCACGCTGGTCGCGGCGCTGCCGGTATGGCACCTGCTGAACCTGAACCTGAGCCACAATGTGCACGCACAGGCGCTGGCGCGGCAACTGGACGGCGTCGCGCTCGGCGACCTCATCGTAGCGCTGTCGGGCACCCCCGGCATCGCCACGGGCAGTGTGAGCGCCCTCATCCTCACGCTGCTGCTCTCGCCGCTGTTGACCGGCGCGACGATCACGGCGGCGCGCGCGCCGCAGGCGCCAACGTTGCCGAAGCTGGTGGCCGGGGCCGTGCTGGAGTATGGCAGGCTGCTGCGCATGCTGGTATGGGCGCTGGTTCCGCTTGCGCTTGCGGGCGCGCTTGGCGGCATCGCGCTCGCTGCGGGCGGACGGTATGGCGAACGAGCGATCCTGCCCGCCGATGCGCAGCGGGCGGCGTTGTTGGCCACATTTGGCGCGGGGCTGCTGATGCTGCTGGCGCACGCGACCCTGGACGCGGGCCGTGCAATGCTCGCCATTGACCGCCGCCGCAAGTCGGCCGTGGCCGCGTGGTGGAACGGTCTCGCGCTGCTGCGCGCGCAGCCGCTCGCAGCATTCGGCGCTTATGTCGCGATCACGGTGGCCGGGCTGGTGCTGGCGGCGTTGGCGGCCGTGGCGCGCATCAACGTGCCTGCGCTGGGCATCGGCGGCGTGCCAGCGGCATTCGTGCTCACCCAACTGGCGGTGGTCGCGATCGCGTGGATGCGCAGTGCGCGCCTGGTCGCGCTGATGGAGCTGGCCAGCGCGCGGCAAGCACACGCGCCGGGTTGAGCGCGGCCAGCAGGAACAGGCGCTATCGGCTACCATGACACGATTGATGCTGAACCAAGGAGAACTGTCATGTCCGAGCGCCTGCCCACCTATTTTGTCTCTCACGGAGGCGGCCCCTGGCCCTGGATGAAGGACAGTGTCGGACCAGCCTATGACAAGCTAGAAGCGTCGCTGGTCGACATCAAGCGCCAGATCGGCGTGCGTCCGCGGGCCGTGCTGTGCGTGACCGGGCACTGGGAGACGCGCGATTTCCTGGTCTCGTCAAGCGCTGCACCCGGGATGATCTATGACTACGGCGGGTTCCCGCCGCATACCTACCAGATCCAGTATCCGGCGCCGGGCGACCCGGCTCTGGCCGCGCGCGTGGCCGAGCTGCTGGGTGCGGCCGGGATGACGGCCGGGACCGATCCGCAGCGCGGGCTCGACCACGGCACCTTCTCGATGCTGTATCCGATTTATCCGGAGGCCGACATGCCCGTGGTGCAGATGTCGATCCGGCACGACCTGGACCCGGCGGTGCACATGGCGGCCGGGCGTGCGCTGGCGTCGCTGCGCGAGGAAGGGGTGCTGATCGTGGGTAGCGGACTGTCGTACCACAACCTGCGCCAGTTCGGGCCGGGCGGACGGGTGGCATCGCAGCAGTTCGACGCCTGGCTGCAGCACGTGCTGCTGGACCTGCCGCCGGCCGAGCGCAAGGACGCGCTGCTGAACTGGAGTGCGGCGCCGTCGGCACGGGTGGCGCATCCGCACGAAGATCACCTGTTGCCGTTGATGGTGGCGCTGGGCGCGGCGGAATATGAACCGGGCGCGATGGTGTATCACGAGGATGACTTCTTCGGCAATCTGGCGGTGTCGAGCTTCAGGTTTGGACGGGCGGCGGGCTGATTCTGCTTGGGTGCACAGAGGGTTCCTCTCGTAGGGTCCTGTGCGCACGCGGACGCTTGCACAGTGTTGGCTTCGTGCAAAATACGCCATTCGCAACTCCGTGCAGCCTACGACACTCGCGATCTTGTGGGGTACGCGAACGTTTGCTCTGTTTTGGCTCCGCACCGCGTGCGCACAGGTGCGCACCCTACGCCACACTCACGTCCCGGCTTGCTGCGCGCGTGTCCGGCATCTCCAGCGTCCAGCAGGCGCGGGCAACGGTGCCACGCGTTCGTTAAATCACCTTCTGTTTGAACTCGAGGTACAGCCCGCGCGGGCAGCGCTCCATGCGTTCGGTGAATCACGTTCTGTTTGAACGCGTGGGCGGGGGACCCGCCCACCCTACCCTTCGGGGGTACGCGAACGTTTGCTCTGTTTTGGCTCCGTACCGCGTGCGCACAGGTCCTCGGCGGCCCCGCGTCCCCTACGCCTTCTCACGTGCCGCGCTTGCCGCGCGCAGCGTCGGCGGCGCGCTGCGCCGCTTTTTCTTCGGCAATGCGCTCCTTTTCCGCCACCTCCGCCATGTGCTGTTCCATGCGCGCCGCGCGCGTGTCCGGCGTCTCGAGGCTGATCCGGCCCAGCGCGCCGGTGCGGTAGTCGTGCAGCAGCACGTGCGCCGCTTTCTCGTAGTCGAAATCGCCGCCCCTGATCCGGAAGCCGCGCCGCGCCGCCACGTTCTCGATCACCGCAATGCCGTCCAGTCCCTCGGTCTTGAAGCCGTAGCGCGCACTCAACAATTGCGGGTAGCGCTCAAGCAGGATCTCGGCCAGGAACGCCGCCACCTCCTCCTCGACCAGCGCGTTGGTGCCGACCGCGTGGCTGGCGGCGAGCATCATGCCGTCGCTGGCCATCTCGATCTTTGGCCACAGCATGCCCGGGGTGTCGACCAGCACGATGTGCTTGCCCAGGTAGAGCTTTTGCTGGGTCTTGGTCACGGCCGGCTCGTCGCCGACCTTGGCCACGCGCTTTTTTAGCAGCGCGTTCATCAGGGTCGACTTGCCGACGTTGGGTATGCCCATGATCATGATGCGCAGCGGCTTGGTCGGCACCCCGCGGTGCGGCGCGAGCGCCTGGCACATCTCGGGAATGCGCACGACATCGCCAGGCTTCTTGGTCGTCATCGGGTAGGCGACCACGCCCGGCTGGGCGTCGTAGAACGCTTTCCAGGCGGCGGTGGCGGCCGGGTCGGCCAGGTCGGTCTTGTTGAGCACTTTCAGGCAGGGCCGGTTGCGGAAGGTGCGCAGCTCCTCGACCATCGGGTTGCGGCTCGCTTCCGGAATGCGCGCGTCCAGGACCTCGATCACCAGATCGGTGTTCTCCATCTGCTCCGCCGCTTCCCTGCGGGCGGCGTTCATGTGGCCCGGGAACCATTGAATCGACATGCTGTGCTCTCAAAATCTGGATCAAACCGCTATTTTACGCTGCCGTCCCGCGCGGCCGAGCGCACTGCCCAAAAAGTTTCTTCGGATGAAATCCTTGATCTAGCGCAAACCCGCGCCCTGCTTGGCGATGCAAACTGGAAATACCCGCCCGCCATGGGCGCCAGCCAAGGAGGGAGCCATGGACCTGCTCAAGCACATCGAAGTGGCGCTGCTGCTCAGTTTCGGTCTGCTGTGCGCGGCCGCCTGCCTGCTGCAGCCGCCGGCGCGGATCATCCGCGACAACGCGGCGCCAGCCGAGCGCGACGCGGTGGCGAACGGCCCGCCGATGCCGGTGGTGGTCATCACCGGCAAGCGGCTCACGGCAGCGGAGAAGCGCGCACTGGCGGGCGAACGCGCCGGTTAGGCGACTCGTTGAAATAATGCGGCGACGAGCAGAGTGAAACCGCGTCACGAAGGCGCGCCAGGCCCCGGCCTGGCTGTGCCTTGTTGCTGGTCTCAGCTTGATTTCGCCGCATTTCTTCGTCAACGCACCGGCAAATCAGGATGCTAGCGCGCCAGCTTCTGGATATCCTGCAGCATCATGCCGGTGATGCCGCCCCAGTTCCCCTTGATGTAATGCGAATACCGCTCGTGGTCGTCGCGAAACGCCACCGAGTGGTTGGCCCACTTGGGCCAGCCGCCCTCGTTGGCCGCCGCCCCCATGCTCAGGACCCGGCAGAACCAGTCGCCGGGATTGCAGTAGGAGCCCCCGGCGCTGCCCGCCACCGCACCCGAGCTGTGGTAGGCCACCACCTCGTCATCCTGCCCCGGCAGCAGCCACGAATACAGCGTGCCATTGGAGCCGGCGTACATGTAGAACCAGACGTTGTAGGTCGCGTTGTGGTTGTACATGGCACGCGCGGTCGACACCTTGTGTTCGTGCACCAGCGGCTCGCCCGTGGTCCAGCGGCCGGCATCGGCCAGTTCGCTGCCGCCGGCCGAACCGCCGGCCGAGCGCACCCACTTGATGTTCCACCCGGTCTGCGGCGGGGCGCCCGCCACGTCGCCGCACGTGCCGTCGGCGTTGGCGACCGCGTTCTTCACGCTGCGCGCCGAGCCGCCGTAGTTGGCCAGCGTGTAGCCGACGATCATGTCGCCGGCGCTGTGGGTGGCGATGTAGCACCAGTTCTCGCCGGTGCAAAAACAGTCGAGGGCGTCGCGGATGTGGCGGCTCTGGGTGCCGATGCTGTTGTAGCCGTCCCAGTTGACGGCCTTCTTGTTGACGCCGGCATCAACCGTGGCCGGGCCCCAGTAGCGGAAATCGTCGTAATGGCCTATCGCGGCCGGGTTGTTGCGGCCGTTGATCCAAAGGGTGTAATTGGTGGCATGCGCCAGGCATGACAAAGCGAGCAGACCCGGCAGGCTAAGCGCACGCATGACGCGTACGAAACGTCTCATTCGGACTCTCCTTGGCAGTGGGACTGAGGGGAAAAAAGCCCGCCGGCCGGCGCAATATCCAATCTAGCTGGAGCACCGCCGACGCGTCAATCGCGCGCGCGGCGGCGTGGCGCGGACCCCACCGCTTGGTGCGGCGAGACGAAGGAAAGCGACAAGCTAGCGGACCGAAGGGCGCGCTCCGCATTCGCTGGGTGGCAAGGGCGCGTCCGGATCGAACTCGCGCAGCGCAGCGCTCGCCAGCCGCAGGTCCTTGTTGAACTCGGTCAGGTGGCGCGACCGTTCTTCGCTTTGCCACTCCGCATCCGAAAAGCGGGTCAGCGGGTAGCTCTTGCTGGTGGCTACTTGCCCCTCGAGGCGCGGCAGCATCGCCCGGTCCGGATCGGCGTTTTCCTTGAGCAGATAGCCGTCCACGTCGCGCAGAAGGAGCGGCAGCGCCGCTTCCTGGTCGCGCATCAGCTTGCCGAACACGGTCAGCCGCACGTCGTTCGGGCCCGGCCCCAGCAGGTCGTTGAAGGTGGCCAGCGCAAACGGCTTGCCGTGCGCATCGTCGACGCGGCCGTTGACGATGTAGCGTCCCGCCTGGCGCACGTCGAGCTTCAGGTAGAACACCAGTGAGCCGTTCTCGACTGCGTCGCGCACCGGCCCGATCCAGGTGGCCGGCAGTTCGGGGGAATAGATCACGTCGAACAGTACCAGACCGTCGCTCCCGCCCACGTTGTAGCGCACCTCGGTGCGGATGGTGCCGTGAAAGCCGGACAGGCCGGTCTGGGCGGGCGTGAGCACCGCGGCAAAGGCGCCGTCGTTCGGCACCGGATCGGCGCCGGTGCCGTCGTCCACAAAAGAAACCGGCACCTGCGGCGCGGGCCGGTTACTGCCGTAGGTGATGCCCTGCGCGAGCGCGCGCTTGACCACCAGCGGCAGCACGTTGCCGGTGGCGTCGACCGCGCGCAGCGAGAACGCGACCGATTCGCCGGCCGCCATGTACACCCGCGACTGCGAAGTCTGCAGCAGGATCTTGGGATCGGTGCCGCCGCCCTGCTTGCGCATCGGGTTCATCTCGTCGACCGGCTTATTCGGATAGACCTGGTCCGGGTTCTGCGCCATCGGCCGCGAGAGCGCCGGGTACTTGGTGCTTTCACGATAACTGCACAGTGTGTGGTCCGCCAGCTGGTAATTTTCGACCAGCACCTGCCGCCGGCGTGCGCGATCGTCCGGCAGCGGCAGGCCCGGAACAGCTGCGACCGGACCGAAGAACGGCCGGCCCGGTCCCGGCGCCACGGCGGCCGCCTGCACGGCGGGAGACGGCGCGTCGCCTCCACGCGCGCCGAACCAGGCGGCGATCGCCACCACCAGCCCCAGCGCGAGCGCCGGCCAGTAACGGCGCAGCCAGCCGCGCGCCGGTTTGCCGTCCGGTTCAGGTCTAGAGGGCACTGTTCACCATCGCACTTCGCACCACCGATACGATGCCGGCCCAGTTCCCGTTGGTGTAATGGTTGTAGGCTTCGGCATCGTCCCGGAACGATACCGAGTGGTAGCTCCACTTGAGCGAGCCGCCTTCGTTGGGCGCGGTGCCCAGCGTCAGGTCATTGCAGAACCAGTCGGCCGGGTTGCAGTAAGCCCCGCCGGCGCTGCCCGAGACCCCGCCGGTGCTGTGATAGGCCACCGCCTCGTCGTCCTGGCCGGGCAGGATGCCCGAGTACAGCGTGCCCTTGGCGCCTGCATACATGTAGAACCAGATGCCGTAGGTCTGGTTGTGGTTGTACATGGCGCGTGCGGTCTGGGTCTTCAGGTCGTTGTCGATCGCATTGCCGGTGGCCCAGGCGCCGCCATCGGCCAGTTCCGAACCGCCGCCCGCGCCCGACGCAGCGCGCACCCACTTGATGTTCCAGCCGGTCTGCGAGGTGCCGTCGGCATTGCCGCACACGCCCGAGGAATTTGGCGACGCGTCCTTCTTCACGCGTGCCGAGCCGCCGTAGTTGGCCAGCGTGTAGCCGAGGATCAGGTCGCCCGCGCTGTGGGTCGCGATGTAGCACCAGTTGGCGCCGGTGCAGAAGCAGTCGAGCGCATCGCGGATGCGGCCACTTTGCGAGGCGATGCTGCTGTAGCCGTCCCAGTTGACCGCCTTCTTGTTGACGCCCGCCGCGGTCGACGCCGGGCCCCAGTAGGTGAAGCTGTTGTAGTCGCCGACCGTGCCGCCGCCGGTGCGGCCGTTGATCCAGAGCGTGTAGTTGGTGGCGGCGGCCAGGCTTGAAGCGACGAGCAGGCACAGCGCCAACAGGATGCGCATGAATCTCACTTTTTCCTCCTTATTGTTGTGCGTGAGAGCCGGTCAATGCCGGATGCATCGAAGGGAAAGCGTGAAACGGCCGCGCTAGCGGTTCAGTTCAATGTAGGCCGCGCGCGAAGGCGTGTCAATTGCGGGCATGAGGGTACGCGGCAGGTGTGGCGAAAACGGTAAACGCTGGAGGACGGAGGCGTATGCAAACCCCCGTAGGGTGCGCACCTGTGCGCACGCGGTTCGCGAACGTCGCGCAGAGAAGCGGCAGCCGCAAGTCGGCATGCGATGACCGCGTGCGCACGGGGTGCGCACCCTACGAGGGTGTGAATAAATGCCGGCGCCCGGTACAATTCGTGTTGTCGAATTTCT